>JAUMVN010000006.1:63606-90992 GCA_030530145.1 Coriobacteriia bacterium | reverse complement strand
CGGGGGCGGCGGCTTCGGCGGCGGCGGGGGCGGCGGCGCCTTCTAGCCCCGCGCCGGCGCCGCCGGGCCCGTCGCGCCGGCGGCCCGTCTTGCCGGCTCCTCCCGCACCCGGCGGCGAAATGAGGTCGCGAAAACGTAACAAAATCGCGGATCCGCAACACCCGTCCAAGGCGTAAAGTAAACCCCAATCGAATAGCGCACCTAAACCGATGAGACGGAAAGTAGGCGCCAGCGCGCGAAGAGCGAGCCCGGGGCGGTGGGAGCCGGGAGGAAAGCGGGACGTCGAATGGGCCGTCGAGGGCGCACCGAAAGGCCGGCGCCGCGCGAGCGGGGCGAGTCCGAGTAGGCTGCGACGTGCGGGTTCACGTTAGCAACCAAGGGCGTGTAAGCGCCCGGCAAAAAGGGCACGGCGCGAGCCGTGAACCAAGGTGGCACCGCGGGTTCATTCTAGAGCTCGTCCTTGGCAGGTAATTCAGGCTGAGGATGGGCTTTTTCTATGCCCTCCCCTCACGACGCACGAAGGAGGGTTCATGTCAAACGAAGCACAGGTCAAGCATGGCGCAGCGGCTGACGCCTCGCCGTCTTTGGACGACGTGGCGCGCATCGCGGCGTCCGGACGCTACCGCCGCGCGCCCATCAAGCGCGAGCTCATGGCGGACGCCTTCACCACCATCGAGGCGATGCGCCGCGTGCGCGCCGCCTCCAACCACTGCTTCCTCTTCGAGTCCGCCGAGGCCGATCGCCGCTGGGGCCGCTACAGCTTCCTCGGCTTCGCGCCCACGGTCGAGCTCACCTGCGTGAACGGCGAGCTCACGGTCAAGCGCGGCGTCGAGGGCGCGGAGCCCGCCGTGGAGCGCGAGCACGTGGAGCACCCGGGCGACGCCATCCGCGCGCTTCTTGCCGAGCACGCCTCGCCGCAGCTCCCCGGCTTCCCGCCCTTCACGGGCGGCCTCGTGGGCTACTTCGCCTATGACTATCTCAAGTACGCCGAGCCCACGCTGCGCCGCGAGGGCATGGGGCGCGAGGACTTCCTCGATGTGGACCTCATGCTCTTCGATCACGTGGTCTGCTTCGACTCCTACCGGCAGAAGGTCGTGCTCGTGGCCTCGGTCGACGTCTCCGATCCCGCGCCCGCCGCGCTCGAGTCCGCCTATGCCGCCGCTGTGGCCGAGCTCGACCGCATGCAGGACATCCTGCAAAACGGAGAGAAGCACGACTTCGCGCCCCTGCGCCTCGAGCGCGACCTGGCCCCCGTCTACGACCAGGCCCGCTACGAGCAGATGGTCCGCACCGCCCAGGAGCACATCCACGAGGGCGATATCTTCCAGGTCGTGCTCTCCGACCCCATCACCGCGCCGGCCACGGGCAGCCTCTTCGACGTCTACCGCTACCTGCGCTGCACGAACCCCTCGCCCTATATGGCCTTCATCTCGTCGGACGACGTGGAGGTGGCCGCGGCGAGTCCCGAGACCCTGGCCAAGCTCGAGGACGGCAAGCTCTTCACCTACCCGCTCGCCGGAACCCGGCCGCGCGGCAAGACCCCCGAGGAGGACATCGAGCTCGAGCGCGGGCTTCTTGCCGACCAGAAGGAGCTCGCCGAGCACAACATGCTCGTCGACCTGGGAAGAAACGACATCGGCCGCGTGGCCGCCCTCGGCACGGTCGACGTCGAGAGCTACCACAACGTGCTGCGCTTCTCGCACGTGATGCACATCGGCTCCACCGTCACGGGGCAGCTCGCGGCCGATAAGGACGCCGTCGACGTCATCGACTCGATCCTGCCGGCCGGCACGCTCTCGGGCGCGCCGAAGCTGCGCGCCTGCCAGATCATCAGCGACCTCGAGGGCGCCAAGCGCGGCATCTACGGCGGCGCCATCGGCTACCTCGACTTCTCGGGCAACCTGGACACCTGCATCGGCATCCGTCTGGCGTACAAGAAGAACGGCGAGGTCTGCGTGCAGTCGGGCGCGGGCATCGTGGCCGACTCCGTGCCCGCCAAGGAGTTCATGGAGTGCCAGAACAAGGCGCGCGCCGTCGTCGAGGCCGTGCGCGCGGCGGAAGGGGGCCTCGCATGATCGTCCTCATCGACAACTACGACAGCTTCTCGTACAACCTCTACCAGCTCCTCGGCGCCATCGAGCCGGACATCCGCGTGGTGAGAAACGACGCGCTCACGGTGGCCGAGCTGGCCGCCCTTGCCCCCGCCGGCGTCGTGCTGAGCCCCGGCCCGGGACGCCCTGCCGACGCGGGCATCTGCGAGCAAGCCGCCCGCGAGCTCACGGGCCGCGTGCCCATCCTGGGCGTCTGCCTCGGGCACCAGGCCATCTGCGAGGCGTTCGGCGGGACCGTCACCTACGCGGCCGAGCTCATGCACGGCAAGTCGTCCATGGCCGACGTCGAGCCGGGCGCGCGTCTCTTCGCCGGGCTGCCGGCGCAGGTCGAGGTCGCCCGCTACCACTCGCTCGAGGCCGACGAGGCGACCCTGCCCGCCTGCCTGCGCGTGACCGCGCGCACCGCCGACGACCGGCGCGAGGTTATGGCGGTCGAGCACGTCGACGCCCCTACCTTCGGCGTGCAGTTCCACCCCGAGTCCATCCTCACGCCCGAGGGCGAGGTCATGGCTCGCAACTTCATCGCCATTTGCAACGAATTCAGCGCATAACGCCCCAGAGAAAGGAACCACGATGATCAAGGAAGCCATCGAGAAGATCGTGATGAAGGAGGACCTCACCTACGACGAGGCCTACACCACCATGCACGAGATCATGAGCGGCGAGACGAGCCCAACGCAGAACGCCGCCTTCCTGGCCGCGCTCTCCACCAAGTCCTCCACCGCCGAGACCATCGACGAGATCTCCGGCTGCGCGGCCGCCATGCGCGAGCTCGCCACCCCGGTGCCGCACCCGGGCATCGAGACCCTCGAGATCGTGGGCACGGGCGGCGACCGCTCCAACACCTTCAACATCTCCACGACCGCGGCCATCATCTGCGCCGCCGCGGGCGTTCCCGTGACCAAGCACGGCAACCGCGCGGCCAGCTCCAAGTGCGGCACCGCCGACTGCCTGGAGGCGCTCGGCGTGAACCTCGACCAGTCTCCCGAGAAGGTCGCCTCCGAGCTCGCCGGCTGCGGCATGGCGTTCCTCTTCGCGCAGCGCTACCACGCCGCCATGAAGTACGTCGGCCCCATCCGCAAGGAGCTCGGTATCCGCACCGTCTTCAACATCCTGGGCCCGCTCACCAACCCCGCCTGTCCTGAGTACTTCTTGCTGGGCGTCTACGACGAGTACCTGGTCGAGCCCGTGGCACACGTGCTCTCCAACCTGGGCGTGCGCCGCGCGCTCGTGGTCTTCGGGCGCGACCGCATGGACGAGATCAGCCTCTCCGCCGAGACCGCGGTCTGCGAGCTCGCGGACGGGCAGACCCGCACCTACGTGATCAAGCCTGAGGACTTCGGCCTTGCGCGCTGCGAGAAGGCCGACCTCGTGGGCGGCGACCCGGCCGAGAACGCCGCGACCGTCCGCGCCATCCTCGCCGGCGAGGAGCGCGGGCCCAAGCGCAGCGCTGCCCTGCTCAACGCCGGTGCCGCCCTCTACGCGGCGGGAGCCGTCGCGTCCATCGCCGACGGCATCGCCCGCGCGGCCGAGGTCGTGGACAACGGCGCCGCTGCTGCCACGCTCGAGGCCTTTGTCAAGGAGAGCAACGAGTAATGCCCGTCGAGGATCCCAAAGCCGGCAACATCCTGGAGAAGATCGCCGCCCGCACCCGCGAGCGCGTCGAGGCCGAGAAGCAGGAGGTCCCTCTTGCCCAGATGGCCGAGCGCGCCCGCGCGGCAGCGGCGGCCGAGCTCGCAGCCTCGCCCGACGGCGCCTTCGCCTTCCCGTTCGAGGCCGCCCTGCGCGCCCCCGGCATGTCGTTTATCTGCGAGGTCAAGAAGGCCTCGCCCTCCAAAGGCCTGATCAGCCCCGAGTTCGACCCCGTGGCCATCGCGCGGGAGTACGAGGCCGCCGGCGCCGCGGCCGTCAGCTGCCTCACCGAGCCGTTCTGGTTCCAGGGCGCCGACGAGTACCTGACCGCGATCGCGGGTTCGGTCGGCATCCCGGTGCTGCGCAAGGACTTCGTGGTGGACGAGTACATGGTCTACCAGGCGCGCGCCATCGGCGCCGCGGCGGTGCTCCTCATCTGCAGCATCCTCAACGACGAGCAGCTCAAGGCCTATGTCTCGCTTGCGCACGAGCTCGGCCTCACGGCGCTCGTGGAGGCCTACGAGCCCGAGGAGGTGCCGCGCGCCATCGCGGCGGGCGCCCGCGTGGTGGGCGTGAACAACCGCGACCTGCGCACCTTCGAGGTCGACTTCGGCCGCAGCATCGACCTGCGCCCGATGGTAGGGCCCGAGCGCGTCTTCGTCTCCGAGTCCGGCGTCGAGACGCGCGCCGACGTGGCGCGCCTGGAGACCGCGGGCGTGGACGCCGTGCTCATCGGCGAGACGCTCATGCGCGCGCCCGACAAGCGCGCCATGCTCGACGACCTGCGCGGGGTTGGCGAGAAGGGCACGGCGGCGCCTGCCGCCGCCGCGAGCGCGCCCACGCCCGCGGCCGGTGACCCGGCCCCTGCCGGTCCCCGCGTGAAGCTCTGCGGCCTGTGGCGCGACGAGGACGTCGATGCCGTGCTCGAGGCCGCGCCCGACTACTGCGGCTTCGTCGTCGACTTCCCGCGCTCGCACCGCTCCGTCACCCCGGAGCGCGCCATCGAGCTCGGGTGCGCCCTGGCGGAGTCCGGCATCACGCGCGTGGGCGTCTTCGTGGATGAGGACCCCGAGACGATCGAGCTCCTCGTCCTCGCCGAGGCCATCGACGCGGTCCAGCTCCACGGCCACGAGGACGAGGCCTACGTGCGCGGCCTGCGTGAGCTTCTCGACACCACGGCGCTCGGCCGCGCGGCCCGGATCATCCAGGCCTTTAAGGTGCGCTCCGCCGACGACCTCGCCGCCGCCGAGAATAGCGCCGCCGACCTGGTGCTTCTTGACAACGGCCAGGGCACGGGCGAGGCCTTCGACTGGTCGCTTCTCGCCGTCGATGCACCCACACGGCCGGCTCGCCCCTTCATCCTCGCGGGCGGCCTCACGCCCGAAAACGTCGCCTCCGCCATCGCGGCCGCCCGGCCCTTCGGCGTGGACATGTCCTCTGGCATCGAGTCTCCCGCCGCGGACGGCTCGCCTGCCAAGGACGCGCAGAAAATGATCGACGCGGTCGCCGCCGTGCGAGCCGCTGGAAAGGAGTAAGCATGAGCAATTCCCCCAACTCGCGCGGGCGCTTCGGCATCCACGGGGGCCAGTACATCCCCGAGACGTTGATGAACGCCGTCATCGAGCTCGAGGAGGCCTACGACCGATATAAAGACGATCCCGAGTTCAACGCCGAGCTCACCGACCTGCTCAACAACTACGCCGGCCGCCCGAGCCTGCTCTACTATGCCGCGAACATGACCGCCGACCTCGGCGGCGCGAAGGTCTACCTTAAGCGCGAGGACCTGAACCACACGGGCGCCCACAAGATCAACAACGTCCTCGGCCAGGCGCTTCTTGCCAAGAAGATGGGCAAGACCCGCCTGATCGCCGAGACGGGCGCGGGCCAGCACGGCGTGGCCACCGCCACCGCGGCGGCGCTGCTCGGCATGGAGTGCCGCGTCTACATGGGCACCGAGGACATGGAGCGCCAGGCGCTGAACGTCTACCGCATGCGCCTGCTCGGCTCCGAGGTCGTGGGCGTCTCGGCCGGCACGGGCACGCTCAAGGACGCCGTCTCCGAGACCTTCCGCGAGTGGACCAACCGCATCGACGACACCCACTACTGCCTCGGTTCCGTCATGGGCCCGCACCCGTTCCCGACGATCGTGCGCGACTTCCAGGCCGTGATCAGCCGAGAGGCGCGCGCGCAGATCCTCGAGGCCGAGGGTAAGCTCCCCGACGCCGTGCTTGCCTGCGTGGGCGGCGGCTCCAACGCCATCGGCAGCTTCTACCACTTCATTCCTGACGCCGGCGTGCGCCTGATCGGCTGCGAGGCGGCCGGCCGCGGCGTCGACACCTGGGAGACGGCGGCCACCATGGCCACGGGCAAGCTCGGCATCTTCCACGGCATGAAGAGCTACTTCTGCCAGGACGAGTACGGCCAGATCGCGCCCGTGTACAGCATCTCGGCCGGTCTCGACTACCCGGGCGTGGGCCCCGAGCACGCGATGCTTCGCGACGAGGGCCGCGCCGAGTACGTGCCCGTGACCGACGACGAGGCCGTCGACGCCTTCGAGTACCTGAGCCGCACCGAGGGCGTGATCCCCGCCATCGAGAGCGCGCACGCCGTCGCGCACGCCATCAAGCTCGCGCCGACCATGTCGAGCGACCAGATCATCATCGTCACGCTGTCCGGCCGCGGCGATAAGGACGTCGCCGCCATCGCCCGCTACAGGGGAGAGGACCTCCATGAGTAGAATCGCTTCCGCCTTCACCGCCGCCGACGGCTCGCGCAAGAAGGCCTTCATCCCGTTCATCACCTGCGGCGATCCGACGCTCGATGTGACCGAGGAGGCCGTCGTCGCCATGGCCGAGGCCGGCGCCGACCTGATCGAGCTCGGCATCCCGTTCTCCGACCCCACGGCCGAGGGCCCCGTGATCCAGGAGGCCAACATCCGCGCGCTGGCCAACAACGTGACCACGGACGATGTATTCGCGCTGGTCGAGCGCCTGCGTGCCCGCGGCGTGGAGACCCCGATGGTCTTCATGACCTACTCGAACGTGCTCTTCTCCTACGGCCTCGAGCGCTTCGCCGCTGCTGCCGCGAAGGCCGGCATCGACGGCGTCATCCTGCCCGACGTGCCGCACGAGGAGAAGCCCGAGTTCGCCGAGCCGCTGGCGGCGGAAGGCCTCGACCTCGTGAGCCTCATCGCGCCGACCTCGCATGAGCGCATCCGCGAGATCGCGAGCGACGCGGCCGGGTTCGTCTACTGCGTGAGCTCGCTCGGCGTCACCGGCGTGCGCTCCGAGATCACGACGGACATCGCCGCCATGGTTGAGCTCGTGCGCAGCGCGACCGACGTGCCCTGCGCCGTGGGCTTCGGCATCTCGACGCCCGAGCAGGCCGCGGACATGGCCGCCAAGTCCGACGGCGCCATCGTCGGCTCCGCGATCATCAAGATCCTGGCCGAGCACGGCGAGGGAGCGGTGCCCTACGTGGCCGACTATGTCCGCGCCATGGCCGAGGCCGTTCACGGGGCGTAGGACGGGGCCGAACTTCTCGCCGGTGATTCAGCGTAGGTTCGGGCCCGTCGGGCGCTTCGGTGCCCGGCGGGCCCCGTTTTGTCGGGCTCAGGTCCTTGCGTCTCTCGACGCGATTCGCCGGGGAAGCCCGTATCCGGCCAAAGGCGCCGGGCGGCAGCGCGAACTCTCGAGAGCGTGCGATCGACTTAGCTTGACGGGGGCGGCCCGTCGGGAATCGGTCGCGTTTGCTCAGTTGGCAACTGTGGAAATACCGGCAGCCGCTCTGCTATTCCTGATTCAATCGTACATTCTCGAGGGTTCCCGCGCCTGCGAACCGGCTTCCTACTGGCACGGGAGCCCCAGAAGCCCCGCACGACGATAGCGCGGGGCCCCATGGTGGGAGAATGTCCGGTAACCGGGTGCCCGACGAGGGCACGCGCGGTGTTTTCCGATTGCTTGCCGACAAAGGAGGCACATGATGCACGGACCTGGACCTGGCGGTTTCGGAGGGCCCGGCGGATTCGGCGGACCGCGGAGAGGGCCCTGGGGTCCTCCGCCCCCGCCTCCGGGCAGGGGTTGCGGATGCGGCGGCTGCCTGATGCCGTTTGCCTTGGTCATCGTGGTTATTGCGGCGGTCGTCGCAATGCTGTAGGGCAATCTGCCCGATCTTTGGGCCCTCATGCGCTCGCACAACCTTTGCCCCACAGGCCGGGCGCGCCCGAGCGGCGCGCCCGGTTTTTGCACCGGCCCCGCCGCGCGCAGCCGCCGCGAACATCGCCCCGCAGACGCCCTCGGCCAGCAGGCGCGCGTTCGCCGCGCTGACGGCGACGGTTTCCATGCGCGCCATGTTGCCGTGCGCTATCGAAAACGGCCTGGCCGCGCCCCTATCCTCGGTGACTGGGCAAGCGCCCGCGGGGATTACTATGGTAAGGCCGTGCGCCGCGCCGTATTCCGGGCGGCCCTGAAGGATAGGGGAGTGCCATGCCCAAGCAGTCGTCGTTCGTGGTCCCGAGCCTCTACATCGCGGGCTACCTCGGCCAGTTCGAGGACCTCGTGGCCGGCTATGAGGTCGAGGCGCGCGAGTACGCGGCCGGCGAGCTCCTCACGCGTCCGGGGCGCATCAACAACACCGCCTTCTTCGTGCGGCGTGGCCTCTTCCGCCTTTCCGTGCGCCACGACGCCGGCGAGAAGTGCCTCAACATCTTCGGCGAGGGCACGATGTTCCCCGTGGGCGTCGAGCTCCACGAGTACTGGATGGAGTACGAGATGGTCATGCGGGCCATCACCGACCTGTCCGTCTACGCCATGCCCTATCCCGTGCTCAAGCGAATCGTCCGCGAGAACGGCGACTTCGCGGGCGAGCTTTTGCGCGAGAACTGCGACTTCATCGGCTACCTGCTCATGGACTCGGTCAACCAGGCCTTCGAGCCGTGCCTCTCGCGGCTGGCGGACGTCCTGTACCTCTACGTGACCAAGGTCGACGCGGCGGACGGGGGCGTCGTCGCCCTCACGCAGGCGGAGCTCGCCGGGTTCGTCGGGGCCTCGCGCGCGCAGTTCGAGCGCTCGGTTCAGGTGCTTCGCAAGGAGGGCGTGATCGAGACCGCCCGCGGCAGCGTGAGGGTTCTCGACGTCGGGAAGCTCCTGAGCCACTGTTCTCTGGGGCTGCAGCAAAGCGTGTAGGGCGCCCGCGCGGCGCGGGATGGGGCGGGAGCCTTCGTGCCGTCTTGGGCGCGAAGCCGGACGGACGCGGCGGGAAGGCCGCTCGCATGAGAGGGGCGCGCCTTGACTTGCCGCGAGGGCGACTTGGGGGCGTTCTGGGCGGCTCCGTCGACTCGCCGTGCAATAAAAGTTCGACTTTGCGGCAAGAAATCGCTTTCGAACGACCATTAAAGGGCTTCAATGCCCGATTTCGCGGCTTGCGCGCCCCTTGCTGCCCTCGGATGCTCGGATTTTGCCGCAAAGTCGAAGAATAATTGCACGTGCCCTGCTCCTCGGCAGCTGATTGCGATTTGGGGCGGGATTGAGGGGCGCCTTCTATACTGCGTTTTCTGCACGCCAACGGCCGTCCGCCCAGCCTCGAGCCGCGTTTCCCGCCGTGGCGGCGTCACTTGGAGCCGCGCCCCCCCCGGCAACGTGCGCACAGCCCGTCGACGTGTCCGCGGGTTTCTCGCCGCGTCCCTCAAATGAGGGAGACGGGCCCCTGCCTGCGCGGATACCTTCTTCCCAACGTCCGCACCCAGGAGAGGGGAGCCCCAAGCATGGCATACGAGAAGCTCTTTGAGCCGCTGCGCATCGGATCGTTCGAGGTCAAGAACCGCATGGTCGTCCCGGCTATGGTCACGAACTACTGCGAGCCCGACGGCCGCGCCACCGAGAAGTACATCGCCTACCACGAGCGCAAGGCGCGCGGCGGCTGGGGCCTCATCATCACCGAGGACTACGTGGTGAACCCGCACGCCGGCGGCTTTGTTCGCCTGCCGGGCCTCTACAACGACGCGCAGGTAGAGAGCCACGCCGAGCTCTGTCGCCGCGTCCACGCCGCGGGCGGGGCCATCGCCGCGCAGATCTACCACGCCGGCCGAGAGACCCGCGCCGAGGTCACGGGCGAGCAGATCGTCGCCCCCTCCGCCATCCGCGAGCCGTCCATGCCCGAGACCCCGCGCGAGCTCACGGTGGACGAGATCCACGCGCTCGTGGAGGACTTCGCCCGCGCCGCCGCGAACGCCCGGCGCGCCGGTTTCGACGCCGTCGAGGTCCACGGCGCGCACGGCTACCTGGTCGGCGCTTTCGCGTCGCCCTTCTCCAACAAGCGCTCCGACGAGTACGGCGGCAGCATCCGCAACCGCGCCCGCTTCGCCTGCGAGATCATCCGCGCCATCAAGGGGGCCTGCGGCCCCGACTTCCCCGTCATCTATCGCATGAGCGCTAACGAGTACGTCGACGGCGGCCTTGAGCTGGGCGAATCCAAGGTGCTCGCGCGCCTGGTCGAGGAGGCCGGCGCCGACGCGATCCACGTCTCGCAGGGCGTCTACTGCTCCACCCGGCACATCATACCGCCGGCGTGCGTGCCGCCCGCGGCCTACGTTGACAACGCCGCCGCCATCAAGTCCGCAGTCCAGGTGCCCGTCATCGCCGTGGGCCGCATCAACGACGTCGACGTGGCCGAGGCCGTCCTCGAGTCCGGTAAGGCCGACCTCGTCACCATGGCGCGCGCCTCGCTCGCCGACCCCGAGCTGCCGAGAAAGGTCCGCGAGGGGCGCCTGTGCGACGCGCACCGTTGCATCGGCTGCGTCCAGGGCTGCGCCGCCGAGTCCGCCGCCGGCCGCAACGTCCGCTGCCTCGTGAACCCGCTCACCGGCATGGAGGACGAGTACGACCTCGCGCCGGTCGCCCCCGCCGACGCGAAGAACGTGCTGGTCGCGGGCGGCGGCGTCTCGGGCGCCGAGGCCGCTGTGGTCGCCGCGGCGCGCGGCCACAAGGTCACGCTCGTCGAGGCCTCCGACCACCTGGGCGGCCAGTGGCTGCCCGCCTCCGTTCCCACCGGCAAGTCCGACTTCACCTCGCTCGTTTCTTGGCAGGCGCACATGCTCCAGAAGCTCAACGTCCGCGTGCTGCTGAACACCCGCGCGGACCGCGAGCTCGTGGACCTCTATGCCCCCGACGTGCTCGTGGCGGCCACCGGCTCGAGCCCCTTCACGCCCGGCTTCATCCATGGCGCGGACCAGGGCTTCGTCGTCTACGCGCATGACGTGCTCTCCGGAAAGGCGCAGGTCAGCGGCCGCGTCGTCGTCATCGGCGGCGGCCTTGTGGGCGCCGAGACCGCCGACCTTCTCGGCCAGTCCTGCGAGGTCTCCATCGTCGAGATGATGCCCGCCATCATGCGCGACGGCGAGCACTCGCCGAGCCTCTATCTCAAGGAGCGACTGGCCAAGTACGGCGTCAAGGTCCTCACGTCCACAAAGCTCATGAACATCGGCGACCACGAGGTAGTCTGCGAGCGCCACGGCCGCGAGCTCACCATCGAGGCGGTCGACTATGTGGTCATCGCCGTGGGCGTGCGCAGGAACGAGGAGCTCGTGGGGGCCCTCGACGGCGTCGGCTGCCGCGTGATCGAGGTCGGCGACGCTGCCGGCGTCAAGAACGGCTACCGCGGCATCCAGGAGGGCTTCGAGGCCGGCCTCGCCGTCTAGGCGCCCTCCCCGGGTTCGGAAGCCTTCCGAACCCGGGGAACCCCGCGGCGCGCCCGTCTTGCTATAATTTCCTCGTATGTGAGAACGCATATACGAAGGGACATGCAATGAGCGCATCGGTGGCGGCGAAGATCTATCCCACACGAGCCCTGCAGACGAACCTGCGGGAGATCAAGGGCCTCGCCGACGAGAATCTCGTGCACATCACGGAGAACGGATCGGCCGCGTACGTCTTCTGCTCGGAGGAGGTGCTCCAGCGCACGGTCGACCAGGCCGTCGAGGACGAGCTGTACCGCCTCCGGCTCGTGGACTCCGTGGCCAGGGGCGAGGCGGATATTGCGGCGGGCAATGTCGTGGTCGGCATCGACGCCGCGTTCGAAGAGGCGGACCGCTTGGCGGCGTCGCATGGCTAGGATGGTCTTCACCCGTTCGTTCATCACCGACCTCGCCGCCTTCGACAAACCGACGCGCGACGCCGTCAAGGAGAAGATGGCCCTGGTCTCGGAGTTTCCCGGGGTGGGTACCCGTGCGCTGGGCTCCTCCTCGGCCTATTCCTTTGGCCACGATGCCCTTAAGGTCGCGGTGTCCGGGCTGGACGTGTTCTATCGCCGCGAGGGGGAGCCCGGGCCCGACGAGACGGTGTACGTGCTCGGCGTGGTCCCGCAGCGGTGTATCAGGTAAGCGGGCGTGCCGCCGGCCTCGTCGTCTAGGCGCCCTCCCCGGGTTCGGAAGCCTTCCGAACCCGGGGAACCCCGCGCCTGCCGTTACTGCGCCTGGACGCTCGGGTTTCTCGCTATGACCCGGCCGAGCTCGTCGATGTAGCGCTCCACGAGCTCGGTCGCCTTGCGCTCGGCGTGCATGATGTAGCCCACGTGCATGACCGGCGCGTCCTCGAGCGGGATGCTCACGATGCCCGACTGCATCTCGTCGGTGAGCACGCCCGTGGAGAGCGTGTAGCCGTCGTAGCTGGTAAGCAGGTTCGTGAGGGTCGCGCGGTCGGTGTAGCGGATGTTCTTCGAGCAGGGAATGTAGGCGAGCGGCTCCTCGCTGTAGTGGAACGAGTTCACCGTCCCCTGCTCGAAGCTGTAGCGCGCATAGGGCGCGAGGTCCTCCAGGCGCACGGCCTCCTGTTTTGCCAGGGGGTGCCCCGTGCCCACGAACACATGGACCTGGGCCGAGAAGAGCGGGTGGAACTCCACGCGCGAGTCGCCCATGGCGCGCCTGAGCACGCGCTCGTTGAACTCGTCCAGGTACAGGATGCCGACCTCGCTGCGGAACTGGCTCACGTCCTCGATGATCTGGGCCGTGGTCGTCTCGCGCAGGATGAACTCGAACTCGTTTCCCTTGAAGTGCTCGACGACGTTGACGAACGCCGAGAGGCTGAAGGCGTAGTGCTGCGTGGAGACCGCCAGGCGCGCGCCCGCCGCCGCCTTGGTCTTGAAGCGCGTGGTGAGAAGGTCGGCCTGCTCGACGACCTGGCGCGCGTAGCCGAGCAGCTCGGTGCCGTCGTTGGTGAGCGTGACGCCGCGGTTCGAGCGCGTGAAGACCTCGATGCCGAGCTCGCGCTCGAGCTCGCTGATGGCGGCGCTCACGTTGGACTGCGAGGTGTAGAGGTTGCCCGCCGCGGCGTTGATCGAGCCGTACTCGGCCACGGCGATGAGGTATCTGAGCTGCTGGAGGGTCATGGGTTCCTTTCGTTGCGTCGCGCGCCGGCCCCGCGCCCGGCGCGGCGTCGGCCGCCTCGGGCCGCGGGGCGGCTGTCTTTCCCGCTCTTAGTAGCGGACCTTGAACGCCGTCTCGCCCGCGCGGACGGGCTCGTCCTCGCGGTCGGCCACGGTGTAGCGCGCGTAGCGCGAGAGGGTCTCGGCGAGCTTGGTCGCGAAGGCGCCGAGCTGGTCCTGCGTGCCCTGCAGCACGAGCGTGACCGAGCCGTCGTCCTCGTTGCGGACCCAGCCGGCGATGCCGAGGGAGCCCGCGATGCGCTGCGACGTCCAGCGGAAGCCGACGCCCTGCACCTGGCCCACATAGCGGTACCTGCGGCGGATGAGCGCGCGGCCCTCGGCGTCGCGGGGCGGCTCCTCGGGGGCCTCGTCGGGCGAGCCGCCCCCGCGGGCCTCGCGGATCAGGTCGGCGATGGACTCGGCCGCGGCCGCGCCGCGCCTCTCTTCTCGTCTCCAGAACATGTAGAGGCTCCCTTCGCCCTCGTTGATCGCCCGTATCGGCCTTAGAATACTATGGACACACATGGCAATCAGGGCGGGCGAGAGGAAGCAAATGTCCGTTAAGTGCAACATTATGTGCGATTCCACCTGCGACTTCACCGCCGAGCAGGCGAGGGAGCGCGGCGTGACCATCCTGCCGTTCCACTACATCGAGGCCGGCAAGCCCGACGGCGGCCTGTGCGGCGACGACGACCTGTTCCAGTCGCGCTCGGCCCACGAGTTCTACGACGCCATCCGCCACGGCGCGACGCCCATGACCTCGCAGCCCTCCCAGCTCGAGTACGACGAGGCGTTCCGGGCGGCCTACGAGTCGGGCGTCCCGACGGTCCTCTTCTGCATCTCGAGCGGCATCTCGGGCGGCTACAACGGCGCCGTCATGAGCCTCGACCGCCTGAAGGAGGCGCACCCCGACGAGGAGGTCCGCATCTACGTCGTCGACTCCCTCATCGCCTCGACCGCCCTCACCCTTCTTGTCCACGAGGCCTGCAACAAGCGCGACGAGGGCCTGAACGCCGAGCAGCTCGTGGCCTGGGCCGAGGAGGCGCGCTTCCGCGTCCACACGCTCTTCATGGTGGACAACCTCGACGCCCTGCACCGCGGCGGCAGGCTCCCCAAGGGCGTGGCCGTCATCGGCGACGCGCTCGACGTCAAGGCGCTTCTCCACTTCAACCTCGACGGCACCCTGGGCATCCGCTCGGTCGCGCGCGGCCGCAAGAAGGGCCTGCGCAAGCTCGTCGACTACTACGACAAGAACCACGTCCTCGACGGCGAGCAGAACGCCTGCGGCGTGGGCGACGCCGACGTGGCCGACGACGGCTTCAGCGTCGCCTCCGAGCTCCGCCGCCTCGACGACACCCTGGAGGTCCTGCGCCCGACCATCGGCCCGACCATCGGCGCCCATGTGGGCCCGGGCATGGTCAGCTGCGTGTTCTGGGGCACCGACCGCCGCAACGACAAGCAGGTCACCAAGGTCAAGGGCGTCCGCCAGTCCAAGTAAAGGAGTTAACGATGGGCTTCACCAGAAGACAATTCCTCGCCTTTGCCGGCATGGCGGGCGCCGCGGGCCTCGCCGGCTGCTCGAAGCCGGCCGACGACTCCAAGGGCTCCGGCTCGGACAGCGAGCAGAAGGCCGACGTCGACGTCAACGAGTTCAAGGACCTCGCCATCGACATGGGCGCCTGGAAGTATGACGAGGAGAACGACTGCTACTACCAGCTCGGCCTCAAGTACTGCCTCAAGCCCGCGACCAAGACCTACGAGTCCCTGGCCATCTTCGTTCCCGGCAAGTTCTTCGACGGCGAGAAGAACGGCAACGCCTACAAGTGCACCGTCAACCAGAAGGCCGTCGTCGGCAACTTCACCGCCGCCACGGCCCCCGTGCTCATGCCCGTGAACACCGGCACCCTGGCGGCGCAGCAGAGCCCGACGGCCTACGAGTACAGCGGCCTCGGCTCGTATCTCTCGCAGGGCTGCGTCTACGTGTACGCCGGCTTCCGCGGCCGCTCCGCGGGCGTCGACAGCTCGTCGGGCTCCTCCGACGTCTACCCTGGCGGCGCTCCGTGGCCGGTCGTCGACCTCAAGGCCGCCGTGCGCTACCTGCGCTACAACGCGGCGTCGCTGCCCTTCGAGCCCGCGCGCGTCTTCGTCTTCGGCTTCTCGGCCGGCGGCGGCGTGAGCGCCGTCATGGGCGCCTCGGGCGACTCCGAGCTCTATACGCCCTATCTGGAGCAGATCGGCGCGGCGACCCACGACGCCGACGGCAAGGCGATCTCCGACGCCGTGGCGGGCAGCGCCTCTTGGTGCCCGGTGACGAGCTTCGACGTCGCCGACGCCGCCTACGAGTGGGCGATGGGCCAGCACGCGAGCGACGAGACCCGCGCCGAGGGCGGTTGGCGCGCCCAGCTGTCGAGCGGCCTCGCCGCGTCCTACGGCGCCTGGGTCAACTCGATGGACCTGCGCAACTCCGACGACGAGCAGCTCACGCTCGATGAGACGGACGGCAGCCAGTACACCATGGGCAGCTACGCCGACCAGCTCCTCTCCTACGCGAACGACGCAGCCACCTATTTCGTGCAGAACACGCCGTTCCCCTACACCTACACGCCGCAGCGGCTCGACGACCCGACGTTCCCGGGCGACCCGAACCTCTTGGCCACGCGCGAGGCCGCGCAGGCCTCGGGCGCGTCCGGCGCCGTCTCGGCATCGACCAAGTCCTCCGAGCAGACCGAGTCCACGGCCGCCCCGGCCGACGCCACGGGCGAGGAGGACGCGAGCACGACGGCGTCGACGTCCGCGGACGCCTCCGCCGCTGCCGACGCCTCCTCCGCGGCGAGCCAGCCCAGCGGCACCACGTTCGTGCAGTCGACCATCTACGACACGCCGACCAACTACTTCGCCGCGCTGAACTCCGACCACTGGTGGATCAACTACAACCTCAAGCGCGAGACCGTCACCGTCCAGAGCGTCCGCGACCTCTCGCAGCACGTCCGCCCGGCCGAGCTCCCGTGCTCGCCCTACGATCGCCCGGAGCGCTCCTCGAAGGTCAACCAGCTCTTCGGCATCGGCGAGGAGAGCACCCTGCACTTCGACGCCATGGTGGGGGACCTCGTCGAGAAGAACGTCGACGCCTATGCGCTCTGCTCCGACTGGGACGCCTCCTACGAGAGCGCCTGGAGCGGCGACCTCGCCAAGGAGGACTCGCTCGAGACCGCCATGTCGGCGCGCGTGGACATGATGAACCCGCTGTACTGGCTCTCCGGCGCCTACGAGGGGTACGGCGCGGCGAGCGTCGCGCCCCACTGGCGCATCAACGAGGGCGTCTTCGACACCGAGGTGAGCCCGTGCTCGGCCGCCAACATCGCGCTGGCGCTGGGCAAGTACGACGGCGTCTCCGACGTCGCCTACACCCCCGTCTGGGGGCAGGGCCACGTCCTCGCCGAGCGCTCCGGCAGCCCGGTGGGCAACCTGCTCAGCTGGGTCGTCTCCTGCTGCGCGTAGGCGCGCCGGGAAAGTAACGGACGAGAGGGGCCCGGGAAGGGCGCGCCGCCCGGCGGCGATGCGCCCCGCGGGCCCCTCCGCTTTGTGAAGGGAAGGCCACCGTCATGCCTTACGGCCTCAAGACCGAGGCGTCGTTCGACGCCGCCCACTTCCTCGCCGACTATTACGGCAAGTGCGAGAACCTCCACGGCCACCGCTGGCGCGTCGTGGCCTATCTTGAGCAAGAAGAGCTGCAGGCGGAGGGCACCATGCGCGACATGGTCCTCGACTTCGGCGTGTTCAAGCGCGCCCTGCGCGAGCTCTGCGAGGAGTACGACCACACCTTCCTCGTCGAGGAGGGGACGCTCAAGCCCTCGACCGTCGAGGCGCTCGAGTCCGAGGGCTTCTCGCTCACCGTGGTGCCGTTCCGGACCACGGCCGAGAACCTCGCGAGGCACTTCGCCGACGCGCTTCTTGCCCGCGGCCTGCCGTGCTCGCAGGTGGACGTCTACGAGACGCCGCTCAACTGCGCGGTGTACCGGCCGTAAGGCCGGAGGCGCGACGCTTCTCGCGTGCGCGCCGTATTGTTGTCACATCCTGCGGCTATACTCCTCCTAAGGGAAGTGGAGCGGCGGATCTTCACGGAGGTATCGATGACAGGGGCATTGCACGGCGTCAACCTGACCGGGTGGCTCACGCTCGAGTCGTGGGTGACCCCAGAGCTCTTCGCCGATTCGGGCTCGCTCGACGAGGAGGCGCTGCTCGTCGACGCCGGCCCCGAGCGCTACCGCCAGATCGTTGAGAAGCACCGCGAGGAGTTCATCGGCCGCGAGGACTTCGTGCGCATCGCGTCTCGCGGCTTCAACGCGGTCCGTCTTCCCGTCCCCTGGTACGCCTTCGGCGAGGACGGGCCGGATTGCGGCCCCTACATCGGCTGCATCGACCTGGTCGACGACGCCCTCGGCTGGGCGGAGGAGATCGGCCTCAACGTCGTCTTCGCGCTGGCCATCAACCCCGGCGCGCCCCACGACTCCGACGTGGTCTGCCGCGACCTCGCCGACATGCGCCTCGCGCGCGAGACGGCCCTCGAGGTCGTCTACAAGCTCTCCAAGCGCTACGCCCACCGCACGGGCTTCTTCGGCATCGAGATCGCCGATGACGTCGTGGTGCAGCACCGCGTGGGCTTCTCGATGTCCGACGGCGTGCCGCAGCACCAGCTCCGCAACTACTATCGCGAGGCCTACGAGCTGGTGAGAAACGCTGCCGGCGAGGAGCCTGTGGTCATCATGCCGGATGGCGGCTTCCCCTCGGGCTTCGTCAACTTCATGGCGCAGCGCCACTACCGCAACGTCTGGGTCGACGCCCACATGGACCGCGCCTCCTCCAAGCGCATCGACGTCGTCGGGCCCTCGGGGGTCCGCAAGCTCGTGGACATGCACAAGCGCACGCTGCGCGACGCCGCGCGCACGGGCATGCCCGTCATGGTGGGCAAGTGGTCCTCGGCGCTTCCCGTGGCCGACGCGCAGATGACGCCCGAGGGGCGCATCGCGCTCGAGCGCGTCTACACGTCCGAGCAGCTCGGTGCCTATTCCGGCTGCCCGGCGTGGTTCTTCAGCACGTGGAAGACGTCTGGACTTCTCACCAGCTGGGATGCCCGCGTGGCGCTCTCGAGCTTCGAGCGTGGGATGATCGCCTGATGGCGGGGCTTCTCTCCGTCGTCGGCACGCCCATCGGCAACCTGCAGGACGCCTCGCCCCGCGTGATCGACACGCTCGGGCGGGCGGATGTCGTCTTGTGCGAGGACACGCGCGTGACGGGCAAGCTGCTCTCCGCGTTCGGCCTACGCTCCCGGCTCGAGCGCTGCGACGAGAACGTCATCGCCGCGCGCGTGCCCGCCGTGCTCGAGCGCCTTGAGGCGGGGGAGCGCGTCGCGTTCGTCTCGGACGCCGGCATGCCGGGCGTGAGCGACCCCGGGCAGAAGCTCGTCGACGCCGCGCTCGACGCGGGCCTTGCGGTGGAGGTAGTCCCGGGGCCATCGGCCGTTACCTGTGCGCTCGTGGCCAGCGGGCTTTCGAGCGAGCACTTCTTCTTCGAGGGGTTCCTGCCGCGCAAGAAGTCGGCGCAGGTCGCGCGGCTCCAGGAGCTCGCGAGCGTGCCCGGCGCGCTCGTCGCTTACGAGTCGCCGCGCCGCGTGGCGCAGACCCTGGCCAACGTGGCCGAGGTCTTCCCTCGTCGCCGCGTGGCGCTGGTGCGCGAGCTCACGAAGCTGCACGAGGAGTGCGTGCGCGGCATGGCGCCTGAGCTCGCGGCAGAGATCGCGGAGCGCGAAGAGGTGCGCGGCGAGTGCGTGGTCGTCATCTCCGCGCCCGATGCCGAGGAGCTCGAGGAGCGCCGACGCGCCGCGGCCGGCGGCCCTGAAAGCCTCGAGGACGCCATCGCCGAGGGGCTGGCGGCCGGCGAGCCCAAGAGCGCGCTGGCTAAGCGCCTCGCGCGGGAGTTCAAGCTGCCCAAGTCCGACGTCTACGACGCGATCCTCTCCGCTTAGCCGCGCAGGTCGCAGGAAAATGCTGAGGCCCCCGTCACGGCTGACGGGGCCTCGGCGTGTGTCGGGCTCGCGGGCTTCTCCGGGCCTGGACAACGGCGTGCGTGCCCTGCGTCGCTGCATACTTTTGCCCTTCGTGCTACGTAGACGGAGCGGAGCTGCAAGGTTTTGCCCTTCGTGCGACGTTGATTTGGTCTTTGGACCGACGATTCAGGCCCGGGAGGGCCCTGAAAGCCCCTAAAGCGGCTCAGAATTGCGTTTCCGACGCTGCACGAAGGGCAAAACCTTGCAGTCTCTTGCCGATTACGCTGCACGAGCGGCAAAACCTTGCATGAAATGGCGGCATCGAGGTCTACTGCTCGCCCCAGACGCGCTCGGACACGCGCTTGACCAGGGCGACCTTAGCCCACTGCTCGTCCTCGGTGAGCTTGTTGCCGCACTCGCAGGAGGCGAAGCCGCACTGCGGGGAGATGCAGAGGTTCTCGAGCGGCACGTATTTGGCGGCCTCGTTGATGCGCTGGACGAGCAGTTCCTCGTCCTCGAGGCCCGGCTGCTTTGAGGTCACGAGTCCGAGCACGACCTTCTTGCCGTCGGCCACGTGGGCAAGGGGCTCGAAGCCGCCGGCGCGCGGGGTGTCGAACTCCAGGTAGAAGGCGTCGACGTTCTCGTTGGCAAAGAGATACGGCGCGATGGGGTCGTAGCCGCCCTCGAAGGCGTAGGTGGAGTGGTAGTTGCCGCGGCAGACGTGGGTGTTGATCACGAGGTCGTCGGGCTTGCCCTGGATGGCGGCGTTGTTGAGCGCCACGCCGAGCTCGGAGACCTTCTGGATGTCGACGGGCTGCATTCCGGTCTTGGCCACGAAGTCGGTGTCGCAGTAGATGCCCCAGGTGCAGTCGTCGAACTGGATATTGCGGCAGCCGGCGGCGTAGAGCTCGGCGATCACGGTGCGGTAGGCGGCCGCGATGTCGTCGATGAGGGCCTGGTCGCCGGGGTAGACGGAGCGGAGCTTCTCGATCTGGCCGTCGCAGCGGTCGAGGATGACCTCGGAGTAGGTCTGGACGGGGGCGGGGATGGTCTGGCGGGCGACGACGCCGTCCTCCTCGAGGGCCTTCACGAACTTGAAGTGCTCGACGAAGGGGTGGTTCTCGCCGGAGATCTTGCCGGTGACGACGGCGGTGTCGGCCGTGGTCTCCTCGTCGTGCAACATATAGCCCTGGCGGGCGGTCGCGCGCTCGATGCCGTTCAGCCCCCACATAAAGTCGAGGTGCCAGTAGCTGCGGCGGAACTCGCCGTCGGTGATCACGTGGAGGCCGGCGGCCTTCTGTTTGGCCACGAGGTCGCGGATGGCCTCGTCCTCGACGGCTTTAAGCTGGGCGGCGTCGATCGCGCCGTCATTGAAGCCGTGGCGGGCCTGGTGGAGCACGTCGGGGCGCAGAAAGCTGCCGACGACGTCGCAGCGGAACGGGGCGTTCTTGGTGTGGGGCATGGAGGTTCCTTTCGCTTGGCTTTGTGTGCGCAGCCAAGTGTGGCAGGCATCTACGCCATAAGGAACTATCGATGTGTTATGCGCAGCTATAGAATGATGCTATGGAACTGAGAGATTGCGCGTCGCCTAAAGAGCGGAATCAGCCGGCCCTGGACGGACCAAAGCAAACTCCGCCGCTCCAGAAAGCGATTTCCAGCCTTTTCGCGGGCCTTGGATCCGCGATTTGGCGCGGCGAATATCGCGCAACCTGGCACAAGAAGCGTTCCGCAGGGCCGGTCACGCAGAAATTTGCGAAAGTCGTGGGCAGTATCGGAGGGGTGTGGGGTATCCGGGCAAAACGTCAACTTGCGCAACGCATTTACCAGGGAGTTTCCCAGGCCGGCCGTTGTTGTACTCTGGCGGTTCCCGGAACTGCTCACGACTTTCGATAAATCTGCGCGGCGAAGTCGCCGCTTGCCCTCCGAGCTTCAATAAGTGCGCAGCACCCGGGCGTCTGCAATGCTGCCGACGCGC
This sequence comes from Coriobacteriia bacterium, assembly GCA_030530145.1. Lineage (GTDB taxonomy): Bacteria > Actinomycetota > Coriobacteriia > Coriobacteriales > Atopobiaceae > Paratractidigestivibacter. The sequence continues at coordinate 69,817 of JAUMVN010000006.1, read as the reverse complement.
CGGGCGGATCAGCGGCCTTCCTGATAGGAGCCGATGTAGGCGCGCAGCTGTTCGACGTAGCGCCCGGCCACGGCAGAGAGCGGGCGTCCCGCCAAGTGCAGGTAGCCCACTTCCATCTCCTCGTCGGACTCGAGCGGCACGGCCACGATGTCTTCGCCGTTGAGGTCCGAGGAGAGGATGCCCGAGCTGATGGTGTAGCCGTCCAGGCCGATGAGCAGGTTGAACAGCGTCGCGCGGTCCGTGACCACGATCTGCTTGTCCACCGCCTCGGTGGGGTGCGGCTCCTCCGAGAAGAAGAACGAGTTCTGCGCGCCTTGGTCGTAGGTGAGCCGCGGGAAGGGGGCGAGGTCGGCGAGCGTGACCGATTCGCGCCCCGCGAGCGGCGACCGCCTGCTCACGAAGACGTGCGGCCGCGCCGTGAAGAGCGGCTCGAACTTGAGCTCCGCGCGCGAGACGGCGCCCGCGATGACCTCGCGGTTGAAGTGGCTGCGGTAAATGACGCCCAGCTCAGAGCGCTGTGTGCGCACGTCATCGATGATTCCGGCCGTCGTTTCCTCGCGCAGCGAGAACTCGTACTTCTCGCGGCCCAGCTCGCGGACGAGCTCGACGAAGGCGTTGACCACGAAGGCGTAGTGCTGGCTGCTCACCGCAAAGACGCGTCTCGGCGGCGTGCCGTGCAGATATTGGCTCTCCAGAAGGTCGGCCTGCTCGACGACCTGGCGCGCATAGGAGAGGAAACGCGTGCCCTCCTCGGTCTCGCGCACGCCGCGGGCGCCGCGCTCGAAGATGTGGACGCCCATCTCGGCCTCGAGCTCGCTCACCGACTTAGAGAGGCTCGGCTGCGAGATGAAGAGCCGCGTCGCCGCGGCGCTGATGGACCCCGCCTCCGCCACGGCGACGACGTACCTGAGCTGCGTGAGCGTCATGTGCCTCTCCTTGCGATGGAAACCGGGGCTTGCCGCCCCGCCCAACAGAGTACAATCAAAAAGTTGTATGCACGTAAAATTGCCATCCATCCGTCATGAGGAGAGTACTGTGGCAGATAAGCCGTCCTTCTACATCACCACCCCCATCTACTACGTCAACGCCGCCCCGCACCTGGGCACCGCGTACTGCACCATGCTCTGCGACGTGCAGGCCCGCTACCGCCGCGCCGCCGGCTACGACGTCAAGTTCCTCTCCGGCATGGACGAGCACGGCGAGAAGGTCGCCGAGGCCGCGACGGCCCACGGCTTCGACACCCCGCAGGCCTGGTGCGACTCCCAGGAGCCTCTCTTCCGCGACCTCTGGAAGAAGATCGAGATCTCCAACGACGACTTCATCCGCACGACCGAGCCGCGCCAGTACCACGCGGTGCAGTACCTTTGGGAGCGCATGCGCGAGTCCGGCTACCTGTATAAGGGCAGCTACGACGGCTGGTACTGCGTCCCCGATGAGACCTACTTCACCGAGAACCAGGTCAAGAAGTCCGACGAGGAGCACGAGACCCCGGGCCAGCACCTCTGCCCGGACTGCGGCCGCCCGCTGGAGCGCGTCCAGGAGGAGTCCTACTTCTTCAAGCTCTCCGCGTTCCAGGACAAGCTCCTCGCCTTCTACGACGAGCACCCCGACTTCGTCCAGCCCGACTTCCGCATGAACGAGGTGCGCAGCTTCGTCGAGGGCGGCCTCACCGACCTCTCCGTCAGTCGCACGAGCTTCGACTGGGGCATCCCCGTGCCCTTCGACGACGGCCACGTGACCTACGTGTGGTTCGACGCGCTTCTCAATTACATGACCGCCGTGGGCTACTCCCTCGATGACGAGGCCTCCCGCGCCGAGTACGCTCACCGCTGGCCTGCCCAGTACCACGTCGTGGGCAAGGACATCATCCGCTTCCACTGCGTGATCTGGCCGGCCATGCTCATGGCCATCGGCGAGCCCCTGCCCGAGCACGTCTTTGCCCACGGCTTCCTCACCGTGCGCAACTCCGAGACCGGCGAGGCCGAGAAGATGTCCAAGTCCCGCGGCAACGCCATCGCCCCGCAGGACGTCATCGACCTCATGGGCGTCGAGGGCTACCGCTACTACTTCATGACCGACGTGGCACACGGCAAGGACTCCGCCATCAGCTTCGACCGCATGGAGCAGGTCTACAACGCCGACTTGGCCAACAGCTGGGGTAACCTTGTGTCCCGCTCGCTCAACATGAGCGCCAAGTACTTCGACGGCAAGACGCCCGAGCTCGCCGACGGCTGGGCCGAGAAGGCCAACCCCCTGCGCGAGGTCGCGTCCGGCATCGAGGCCCGCTACGCTGAGCACATGGAGGCCATGGACTACGCCGGCGCCAAGGACGTGGTTATGGAGCTCGTCCACGCCGCCAACCACTACATCGAGGACACCGCGCCTTGGGCCGTGGCCAAGGACGAGGCCCGCGCCGAGGAGCTGCGCGACATCATCGTGAACCTCCTCGAGTCCATCCGCATCAGCGCGCACCTGCTCGAGCCCTTCATGCCCGAGACCTCGGCCGAGGTCTTCCGCCGCATGTCGCTTGCGGGCGAGGAGAAGACCGACGACCTCGCCGGCGTCTGCGAGTGGGGCGCCCTCGCGGGCGGCGTGCCCGTGACCAAGGGCGACGCCCTCTTCCCGCGCCTCGCGTCGGAGAAGAAGTAACCCGGCTCAACCGATTGCCCGCACCCAGCGATTCGCAAACGGCGCGCGTGCCCACCCCGGCACGCGCGCTTTTTCGTCTGAGCCCATGCGACTGTCTCGGCCTCGGCCTGCCTGGTGTACAAACTCCGACTTTTCCCATTATAAAATTGAGATTATCGAGTAGACTATGGCGGTTACCTGCGAAAATGCCAGGTAAAATGCTTTGGATACTCGTCGATTCTGATTTTAAAGCGGGAAAAGTCGGAGCTTGGCGATTCTAGAGCGTCGCGGCCGCATGAATCCCGCCTCGCAAGGGGGGCGACCGTCCGGTTGAGCGTCGCGTGGAGTGCCGCTGCTATAATGTGCGGGTTCAAGTCAGTACATCGACGGCGCGGCTGCGCGCCATAGGGGAGAAGCGCATGACGACCTCGCCTCTGGCCTCGGCGGCCGCGACCCGTGAGCTGCTTGAGGCCTTCGGCCTTGCGACCAAGCACCGCCTGGGCCAGAACTTCCTCATCGATAACCACGTCATCGAGCGCATCTGCGCCCTGGCCGAGCTCCGTTCCGACGAGCGCGTGCTCGAGGTCGGCCCCGGCATCGGCACCCTCACGCTGGCGCTGCTCCAGGAGGCGGGCAAGGTCATCTCCATCGAGGCCGACCCCGAGCTCGAGCAGGTGCTCTGGTCCCACTCGGTCGAGCATCCGAACTTCGCCTTCATCATGGGCGACGCGCTCAAGGTCGACCCGGCCCGCGTGGCCGAGGCCGCCGGCGGCGAGCCCACCGTTTTCGTCGCGAACCTGCCCTACAACGTGGCCGCGACCATCATCCTGCAGTTCTTCGAGCAGATGCCCGCCCTCGAGCGCGCCGTCGTCATGGTGCAGAAAGAGGTCGCTGACCGCATCGCCGCCGTTCCCGGCAACAAGACCTATGGCGGCTACACGGCCAAGCTCGGCCTCTACGGCCACGTGACCGGCCGCTTCGAGGTCCCGCCGCGCTGCTTCATGCCGGCCCCGCACGTCGACTCCGCCGTCGTCCGCATCGAGCGCGCCGAGGCGGAGCTGCCGGCGGGCCTGGCCGCGGCCGACGTCGCGCGCGTGATCGACGCCGCCTTCGCCCAGCGCCGCAAGACGATCCGCAACTCCATGAGCGCGAACGGCTTCGAGAAGGACGCCCTCGACGCGGCGTTCGCAGCGGCCGGCATCTCGCCGACCGCGCGTGCGGAGACCCTTTCCACGGCCGACTTCGTCCGCCTCGCCACCGCTCTCGCCCGCTAGCGGGCTCACGTACGTATCGGCTGTTCGCGGAGCCGACCACCGCGCCCGGCCGGCAGAAAGAAGAACCATGTCCGAACTCAAGGCCTTCGACCACCTCATGCTCGCGGATGGCGAGCTCTTCCATAACTCAAAGGGCCGCGCCTGCCCCTTCCCGGCGCCGCTCGCGCCGCTCGCCGACACCCACGGCCACCTGGGCAGCCTCAAGCTCCATGACCCCGCGCTCGCCCTTGCCCGCGCGGCGCTCGCCGGTGTGCGCCTGCTCGTCGTGCCCATCGACCCGGTGGGCGAGTTCCCTCGCAAGTGGAAAGACGCGCACGAGCTCGAGGACTTTCTCGCCACGCACATCCAAATTGCGCGCGACTGCCTCGACGAGGCCGCTGAGCTGGGCTTTATTCCGCCCGAGTTCGCCGGCTGGGACGTGCCCGCGCTTCTCGACAACGTATACATCGTCGCGGGAACGCATCCTTACGGAGCGGCCGGCTACAGCGACGCTGCCGAGGCCTTGACCCGCGAGCTCCTGGCGAGCCCTTACGCCGTCGGTGTCGGCGAAATCGGCCTCGACTTCGGCCCCTACAACGAGGTGGCCCCCGAGGTTCAGGTCGACGCCTTCCGTCGCCAGCTGCGCCTGGCCCATGAGTTCAACCTGCCGGCCGAGCTCCACATCCGCGACGCCGCCGGCGACGCCGGCTGCACGGCCCATCGCATGGCGGCCGACATCCTGCGCGAGGAGGGCGTGCCCGCCGCCGGCTGCGACCTGCACTGCTTCACCTCCAACAAGCACGTGATGGAGGACTACAAGCAGCTCGGCTGCCACATCGCCTACGGCGGAGCGGCCACCTTCTCGCGCTCCGACGAGATCCGCCAGGCCCTCGCCTACACGCCCGAGCGTTTCGTCATCACCGAGACCGACTGCCCCTACATGGCGCCCGTCCCCCTGCGCGGCGAGGAGTGCGAGCCGGCCATGGTCGCCTTCACGGCGGCGCTCGTGGCGGACGTCCGCGCCGAGGCCGGCGTCGAGAGGCGCGAGGACACCTACCGGTCCCTCTGGCGCAACGCCTGCGAGCTCTTCGGCCTGCCCGTGGGCGAGCCGGCCTGCGTCAACTAAGGGAGCGGGGGAGAGAAGATGCTTGCGCTTATCGGCAACCTCATCTGGATCTGCACCGGCGGCTGGCTCACGGCGTTGTGGTGGCTCGTCGCGGGGATTATCTGCTACGCCACGGTCCTCGGCATCCCGCTGGGGCGCCAGTGCATGAAGATGGCGACGCTCACGCTCGTGCCGTTCGGCCGCACGGTCGTCTACGGCGGCGGCGCCCCGAGCCTTCTTGCCAACATAATCTGGCTGCTCATCGCCGGCATCTGGATGGCGATCGTCTACCTGCTCGCGGGTCTCGCCTTCTGCGTCACCGTCGTCGGCATCCCCTTCGGCGCACAGCTCTTCAAGATGGCCAAGCTCGCCCTCTGCCCCTTCGGCGCGCAGGTCTGCTGAGAGAGGCCTGGCCGCTGGACGACGCCCACGCCCCTGCGGTGCTACCATTTCCCCACATCAAGGGCCTAACGGTCCGCTTGTGCGGGCGGCGAGAGGGGAGGCTGCGCGTGCGCGAATTCGCCAAGAAGGCCGCCGACGCGGCGCTCGAGCTCCTGTACCCGACGCGCTGCGTCGGCTGCGAGATGCCCGGCGAGCTCCTGTGCGACGAGTGCCGCGCCGAGCTGCCCTGGATCGAGCAGCGCCTGGCCTGCCCCGTCTGCGGCGCCGCCTTCGGCGGGGTCACGTGCACGGGCTGCGAAGGGGACTGGGAGACGCGCGCGGTCGTCTCGGCGCTCGGCTTCACGGGCGCCGCGCCCCGCATGGCGACCTGCCTCAAGGACTATCACGAGCTCCGGCTGGCCCCCGTCAACGCCGCTGCCATGCTCACGGCCCTCGAGGAGGCGTCGTTCTGGCCCGCCCCCGACGGCCTGCCGCGCTTCGACGCCGGCTCCGTCGACGCCGTCTGCTTCGTCCCCGCCACGGCCGAGGCCTTCGAGCGGCGCGGCTACGACCACATGGAGCTCACGGCCCGCGAGCTCGCGCGCATGCTCGGGCTTCCCCTCGCCGACGTGCTCGCCCGCCGCAAGGCCTCCGATCAGCGCGCGCTCGGACGCGAGGGGAGGGCCGCGAACCTCGCCGGGACCATGAGCGCCGTAGAGGACGTGTCGGGGCTGCGGCTGCTGCTCGTCGACGACGTCGTGACGACCGGCGCCTCCATCCGGGAGGCCGCCCGGGCGCTTCTTGCCCGCGGCGCGGCCCCCGTGACGGCCTGCTCGCTGATCCG
>JAUMVN010000006.1:38033-63506 GCA_030530145.1 Coriobacteriia bacterium | reverse complement strand
CCCGGGCGCTTCTTGCCCGCGGCGCGGCCCCCGTGACGGCCTGCTCGCTGATCCGAGTGTGGTGAGGCGCCGGCGCGTCGCCTTGCGCCCCGGTTCCGTCGGCGCGCCGCCCGCAAGCGACTCCTCGACCGGCTCTGCGCACCCCCGCCCCGCCGCTCGCGCCCGTTTCGTTGCGCCTGCATAAATACCGGGCCTTCTGGCCCGAATCAAGGCCTGCTGACGGATATAATTCTCGCGTCTTGCTCAGGTCTGTGGTTGCGGGGCGCATCAGCTGCGCCCTTAGCCCAAGGTAGACGAGGCCGAAGGGGTCCACGTAAGCGTCGGCGTGCGCGCGGGCGCGATCATGGTTCGTCCTAGAAGTAAGTCGCACCGCCCGTCATACCTATGAGGCATACGGCCTCGCGGGCGAGAGGGTTGCAAGTGGCGGGCGCCGCGGCGTCCAAAGCGAAGGCCCCGGTGCGCGAGTGTGGGGTCAAAGACCAGGTCAGCTGGGCAGGACGCGTTGACCTAGAAAGAAGCGCCCCCGCGGCGCCGAGCAGAATGGGACCGTTCTATGAAGTCAGCCCGCACCTCCCGCGCCCTCGCCAGCATATCGGCCGGGCTCGCCGCCCTCACCCTCGCCGGCTGCACGATCGGCCCCGTGACCCTTCCCGACGTCGACCTCGGCTTCCTGGGCAATTTCGGCATCGTCACGACGTCCGTCGCCGACGCCGAGCAGGCCATCAAGGACCAGCAGGCCTCCGGCGTCGACTCCTCCGAGCTCGTCGAGCCGGGCACGCTCACCGTCGGGCTTCTCTCCACGAACACGGCGCCCCTGCTCGTCACGCGCAGCGACGGCTCCAGCGCCGGCGTCGGCGTCGAGTTCGCCTACGCCGTGGCCGACCACATGGGCCTCTCCGTCAAGTTCGTCACGGTCGCGAGCGCCACGGCCCAGCTGGGCACCGACGTGGACGTCGTCGTGGGCGTGTCCACGGCCGACGCCGCCTCCGCCACGGGCGTGACCGTCCTGGGCGACTACGCCGAGACGGCCATCGGCATCTTCGGCCGCGGCTCCTCCGCCTCTGCGTCCGACCTCTCCGGAAAGACGGTCGGCGTCCAGCCCGGCTCCGTCTCGCAGCGCACGCTCACCGACGCCAACCTCGGCTGCAGCGAGCAGGGCTACGCCAGCATCAACGAGGCTATGGAGGCCCTGGGCGCCGGCAGCGTCGACTATGTGGTCTGCGACGCCTATTCCGGCAGCTACCTTGCCTCCGACTACGACGGGGTCCAGCTGCTCGGCACCCTCGACGCCCCCGTGGCCGTCGGCGTCTCGGTGAGCACGGACAAGTCCACGCTCGTGAGCTCGCTGGCCACCGCCGTCGAGGCCGTCCAGGGCAACGGCCAGCTCGACGTGATCAAGTCCCGCTGGTGCAACGGCATCAGCACCCTGACCTCGGCTTCCATGCTCCAGGGCCTGGGCTCTGCCCCCGCCGCGGAGGCCGATGCCGCGCCGGCCGAGGCCGCGTCCACCGACTAGACGCGCCCTTTTAACCGCCCGGAAGCACTCCTCGACGCGCGACGCCCGCATTTTGGGTATGAGAAGAACACGACGCGCGGGGCCGGGACGCCGACCCCGCGCGATGGCAATCGTTAGGAGGACCCTATGGTCGACATCAAGATCTCCGGACGTAAGGTAACCGTCTCCGACGCCCTGCGCGATCATGTGGAAGAGAAGGTCGGCAACGCCCTTAAGGTCTTCGACATCAGCCCGATGAGCTGCGACGTCGTTCTGCGCGTGGACAAGAACCCCTCCAATCCCGACCGCAAGGCCTGCGAGGTCACCGTCTTTGTGCGCGACAACGTCGTGCGCGTCGTGGCCACCGCCGAGGACATGTACGCCGCCATCGACGAGGCCGCCGACAAGGCCACCCGCCAGCTGCGCAAGTACAAGACCCGCGTCGTCGACCGTCGCCAGCGCGCCCACGTCGCCCACCCCGCGCCTGTCTCCGCAGAGGACCTCGCCGCCCTCATCGAGCCGCTGCCCGAGGATGAGGACGACCAGCTCGTGCGCGAGAAGGTCATCGACCTCGTGCCCATGACCGAGGAGGAGGCGCTCGTCCAGACCGACCTCATCGGGCACGATTTTTATGTGTTCACCAACGCCACGACCGGGCTTATCAACGTCATCTACCACCGCAAGAACGGCGGGTACGGTATCATCAAGCCAAAGATCGAGGAGAACGAAGAGTAGGAAGGTAGCTTTTTGAGCGACCCCATCGCCCTCGAGGAGGGCACCGACAACACAGACTTCAACGCCCAGGCGTCGCAGGAAGCTGCGCGCCTGGGCCGCGCTTATCACGCGCAGCCCAACGTCCACATTATCGTCGACTCGTGCGCCGACTTCGCGCCCGAGGTCGTCCGCGCGCTCGGCGTGGAGACCATCAGCTTCTCGTTCGTCATGGACGGACAGGAGCACGCGGACGATTTCTGGCAGTCCATGACGCCGCACGACTTCTACGAGAAGATGCGCCAGGGGCAGACGGCCACCACCTCGGCCGTCACGCCGGGCAACTACCTCGAGGTCTTCGAGCGCGCCGCCGAGAAGGGCGTCCCGACCGTCTACCTGGCCTTTACCCGCGGCCTCTCGTCGTCGGTCGACGCCGCGCGCCAGGCCGCCGAGATGGTCCGCGAGAGCCACCCCGGCTTCGAGATCTACGTGGTCGACAACCTCTGCCCGTCGGCGGCGGCCGAGCTTCTTGCCATCGAGGCGGTGCACCAGGCCGGGAACGGCCTTTCCGCCAAGGAGCTCGTCGAGTGGGTCGAGGAGGCCCGCTACTACGTCCACGGCTACTTCACGCTCGAGAACTTCGACGCGCTGGCACGCGGCGGGCGCATCCCGCCGGCGGCGGCCACGGTGGGCGGCAAGCTCGACATCAAGCCCGAGCTCTCCTACGACCTCAACGGCGCCCTCACCCTGCGCGGCATGTGCCGCGGCCGCAAGAAGGCCCTGCGCGCCATCATCGCCGACTTCAAGGCCAACCACCTCTCCGAGGAGGACCTCGGCGGCACGCCGCTGCCCGTGGGCATCGTCTCGGCGGACGCGGATAAGGACGCCCACTGGCTCGGCGACCAGCTGCGCCGCGAGCCCGGCTGCGCGGACATGCCCATCATCTACAGCTCCGTCTCGCCGGTCATCGGCGCGCACGTGGGCCCGGGCATGGTCGCCTGCGTCTTCTGGGGCAAGGACCGCCGCGAGAGCCTCTCGTTCACCGACCGCCTGGCCCGCAAGGTCCGCAGCAAGTAGTTCCGAAAGAAACCAAGCCGAACGGGGAACAAACCCCTTCGGCTTGGTTTTCGCATTCGAAAGGTTCCAATGAGCAACACGCACAGCACCAAGGTGGCCTTCATCGGCACCGGCATCATGGGCGCCGCCATCGCGGGCCACATCCTCGACGCGGGCTACGCCCTAACCGTGAACAATCGCTCGAAGGAGAAGGCCGAGGGGCTTCTTGCCCGCGGGGCCACATGGGCGGAGACTCCCGCCGAGGCCGCTAAGGACGCCGACGTGGTCTTTACCATGGTCGGCTACCCGACCGACGTCGAGGAGGTCTACCTGGCCTCCGACGGCGTCCTGCGCGCCGCGAAGAAGGGCGCCTACCTGATCGACCTGACCACGAGCTCCCCGCAGCTCGCGCGCGACATCCACGACGCGGCCGAGGTCGCCGACGTCCATGCCTTCGACTGCCCCGTCACGGGCGGGCAGGCGGGCGCCGAGGCAGGCACCCTCACGCTGATCCTGGGCGCGGGCGAGAAGGACGCCGAGCCCGTGCTCCCCATCCTGCAGACCTTCGGCAAGAAGCTCTTCTACTTCGACGAGCCGGGCGCCGGCCAGACCGCGAAGCTCTGCAACCAGGTGAGCCTGGCCTCCTGCATGGTGGGCTACGCCGACGCGCTCGCCCTCGCCGAGCAGGGGCACCTCGACGCGCACAAGGTCCTCGACCTCATGGCGAGCGGCACGGGCGGCTCCGGCGCCTCCGCGAGCCTCGCCCCCAAGTCGCTCGACGGCGACTACAAGCCCGGCTTCATGGCCGAGCACCTGCGCAAGGACGTCGCGCTCGCCCTGCGCTCCGCCCAGGACGCCGAGCTCGCGCTGCCTGGCGCCGAGACCGCCTTCGCGCTCTTCGACACGCTCTGCCAGATCGGCGGCTCGCGCATGGGAACCCAGGCGCTCACGCTGCTCTACGCCGAGGAGGGCGACGCCGCGGCCGCGGGTCTCGACTGGTCGCTTCTCGACGCCGAGCCCGCCGAGGACGGCTGCTGCTGCGGCGGCGACGGCGAGTGCGGCTGCGGCGGCCACGGCCACGAGGACGGCCACGAGTGCTGCGGCGGCCATGGCCACGGCGACGATCACGAGTGCTGCGGCGGCCACGGGCACGGCGAGGGCCACGGCTCCGGCGAGCACTGCTGCTGCCACGGGGAGGCGTAGCGCGTGGACTTCGGTTTCGCCGGCGCGGTCTTCGCGCTCGTCCTTCTCCTCTTCGGCATCTTCGCCGGGGTCGGCGCGGGCGATATCCTCGCGAAGAAGTGCGTCACGCGCCGAGAGTATGTCCGGATGAACCTCCTGGTCCTGGCGGCGGGTGTCGTGGCGACGGCTTTCGTGTGCCTGACCGGGCTCTTCATGCTCATCCTCTTCGTCTTCGGCGTCATGGCGGGCACGCTCGCCGGGCTGAAGATGGGCTTCGGCGAGTCCGTGGGCCCCTGGGAGAAGGTAGACCGCGCCTTCAAGGTCAATAAAGACCATGTCAGGCGCGCCGACCATCCCGAGGCCGCCGAGGCCGCCCGGCGCGCTCGCCGGGACGGCGGCTCCGAGCCCGAGTTCATGAGCGCCCGCGACGACCGAAAGAAGAAGTAACAACCTGCGACGGGCGCCTGCCCGTCGCTTTCTGCGATTCATAAGGCACGTTTAGAAAGAGGTACCAAGTATGGCCGACCAATCCGCCAACGCTCAGATCTCCGCGCTCTTCACCGAGCTCAAGGGGACCGGACGCCGTCGCCGCCAGGAGGTCGCCCACCGGCTCGCCGCCGTGGCCAAGGTGGACTCGTCGCTTCTCGCCGACCACGTCGACGACCTGCTGGAGGCCCTCGAGCGCCCCGAGGCCCAGACCCGCTGGGAGATCCTGACCGCGCTGACCGAGATGTGCCCCGAGCAGGCCGATAAGCTCGGCGGCGCCTTCGACGGGGCCGAGGAGTCTCTCTTCGACGACGACTCCGCGACCGTTCGCCTGGCCGCGTTCGTCTTTCTGTGCCGCTACGGCGCGACGTCCGCCGAGCGCTCCGAAGCCGCCTGGCCGCTGCTCGACGAGGCTGTCCAGTGCTACCACGGCGACGCGGAGTACCGCGACATGCTCGGCGCGCTTCTCGACTTCGCCCACGGCGAGGTCTCCGCGCAGACCAAGGAGGCCCTGGCCCAGCGCGTCGCGTTCGACGCGGAGAACGGCTCCGGCTACGTCAAGACCTTCTCGGCCCAGATCGTGGAGGCGTGCAAGTAGGCGCGGTGGGCCGGCCCGGGGCGGTCAACCGCCCTTTAAGCTAGCGTAAAGACCTGTGCGGGCACTGCGGTGCCCGTTTTCGTGGGGTAGAATCGCCCACGGCACATACGATGCGAATCCTTGAGGAGAACTTCAATGTCTGATATGACCGAGAACAACGAGGAGCTCGAGCGGGCCGACGTCGCCGAGCCCGAGGTCTCTGAGGAGGCCGCGGCTGAGCCCGAGGCTGCCGAGCCTGCGGTCGTCGAGCCTGCGGCCGCCGAGCCCGTGGCCGACGTCGCCGGGGCCGATACCGCCGAGGCCGCGGTGCCCTTCTCCAAGAAGACAGTAGGCCTGCCCGTCTTCATCGCCTGCGTCGTCGCGGCCGTGGTCGTGGGCGTGCTCGCCGGCCACTTCCTGCTCGGCTCCCGCTCGGTCGCCCTCAACGGCACCACGAGCCTGACCTCCGACCAGCTCGACTCGGCCATCGCCACCTACACCTACAACGGCACGTCCACCGACGTGACGGCGCGCGAGGTCCTCTCCCAGAGCGGCGACGTGGAGAGCCAGGCCGACTCCGACGGCAACTACTCCGTGCCCACCGCCACCGACGTCGTGAGCTACGTGCGCAACCAGATCGTGCTCAAGGCCGCCGAGGCCCAAGGCGTGACCGTCACCGACGAGGAGGTCGACGCCTACGCGCAGAGCGTCTTCGGCACCTCCGACTACTCGACGCTCGCCACCCAGTACAGCATGGACGAGGACGCCCTCAAGCAGACCATCTCCGACTCCGCCGTCATGAGCAAGCTGCGCGAGACGGTGACCACCACCGAGCTGCCCGATTCCCCGACTGCCCCGACCGCGCCTTCTTCCGACGCGACGGACACCCCGACCGCCGAGTACGCGTCCTACATCATCGGCCTCGCGGGCGACGAGTGGGACAGCGAGAACAACACCTGGGCCTCCACCGACGGCGACTACTACAGCGCCCTCTCGACCTACGAGATCTCGAACGACTCTGCGACCTACGCCGCCGCCCAGGCCGCCTACTACGTGGCGCAGTCCAAGTACAGCACCGCGGCCTCGCAGGTAAAGAGCGAGTTCAACACGTACTGCAACGAGCTTCTTTCCAGGTCGACGCTCCAGCTCGGCGGCCTGAACATCTAGCGCCGGCGATGCGTGTCGCGTTCAGCGCGTGCCTGCTCGGCGAGGCCGTCCGCTACGACGGCGGCTCCAAGCCGTGCCCCGAGGTCATCGCGCTCGCGAACAAGGTCGAAGCAAGCCCCGTGTGCCCCGAGAGGGCCGCGGGGCTTCCCTGTCCGCGCCCGCCGGCCGAGATCGTGGGGGAGCGTGTGCTTCTGCGCGGCGGCGCCGACGTGACCGACGCGTTCACCGCCGGTGCACGGCATGAATGCGCCGCAGCTCAGGCGGCAAAGATACCGCTCGCCGTGCTGAAGAAGAAAAGCCCTTCTTGCGGCATCGGGCTGGTCTACGATGGTACCTACACCGGAAAGCTGACGGCAGGCGACGGCGTGTATGCCAGCCTGCTCAAGAAGGAGGGGATCTGCGTGGTCACCGAAGACATCGTCAAGTCCTGCACACCGTCCGTCGAGCACCCCGTCGCCATCGTGCTGGGCACGGGCCTAGGGCACCTGAAGAGCCTGGTCAAGCCGGTCCGCCGCATCGACTATCACGACATCGAGGGCTTCCCCGCGGACGCGAGCCCCATCGAGGGCCACAGCTTCGAGGCGCTTATCGGCACCGTCGACGAGGTTCCCGTGGTCGTATACCCGGGTCGCGTCCACCTGTACCAGGGCTATACCGCGGCCGAGGTCACCGCGCTTGTGCGCCATGCGCACCACCTGGGTTGCCGCGACATCATCTTCGCGTGCGCGACCGGCAGCGTGCCGGGCAACGCGCAGATGGGCCTCGGTATCCTCACGGACCAGATCAACCTGACCGGCCGCAACCCGCTCGCCGAGTGGGACGGCCTGCGCGATGTGGACACGCCGTTCGTGGACATGAACGACGCCTACTCGCCGTACTTGCGCACCATCGCGCGCGGCGTGGCTGACGATCTGGGGATCGCCGTCGAGGAGGGCGTCTACGCGGGCATGCTCGGCCCCTGCTTCGAGACCCCGGCCGAGACCGCGATGCTGCGCACCCTCGGCGTGAGCTACGTGGGCATGAGCACCGTGTGCGAGGTCATCATGGCCAAGGCGCTCGGCATGAACGTGCTCGGCCTCACGCTTGCGGCCAACGAGGCCGGCGCGGCGAACATCGACCATCAGAGCGTGCTGGCCGAGGCCGAGAAGCACGCCGAGGACTTCGAGCGCCTGGTGCGCGGGGTGCTGCGCCTGCTGTAAGGCTGCGGAGAGGGGTGCGCGGCGGTTCTCGCCACAGAATCGCACCCTCGGCGACGTGACGGCTGGGGAGCGCCACAGAATCGCGCCCGCGGCGACGCTCAACGGGCTTCTTGCCACAAATACACGCCCTCGGCGACGTTGCGATGTCGCCGAGGGCGTCCTTGTGTGGCGCAGCACAGTGCTAGCGTCGCCGGGAACGGCATTCTGTGGCGCGTCAAATTCAGGGCTTGAATTGCGCGCATCGTTCCCGTAATATCTAGTCCTGCACGCCGGCATAGCTCAGTTGGTAGAGCACCGCTCTCGTAAAGCGGGGGTCATCGGTTCGAGTCCGATTGCCGGCTCCATGCAAAACAGCAGGTCAGAGGCTTAGCGTCTTTGGCCTGTTCTTTGTTTGAGCCCTTCGAAATGCGGCCGTACAATACTTCGTAACAACATGCCGTGCGTTTCGGCGGCGTCCTTCGTCGAAGGCCTGTGCAACAAACTTTCGACTTTGCGGCAGATTCCGGGCTTTTCTGCCCTCTAAAGGTCCATCAACGGGAGGGAAATATGGCCAAACAGGCTGAATTCGCCCCTTGGACCAGCTCTAAGCCCCATTATCTGCCGCAAAGTCGTCAGTTTCTTGCAGGTGGGGGCCAGGATGGGACGGTGTATGTCTAAGAGGATTGTTCCGGTCAAGCGGAGGCGAGGTGGCTCAGGCGTCTTCCTCGCGCTTATCCTCCTCTGCCTCATCGGAATGCTCTGCGGCTCTGCGGTCGGCTCTGTGCACGGGCGCGCAGACAGCGGCGCTGCCGGTGTCGAGCAGGCCCAAACGCAAGAGGGCGGTTCCAAGGACGCCACGGATTCCTCCGTAACATCTGGGAAGAAGCCCGTCGCCGAGGAGAGCCCCGCCGCGACGCTGAATCCGGCGAGCGTGCCGGCGTATGCCGGGTTGCCGTACGTTCAGGTGTTGGACAACGTTCCGCAGTTCACGGACGCCGACAAGGGGCGGGGGAGCTTCGAGGTGTATAGCGACCTCGACTCGCTCGGCCGCTGCGGGGTTGCCTTCGCGCTCATCGGCACCGAGACGATGCCGACCGAGAGCCGCGGCAGCATCGGTGCGATCGAGCCCTCTGGCTGGCATACCGTTCGCTATGACGGGCTGGTGGATAACAACTACCTGTATAACCGCTGCCATCTGATCGCTTACCAGCTCGCCGGCGAGAACGACAACGAGAAGAACCTCATCACGGGCACGCGCTATCTCAACATCGAGGGCATGCAGCCGTTCGAGGACGAAGTGGCCGTCTACGTGCAGAAAACGGGCAATCACGTGCTCCTCCGCGTGACGCCGCTCTACGAGGGCGACAACCTGGTCGCTTCAGGCGTGCAAATGGAGGCCTGGTCGCTCGAGGACAGCGGCACCGGCGTGAGCTTCGACGTCTACTGCTACAACGTGCAGCCGGGTATCGACATCGACTACGCGACCGGTGAGAGCTCGCTTGCCGAGGGCACGGCGATCGAGGCGAGTGCCGAGGAGACGGCTGGAGGGGTCGCCGAGGAGAAGGCCGACGAGGCGGAAGGCGCGACGTCGACAGACGCCGACGAGCGAAGCTACGTCCTCAATACGAGAACGAAGAGGTTCCATATGCCGGGCTGCAGCTCCGTCGGCACGATAGCGGAGCACAACCGGGAGGACTTCACCGGCACGCGCGACGAGGTGATCGCGCGCGGGTACACGCCGTGCCAGAAGTGCCGTCCGTGACGGGGGCGGCCCAGGCGTCGGCTATCTTGTGAGCAGCGCTTCTCGCCGCGTCGTTTCTCTCCGTGCCAAGAATCTCTACCGCTCTAGATTGCAATTTCGTGGCGCCCGGAGGGCCGAAAAACGCATTCTCGAGCGGTAGAGATTTCCCGGCCGCGATGAGCCGTGGCCAAAGTCGGGACGCTTGCCAAGCAGAGCTAACCCTTAGAAACGTGCAAACACCGAGGTGGGCGGCCATATTCCTACGTAAGCTTCCCGACGGGCTCTTGGATTGGAATGGTCGAGCGATAAGCGCGGCGCCCTCCTGCCCGAAAATGGGGCTGCTCGGGGCTTCGCTCTGCTTTCAGTTTGCTTAGCCTACTTCCAAAGAAGTAGGCTAACGAGCCGGAAAGAGGACCGGGTTTCTTGCCAACTGGGCTTTTGTCGATAGTTAAATAGTTTGGGTACTTGGAAAGAAGTAGGCTAAGCACGCAGCGGACCGCTCCAAAAGCCTTTCGGCTGAGTGGTCGCATTCACCTGGCGGCCCTTTCGAAGCAGAACGAATCTCTACCGCTCTAGATTGCAGTTTCAAGGCGTTCGGAGGGGCAAATAGTGCATTCTGCAGCGGTGGAGATTCGTCGGGAGTCGGTGTGCGGCGGGCCGCTCCCCGCGGCCGCCGTTGCGCGCCGTCGGGTTAAACTGAGGAGCCTGTAGCGCCCATCCGTACGCCCCGCGCCCGACCCGACGGTAAGGAACCCGCCCATGACCCGCGTTCTGTTCATCTGCCACGGAAACATCTGCCGCTCGACCATGGCGCAGTTCGTGTTCGAGGAGCTCGTGCGCCGCGCCGGGCGCGAGGACGAGTTCGAGGCCGACTCCGCGGCCACCTCGCGCGAGGAGATCGGCAACTCGCCGCACCACGGCACGGTGAACAAGCTGCGCGAGGTTGGCGTGCCCGTGCGCCGCCACCGCGCGCGGCAGATCACGCGCGGCGAGTACGCGGATTGGGACCACATCATTTATATGGACGCCGAGAACGCCTGGGGCCTCGAGCGCATCCTGCGCGGCGACCCGGATGGCAAGGTGAGCCGCCTGCTCGATTGGACCGACTCCCCGCGCGATGTCGCGGACCCCTGGTATACCGGCGACTTCGACGCGACCTATCGCGACGTCCTCGCAGGCTGCGAGGCGCTTCTCGCCAAGCTCTAGGGAGCGAACCGCGCTTGGCCGGGGCTAGCGCGGGCGCTGGATGGCGCCTTTTGCTCGTGCCTGAGCGCAGCCGGCCGGGGCTGTCGGCAGCGCCGTGCAACAAACTTTCGACTTTGCGGCAAGATTTGGATTCTCGTCGCGGCTCGAAGGTAGAACAACTGGGAAAACGTCGACGGACGCGCGCGGACGGCATTCCAAAGCGGCTATTTGCGCCGAAATTTGCCGCAGAGTCGTCGATTTGTTGCAGCTACGGTCGCTTAGCCGGTCTGCTCGCGGCGCGGCTGGCCACAAGGCGGCATGCGGGCCTCGCGGCGCCTGCGCACGCCTGCCGCCCTCGCCCCGCCGCCCCTCGGAATCTGCGTTTCTGCTGCAGCGAGAATTGTTGTCCCGCCCAGCGTATAAACTCGTAAGTCGCAAAAAGCTATCGAGAGGAACCCGCCCAGATGTACCCGGAGCAGCCGTCTATGTTCGAGCCCGCCTACGATTCGTACCTGCCCTTCGAGGCGGGGGAGGGCGCCGTTCCCGTGACGCCGACCGCGACCATGGCCGACCCGACGCCGATGTGGGGCGCGCCCGAGCCTGCCTACGCGGCCCGCCCCGCGCTCGACCTCGAGGGCCTGAACCCCGCCCAGCGCGAGGCGGTCGAGACCACGCGCGGGCCCCTGCTCGTGCTCGCCGGCGCCGGCTCCGGAAAGACGCGCGTGCTCACCATGCGCATCGCCCACATGATCGCCGACGAGGGCGTGCGCCCCTGGCAGGTCCTGGCCATCACCTTCACCAACAAGGCCGCGGCCGAGATGCGCGAGCGCCTGGGCGCGCTTCTTCCCGACGGCACGCGCGGCATGTGGGTCTGCACCTTCCACGCCATGTGCGTGCGCATGCTGCGCGAGGACGCCGAGGCCATCGGGTACACGAACAACTTCACCATCTATGACGACGACGACTCGAACCGCATGGTCAAGTCCATCATGAACGACCTGCGCATCGACCAGAAGCAGCACCCCATCCGCGCCATCCGCTCCAAGATCAGCTCCGCGAAGAACGCCATGACCTCGGCCGCGGAGCTCGAGAGCTCGCAGAACCCCGCCGACCGCGTGGCCGGCCGCGTTATGCGCGCCCTCGACGCGCGCCTGGCCAAGGCCAACGCCATGGACTTCGACGACCTGCTCATCAAGGCGCTCGAGCTTCTTTCCAAGCACCCGGACGTGCTCGCCAAGTACCAGGACCGCTTCCAGCACATCAGCGTCGACGAGTACCAGGACACCAACCACGTCCAGTACGCCATCACGAACCTGCTCGCCGCCAAGTACCGCAACCTCATGGTCGTCGGCGACGACGACCAGTCCATCTATTCCTGGCGAGGCGCGGACATCCAGAACATCCTCGACTTCGAGAAGGACTATCCCGACGCCAAGACCGTGCGCCTGGAGCAGAACTACCGCTCAACCGGCCATATCCTCAACGCGGCGAACGCCGTCGTGGCCAACAACTCGCGTCGCAAGCCCAAGCGCCTCTTTACCGATTCGGGCGACGGCGACAAGATCAAGCTCTTCCAGGCCTCCGACGAGCGCGACGAGGGCCGCTGGATCGGCGCCGAGATCGAGAAGCTCCACGACGGCGGCACGAGCTACGACGACATGGCGGTCTTCTACCGCATGAACTCGCAGTCGCGCATCCTCGAAGATATGCTGCTGCGCGCCGGCGTCCCGTACAAGATCGTCGGCGGCACGCGATTCTTCGACCGCGCCGAGGTCCGCGACGTGACGGCTTACCTCAAGGCTGTGTGCAACCCCAACGACGACGTCTCGGTCCAGCGCGTGATCAACACCCCGCGCCGCGGCATCGGCTCGACCTCCATCGCCAAGCTCCAGCAGCTCGCCGCGGACGAGGGCATCAGCTTCTTTGCGGCTTGCCAGCAGGGCATCTGCGAGACGGGGCTCCTCTCGCCGAAGGTGCGCAAGGCGCTCGGCGACTTCTGCGGCGTGATCGAGGCCGGGCGCCACGTGTCCGGTGAGCTCGCGCAGGTCGTCGATGCCATCGTGGACAAGGCGGGCCTGATCCGCGCGCTCGAGGCCGAGCACTCCGACGAGGCGGACGGGCGCATCGAGAACATCCGAGAGTTCATGGGCGTCGCCGCCGAGTTCGACGAGACGCACGACGACGTTGCCGCCACGCTCGAGTCGCTCGAGCAGCTCCGCGCGGCGGGCGCGCTCGACGCCGCGGAGGGGGCTGCCGGCGCAGTTGCGGACGCCGGCGCAGCCCCGGCGTCCGCCGCGGACCCGTCCGGCCTGCCGCCCGTTGCCGCCGAGAAGCTCCCGGCCTTCCTCGAGTGGCTCGCCCTGCGCTCCGACCTCGATTCTCTCGCCGGTCAGTCGAGCGCCGTCACGATGATGACGGTGCACGCGGCCAAGGGCCTCGAGTTCCCGGTTGTCTTCGTGGCCGGCATGGAGGACGGCATCTTCCCGCACATCAAGTTCGGGGACTCCGACCCCGAGAACCTCGAGGAGGAGCGCCGCCTGGCCTACGTGGCCATCACGCGTGCCCGCAAGAAGCTCTACCTCACCTACGCCGTCACGCGCCGCACCTTCGGCTCCACGTCGCAGAACCCCGTGAGCCAGTTCCTGCGCGAGATTCCCGACGAGGACTGCGAGCGCGTGGGCGTGGGCAGCTCGGGCTTCTCCGGCGTCGGCTGGGAGAAGCGCGGCGACCGCCACGGCACTTTCGGCAGCGGCCGCGGCTCTGAGGTCTACGGCGGCAACGTCTTCGGCTCCCACACGCGCTCCACGGGCGGCAGCCGCGAGCGCGCCGCCTCCGGTTCCGGCTCGAGCTTCGGCTCCCGCACGAGGACCGGCACCGGCCGCACGGGCTTCGGCGCGGCGTCCTCCTCGGGCGGCGCCTACACGTACAGCCCCGCCGGCGCCGGCTCGTCGTTCGGCTCGCGCACCCGCGTCGGCGGCTCTGCCCGCGCCGCCTCCGAGACCTCCGCGGCGTCGGCCCCGGCACGCCCGGCCGCGCCCGACGCCTTCGCCAAGGGCGACCGCGTCTCTCACAAGACGTTCGGCCCCGGCGTCGTCCTCGGCGTCTCCGGCGACACGATCGAGGTCAAGTTCACCCGCACGGGCAAGACGAAGAAGCTCCTCAAGGGCTTCGCGCCGCTCGTCAAGGTGAGCTAGGGGGGGTGCCTATGGAGGAGCAGATCGCCGCGCAGGTCGACGTGTTGTTCGGCAAGGCCGTGGTCATCGCCGCGGCCCTCGCCGTCGCCCTCGTCGCGCAGCGCATCGTCGTGCGCCTGACGAAGAAGGTCCTCGAGGCCTCCGAGGTGCCGAACGCCTCGATCTTCGTCAACATCCTGCGGGCGCTCATCTGGTCACTCGCGCTTCTCTCCGTCATGCAGCCTGTCTTCGGCGTGGACCCGTCCGGCCTCATCGCCGCCCTCGGCGTCGTGTCCGTGGCCATCTCGCTCGGCCTGCAGGACACGATCTCGAACATCGTCGGCGGCCTCGGGCTCATGGTCGGCCGCGTCGTGCAGCCGGGCGACAAGGTCACCGTCGGCTCCACGAGTGGCGTCGTCACGGACGTGACCTGGCGCTCGACCACCCTGCGCACGCGCGAGGGCGACGTGGACGTGATTCCGAACTCCGTGCTCAATAAGACCACGCTCACGCACCTGGACGACGTCAACGCCGGGTGCTGCACGGTCAAGTTCGCCGTCGCGCCGGGCTTCGACCTCGACGTCGTCTCGGCGGAGGTCGTTGCCGCGGCTGAGGAGGCCCTGGGCGCCGACCTGGACGCGCGCTACCGCACCGCGGTGTGCTATACCGGCATCACGGCGTACGGTACCGAGGGGTTCGCGGCGCTGCACGTGGCCGACGGCGTGCTCTTCTCGTCTGCCAGGACCCGCCTCGTGCATGCGCTCCACGGCAAGCCGTGGCTCGCGCGAGCCATCTAGCTGCGGTGTATTCGCGTGCCTCGCCCCGCGTAGCCCCGCCGCCGTCCGATATCCCGACCACTCTATAAAGAAGGGCAGCCCCATGGACCTTATCGCCAGCTTCACCGTGAACCACCTGACGCTCGAGCCGGGCGTCTATGTGAGCCGCGTCGACCGCGACCCCGCCACCGGCGCCGTCATAACCACCTTCGACCTGCGCCTGACCGCGCCGAACCGCGAGCCCGTCATGGACACCGCTGCGGCCCACGCGCTCGAGCACCTGGGCGCGACCTTCCTGCGCAACGACCCCGAGTGGGCGAGCCGCGTGGTCTACTTCGGGCCGATGGGCTGCCGCACGGGCTTCTACCTGGCGCTCTTCGGCGAGTACACCTCGCCCGACGTGGTTGACCTCGTGCGCCGCTGCTTCGAGTTCGCCCGCGACTTCGAGGGCGAGATCCCCGGCGCCAAGCCCGCCGAGTGCGGCAACTGGCACGACGCCGACCTCAACCTGGCCCACTGGTGGGCGCGACGCTACTTGGAGAACACCCTCGAGCGCATCGACGACGCGCACATGAACTATCCTGCCTAGCGAACACGTTGCTTCCCGCCGCCGGCGGGGGAGAGGAGCTCGTAGTATGAAGACCGGAATCATCGGCGCCATGGCCTCGGAGGTGGCGCTGCTCAAGGAGCAGATGGAGAACGCCGAGGTCACGACCATCGCGGGGATGGAGTTCCATGCGGGTAAGCTCGGCGGCTCAGACGTCGTCGTGGTCCAGTCCGGCATCGGTAAGGTCAACGCGGGCATTTGCGTCCAGGTGCTCGTGGACCGCTTCGGCGTCGACGCGGTGATAAACACCGGTGTCGCCGGTTCCCTTGACGATCGCCTGGACATCGGCGACCTCGTTGTCTCGACCGACTGCGCTATGCACGACTTCGACCTCACGCCGCTCGGCTACAAGCCGGGCCAGGTCCCCGAGATCGACGTCCTCGCGTTTCCGGCCGACGCCGGCATGCGCGAGTCGGTCTGCGCCGCGGCGGCCGAGGTGGCGCCCGACATCAAGGCCCTCTCCGGCCGCGTGGTCTCGGGCGACCAGTTCATTTGCCGCCAGGAGCAGAAGGACCGCATCCTTGCCACGTTCGGCGGCATGTGCTGCGAGATGGAGGGCGCCGCCATCGCGCAGGCGGCGTATCTCAACGGCGTCCCGTTCGTCGTCGTGCGCGCCATCAGCGACAAACCCGGCGCGACCGACCAGGTCGTCGACTACAACACCTTCGAGAAGAAGGCCGCCCGCGACTGCGCGGCGATCGTCGCTCGCATGGTCGCGGCGTAAAGGCGCCGAATACCATTCGCGCGCCGCTGCGCGCTCGCAAATTCGGGCGAGTACCAATGGGGCGCCCCCGATGTATGCGAAAAAGGCCCGAGTACCAATGCCAAGAACCCTGGCGTTGGTACTCGGGCCAATCTTTGCGCAAATACGCGGCCGGATTGGTATTCGGGCGGTTTTGCTACGGCGAGCTTTGCGGCGCGCGTCCCTCGCCTCCGCCGCTAAAGCCCCTGCACCGCCACGCCGACGAGGGTGGGGCCGGTGTGGACGAGAAGCGCGGGGCTGATCTCGCTGCGGACGACCTCGACGGAGTTCTTCACGCGCTCGAGGAGCTTCTGCTCCATGGTCTCGTACAGGTCGGCGCACGCAGAGGTGCAGCTCACGGCCAGGCGGCACTTGGGGTAGCGCGCGGCCAGCCCCTCGATGAGCTTGATCTCGGTATCGAGCGAGCGCTCCCAGCCGCGGGCCTTCTTCGCGATGGTGTAGTGGCCCTCCTCGTCGCAGGTGAGCACCGGCTTGATGTTGAGCACGCTGCCCAGGCGGTAGATGGCCTCGGTGATGCGCCCACCGCGGCGCAGGTACTCGAGGTCGCGCACCGTGAAGAAGACGTTCGTGTTCTTGGCCACCATGCCGAGCGTCCGCTCGAGGTCGGAGAGCGGCACGCCCTCCTCGATCTGCCGCACGGCCTCCATGACCACCAGACCCGCCGCGATGCCGATGTTCAGCGTGTCCACCACGACCACGGGGAAGTCGCCCATCGTGCGCGCGACCATGCGGACCGTGTCGCAGGTGGCCGAGAGCCCGCTCGAGATGCTCACGAACACGGCCGCCTTGTACCCGTCGGCCTGCGCGCGGCGCAGCTCGTCGCTGATGCGCTCGGGGGAGGGCAGCGAGGTCTTCGGGATCTCCTGCTCGAAGCGCTCGACGACCTCGGCGGTGGTGATGTCGACGCCGCTCTCGAAGCACGAGCCGTCGGAATAGTTGATGCGCAGGGGCACGACGCGCACGTCGTGGGCGGCCAGGAAGTCGGCCGGGCAGTCGGAGCCCGTGTCGGTGAGCACTGCGATGCGCTGGTCGTTCATGCGTTTCTCTCCAATGGTCCGATGGCCGCGAATATCCGCGGAACATGGTCAAAGCGTGTTTTGGTCCATAATAACGCCTCACGTGGTTTCGAAAACTAGATACTGGGTTTATGGAGAAAACGACAGGAGGGCGGACCCATGGGCACCAAGCAGATCGAGAAGTACGCCGCCGACGAGACGCGCCTCGCCACGGCCCCCGCGGCGCAGGCCAGGGCGTCGGCCCTCGCCTCGTACATGGCCTCCATCCACATCTACCGCTTCGGCGAGCTGCCACGCATCGAGCTCTACCTCGACCAGGTGCTCACGCTCGTCTCGGAGGAGCTGGCCTTCATGTGCCTGCCCGACGAGCAGGTGATCACGGGCTCCATGGTCAACAACTACGTCAAGCAGAAGCTCCTGCCCGCCCCGGAGAAGAAGCGCTATACCCGCGCGCACGTGGCCACGCTGCTCTTCGTCTGCGCGCTCAAGCGCGTCTACTCCATAGCTCAGCTTCAGCAGATCATGGGTATGATTGAGAACGCGCATGTAGACGCCGCCGCGCTCTACGACGAGGTCGTCGCCGCCCTTGAATGCGCGCTCGCCGAGCAGTTTGCCGTGGGGCCCGATTTCGTCGCCCCGGTGATGGAGCCGCGCGTCCGCCCTGTCAACTCGATGGGCGAGGAGGTGGCTCCCGGGCTCGCGCGCGTGCTCGAGGCGGCCGTGGCCTCCCTCGCGGCCAAGGTCTACGTGGAGCAGACCCTGGCGCTCGCCGAATAGGAGGCGTGTCGCCGAGAAGAGAAAGGCGATCATGCCCAACAGCACTGCCAGCCAGCACCCCGCCTCCGCCATCTACGAGGAGCCGGCCGTCATCAAGCGCACCCAGCGCCGCGGCGCGCTCGAGGAGATAACATCCAACGGCACCATCGCCGCCGCCGTCATGGTCGGCGCGGCGCTTCTTGCCCTCGTGGTGGCCAACAGCCCCGCCTACGAGGCCGTCGAGCACTTCTTGCTGCAGCCGCTCTCGGTCGGGTTCGGCGCCGTGTCCGCCTCCATGACGGTCGAGGCCTTCGTCAACGACTTCCTGATGGCCATCTTCTTCCTGCTCGTCGGCATCGAGCTCAAGTACGAGATGACCGTGGGCCAGCTGCGCCGCCCGCGCCAGGCCGCGCTGCCCATGCTCGCGGCGGTCGGCGGCGTGGCCGTGCCCGCCCTTATCTACCTGCTGTTCAACGCCGGCGGCCTCGTCCACGGATGGGCTGTGCCCATCGCCACGGACATCGCGTTCGCGCTCGGCATCGCCTCGCTGCTCGGCGACCGCATCAGCGCCGAGACCAAGGTCTTCTTCCAGACGCTCGCCATCGCCGACGACATCCTGGCCATCGTGGTCATCGCCGTGGCCTACGGGCAGTCGCCCGACATCGCCTGGTGCGCCGCGGCAGCCATCGTGGTCCTCGTGCTGTGGGGGCTCAACCGGGCGAAGGTCTACTCGCTCAAGCCCTACCTGCTCGTCGGCCTCGTGCTGTGGGTCTGCATGTACAACTCGGGCATCCACGCCACGCTCGCCGGCGTGATCCTCGCCTTCGCGCTTCCTTCCCAGTCCGACGTCAAGCTCTCCGAGTTCGGCACCTGGCTCGGCGAGAAGGCCCAGGTCCTCGACGACCGCTACGACGACGAGACCCACGTGCTCGGCCAGCACGCCTTTACCAAGGGCGCCCTGCGCGTGGAGAGCGTCATCCACCACGTGACGCCGCCGCTCGAGCGCATGGAGCACTACATCAGCGTGCCGGTTAACTTCCTGGTCCTGCCCGTCTTCGCGTTCGTGAACGCGCAGGTGCACCTGGTGGGGGCCGACTTCATGTCCATCCTCTGCGACCCGGTGACGCTCGGCGTCTACTTCGGCGCGGTCCTCGGCAAGCCGATCGGCATCTTCGGCGTCACGTTCGTGCTGGTCAAGGTTGGTTTCGGCAAGCTCCCCGAGCACATGGACTGGGTGCAGGTGGCAGCCGTCGGCATCATGGGCGGGCTCGGCTTCACCATGTCCATCCTCATCAGCGGCCTCGCCTTCGACGCCGCCTCCGAGGTCATGGCCGCCAAATGCGCCATCCTCATGGGCTCTTTCACCTCGGCGATCCTGGGCATCGTCTTCACGCGCTTGGCCACGGCGCGCCGCGGCGCGAAGAATCAGGGCGCCGAAGAGGCTCGGGAGGGGTAATCCCCGCCGGGCAAGGGGTATCCTCGTAAGCATTGGTTCGTCGATGCGCGCCCGGCGCGCGTAGGGGGTCCGCAATGAGCGGTTTCAAGAGATTGTGCAAGGTCGTGTTCGCGCTGTCGGGCTTCTTCACGCTCGCGGCGCTCGGCCTCACGTGGATGGGGCCGTGGCGCGACGTCGCCTCGGCCATGATGGTCGTGGACACGTACTGGTACGCCATCCAGGTCTGCGGCGCTATCACCGTCCTGGGGCTGGTCATCCAGCTCTTCAGCGGGCTCTTCTCGCGCAAGGTCCGCACGGTGCAGGTGGCCACGGTCGACGGCGGCGCCATCACCGTCACGCGCGAGGCCATCGCGAGCCAGGCCACCCACATCGTCGAGGCGGACGGCACCTGCACCGCCGCGAAGGTCCACGTGGACGCCAAGCCCCGCGGGCATGTGCGCGTCCACGTGCGCGTGCTGCCCCACGAGACCCTCGACGTGGTGGTCAAGGGCGCCCAGCTCCACGAGGAGCTGCTGCAGGGCTTGGCCGGCGTCTGCGGCAACACCGTCGAGGACGTGAGCCTCGAGTTCGTCGAGCCGCAGGCCTACAGGGACGCGCGCGCGGCGGCCGAGGGCGGCTCCGACGCCCCGGTGGAGATCTCGGTCTCGCTGGGCGCCGCGGCCGACGAGCCGGGCGAGCCCGATTCCACGAGCGAGATCACGGTGCCGATGGGCACCTCCAAGGAGGTTTAAGGCATGGCTGACGATAAGCGCATACCGCGCGCACGCGTCGACTCGGGAAAGAATCCCGATGTCGTGGAGGCCGAGGCGCACGTCATGGACGACGAGCCCGCGTCCGGCGCGAAGAAGAACGGCGGGTCGGGAGCCTCCGCCTCCGAACCGTTCCGCGAGGCGGGCCGCCGCGTGGGCGGCTGGGTCTCGGGCACCTTCCCCGGCCACGAGAACGCCTTCTGGGGCGGCGTGCTGGGCTTCGTGTTCGGCGTCCTGATCTTCTGGGTGGGCCTCTTCAAGGCCGTCGTCGTTGCCGCACTCGTGCTCGTGGGCGTGGCGCTCGGCCAGGCCGCCGACGGCGACCCGAAGATCATCAATCTGTTCCGTCAGTTCTTCTCGTCAAATAACTAGCAGGTAAAGCGGGCCGCGCGCCCGAGAGAGCGAGGGTATTCATGAGCAACGATTCCACTGAGGTCCAGAAGGTCGTCGAGGCCGCCGACGAGGTCGCGGACGCCGACGAGCTCGAGCTCGCCGAGGTGGCCGAGGGCGCGGGCGACATCGACCTCGCGGCCGGCGAGGAGGACGACGAGGACTCCGAGGACTCCCTTACCTTCTCCAACGGCGTCATCGAGAAGATCGTCGCCCTCGCCATGCGCGACGTCCCCGGCGTCGTGGGCATGAAGGGCAGCTGGTTCAACCGCGTGCAGGACGCCTTCGGCGCGTCCGACTCCACCAAGGGCGTCACCGTCGAGGTCACGCCGGAAAGCGCGGTGCGCGTGAACATCTCCGTGCTCATCGAGTACGGCGCCTACGCGCCGCAGGTCTTCGAGGACGTGAAGAAGGCCGTGGTCAAGCAGGTCACCGGCATGACGGGCCTTGAGGTCGCGGGCGTGAACCTGCGCATCGAGGACGTCCTCACCCCCGAGGAGTTCGACCGCTCCAAGAAGGAGCCCAAGGCCGACGAGGCTGAGGACGCCGCCGAGGAGGAGTAGGGCGCTTCTCGCATAGCCGACTCTCTGGGCCCGCTTGTGCGGGCCCTTTCCATGCCTGGGAGGGGCGTGGATCGGTTGCCCTGAAATCTCTACCGCTCCAGAATGCACTTTTTGGCCTGCCAGGGGGTCGAAAATTGCATTTTGGGGCGGTAGAGTTTCTTGGCGCGCCGAGAAGCGCGACCAGCTAAGAAGCGCGGCGTTCCGTCGACGCGCAAGTGCGTTGCCCGTATGACCAAAGGAGACCGATGTCGCAGAGAATGACCTCGAAGCTGGATGCCGTAACCGTGCGGCGGACGCTCGCGCGCTTTTGGGACGTCACGCGGGAGCAGCCGGGGATCGCGCTTCTTTCCGTCGTGACGTCGACTGGCTATATCCTTCTGCTCACGTTCGCGAACACCTACGTGATGGGGCTCATCGTCGACCGCGTGCAGGCGTCGCCCGTGCCGGTCGACCAGGTCGTCGAGGTCTTCTCTCCCTATGTCGCGGCGCTGATCCTGGTCAACCTCGTGGGGCAGGTGCTCTCGAAGCTGCAGGACTATACCGTCTACAAGCTGGAGATCAACGGCAACTACCGCCTCTCCCGCCTGTGCTTCAACACGCTCTCGAATCAGTCGATGACGTTTCACACCAGCCGTTTCGGCGGCTCGCTCGTGAGCCAGACGAGCCGGTTTACCGGCGGCTACACGGCGCTCGTGGACGTCTGCGTCTATTCGCTTATCCCCACCGTCACATCGGTCGTGTGCACAGTGGCGGTGCTCGCGCCGGCAGTGCCCGCGTTCACGGTTATCCTGGTGGTCATTATGGCCGTCTACCTGGCGTTCGTTTGGGCTATGTACAAGCGTATCCTGCCGCTCTCCGCTGCCACGTCCAAGGCGCAGAACCGCCTTTCGGGCGTGCTTTCCGATGCTGTGACGAATATCCTGGCGGTCAAGACCTGCGGCCGCGAGGACTTCGAGCGCGAGCTCTTCGACGCGGCCGACCGCGAGGCGCGCGAGGCGGAGACCGTCTCGATGCGCGCGATGATGCGCCGCAACTTCACCACGAGCGGCCTCATCGTGGTCACCATGGGCATCGTCTCGGTCTTCGTGGCGGGCGGCAACGCCTGGTTCGGCATCTCGGCGGGCACGCTGGTCATGATCTTCACCTACACGTACAACCTCACGATGCGCCTCAACTACGTGAGTTCCATGATGCAGCGCATCAACCGCGCCCTGGGCGATGCGGCCGAGATGACGCGCGTGCTCGACGAGCCGCTGCTCGTGGCGGACGCGCCCGATGCGCCCGAGCTCCGCGTGACGGCGGGCGCCATCGACTTCGAGCACCTGGGCTTCTCTTACCGCGATGCGGCGGCCGGCGAGAAGGTCTTCTCCGACCTCATGCTGCATATCCCCGCAGGTCAGCGCGTCGGTCTGGTTGGGCGCTCCGGCTCTGGCAAGACGACCCTTACCAAGCTGCTGCTGCGCCTCGACGACGTGCAGGACGGCCGCGTGCTCATCGACGGCCAGGATGTGAGCGCCTGCGCGCAGCAGAGTCTGCGCCGCCAGGTGGCCTACGTGCCGCAGGAGGCGCTTCTCTTCCACCGCTCTATCCGCGAGAACATCGCCTACGGGCGCCCGGACGCGACCGACGACGAGGTCAGGCGCGCGGCCGAGCTCGCCTGCGCGACCGAGTTCATCGACCGGCTGCCGGCGGGCATGGACACCATGGTGGGGGAGCGCGGGGTCAAGCTCTCCGGCGGGCAGCGCCAACGCGTGGCTATCGCCCGTGCGATCCTGGCGGACTGCCCGATCCTCGTGCTCGACGAGGCCACGAGCGCGCTCGACTCCGAGTCCGAGGCGCTGGTCCAGAAGGCGCTCGAGAACCTGATGCGCGGGCGCACGAGCATCGTGGTCGCGCACCGTCTCTCCACGGTGGCGTCGCTCGACCGGATCGTGGTCCTCTCCGGCGGCGAGATCGTGGAGGACGGCACTCACGACGAGCTGGTTGCCGCCGGCGGCGAGTACGCCGGCCTTTGGAGCCGCCAGACCGGCGCGTTCCTGGAAGCGGAATAATTCAGACGAATTAGCCGAACGGCTGTTCTTCTTACTGTGCTACTATACGGCAACAAACGTTCTGGTTTGGACGGTGTCGCCGTGAGGTGGGCAATCTCTACCGCTTCAGATTGCAGTTTTGAGGCCCTTTGAGGGGCGAAAACCGCATTCTCGAGCGGTAGAGATTCTGGCTCCGCTTCTGGCGCGGCAGAGAGGGGCGGGCGGATGTCGAAGTCGGTCGACGATCGTGTGCGGGCCTCGTTGGACGAGGCGGAGTCGAGACGTGCGTGCCTGGAGGCGGGCGGGAACGCCTCGCGCAGGGAGCTTGAACTGCGCCTTGCCAAAGGCGAGCTTGTGCGCCCGCTCCCGCGGCTCTATGCTCGGCAAGATTACTGGAAGGGCCTCTTGCCTGACGAGAGGGCGTTGCATAAGATGCGCGGCTTGGCGCGTCTGCGCTTGCAGTGGGTGTTCGCCGGGCCGAGCGCTGCGCTCGTTCACGGTGCGCCTGTCTCGTACGGCCTGCTCGATACGCTTGAGGTCGTGAGCGACAACGGGTCCAGGCACTTCTGCGGCAACAAGGTTCGCGGCGTCTATGTTTGCGAGGAGGAAGCGGCGGGGATTGACCTTGCCGGGCTCCGCGTCACAGACGCGTTTCGGACGGCTCTCGACTGCGCGAGGTCGCTGCCGTTCCGGGATGCGGTCGCAATCGTAGACGGCATGCTGCACGACGGGCTTTTCTCCAAGGATGAGCTTTTTCAGTATCTGGATGGCCATAAATACGGTGTCCACGGCATCCATCGCGCGCGGGAGGTCGCGGCTTTCGCAGACGGCGGCTCTTGCAGCGGAGGGGAGTCGATTGCGCGCGCCGCGATGCACGAGCTCGGCTTTGCGGGGCCTGAGCTGCAGGTTCCTATCGAGGACCCGGTTGACGGCCGAACTTACTTCATCGACTTCCTCTGGCGTCTTCCGGGCGGCCGTGTGGTCGCTGGCGAGCTCGACGGCGGCGAGAAGTACGTGAACCCCGAAATGACGCGCGGCAGGTCTGCGCTCGACGTCTTGCGGGCGGAGCGTCAGCGAGAGTCGCGGATCACGGCGAGCTGCGACTCGGTGGTGCGCTTCTCGCCCGATGACGTGGCGAATCCGTGGCGGTTCGGCAGGCTGCTCGATGCGTTCGGCGTGCCTCGCGACCATGAGCCGCTTATCCTGGCGGCGCAGCCCATCGAGGAAGAGGTGCCATTGGAATGCTACGGCGTCTAGACGCCGCCTCCGGCTTCGGCGGGCTTCTTGGCCAATGAGCTGCCGCGCGAATCTGTACCGCTCTGGATTGCAGTTTTGAGGCTCTTATAGGGTTGGAAATGTCGTTTTGGAGCGGTAGAGATCTGAAGCGCGGCATAGAGGGCCCCTTTCGTGCCCGATTCCGGCTGGCGAGAAGCGCTTCTTGCCAGCTGCGCTAGACTAGTTCGACGACGGCGCGGGAGGCGTCGCGCGACCTCGAGGGGAAACCGATGAAGAACACCCAGCTCCTGTTGATCAACGATATGTGCGGCTACGGCAAGGTGGCGCTCTCCGCCATGCTGCCCGTGCTCTCGCACATGGGCTACCGCATCCACAACCTGCCGACGGCGCTCGTGTCGGACACGCTCAACTACCCCAAGTTCTATATCCACGACACGACGGAGTACGTGCGCCAGAGCCTGACCATCTGGGAGGAGCTCGGCTTCGAGTTCGACGCCATCTCCACCGGTTTCATCGCCTCGGAGGAAGAGACGCGCATCATTTCCGACTTCTGCCATGCGCGCGCCGAGCGCGGCACCAAGGTCTTCGTCGACCCCATCATGGCCGACAACGGCAAGCTCTACGCCGGCGTGCCCGAGACGACCATCGGCCTTATGCGCGACCTCGTGGCCTGCGCCGACTACACCGTGCCCAACTACACCGAGGCCTGTCTGCTCACGGGCACGTCCATGGGCGGCGAGATGAGCGCCGACGAGGCGCGCGACCTCGTGCTCGGTGTTCGCCGCCTGGGCGCCAAGTCCGTGGTGGTCACGAGCTGCAAGGTCGACGGCGCGGATGCCATCGTCGGCTACGATCACGTGGCGGGCGAGTACTTCACCGTGCCGTTTGACATGATCCCGGTGTACTTCCCCGGCACGGGCGATACGTTCTCCAGCGTGCTGCTCGGCCGCGTGATGCGCGGCTGGACGCTCGAGCGCGCGACGGCAGACGCGGCGCGCGTGGTGCGCGAGCTTATCGCCCGCAATGCCGACCAGGAGGACAAGTCCGCCGGCCTGCCCATCGAGGCGTGCTTGGACGTGATCGACGGTGAGTAGCGCCTGCAGTTCGGTCGGCGATGCCTCGGCTGACGCCGTGGCGTCTGCGGTGCCTGCTGCCCAAAAGCCGGCCGGCGCCCCGCGCG
>JAUMVN010000006.1:0-37933 GCA_030530145.1 Coriobacteriia bacterium | reverse complement strand
GACGCCGTGGCGTCTGCGGTGCCTGCTGCCCAAAAGCCGGCCGGCGCCCCGCGCGGCAAGCGGCCTCGCATCCGCATCACCTGTGTGGACCAGCTGGGGGAGTGCCGTTGCCACCATGGCCACAAGCCGGGTGACGTCTTCGACTTCGACCGTGACCGCGGACGGCTCTGTCCCATGGCCTGCCACGTGGGCTTCCCCTACATCGACATCCTGCGCTACGGCGGCGTGGTTCCCGGCAACGAGCCCGGCACGGCCAAGTTCTGCTGCCCCGAAGTGGACACCTTGAACGTCTTCCTCGCCGAGCTGGTGGGGGAGTAGCGGTGATGGTCGTTTTTCATTGGAGTCTCATCACGGTATGAGCCGGATTAGATCTATACTCTTTCTAGCCATATCTCGGCCTTAAGCGAGAGATTTTCAAGCGGGTTTCTCTTGGCCCTAAGCAAGAAAGTTACTAGTGAGTGTTTCGCCATTCCAAGCGCGAATTTAACTTTAAGGGCGAGGTAACTCGCCCTTATTCTTTAGTGCCCTACCCCGCGAGCAGGAGCGCGGCGAGAAGGGCGGCTTGGCCGCAGGCGTTCACGAGCTGTTCGGTCCAGTTGGAACGGGCATCCGCCTGGTCCAGGTGGCCGGCGAGGTAGCCCATGGCGCACATGCAGGCGGCCCAAGCAAGAAGAAGCGCGAGCGACGGAAGCCGGACAAGGGCCGCGACGAGCCCTGCGACCTGCTCGTGGCTGATCGCGGCGCCTGCGATCATGAGCACGAAGCCCGCCGGCATGACGTAGCGCATCTGTTTGCCGAGCCAGGCGACGTTGCGCCTCGCGACGGCAATGAGGAGCTTCCAGCAGACCTTTCCCGCGCCGCCCGCGAACGTGAGGACGGCGCCCGCTATAAAGACCGGGCTCGCGGCACGGGCCCCGAAGACGACCGCACTCGCGCAGAAGAGCGCCACCGGCACGGCGTCCACGAGCGCGAGGGCCAGGGTAAAGCCCTCGGGCAGGTCGTTGGTTGCGCTCTTCCGGGCTGCTTCTGCGCTGCCGGCCGTCGCCTTCTCGTCCGTTCCGCGGTGTGTGTTTTGTTTGCTCATCCCGTGTCTCTCTCGCCATCAATTTTGAACCGAGTTCAATACTACTCCGCCGAGAGCGCATACTTGGTGCAACCAAAGTTTGGAGGCATGCAATGCAGTTCTGGGTTCTGTTCGGCATCGGGCTTCTGGTGAGCTCCATCGGCTGGAAGAAGTTCGTCTGGTTCATCTCGCTGGGGTACGGCTTCTCGATGGCGGCTATCGGCGCAGCGCTCATCGCGATGTTCGCGGGCCAGCTCGGGCCGGCGAGCCTCGCCATCTGCCTCATGCTCGTGGTCTACGGCCTTAGGCTCGGCATCTACCTGGCCGTTCGCGAGAAGAAGAGTGCGGCGTACAACCACGTGATGAAGACGCAGGTCAACGACGGTTCCGGGATGTCGGCGCCGCTCAAGGCCGTGATCTGGGCCGTGTGCGCGCTGCTCTACGCCTGCGAGGCGAGCCCTGTGCTCTGGCGCCTGACCAACGGTTGCGGCGACGACGCATGCGCCGTTGCGGGAGCGTGCCTCATGGTCGCCGGCA
This sequence comes from Coriobacteriia bacterium, assembly GCA_030530145.1. Classification (GTDB taxonomy): domain Bacteria; phylum Actinomycetota; class Coriobacteriia; order Coriobacteriales; family Atopobiaceae; genus Paratractidigestivibacter. The sequence continues at coordinate 36,333 of JAUMVN010000006.1, read as the reverse complement.
TCGTCCTGGAATCGGCCGCCGACCTGCAGAAGACCGCCCAGAAGCGCGTGAACCCGCGGCGTTTCTGCGATAAGGGCCTCTACTCGTTCGTTCGCTGCCCGAACTACCTGGGCGAGGTCCTGACCTGGACGGGTATGCTCGTCTCCGGCGCGACGGCCTGCTCGGGCGCATGGCAGTGGGCGGCCGCAATCGTGGGCTGGGTCGGCATCGTCTACGTCATGTTCGGCGGCGCTCGCCGGCTCGAGCTGCGCCAGAACAAGAACTACGGCGCCGACCCCGAGTACCAGGTTTACGTGAAGAAGACCCCGATTCTGTTGCCGTTCGTCCCGCTCTACAGCGTGGCGGACTGCACCTGGCTCAAGGGGTAGGGGGGACGGCCGGACACTTAACTGGCTCTAACAAATACGGCGGGCGGCGAGAAGAATGTCCTTCTCGCCGCCCGCCTTATGCTCTGAGGTGTCGTTACTTGACCTCGAACGGCGAGTCCTCGCCGTGGTCGAAGGCGAGAAGCGCCTCGACGTTGCTGCTGACCATGTGGTCGACGGCCTCCTCGGTGTAGAAGGCCATGTGCGGCGTGACGATTACGTTGGGGAAGGCCATGAGGACGGAGCGGTCGCGGTTGGGAAGGACGTCTCGGCTGCGGTCGAGGTAGTAGAGACCGGCCTCGTTCTCGATGGTGTCGAGGGCCGCGGCGCCGACCTTGCCGGACTCGAGCGCGTCGATGAGGGCCGCCGTGTCGATAAGCGCGCCGCGCGCCGCGTTGACGATGACAACACCGTCCTTCATGCGCGCGAGCTCGCCGGCCCCGATCATGTGGTCGTTCTCGGGCAGGCCCGGCGCGTGGAGCGTGACCACGTCGGAGCAGGCAAGAAGCTCATCGAGCTCGACGTAGTCCACCACGTCGGCGAGCGCAGCCTTGGGGTAGGGGTCGCAGGCGACCACGCGCGCGCCGAAGCCCGCGAGCCTGCGGCAGACCGCCTCGCCGATGCGCCCGGTGCCCACGACGCCCACGGTGCAGGAGCCGAGCGTGCGGCCGATCTTTCCGCGGAGCTCGAAGTCCTGGTAGGAGGCCGCGGCGTCCACGAGCTTGGCCTTGCGCAGCGCCATGAGGATGAGCATGACGGTGTAGTCCGCCACGCCGTCGGGCGGGTAGGCCGCGTGTGCCACGCGGATGCCGAGGTCGCGGGCGGCGCCGAGGTCGATGTGGTCGTAGCCGATGGAGCGCGTGGCGATGCCGCGGATGCCCATCTGCGCGTAGCGGGCGAGCAGCTCCGGCGTCATCGGGTTCGTGATGATGGTGAGCGCGTCGTAGCCCTGTGCCAGCTTGGCGTTCTCGAGCGTGGGGTACTCGCTCGTCCAGCCGTACTCGAAGCCGTTCTTGGCGGCCTGGGCGTCGAGAAACGCGAGCTCGTCGTACTCGCGCAGGGAATAAGCGAACAGCTTCATGGGGGTCCTTCCGGTGAGGGTTGTTCGTATTACTGTAACGCGGCGGGGGCGCGGCCGGGCGTCGAGGTCGTTGTGCGGGGCATAACTCGGCCGTACGTTGGCCACGGTTTGTTATCACCTTGATAGTGATGATGATAATGATTATAATGACGATAATGATAAAACCAGCGAGCGATTGGGAGCATCGATGGCTATTCCTATCAGCGCAGAATCCCTGCTTAAGGGCGGAGTTATCGAGAATGCGCGTATTGAGCTCAAGGAGACTTGGGACGCTGCCGCCTCGCTCAAGACCATCTGCGCCTTCGCGAATGATCTGGATAACTGGGGCGGCGGTTACCTCATCATCGGTGTGTGCGAGAATGAGGACGGCTCGCGTGAAGTCGTCGGTGTCGGTCCGGCGGCGGTCGACCGAATCCTCAAAGACATGCTTAACGGCTGCAAGCGCATCTCGCCAGACTACATGCCGATCGTCGACGTCGCCGAATTCGAAGGGAAACAGCTGATCATCGCCTGGTGTCCCGGAGGAAGTGTGCGCCCCTATTCCTGCCCGCGCTCCATGTCCAAGGGCGAGAAGGCCCGGGTGTGCTACATCCGCAAACTCGCGAGCACGATCGAGCCGAGCGGCGAGGAACTGCGCGATCTCTATACCTTAGCGAACAACGTGCCCTTTGATGACAGGCCTAACCATGCTGCCGTGCTTGAGGATTTGAACCCTACGCTGATCAAGTCATTTCTCAGGGAGGTGGGGAGCGACCTGTATACGGAGGCAGACTCTCTGCCGTTTAAGGACCTTTGCCGCAGGATGGATATCGTGGCGGGGCCGGATGAGTACCTCAAGCCGAAGAACGTCGGCCTTCTCTTCTTCTCTGACGACCCGAGACGCTTCTTCCCTTGCGCGCAGATCGACGTCGTGGAGTTCCCGGAGGGGCTTGGCGGGGACAGAATCATCGAAAGCACGTTCATCGGGCCTCTTGACCAGCAGCTTCGCGACGCCCTGCGGTATCTACAGAACTCCGTTATCAAGGAGACAATCGTCAAAAGGGGCGATAAGGCGGAGTCGCTCAGGTTCTTCAACTACCCGTTCGGGGCCGTCGAGGAGGCTTTGGCCAATGCCGTGTATCACAAGGGGTATGACGTCCGCGAGCCGGTCGAGGTCCGCGTGCTGCCCGACAGAATCGAGATCCTGAGCTATCCCGGGGCAGATCGTTCCATCAGCCGTGAAGGTCTGCGCACGTACAGGGCCATTTCTCGCCGGTACCGTAACCGCCGGGTGGGTGACTTTCTTAAGGAGCTGCGTCTCACCGAGGGTAGAAACACAGGCATCTCAAAAATCCTCCGCTCAATGAGAAACAACGGTTCACCCGACCCGCTCTTTGAGACCGACGACGACCGCCTGTACTTCTTGACAACTCTGCACTGCCACGCTGGGTTTGCGGCTTCGGATTCGGAGCCCGAAATCGTTTCGGCGGAGCCGGGGCAGGTTTCATCTGCATCGGTTCTGACGCTGTTACGCGAGGACCCGTCGATGACGCAGTCGAGAATGGCCAAGGAGCTAGGTGTTTCCACGGCGACCGTGGCCCGGTATATCGCCGCGCTGCGCGACGCAGGGCTGATCCGGCGCGTTGGCAGTCCCCGCACGGGTTGGTGGGAGATCCTGTAGGGCGGTTCGCTTACGGAGTCGATTGTGGTGCCGTTTCCGCAGGTAATTGGCAAATAGGAAAAATAGGAAAAACTAGGAAAGAAAGGAAAGGAGAGTCGGCACGGCTGAGGAAATGATTTCCTCATCGTGCTTTTGGAGGTGGGGGTACGGTTTCTGCGCGCGATGAAGGCATACGACGTGGGCTGGTTGCTCACCGTGAAAATACGTCGCAGGAAGCCCTTAAATTCAGCCGAAATACGTCGCAAAACAGGTACTAAAACCGTTGAAACACGTCGCAGAGTGCGGTCTAAATACGATAAAATACGTCGCAACGACCTTCTGACCTGCCTAAATGCAGAGGTGAATTATCGTGGCGATTCAGCGCAAACTATTTCAGCAACTTAAAGACTGGAAAAACCGTCCAGCTCATAAGGCCCTTCTCATCGACGGGGCCCGGCAGGTCGGGAAGACCTTTGCCGTGAGGCAGTTTGCCGCCGAATGCTACGAGGTGTTTCTCGAGGTCAACTTCGTCAAGACACCGGGCGCCAAGTCCATCTTCGAGGGCGACCTGGATGCGGCCGCGATCATCTTGGGTCTGACCGCTTATTCCGGGACGGCGCTGATCCCCGGCAAGACGCTGATTTTCTTTGACGAGATTCAAGAGTGTCCCCGGGCGCGCACGGCGATCAAGTTCCTCGTGGACGACGGCAGGTTCGACTACGTAGAGTCCGGTTCTCTTCTTGGCGTGACATACCAGCACGTCGACTCACTCCCGGTGGGGTACGAGGATGAACTGCGCGCCTACCCGCTCACGTTTGCCGAGTTCGCAGTGGCCGCCGGGATTCGGCCCGAGGTTCTCGACGAGGCACGTCGCGCCTGCGAGGCGCAGGAGCCGGTCCTGCCCGCCATCAACGACCGCCTTATAAGGGCCTTCCGCATTTACATGGCGGTGGGCGGTATGCCGGCTGCGGTTCAGGCTTATGTGGACACAGGCGACCTGGCGCGCGTGTTGGAGGTTCAGCGGGGCATCTTGACCCTCTACCGCCAAGATGTGTCTAAGTACGCGCCCAATAAAGTGCACGTCAACGCCATATTCGACTCTATTCCGGCTCAGCTGGATAAGAAGAACCGTCGCTTCAAGCTGAGCGACCTTGCCAAGACCGCCCGGATGGAACGCTACGAGAGCGACTTCATGTGGCTGGCGGACGCCGGCGTCGCTTTGCCGTGCTATAACGTGAGCGCGCCGACCGTGCCTCTGCAGATTAATCTGCAGCACAACCTGTTTAAGCTTTTCCTCTGCGACTGCGGGCTGTTGAGCGCCGCTTCGGTGGGCGCGGTTCAGTTCGACATCATTCAAGGCGACCTCTCGATCAACCAAGGGTCTTTTCTCGAGAATGTTGTGGCGCAAGAGCTTCTTGCCCATGGCTTTAGCTTGTCCTACTACGACAAATCGAAGGTCGGCGAGGTCGATTTTGTGCTGCAGCGCGGCTCGGTTGTCCTGCCCGTGGAGGCGAAGTCAGGCTCGGACTTCAAGATTCACCGTGCCCTGGACAATCTGATGGACGTTGAGGAGTGGGGGCTTGAACGAGCCGTTGTCTTGTGCAGCGGGAACGTGGAGAAGGACGGTCGCGTGACGTATCTTCCTTGGTATGCAGTTTCGTTCATGGAGCAGGAGAGGCTGCCGGAGTCGTTCGTAGTCAGGGTTTAAGGGTGATGTTTGGCAGCTGCATGCGTTGGCTTCCAAACGTGCTGGTGGGAGATTGTCTGCGAAACGGTCCTGTCGTATCGTTGCCGTTTGCGTAGCCTGTGGCGGGGACCATACATCTTGCCATACTGGACGGCAAGAAGACCTGAGCTCTTGTCAACCAACATGGTAAGAATTGCAATTTCTTGTCAAGTTGGCTGACAAGAAAGAAGAATGACCTTTGTAGTAATCCGGCAACCGTATCCGCCGATTTATGTATATTGCCTGCAAACTGCGTCCCAGAAGGCCGGCGACTCGGCTAATGGAAGGGGCTCTAAATGAGTGAGGTTTACTTCAGGGAATTTGACAAATTCGAAGACAAGTTATCTGCTGATAAGAGAAAAGTTTGGGAAAACGCATATAAAAGTTGCCTGATATCTCGCGGCGAAATCGATAAGGTTGCGGTTAAGCTCTGCAATTTCAACGGTAGACAAGCGGGGCCCTGCGAAAAGAAGTTCTACGAGAGTCTTGTTGGCATGATTCTTGCTTGCAGCAATTCGCGGTATGTCGCCAACGATGGATATACGATGGCGGAGCCGTCGATCAAATCCTCACTGTCCTATTTTGCTGGAATGGTGGCCGCTCGTGTCGTTGGCGAAAATAAAAAGCTAATGGGTCTCGACCCTCTTCTTCATGCCAAGGATTCTTCTATCGTGCTTGGCAGAGTCAATGCGAGTTGCTTTACACCGGATTTCGTGGGATTCAACAAAGGTCATACGAGCGCTTATCTGCTTGAGGCTAAAGGGACGTCGTGGAGTAAAGATTCGGCAGGGAAAATAAAGCGAGATTCGCTTGAGCATGCCAAAGATCAACTGAGCTCCATTGGGCATATTTGCTATGACAACAAGATATATTTCGGGCCATCAATCAGCCGTTATGTCATTACATCTGAATTCTGCAAGCCGTCGAGTGGCGCGAGTCAGGACAAAGAATGGCGCATCTCGAAGGTTGACCCGCCTTCTAAGGGCACCGCTATCTTGTTTTCTGATCCTAACATTTCGTTGGCTGCTCACTACGAGAATATAGTGCGGCTCTTTGAGTTGCGCGAGCGGGCCGATGTGACAATGGACGTTCGGGTTGGCGGCGATGTCGTAGCTGTACATTTCGGCTCAAGCGTAATCGGCCTTGACCGCGGCATATACGAGAAGATGGGCGCGTTCTATCGTGACTTCTACGGCTCAAATTAGAATGAGAAGTATATAAAAGCAGATTCAGGGCCGTGGATTGCGTTGCTCAGAGCGAGCTTTGATGATGCTGCGCAGGCTACCAATAAGGAACTGTTTGATGAAATAGGGCGGCTTAAAGGGGCTGGGCCTTACGGGAAGAACACTTCTAGCAAGAAACTCACAGACGATGAGAAGACAGGGCGGCAAATTGAGATTGACAAGCTTTGCCTCGAGCTCGTCAGGGACTCCAAGTTCCACGACGCTTTTCAGAGCAGGCTCGAGGGTGCGTGCCCCGAAATGTTCGAGCCGAAGTCCCTGCATTCCCTCCTTGAGCGGTTTGAAAGCGATGGTGATGGCCTCATTATCTGCGAGAGCTAATATTAATGGACACGCATATTACAGAGACGAGGAGCGTCCGATATGAAAGCTTGGATGATTCGCGCTGGCCACAATGGCGTATATGCGGAAGACTGGTTCGAAAAAGGCTGTATCGGCGTAGGTTGGGATATTAATACTGGCAATATCGACACCATGACGTACGAGGAGATCTTCGACTCCTACTCTGCTACCACCCCTTCGTTCAGTAAGAGCAAACTTGCCGCAGGGGCTAGCCAGGTCTTTCACTTTGGCCATGATGTTGTTGAGGGCTCTACTGTCGTTATGTACAACGGGCCCGATCGGATTTATCACATTGGTATTATCGCCGGGCCCTGCACGTACTCGCCAGATGCGGACGGCCGTACTTATTGGCGCAAGGTCAATTGGCGCGGCGTCGCCAAGCGCGACGACCTCCCCCCTTGCGTCCCGGAATTCTCTTGGCAGCATCCTTACAGTCTTTACGATTAGCGATGAGGTTATGGAGGACCTCGAGGTCGCAATGGGCAAGAAGAAGCCGCAAGTCTCCGTGGAGCCCGCCAGGGGCTTAGTGGAAGCCGAGGTGCCGAAGTACAGCTTGCCTGACGACGGCATCGAGGCGATTAAGGATCGCGTGACACGTTTATCGTGGTCGGATATGGAAACTCTGACTGCAGGTCTTCTCCGCGCTATGGGTTACCATGCCAGCGTGACGGGGCCCGGGCCCGACGGCGGGCGTGATGTTGAGGCTTCGCTAGATGCCCTCGGCCTCGAGCACCCGCTCGTGGTGGCGGAGGTCAAGCATCGTAAGGGTGCCATGGGTGCACCGGCAATCCGCTCCTTCATGGCTGGCCTACACGGAGATGAGCGCGGCCTCTATATTTCTACCGGCGGTTTTTCGAAGGATGCGAAGGTCGAGGCCATGCGCGCGACGCGGCCGATCCGTTTGGTCGATGATCGATGATTTCGTGCGCCTTTACGTTGAGAACTACGCCAATGCTGACGAAGAGACGCGCAATATTCTGCCGCTCGGGTGCATCTGGTTTCCGGCGTAGAGAGGGATGCGCGATGCGAGACAGCGTTCCTTGGCGTAAAGGACGGCCTTATCGTAATGGCTGATGGATCTTGGATTACTACTGGGGCGCCGCATGGATTAGAGCTGATTTGGGGTCACCGATAAGACTCTGAAAACCTCACCGGGATTAATAACCTGTTGACCAGAGGGCACCAGGTTTGTTCCCTGTGCCCTCTGGCTGTATCTGTAGATACCGTTTCAGGAAGACTAAATCAGATACTTTGCTTTCCAGGTTTGCTTATAGCTATAGCCACTTTCCTGAAGGTCGGTGTAATCGAAGTCGGCATCCATCTTTCCGGAGGCATTGATTGCAATGGTCGCGTTTGACCAAAGGGATGAACCTGGCAGCTCGGCGCGAAAGACCGAGTAGACCTCATTCATCTCATCAAACGTGTCGTCCAGCGCCTCTTCGTCGACGCCGGGGAGATCGAAGCATTTGACATACTTGCCGCTTGCCGTCTTGACGAAGAACTCGATTGAGTAGGATGCAATCCCATACTCCGCATAGAGAACGGCTCGCTTCCAACCTGCGGGCAAATAGGGCTGAAGCAGGTCGAATAATTCTTGATAATAGTTCCTGCTGCTCATTTCTGGAAGCCTCCTCCATTTTTGAGAGTGACAACGGTCTTTTCGCCATCAATGACGTACGTAACGCGAAAGGCGGTCGGGCGGTTTGAGCTTCCCTCGTATTTGGGGGCGACCTTCATGTATGCGTCCTTCCCTGCTTCAAGAGCCTTGGCACACCTGTTTTCTATGGTCTTGTAGTCACCCTGATTGACTCTGCCGTCCATTGCAACGATGTTCTCAAGGCCGTTACTTCCTCCAAAGCGGCCGGCAATGAGGTGACCGCGCTGGTCGCTTTCTCGCTGGTCGCCTTTACCAATAGATTCCATTGACGATGAAATGTTTTTGCGCGGGGAGTTGTCTATATGGAGCTGACCTTCTGCAGATTTGATTCTGCCGTGGGAGTCGGTGTGATATGTGTAGCCATTGAGCTCGTACGCCTTATTTGGGAGTAAGTCGTCACCCGCTCTGTAGAGTTCGCCATTGTCGTCAAAGTGTTCGCGCTGAGCCGGCTCTATGAGCTTGTCCGGGTCAACGGGTTCGTGGTTCTTGACGTCGCCGGCTTCCATCTTGGACTCCTTGGTTTCGGAGCCGATGAGTTTGTCGGCGTCGATGTCGAGTTTGCTTGTCTCTAGGGTCTTGGAGACCTCGGAGTTTGTCTCGCTGAATGCCATGGCGGCCTCCTTACTGGCAGTTGGCGAATAGAGCGGGGGAGAGGGCGCGGTAGTAGGGGCGCAGGGGCTTTTGCGTCACAGACCAGACGAGCTCAGCGTAATGTTGGGATGCAGGGCCCACCTCGCCGCGCACCGCTTCCTCGCGTATCTCGGCGTAGAGCGACTTGGCCTCGGCGGTCTTTTCCTTGTATGACTCGACCGCCTCGTATGGAGCGGGCTCGTAGGTGATGTCGGGGAAGGCTCCTTCGGCTTCGCTGTAATGGGCTTCGGCCTTTTCAAGATCTGTCTCAATGATCAGTAGTGGCTTGCTCGGGATGAGCGTGGTGCTGTCGTTCACATAGCTAAACACGACGTCTACCAGGGCGTCGTTTCGCATAATGGGGATTGGTAGCGAGATGACATGCCCTAGTGGCAGCGCTCTCCATACGACATGTTTAAAATCCTTATAGGTCCGCACGTCTCCTCCTACCTGACGATGTCGTCGGTCACGACGGCGCAATAAAGCGACTCATTGAATAGATCGGGCTCGGCTCTTCTGCAGGGCTGTTCCCCTTTCCTGCCGGAGTCGCATACGTAGAGCGCCGCGATGCTTCCATCGGGGTTTCGTTCGACGCTCGTTACCGTCACGGCGTGGCCGCCATCCTGGCCGACGTCGGGCCAGAACTCGCCGACATCGACAAGGGCGATGACGCCATGGCCCGATTCGACTGAATCTGCCATCTTGGCAATTGAACACGAAGCGTCGATGGATGCCCCGATTCCTAGATGACTTAGGACGTCGCATATGGTGTAGGCATTTGTTGCGCCGTTCGCTTCCGCTGGCCACCAGAAGTGGTGCTTGCAGTCTTTGTTCTCGCGGGCAATGCCGACGACATCGGCTTCGCTAATGTCTTTGCCGGCAAGCTTGCAGACGTTCTCGGCGGAAACGAGGCCGCAGGTTCCGACAAAGCCTGGAACGGCTTTTCCCTGATTGCTATTGAGGGTCGCTCCCGTCTCGTATGGGTGGTCAAACAGCGTGTTGCCGTTGTCTAGCTGCTCGAAACCCTGCTGGGTCTGCTCGAGGCCCTCGACGGGCGCGGCGAGCTGCTCGGGGTCGTGGAGCACCGTCTCGGGGTTTACGTCGACTTCGGAGACATCCATGACCTCGGGGGTATCGGCGCCCTCCGGCTCTTCATTCTCGCCGACCTCGTTGCCGCTGATGAGCTGATCGGGGTCGAAGCCGAGCTCAGGGGTATCGCCTTGTGTTTCTTTGATCTCTGCCTTTCCAAGCTCCATTAGGCCAACCCTCCGTTCCGGTACCAGTCGCTGAAGGCCTTCTCGTCGCGCATCTGGAGGTGGAGAAGGTCGGTCATGACACCTTGGATGATGACGCGGCGGACCACGCCGTCGAGCTCGGCGTCGATGCTTGCGCGCAGCGCCGCCTCGGCTGCGCGGGTCCACTGCTCGGCTTCCTTGGAGCGGGCGAGAGCCTCTCTTGCCGCGTCGGCAACGCTCGGGAAGAGGGCGCTTACCATCGGGGCCAGCTTGGTCATGCGAGGCTCGGTCGGCGGGTTCTGCGTGGTGTGGAGGATCGCGACCTTCATGGACGCGTCAAGGCCAAGGCGGTCAAGGGCCTCGCGGATGTCGCGCAGGCGGCTCTCGTCGGAGATCTTCTCGCCATGAGCGAGGATCTCCGCTACGGCGAGGGCATCGGCAGAGTTGGGCTCGGCCGCGTCCACCGCCGGCTGCTCGTACACCCACGGCGCACCGTCCTCCGCCTTCGCGACCTTGCAGAGCACCGGCTCTATCCAATCGTTCTGGTAGACGGCGGCCACGCCCTTGGGCAGGCGTGCCAGCTCGGTGATCTGGCGGTCGTTGAGGTTGGCGGCACGGCCCACGAGTTCGCGGTCCGAGAGATCGGGCAGGCGCATGATGAATTTCGTGTTGGTGTTGCGGATGGCCGCCATGTCGAGAAGTCCCGGCGCCTGGTCGGCGATGACGAAGCCCTCGCCGTAGGTGCGCATCTCGGCGATGGCGTTGGAGATCATCTCGACGCTCTTGCCGGTGAGGTTGCCGCCCTCGGCGCCCTGCTCGTTTGACGTGCGCTTGAGCAAGTTGTGGGCCTCTTCGAGCACGGTGAGGTGGCGCAGCGGCAGGTTCATGCCGGCGGACGTCGCCATGCGGTGCTCTTGGAGCTTGAGCACGAGAAGACCCATGAGCAGCGACTTCGTCTCCGCCGAGCCGACGCGCGAGAGGTCGACGATGCAGTTCTCGTCGAAGAGCTGCGCGGCGGGCACCTCGTCGGCCACGAGCATCATGCCGTTGAGGCCGTTGGTGAGCGACTGCAGGCGTGTGAGCAACGAGCCCTTGTAGGCGCCCTTGTTCTCGGCGTCGTACTCGCTCTCGTCGAGAATGGTGCGGACGTTGCGAGCCACATCGGCGAAGGTCGGCCAGAGATTCGGTCCGTAGGGGTTCGTCGACGTCGTGAGGTCCCAGCCGCAGTCGGTGTAGGAGTGCGAGACGGCGTCCTTGAGGACGGCGGGCATGGCGGCGTACATGGGCCAGCACACGTTGAAGATCTCGACCAGGCGATCGAGGTGCTCGAGCACGTGGACGCCGTCGGGGAAGCTAAAGGGATTGATGCGCAGCAGGGGAGCGGCAGCAGGGTTCGTGCCGAAGACGCGCACATCCTCGCGGCCGCCGTAGACGCTCTTGTACTCGCCCTTGGCAGGTTCCACGACGAGGAACTTGACGTCCTCATCCAGGGCTTGGTCAAGGATTCGGCAGACTGTGTTCGTCTTGCCCGCGCCGGTGGAGCCGGTGACGAAGACGTGGCTGGCGAGAGAATCCTTTTGCAGGAGCACCTTAACGGGCTCCTCCCGGTGCATGTGGAAGACCTTGCCTAGGCGCAGGCCGGAGGTGGGCTGTGTGCCGTCGAAGGTCGAGACATTGCGTCCGAAGGCCGCGCACTCGATGACCGGCAGGCCCGGGACCGACTTCTTTGGGAAGTTCAGCGAGTAGGCGAGCTCCTTGCCGGAGAGGGCCGTTGTGGCGGTGACGCAGGCGGGGTAAACCGAGAAGCTCGGGTGCGCGTCGAGAAGCGCCGGCGAGAGCGCGAAGATCGGGTGGCGAAGTTCGCGCAGGTAGCCGCAGATGGCGGCCGCGTCGGCGCTCCTCTCGCCTAGGTCGCCGCGCCAGAGATTGACGGCGGCCTGGGACATGAAGGACTCTTTGCCCTGGGTGAGGGCGAGGTAGGTGTGGGCCACGTTGTTGGCTACGTTGTGGTCCTCAGAGAGCACGTAGGCGGCAAAGTCCCACATGCCGAGAGCTGCGGCGAGGTCGTAACGCTTGGTCTGCATCTCGAGGATCTCGAGAGCGTTGGTGATGGCATAGTTCTTGAAGGTCTGGGTGATGCCTTCGTCGTTGCCGATGGTGGCGGTGACGGTGCTGGAGCGCGCGAACGAGCCGCCGATGTTGGCGCCGAAGTTCACGGCCTTGGAAACGCCCGAGGTGACGGAGGCGCCCTTGGAGACGGCCTTGCCGATGCCGCTGGTTACGGTCTTGCCAAGAGACTTTGAAATCGCTTTGCTGACAGAAGAACCGACGGTGTCGGATGTGGAAGTGGTCTTGCTCGTGTCTACATGCTGAGTTGAGCTGAAGTTGTAGCCGCCACTTGCGTGAATGGGGCCAACGTTGACACCACCTTCTGTATGTATGCCTTCCGTAAAGCTGATGCCTGCGGTGATCGATTCGCTAGTTCCTTCTTGGTGGCTTATCGAAGTCGTGTCGGTATCGGTGATGCTGTCATTTTCTGAGGTCGCTTCCGACGAGTTGGTCGAATCCGTTTCCTGGCTGTTCTCGCTGATCGAAGAGTTGTTCCCCGCCTGCGTGCCTGCGCTCACGCCGGCGTTGACGCCGATGGTGGCGCTGGACCCCACAGAGTCGCTCTGGTGGTACGTGAAGTTCGTGGTCCACGACGCATACGGCGTCAGCATGCTGTGCAGCTGCGCCAGTCTGAGCTTTCGCTCCTCGACGTCATGAATCGGCGTGGCGAGCAGGACGATCGTGTACTCCTCGTCACGGCTACCCGGAACGATGCCATCGAGCACCTTCTCGATGGTCTGCGTATGGAACTTCTCGTTCTTCTCGGTGGGCACGTTGGAAACTGCTGCTACCGAGAAGCTATGCCTATCGCGCAGGCAGGGTATGGTGCCGCGTTGTGCCTCCCCGATTTCCGAACCAGGGAAGTTGCCTTTGAGGGCATCGGCGATTCGCCGTGTGAAGTTGTCCACGTCGATGTTGTCACCCGTGTTGTCGACGTCGATTTCAGCTAGGTAGACATTGGTGCTCGCACAGGTGCGGTTGAACACGAGCGCGATGTTGCAGTCCTCGTCGGCCAGGACGTCGTAGACGTTCACGAGCTTTTCGAGGCTGTCCTCATCGGGGTCGACAATCCATTTGGTGATGTTCATGAAGCGGATGTTGTGGTCCGCATCGAAGCCGTCGGGATACTCGACGGCGGGGTCGACCGGCCAGTAAACGTCGCGTAGCTGCGGCAAGTAGGCGTTGTGAATCTCGACGGCGGCGGTGGCCAGCAGGCGGTTCGTGAGCTCAACCGCCTCGGCATCGTCGGGCGAAGGCTTCTCGGCCAGATAGGCCTCTCGCTTGGCGTCGATCTCCTTGAGTTGTGCGGAGCTGAGCGCGGAGACCTTGGAGACGGCGTTGCCGGCCTTATCGGCTGCGCGCATGATGGCGTTCTTTATGCCCATGAGATTCGCCTAGTCCTTCCAGTCGATGACACGTGCAACGTAGCTCTTGCGGTCCTCAAGGGTCGCGAGCTTAGCCTCGAGGGCGTCGATCTCTGCCGTCTTACGGTTGATTTCCTCCGAGTACCCCCGTAGCACAGGGTTGTAATCAACGATGTTGCCGACGATCCGGCCCATGAGCCTGTTGAGCCATTCCTTGAAAGCCAACTCGTGCGCTTGCCTCATCGCGAAGCGCGTCTCTTTGATGCAGGTGTTGATCTCGGCGTTGTACTTCGCCTCAACCTTGTCCAAGAACAGCTTGTCGGACTTGAAGATGACCCGGTCATTCACCCTGAACTCGGTGAAGTCGGCCTTGTTGAAGACGGCGCGGTCTCGCTTGGTGAGGTTGAGGGCCTCATAGTTGACGATAAGCTCTCCCAGTTCCTTTCGTTTCTCGTCCGAAAGCGGGGTATCGTCAGCTGTCGCAATACGGTAGAACGTCTCGCGGCAGTCCTCGGCGCGGCCGTTCCAGTAGACTCGCGAGATGTCGTCGACGGCCCTGGCGATTTCCGTGGCTGCGTCGTGGTAGTTCTTCTCCACCTCGGCGATTTGGGCATTAGCCGCGTTCTTATCTGCCGTCTTCTCCGCTTCAAACACCTTGGCTTGCTTGTTTATTGCATCCTGCGCGTCGCTCATGAAGCCTTGGGCAGCGCCTGTGATGCCGTCCACGAAATTCGTTGCGCGGTCGGCAATATTGCCCTCGCCCTGGACAGAGTCGGCAACCCTATTTATAAGGTTGGGGAGGATGGAGTCGCGCGCGTTGGCGGCGCTGCTTGTTCTTTCGGACCAGCCGAGGTCACCGCGCTTCTCGTGGGTGATGGAGCGCTGCCGCCGCTCGAGCTCCTCGACGCTGGTGTTCCACTGCCTCACGTTAAGCTCGGCGCTGACTGCGGCGGGGTATTCGTTGCTTGCCCTGTCGCGAGCAGTTTTGTCATAAGCCTCGAGCCTGTCGATGAGGGCGCTCTTCTCGTCATCGAGCTCCTGCTCGCGCTTTTTCTTCTCGTCTTCAACGGCCTGCTTGGCTGCGGTGATTTCTTCTTCGGTAATGTCGACAATTTCCTGAAGCAGCGCCTCGGAGCGGCTGCACTTGTTGTAGGCGGAGTAGCGCTCGGCGAAGAGGCGAATCTCGTTCTCGACGCAGAACAGACCGCTGTTGGCGAGCAGGAGGTCCTTGCACGCCTCGGATTCCTCGTTTGTCCTGCGACTGATTTGCCCAGGAAGGATGTCGTAGCGGTAGAGGGTCTTATAGAACCGGCTTGTGGGGTCGACATACTTGCGCTGCTGGTCCTCGAACTTCTCGGCGTAGTTGTCGCTCATGAACTCGCCGTCGATCTTGGCACCGAGGCCGAGGATCGAAGAGACGAAGTAAATGCCCTGGCCGTAGAGGTTACGCGGGATGGACCAGCCCATGACCTGCTTGACCTCGTCCTCGTCGAATCCGCCCTTGGGGAGGTCGGCGGAGTCAGCTTTGTTCACGACGATCATGGCAAAGCGCTCATCGATCGCGGGAATCTGCTCGATTTCCCGGTAGAGCTTCTCGTTATCGGTGGAGTCCAGCGAGCTGTACTCGGCAACGAAGATCGGCAGGCCGTTGGAGAGGCCGTCCATAGCGGCTCTGAGTATCCTGACGTGGTCTTCATTTGACGCCGAGTTGGATCCCGGCGTGTCGAAGATGACGAACTCGCGGTCGTGCGGCCAGGGGTCGGACTCGGCGAAGGGCACCTCGAGCCTGATGAGGTCGGAGATGGGTTTGTCGTCATCGCCTGCCTTGTAGGAGTTGAGCACCTTGAGCGCGCTGTTCATGTGGGTGGCCATGCCGGGGTCGACCTTCGCGACCTTGGCAACGATCTTGTCGTAGAGAGCGATTCCCACGAGCTCCTTGTTTTCCATGAGACCGTTTGGGTCAAAGCGCAGGACGTAACGGCTTTCTCCGCAGTTGAACTGGATCATTGCGCGATCGCGGTCCTTCGAGCGCTTGATTTGGAAGACGCGCGCAGTCACCGGTTCGTCGCCGTTGGGCAGGATCTCCATGCCGATAAGCGCGTTGATGAAGGTGGACTTGCCGGCGCTGTAGTTGCCCAGAACGCAGAGCGGGATGATGTCGCTAGAGACGTCGGTGAACTTGTCGATATGGCTTGAGACCTTGGTATGGTCGGAGACTGAGTTATCTACGAGTGGTTTGACCTCCTTGAAGACCTCAATGATCTCCGGGAGGATGTCGCGGGCGTTGGAGAGGCGGCGTTCGGCACGCTCCACCGTGATTTTGTCGGAATAGGCGTCGTTGTCTCAGATAGCCTCGAGCTCGCGCCATTCGTCGTCCGAGCCTTCAAAGACGAGGTGGATCCGCTCGGCGCCTCCGAACTCCTTGAGGGTCGTTCGTACGATCTCTTCAGCTTTGAAGGGGAAGAAACCGCCGACGAGCTTCTCGCTGAGTAACCGGCTGTTTGGGTTGATGGCGGTCCAGGCATCCCCGGTGGGTGTTAAGAACTCCACCTGCTCCTTATATGGGTTGCTAACAATCTTGATCATAGTGCCTGCCATGGCGTCACCTCGGCGATTTAGTCGTTTAAGCGGAACTGAAAACACTATACGTACGCTGCGGTTGGTTCAGGTTTCCGATGGGGGTACTAATCGGGTAACGGTTCAAGACAATAGGTGCCCTGGCCTGAGGTTTGTTCAGTTGTCAGCTGAATTTTGCCGTGATGGACAAAGCTCGTGAGGATGGCGGTTTAATTCTTACGGGAGTTCGAGAACTGCTAGAATACGATGTATTCACATTGATGAAGGAGGGATATATGCCCACGATGACCATGAGAATCGACGACGCGGATGCGGCCGTGGTGCGCAAGTACGCGAAGTTCGAGGGCAAGACCATCTCCGACTTCATACGCGACGCGGTCTTCGAGAAGATCGAGGATTCCGAGGACCTCGCCGCCCTCCGTGCCGCCGTTGCCGAGGACGACGGCACCCGTTACACCCACGATCAGGTTTTGGCTGAGTTGGGGCTCTAGTGGGCTGGCGAGTCGAGTACACGAAGGCGGCTCTCAAGCAGCTCAAGAAGATGGACCGGTTCGACGCGAGGCTTATCCTGTCGTGGATCGGTAAAAACCTCGAGGGTTGCGAGGACCCCCGCGTCCACGGGAAGGAGCTGACGGCCAACCGGACAGGGGAGTGGCGTTACCGAGTCGGGGATTACCGCGTGCTCTGCCTGCTGGAGGACGACCGGCTTATCGTTGAGGTGTTTTCCGTCGGGCATCGGAGCGAGATTTATAAGGGCAAGTGAGGTTCGGCCCATGCCATGACATAACAGGCCGCCCCGGGCTCGTGAGCCTGGGGCGGTTTTTGCTTCTTAACAAGCAATCGCGACTGAGGCGATGATGTTGGGCAGGCCGGTGATCCTCTGGATGACGAAGGCCTCGGACGGGTTGGTGACCTGCTTGAGCTGAGCGATGCTGTCCTCGAGGGCCTTCTGGGCGTCGGCGAGGACAGGTCGCACCTTCCACGTGCGAGGGATGACTATATGCGTCAGGTCGTGCTTCATATTGGCAAACCCAAACTCCGCCAGAAAAGTGCGCTAAATCACAAAAACACGGCCGTAAAAGTGCAATAATCAACGGAAATCAGTCGGAGCATTGAGCTTGGAGCCCTTATGGACCGTTACCTCATGAACGACCTCGTCGCATGGAGAGACGCTCGTCGTCGCAAGCCCCTTGTCCTTAACGGTGCGCGTCAGGTGGGCAAGACGTGGCTGCTCAAGGAGTTCGGCCGCACTCAGTTCGAGAAGCTCGCGTATGTGAGTCTCGACTCCAACACCGCTGCGCGTGCTCTCTTTGATTCTGACTTTGATGTTCGGCGAATCATCGACGGTCTTTCGCTTTTGACGAATATTCGCATAGAGCCCGGCAACACCCTTATTGTTCTCGACGAGGTCCAGTCTGTGCCCAAGGCGATCACGGCGCTCAAGTACTTTTGTGAGGAGGCGCCTGAATACGCCGTTTCTGCGGCTGGTTCCCTGTTGGGCATCTCGGCCGCAGAGGGTTCGGGCTTCCCTGTGGGTAAGGTCGACTGCCTCGATCTCTATCCCTTGAGCTTCCGCGAGTTTCTTGACGCTACAGGCGACGGGATGCTCCGAGAGCTTCTCGATTCCGGGGATTCCGTCAGCGTGAATGCATTCAAGGAGAAATCTATCGAGGCTCTTAGGCGTTACTGCGTCGTCGGTGGAATGCCGGCTGTGGTGGAGGAGTTTGTCGAGTCGGGTGACTGCCGTGCCGCGCGCCGATTGCAGAGCCAGATTTTGCAGGATTACGAGCGCGACTTCTCGAAGCACATTCCGATGCGTCTTTACGCAAGGGTTCGGGAGGTTTGGGAGTCCATTCCCGCGCACCTTTCGCATGAGAACAAGAAGTTCGTGTTCGGCCGCGTGCGCGAAGGAGCGAGGGCGAAGGACTTTGAGGAGGCGCTGGTATGGTTATCGCAGGCAGGACTGATCCATAAGGTTCCGCGCGTGACGAAGCCGGGGGTACCGCTCTCGGCCTATGACGACCACAAGGCTTTTAAAGTGTTTCTTTCTGACGTTGGCCTGCTCGGCGCGATGAGTGGACTCGAGCCGACAAGCATTGTTGAGGGGGACGTCGTATTCACGGAATTCAAGGGCGCCTTGGCCGAGCAGTATGTGTGCCAACAGCTCATCTCGGACTGCGGCATGAGGCCCTACTACTGGTCTGCCGAGAATTCCTCTGGAGAGATCGACTTTCTAATCCAAGATAATGGGCGAACGCACGCAATCGAGGTCAAGGCGGAAGAGAACCTGCAGGCAAAGAGCCTGCGCGCCTTTAAGAGTAAGAATCCGGAGGTAACGGCTGTGCGATTCTCGCTCTCGGGATATCGGGAGCAGGATTGGATGCGCAACGTCCCTCTTTATGCGATGGGCGTCCATCGGCTTTGGACAGCCTCGTAGCGCGAATATCGCGTAAGTGAACATCTTGCTGTGGGAGGTGTGGGTAGCCGCTGGATGCCCGTTTGCGTTTCCGCAGGTCAGAAACTTGCGCACTGATCGTCGAAGCGCTGGCTACTCGGCCAGTCCGAATTAAGATGTTCACTTACGACGTTTCGCTGACTCTGGGCCTGCCCGAGGCCCCTTGCGCCGCAAAATAGCGCCCGCAGGCCATGCCTGCGGGCGCTATTTTGTGGCTGACGAGCGCTATCGGGCCCCCCGGTTACATCTCCTTCGGCTGCAGCTTCGGGCGAATCACGAAGATGACCAGCAGGAAGCCGACGAAGGTGACGACGGCCGCGGTCATAAAGACGGCGCAGACACCGTTCTGGATCAGCGCGGCGTTCGTGGGGTCGGCGGCGGTGTTCAGGTTGTACGCCACGCCGAAGACGGCGGCGGCGATGGTGTTGGCCAGCGAGTTCACGAAGTTGACGAGCGAGGTGCCCACGCCCATGTCGGCCGGGGGCAGGGTGGCCTGCGCGGTCGGGGTGATGGAGACGGCGCGGAAGCTCTCTGCCACGCCCGTCACGGTGATGGCCACGAAGTAGACGGCGATGGGCATCGCGGCGTTGGTGAAGCCGAGCGCGAGCATCGGCACGGCCACGAGCAGGGTGCCGATGGCCATGGCCTTCCAGGCATTCGCGGACTTCTTGCCGACCCAGACGCCGGCCACGGTGGGCAGCACCATGGTGAGGATGGTGCGCGGGAACTGCAGCGAGCCCGCGAGGCCGGTGGAGGCGCCGAGCACCTTCATGGCGCCGATGGGCGCGTAGGTGTTCATCGCGGTGGTGTAGAAGTAGCAGATGAAGCCGATGACCAGCAGCATCGTGTACTGCTGGTTGCCAAAGAGGCGCAGCGGGATCAGCGGCTCGACGGCCTTCTCCTCGATCTTGATGAAGGCGACGACGGCCGCGATGCCCACGACGAAGCCGCCGATGATGGCGGGGTTGCCCCAGCCCACGGACGAGCCGAAGTTGAGCGCGAGCAGGATACCGCAGAGGGCCACGACGAGCGCGCAGATGCCGGCGACGTCGATCTGGACCTTGCCCTCGCGCTTGACGTTCGGCAGGTTGAGTCCGATGAGCAGTACGCCGGCGATCAGCGGCACGGCGGGCATGAGGATGGCCACGGTGAGAAGCCCCATGTCGGTAAGGATGCCGGCAATGATGGAGCCGCCGAAGCCGCCGACCGCAATGGCGGTGGCGAGCATGCCCATGGCCTTGGGCACGTCTTTGCGCTCGTTGATGAGGCCCGCGATGATGTAGGGCGCGGCGGTGAAGGCGCCCTGCGCAAAGCCGATGAGCAGACGCAGCACCATGAGCGGCACGAGCGAGCGCACGAAGGCGAAGGCGCAACCGGCCACGGCGCAGATGATGCCCGGGATCACGACGATGTTGCGGCGGCCGATGAGGTCGCCGAGCTTGCCGCCGATGGGCGTCATGATGCTCACGCCCAGGCTCGCGAAGATGGTGAAGAGGCTCACGTAGCCCATGGCGTCAACGCTCTCGAGGATGGGCGAGGTGAGGGTCGCGAAGACGAGGCCGTACATGGCCACGGAGAGCATCATGCAGACGCACCCGGCCTGGACGGCGCGCTTCTTTGCAGGCGGCAGCGGGATCGCTACCTGCGGCGCGTTGGTGGCTTGATCTGCCATATGTGGGTCCTTTCTCTTTTGGGAAGAAGGGCGGCGGGGTTGGGGCGGCGCGCGGGGCGCGGGGCCATGCGCGTCGCCACGGGACGGCGCGGGCGCCTACGCCTGGTGCTCCTCGAGCCAGCGGACGGCGCAGTGCGCGAGGAAGGCCGGGCCCTGGTCGCAGACGGCCTCGTTGAACTGGACCTTCGGGTTGTGCGCGTTGTAGGCGCCGCGCTCGTCGGTGTAGCCGGCGGAGAGATACATGAACGTGGACGGGACCTGCTCGGCGATGGTGGCGAAGTCCTCGGAGGCGCTGGCCTCGATGCCGGGGTAGGGCGTGAGGCCGGGGATCGGCAGCTCCTTCATGTAGCCCACGACCTCGTCGGTGAGCTTGGGGTCGCAGATCAGCGGGGCCACGTCGGAGAGCGTGATGATCTCGGCGGTGGCGCCGTAGGCCTCGGCGGTCTTGGTCGCGACCTCGCGCATGCGGCGCACCATGGTCTCGCGGGCGCCCTTGTCGTTGGAGCGGATGGTGCCCTCGAGCATCGCGGTGTCGGGGATGATGTTCGCGGCGGTGCCGGCCTCGATGTGGCCCACCGTCATGATGGCGGCCTTAGTGGGGTCGACCTCGCGGGCCATGATGGCCTCGAGCGCCAGGTAGATGTGCACGGCGGCGTTGATGGGGTCGATGGAGTTCTGCGGGTAGGCGCCGTGGGAGCCGCGGCCGTGGACCACGATCTTGAAGCCGTCGACGGAGTACATCATGGTGCTCTTGTCGTTGTACATGAAGATGCCGACGGGCATCTTGCCGGCGGCCACGTGGTAGGCGAGCGCCACGTTGGGCTTGGGGTCCTCGAGGATGCCCGCCTCGATCATGTCCTTGGCGCCCTCGAAGGTCTCCTCGGCGGGCTGGAACATGAACTTGACGGTGCCCTTGAGGTCGGCCTCGCTCTCCTTGAGCATGCGCGCGGCGGTAAGGAGCATAGCGGCGTGGAAGTCATGGCCGCAGGCGTGGGCCGTCTTGCCGTCCGGGCAGGCGAAGGGCTCGCCGGACTCCTCGGGCATGGGCAGGGCGTCCATGTCGGCGCGCAGGAGGATGACGGGGGAGCCGGAGCCCAGGGTGGCCGTCACGCCGTGGCCGCACGCGCGGGGATCGAGGCCGTACTCGGTGAGCTTCTCCATGACGAAAGCGCAGGTCTTGGGCGTGTTCAGGCCCACCTCGGCGTTCGTGTGGATGTGGCGGCGGTTGGCGATCGTCTCGTCCTTGAGCTCGCAAGCTCGCTGGTAGTAGTCCATGGCGCCTCTTTTCGCTGGATTACACATGTTGTGTAAATGTCTCAAACGAGTGTGTCGCCTCGGTTTCCGGCAGGTGAGAAGGCCGCGACGGGTTCGGCGACGGGTAGCGGGCGTGCGGCGGGGTCTGGCTCCTCAACCCGTCGCGGAGCGACGCGCCGCCCGCCTGCCGACCCGTGGGCGGGTGTTAGACTTGGCCCGGCATATGCGGCGCGTTCGGAAAGGCTGACGTCATGGAGAAGCTCGACCTCAAGGCCCTCATCGCGCGGGCCCACGACGCGTGCGCGTCCGTCGCGTCGGCGAACGTCGCCGGCTGCGGCGCCCCCGGCAAGAAGCCCCTGCGCGACCAGCTCGACGACGACCTGCTGCTCTTCGGCATCTACCTGGCCGACGCCGACGAGGGCGTGGACGACGACGAGGCCGCGCTTATCTGCACTTGCCTCGGCCGGACCGAGACCGCCGAGGTAAGGCGCGAGATCTGCGACCACGCCAAGCTCTCCGACGCCTTCGCCGCCCGCGTGCCCGAGTCGCTCAAGTACTTCGTCCTCGCCGACGCCGGCAAGAAGGTCGCCGGCCACGCCGACTCCGGGCGCATGGCCATGATCTGCTACGACGCCTTCGAGGTGTTCGGCCAGACCATGCTCGCGAGCCGTCGCCGCGACGCCTCCGACGCGGCCGTCGCGCGCTTTACCTCCTACGTGGGGATGCTCGAGAAGTTTATCCGCGAGTACGCCTGCTGGCGCCCCGTCTCGCAGAAAGGCTACGCGGTCGTCGAGCCCGCCGCGGCCGACGACGAGACCGAGGAGCAGAAGCAGGCCAAGCTCGAGGAGCTCCTGGGTGAGCTCAACGCCCTCGTGGGGCTCGAAGCCGTCAAGCGCCAGGTCGCGAGCCTCGTCAACCTCGTCCGCGTGCAGAAGATGCGCGAGGCGCTCGGCATGGCCGCGGCCGACGTGAGCAAGCACATGGTGTTTCTCGGCAACCCCGGCACGGGCAAGACGACCGTGGCCCGCATGCTCGCGCAGATATATAAGTACCTGGGCGTGCTGCGCACGGGCCAGCTCGTGGAGGTCGACCGTTCCGGGCTCGTGTGCGGCTACATCGGCCAGACCGCCACGCGCACGGCCGAGGTGGTGGACCAGGCGCTCGGCGGCGTGCTCTTCGTCGACGAGGCGTACGCGCTCACGGTGGGCAAGGGCGACGGCGACTTCGGCCAGGAGGCCGTGGACACGCTGCTCAAGGCCATGGAGGACCACCGCGACGACCTCGTGGTCATCGTCGCGGGCTATACCGACCTTATGGAGCAGTTCCTGAGCTCGAACCCGGGGCTGCGCTCGCGCTTCTCGAACTTCATCACCTTCGAGGACTACACGGCCGACGAGCTCATGCGCATCTTCGAGCAGAACGTGGCCAAGCGCGAGTACGTGCTCTCGGCCGCCGCGCGCGATCGTGCCCGCGAGCTCATCGAGAGCCGCGTGGCGCACAAGCCGGAGAACTTCGCCAACGCCCGCGACGTGCGCAACCTGCTCGAGCACGCCATCGCCAACCACGCCACGCGCGTGATCGCGCTCGGGCGCAAGAACCCCGGCAAGAAGCTCCTCTCGACGCTCGAGCCCGAGGACCTGGAAGACTGGCAGTAGGAAGGCGGGGCGTCGGGCGCCTTGGCGCTTTGCTACGCCCGCGAGTCTTCCGACAGGCGTTGCGTTTGCGTTGCGAAGAGGGGCGCGTCGCCGTGCCGTGCGTGCGCGCGCGCTAGCATTGCGACCACATACGCCTGCGAGAGGGGAGGGCCCATGGCCCAGATCAGGCCTTTTACCGATGAATTCGAGGAATACCGCCGCGACGAGTCGCGCAGCTCGGGCGAGGCGGAGAGCATCAGCTTCCCGACGTCCGAGCAGGAGGTTCGCGATGTTCTGCGCGAGCTCCACGCCGCCGGCACGCCGGTGACCGTCCAGGGCGCGCGCACGGGCCTCGCGGCCGGCGCCGTCCCGCACGGCGGACACGTGCTCAACGTGAGCCGCATGACCCGCTACCTTGGGATGCGCCAGGACGCAGACGGTACGTTCTACCTGGCCATGGAGTCGGGCGTCGTGCTCTCCGAGCTCCGCAAGCACCTCGCGGCGAAGAACCTCGCGCACGCGGGCTGGGACGACGCGTCGCTCGCCGCGCTCGAGGCCTTCGAGGCCGCTCCCGAGCAGTTCTTCCCCACGGACCCGACCGAGGCCTCGGCCTGCATGGGCGGCATCGTGGCCTGCAATGCCTCCGGCGCCCGCAGCTACAAGTACGGCCCCGCGCGCCCGCACGTGACGGCGCTGCACGTGGCGCTCGCGGACGGCGACCTGCTGGTCCTGCGCCGCGGAGAGGTCCACGCCGACGGCCGAACCCTGCGCCTGGTCACCGAGTCGGGCCGCGAGCTCGCGCTCGACCTGCCCACCTACGTCATGCCCGCGACGAAGAACGCCTCGGGCTACTACGTGGCCGACAACATGGACGCCCTCGACCTCTTCATCGGCGCGTGCGGCACGCTCGGCGTGATCACGCAGATCGAGGTCGCGCTCATGCCGGCCCCGGCCGTCGTGTGGGGCGTGAGCTGCTTCTTCGCCTCCGAGGCCGCCGCGCTCGACTTTACCGAGAAGGTCCGCCCCGTGCTCGCGCACGCCGCAGCGATCGAGTACTTCGACGCCGGCGCGCTCGATATTCTGCGCCGTCAGCGTGAGGCCTCGACGGCCTTCTCGGCGCTGCCGGAGCTTTCCGACGACGCGGCCGTCTGCGTCTACGTGGAGCTCGACTGCGACTCTGAGGAGGAGGCGACCGCTGAGCTTTATCGCCTGGGCGAGGTGCTCGAGGCCACCGGCGGCTCCGAGGATGCGACCTGGGTCGCCCGCACCGAGATCGACCGCGAGAGCCTGATCTTCTTCCGCCACGCGGTGCCGGAGAGCGTGAACATGCTCATCGACGAGCGCCGCCGCGCGGACCCCACCATCACCAAGCTGGGCAGCGACATGTCCGTGCCCGACGAGCACCTGCACGACGTCTTCGCGCTCTACCGCCGCACGCTCGCCGAGGCGGGCCTGGAGTCCGCCGCCTGGGGCCACATCGGCAACAACCACATCCACGTGAATGTCCTGCCGCGCGACGCCGCCGACCATAAGGCGGGCGGCGAGCTCTTCGCGGGCTGGGCCGGCGAGGTCACGGCCATGGGCGGCGCCGTCAGCGCCGAGCACGGCGTCGGCAAGCTCAAGGCGGGCTTCTTGGCAACTATGTACGGGCCGGAGCACATCGCGGAGTCGGCGCGACTCAAGGCCGAGCTCGACCCGAAGGGTCAGCTCGGGCGGGGCAACCTCTTCGGCGAGGACGTGCTGGAGGCCGCGCTGGCACAGGTGGCCGGGGCCGTCGCCGCGCCTGCCGCCGTGCCTGCCGCTGGCGAGAAGGGAGGCGAGTAGCGTGAACATCGTCGTCTGCGTGAAGGCCGTGCCGTCCACGACCGAGGTCAAGATGGACCCGAAGACCAACACCATCGTCCGCGACGGCAAGCAGTCTGTCGTGAATCCGTTCGACGCGAGCGCGCTCGAGGTGGCGCTCTCGCTCAAGGACGAGCGGGCGGCAGCGGGGCTGGATACCCGCGTGACCTGCGTCTCGATGGGCATCCCCGCGACCGAGCGCCTGCTGCGCGACTGCGTGGCAAGGGGCGCCGACGCCGGGTTGCTTCTTTCCGACCGCGCCTTCGCCGGCGCGGACACGCTGGCCACGGCCTATGCCCTGACCTGCGGGATCCGCGCGCTGCCGGCCGCGCCCGACCTCATCGTCTGCGGCAAGATGGCCGTCGACGGCGACACGGCCCAGATCGGCCCCGAGCTCGCGGGCGCCTTCGGCGTGCCGTGCGTGGCCGGGGTGACTGAGGTGGTCAGCCTCGATGACGGAACGGGCGGCGCCGGGGCCGCGCTCACCCTCCGCCGCGACTCCGATGAGGGCTCTGAGCTGGTGCGCGTTTGCTTGCCGTGCGTCATCACCGTTTCCAAGGACGTGGCCACGCTTCGCATGCCGAGCATCTCCGGTGTTCGCGCGGGTGAGGCCGCCCAGATTGACGTGCTCACGGCCGAGACCTCCGGCGCCGACGCCGCGCGCTGCGGCCTCACCGGCTCGCCGACGCAGGTCGTCCGCTCGTTCGTGCCCGAGCGCGAGCACGTGAGCGAGCGCATTGAGGGGACGGCCGCCGAGCAGGCCGCCCGTCTTGCCGACATCGTGAGGGGGATGGAATAATGGCTGGTCTTCGGATCGATGCCGAGAAGTGCGTCGGCTGCGGCCGGTGCGTCCGCGCGTGCGCCAACGGCGGCGTGCGCATCGAGGGCGAGAAGCGCGAGCGGCGTGCCGTTGCCACGGGTGACTGCGTGTACTGCGGCAGCTGCGTGGACGCGTGCCCGGTGGGCGCCATCGCCATCGAGCGTGGGGAGGCCGCGGGCGCCGCGGACCTCGCTTCTTACTCCGGGATCTGGGTGTTCTGCCAGGTTGACGGCGCGGGGACGGTGCTGCCGGTGGCCTTCGAGCTGCTGGGCCGCGCGCGCGAGCTCGCCGCCGTGCGTGGCTGCGCCGTGACGGCCGTGCTGGGGGAGGTCCCGGGCGCGTCCGAGGGCAACGCGGCCCAGCTCATCGCCGCGGGTGCCGATGCCGTGCTCGTGTGCCGCGACGAGCGCCTGCGTGACAACGACGCCGAGTGCTTCGCCCGCCTGATCTGCGACCTCGCGCACGAGCGCAAGCCCGAGATCATCCTCTACGGCGCCACGAACTTCGGCCGCGAGCTGGCGCCCGGCGTGGCGGTCCGCCTGCAGACCGGCCTTACCGCCGACTGCACTGTGCTCGAGATGGACGAGGAGACGGGGCTGCTCCACCAGACGCGTCCGGCCTTCGGCGGCAACCTCATGGCCACAATCATGTGTCCGGCGCACCGCCCGCAGATGGCGACGGTCCGCCCAGGCATCTTCCGCGCGCCTGAGCCCGACGCCGCGCGCGAGGGCACGGTCGAGGAGGTCGCGCTCGCGGCCGACATGCGTCCCCGCGTCGAGGTGCTCGAGCACGCGACGCCCTCCGACGAGCCGTCCATCACCGAGGCCGAGCGCCTCGTCGTCGTGGGCCGCGGCATCGGCAGCAAGAAGAACCTCAAGCTGATGCGCCGCCTTGCCGACGCGCTCGGCGCCGAGCTCGGCTGCACGCGCCCGGTCGTGGAGGCCGGCTGGCTCGAGTACCGCCACCAGGTGGGGCAGACGGGCGTTTCCGTGGCGCCGAAGTTGCTGGTCAGCGTGGGTGTCTCGGGCGCGATCCAGCACCTCGCCGGCATCAGCGGCGCCGAGTGCGTCGTCGCCATCAACGAGGACCCGGACGCCCCCATCTTCGGCGCGGCCCAGTACTCCGTCGTCGGCGACGCCGTCGAGGTCGTGACCGCCCTTCTCGCCGAGCTCGAGGGCTAACGTTTGGGGACAGACCCCCTCTCCCCAGGCAATTTGCGGCGCAGGGGAGAATAACTCTGAGATTTCGCACTTTAAAATCGAGGTGGGCAAGTAGCCTTCATGTTCCGGGTCTTGTTTACCTGCGTAAATGTAAATTGAATCGCTCCCTCTACAACGAGGGAGCGATTTTAAACTGCGAAATCTCAGAGTTTAGGTTTCGAGCGCCTCGCCGTGCGGCTTATCGCGCGCCACCGCGGCCCGGGCGTCGCTACTTGTGATCGCGGACCTTGGCCACGAGCCCCATGGCTGCGGGCATGACCACCATCGCGTAGAGCGCGATCGCCGCGAACATGACCACGTTCTTTGTCGCCGCGCCGAACAGGCTCTTTACTAGGCCCATCCCTAGGGTGACCAGGAGATAGAGGGGGATAAGCCCCGCGATTCCGCAGACGATGCGCTCGCGCATGGTGAGCTCGCGGTCGAAGTCGAAGCCGCGCCTCTCGATGAGGCGACCCACCACGTAACCGCCGAGCAGACCGACGCCCTGGAACGAGTCGATCATCATCGCCGAGGGGCCCACGACGAGGCTGCCGTCAGCGTTGTAGTCGAGGGGGTACGGCTTGAGCTGGTAGTAAGCCACCGCCGCGACGCAGATGGCAAGCCCGGCGACCATCACGTAATAGTCGCGCCTGGGGTCTTCGTCGGTCCAGGCCTCGAGCTTATAGACGGCGAACATCGAGAGCGCCGTGGCGCCGAAGCCGACGACGACGTCCTGCGGCGTGTGGACCCCGAGGAAGTTGCGCGAGAACATGACGAGCGCGACGAAAACCCAGAGCACGATGCAGAGCGCGCGCCAACCCATTCTCCGCAGCCACTCGCCGACGCCGCCGAAGCAGGCGGTGGCCCATGTCGAGTGGCCGCTCGGAAAGGAGTAGCCGGTCGCGGCGACCTTGGCGTCTCCGTAGGGCAGCACGCGCGCGTCGCGAATCCAGGGACGGTATACGCAGAACGTGAGCTTGAGCAGGCCGTTGACGAAGAGGCCCAGCGACAGCCCGCCGATGATGCGCTTGCCCGCCTGGCGGTCGAACGCCCAATAGACGAAGCAGATCATCAGGACCGGGAGCTCGCTCACGGCGATCTTGCTCACGATGTCCATGAACTCGGCCAGGAATATCCCGGTCGCCTCGCGGAGGCGTTGGAGCGCGAGCAGATATTCGATGTCCATGGTCTCTCCTTTGGTCGGCGATGACGGTCGCGCCCTCAATACGCGGGGCAGCACGGCCTATTCTAAACGGCTGTGCGGGGCCCCGGGCATGCGGTTAAGGCGCCGTCGGCACCGTCAACGAGCGCCATTCTCCGCAATTCAGAAGGCTAAACAATCTAACGGGATTATTACGGACGTTATGCCCTGATTTTGGGCCTCAAACGGCTGTGAGAATCCCGTCAGATTGTTTGGGTAGCCAAAGTGGATACCGGATGCCGCCGTGTCGCCGCGCCGTCGGCGTCCCGTCGTCAGCGCTTCTCGCCGACCCGCCCCGTTCGCGCCGCGTCGAGCTCGATACAGCGCCGAAGCCAGCGGCAAGCGCCCTCCTCGCGCTCGATCGCGCCGAGAAGCACCAGGTAATCGCTCCAGCCCTTGTCGTCCAAAGCGCTCGGGTCGCCGCCCGTGAGCTGCGCTTGGTTTGCGCGCAGGTGCTCGAGCCGCTCCTCGTGCGCAGCGAGCTGCCCGCGCAGCAGCGCTTCTCGCTCGCCCGGCTTCAGGCAGTCTGCGAAGAAGAGCTGCAGGCGGAACTCGTCCTTGGGCGTGGGCTTGAGCTTCTGCGGCTTGCGCTCCCAGGCGAGGAACGCCCGCCGGCCCTCGGCGGTGATGGAGTAGCGCTTCTTCTCGAGGGCGGTGCCGCCCGTCTCGACCTCGTAGGTCACGAGGCCCTCGTCGGCGAGCGAGCGCAGCTCCGGGTAGATCTGGCTGTGGCGCGCGCTCCAGAACTCCGAGAGCGAGGAGCTGAACGCGCGCGTGAGCTCGTAGCCGGTCAGGTCCTCGCGGTTGAGCAGGCCGAGCACGGCGTATCTGAGGGTTCCCATCGTGATCTCCGTCGACGCTTGCGGATGCTGCGGCTAGTATCGCACGATCGAGACATGTTGAGACAAACATGTAATTATTGACATAGGGACGAACTGCGAATACGCTCTTCTCGTCACCTTAGCGAGAGGAGCCCCATGTCCTGCAACGCCTTCGTCCCCAAGTACCCGCACCTGAGCGCGCCTATCACCATCGCCGGCCAGACCTTCGCCAACCGAATGTTCTCGACGCCGATGGGCGGCACCGACATCACGAACGACGGTTGCATCGGGCCCAAGTCGACCGCCTTCTACGAGCTGCGTGCCTGGGGCGGCGCGGCGGCCGTGACCGTCTCGGAGTGCATGGTGCACCCGGCCACCGACGGCAGTCACGCCTACCACCTGGACGAATCCATCCTGAACTCGCTCGCCGCGGCAACCTACACGGCCGACGCCATCAACCGCCACGGCACGGTCGCGAGCCTTGAGCTCTCGCACTCCGGTATGTACGCGGGCACCTACATGACCGACAAGGCGCGCCAGCACGAGATGCATCAGTGGGGCCCGTCCGACACGGTGCGCCCCGACGGCGTGGAGGTCCGCGCCCTCTCGGCCGAGCAGCTGCGCGGGATCGCCGCGGCGTACGGGCACGTCGCCGGCCTGGCCAAGCGCGCCGGCTTCCGCATGCTCATGATCCACGGCGGCCACGGCTGGCTCATCAACCAGTTCCTCTCGCCGTACTTCAACCACCGCACCGACGAGTACGGCGGTAGCCTGGAGAACCGCTGCCGCTTCGCCTGCGAGGTGCTCGACGCCGTGCGCGCCGCCGTGGGGCCGCGCTTCCCGATCGAGTTCCGCATGAGCGGCTCTGAGCTCTTCGAGGGCGGCTACGGCCTGGACGAGGGCGTGCGCATCGCGCAGCAGCTCGAGAGCCGCGTCGACCTGCTGCACGTCTCTGCTGGCACCTACCAGCGCGGGTTCGGCCTCACGCACCCCTCCATGTTCGAGGAGCACGGTCGCAACGTGTACCTTGCGGCGGAGATAAAGAAGCACGTCAGCGTGCCTGTGGCCACGCTCGGCGGCCTCAACGACCCGGCGCAGATGGAGGAGATTATCGCTTCCGGCAAGGCGGACGTGGTGTATATGGGGCGTGCGCTTCTCGCCGACCCGGAGCTGCCGCGCAAGGTCGTCTCGGGCCGCGACGAGAGCATCGTGCGCTGCCTGCGCTGCTTTACCTGTATGGCCGAGCGCGCCGTCACCTCGACGCGCCGCTGCACGGTGAACCCGCTGATCGGCCGCGAGATGGAGGGCCATGAGGTCGCGCCCGCGCCGCGCCGTCGCCGCGTGCTCGTCGCGGGCGGAGGCCCCGGCGGTCTTTACGCCGCCTACACCGCGGCGCGCCGCGGGCACGACGTCGTGCTCTACGAGAAGGAAGCGGAGGTCGGCGGCGTCCTCAAGGGCGAGCAGGCCATCCCCTTCAAGCACGAGATGTACGAGCTCGCAGGCACCTACGCGCGGCTTGCCGCCGAGGCGGGCGCGCGCATCCGCTGCGGCATCGAGGTCACGCCGGAGCTCGTCGCGGCGGAGGCGCCCGACGCGCTCATCGTGGCCGTCGGATCCACGCCGCTCGTGCCGCCGATCCCGGGGCTTGCCGACCCGCGCGTTATTTTTGCCACGGACTACTACCTGCGCGAGGCCGAGGTGGGGGAGCGCGTGGTCGTGCTGGGCGGCGGCCTCGCGGGCTGTGAGCTGGCCATTCACCTAGGTAAGCTCGGCAAGAAGGTCACGCTTGTGGAGATGCGCGACGTGCTCGCTCCCGACGCGAACGTGCGGCACCGGCCGCTCTTGCTCGAGCAAGTGGCGGCTCACGTCGACGCGCGCTGCGGGCTGCGCTGCGTTGAGGTCGCCGAGACGGGCGTGGCCTGCGAGGATGCCGCCGGCAAGCACGTGGAGCTGCCGGCCGACACCGTGATCTGCGCGCTCGGCCAGAAGCCGCGCGCCGACGTGGCCGCGAGCCTGCGCGGGTGCGCGCCCTTCGTGCGCGTCATCGGCGACGCTGGCCGCGTGAGCACCATCACCAACGCCGTCTACGAGGGTTACCACGCCGCATTGGACATCTAATCGCGGCTACGCGCGCCCTTCCGGGACCGAATCGTTTCCGGAAGGGCGTGATTGCTATCCGAAGGCCCCTTTCCGACTCCGAGTCGCACAGTATTTCGAGATTCTGCTTGTACAGTTAAGAACCTGATGCTCCTTCAGTAACGCAAATCCTGGGCTTTTATGCTCGCCGTCGCTTCGTGCGGGTTCTTGCATACCTTTGCTACTTGTCGGAGCCCCGGAAAACCCACGCAGAATCTCGAAATAGTGTGCAAAAAAAGTCCCTGAAGGCCAACTTCGAGGCCTTTAGGGGCTCATTAACGTGCAGGGAGAGGAAGTCTGAGTCGCAGTTTATGTCCAGGAAGAACTTCCTGAAGCCCGCCTAGTCCGGCCAGACGAACTCGGTGCGGCCGGCCTCGCCGCCGTCGATGAGGAGGTTCTGGCCGGTCATGAAGCGGTTCGTCACGGCGACGAAGTAGATCCAGTCAGCGATTTCTTCCGGCTCGGCCCAGCGACGCAGCGGCGTCAGGTCCATGATGCGCCCCCACATCGCGGGGTCGTCCATCACCGGCCGGTTGAGCTCGGTCGCCACGCCGCCCGGGTCCACGCTGTTGCAGATGGCCTGCGGCGCGAGGCGCCCGGCGACGTTCTTGGTGTAGGCCGCTACACCGCCCTTGCTCGCCGCGTAGACGGGGAACTCGCTGCCCGTGTGCGCGCTCGCGGAGCCGACCATGACCACGGAGCGGATGCGCGGCGCGGGGGTCCGTCCGAGCTCGCGCTTCTCGCCCGTGCAGGGGCCCGCGAAGCAGTAGCGCTCCGTCACGTTGATGGTGCCGCGCAGGTTCACGGCGAGGTCGTCCGCCGAGCCCTGGACGCCGGCGTTGTTCACGACAACCTCGGGCTCCAGACCCGCGGGCAGGCTCGCCGCGTCTGCCACGTCGCAAATAAAGTGCTGGTAAGAAGCGCATTCAATCGTTGCCTCCGCCACGTCGAGCCCCCAGACGCGGTGGCCTTCCGCCAGGAACTTCTCGGCCGTGGCGCGCCCGATGCCCGAACTCGTGCCGGTGATAAGGACGTCCATTACGCGCGCGCCTCGAGCTCAGCGGCGTGCTTCTGGACGTAGTCCTCGCCCACGCCCTCGCGCTCCCAGCCGGAAGCCACGCGGAAGCCCACGGGCGAGAGCAGGATCTCGCAGGCGAGCTCGGCCAACGCGCCCGTGATCGAGCAGGTGATGACCTGCACCGGGGTCCAGCCGAAGAAGTTGTACGACACGATGAGCGCGAAGACCAGGTTGTCCACGAACTGGCCCACGCCGGTCGAGACATAGCTGCGCAGCGCGAACTTGGCGAAGCTGCCGTCGTCGGTCAGGTGGCCGATGAACTGGTTCACGTGCGAGTTCACGAACGAGGAGCAGAGCATGGCCACCGAGCTGCCGAGCACGACGTACCAAGAGCCGCCGATGGTTGAGTTGAGCGCGGCGTTGACCTCGAGCGACTCAGTCGTGTAGTAGGCGCCCCACATGCCGGGCGCGAGGCTAACGAGCCAGAAGAGCAGGCTCACGGCGAGGTTGCAGGCAAGCGCCATGATGGAGACCTTGACGGAGGCCTTGGGCCCGAAGCGCTTGCAGATCATGTCCTGGCACAGGAACGCGACCCAGCTCAGCGTGAAGCCGCAGTCGAGCGCGAGGTAGGGGAAGCTCACGAGCTCCTTGTTTGCCAGCAGGTTCATGAGGATGACGCTGACGACGAACACGGTGATGGTGGAAGCGGGAATGCTTCGCAGGAGGATCTTGTAGTCCTCAAGGGTCTCTTTAAGCATGGCTATTCCTTTTCTCCTTTGGTTTTAGCTTCTAACGCGCTGGATATCGGACCCGAACAGCGCGGGCGGCCGCCCGCGGGCGGTGCGCCGTAGGAGAGGATAGCATGCGACGGGCGGCAAGTCAGCTACCGGCAGGTTTTCTCGCCGGCGCTTTCCGTGTGGACGCTGCGCACCCAGAGGAAGGCCCAGGAACGCGCCTATGAGCTGCTGCGCGAGCAGGGCATGGCTACCGAGGACGAGATCGACGCCATGCACAGGCTGTTCCGCCTGTACAACATCGAGTACATAAACGACATCGCGCTCTCGTTCCTCGAGGTCCTCTACTACATCCTGCAGATCGTGGCCGACAAGGACCTTCGCGTCTCGAAGTAGGCGTCGAGGCCCGTGCTCGGGGGTGCACAGCACGTCTTCTAAGCGACTTCGGATGCTTCGTCTTGTCTTAGGCTGGCGAGAAGGGCCTCGAGCCCATCTCCGCAGCGGCTCGCGATGCTGCTCATGCAAGCCTCGGCTCCGGACCCGCGGATGCCCGCGTCGAGCACGGCGCGCTGTTCACCGCACTCGCCGGAAGCCATCATCTTGAAGAGCTCGGCTGTGACCAACGCGTCGTCGAGCGCCCGGTGGGCCTTGTTTCCCTTGAGGGAGATCCCGCACCAATCGGCTGCCTCGCCGAGTGCGACGCTGCGGCCGCTCGTGCCCATGAGGCGTGGATAGAGTTTTTGGATATCCAGCCATCTGTGGGGGAGGATCGATGCGTCGATTTTCTTCGCGGAGCATTCCGCCATTACCTGGCACTTGTCGGTGCCGCTCCAAGTGACCATGCGCGAGCGCCCCGGCCCGATCCACTCGACAAGTTGCCTCAGAACGGTCTCGAGGGGCCGCGCGTCGACGAGGTTCTCGCCGCCGATACCCGTGAGCCGTCGGACCCCGCCCGATACGCGATCGGTCTCGAGAGGCTTGACCATGCATGAGAAACGGCCCGTCTCGGCGCCGTCCGGCCGTATCTTGACTGCGCCCACCTCTATGATTTCGCTTTGGAGTCCAAGCGTTTGGAGCCTGCGGGGCACCGAGGTGAACTCGAGGTCGATAACGATGTTGCTGACGTACGCGCTGCCCATGAAGTGCTCCTTGGCCCTGTTTCTACTTACAGGGCCAAGGTAGCAGCGGGTTGTGACAACAATGCACTCTGTGAGGACTGATGTGCATTGGGGCGTTAGCCCACGACCTGCTGTACGCCGCCGATTGCCAAGTAAGCGCTTCTTTGGGCGGCGCCCCCGAAACGACGGGTGCAGCAACGAGGGGCTTCTTCTCGCCCCTTAAATGACGGTCGCAGTAATGAGAGGGGCCTTTTCGCCCCCGAAACGACGGTCGCAGCTATCGTCTGTTGCTGCGACCGTCGTTTACGGGGCGCGCTTCTCGCCGCCTCGCTTGCTCGCTAGAGCTCGCGGGCGAGCGCGTAGGCCGCGGCCACGGCGTCGCGGATGTTGCCGGGTGCCTTCGCGTCACCGATGGCGTGGACGGCGACCCCGGCCGCCTCGAGGTCCTCTACCAGGGACGGGTTTGCGCGGTAGCCGAGCGCGAGGACGAGGGTGTCGGCGTCGTCGATCGTGTGCTCGGCGCCGTCCTTCTCGTAGGTGATCGTCTCCTCGTCCACGCGCGTGACCTTCGCGCCGGTCACGGCCTCGACGCCCTTGGACAGCATGCGGGTGATAAGGACCGCGCGGCCCGCGCCCGACTCGTTGGCCGCCAGGACGTCGCCCATCTCGAGCAGGGTGATCCGGCGGTTCGTCTTCGCGAGGTCGTTGACGAGCGGGGCCAGGTAGTCGGCCGTCTCGCAGCCGACCGAGCCGCCGCCCACGACGACGATCCTGCGCCCGGGGTGGACGCGGCCGTAGAGGATGTCGTCGGCGGTGCACGCCTGCTTGAAGCTCGTCATCGACGCGGGCGCGATCGGCTCGGCGCCGTAGGCGGCCACGACCTCGTAGCCGGCGTAGTCGCGCGCGATGTCCTCCGCCGAGAGGCGCGTGCCCAGCTTGACCTCGACGCCCTCCTGCTCAAGGCGCCTGGCCTGGAACTTGATCACGCGACAGAGGTCCTGCTTGGCGATGGGCACGGCGGCGATCCTCATGGTGCCGCCGACCTCGCCCTGGTCGTCGGCGAGCACGACGCGGTGCCCGCGCCGCGCGGCGACGAAGGCCGCCTCCATGCCGGCCGGGCCCGCGCCGACGACCAGCACGTCCTTCTTTACGGCGGCCGGCTCGACCGCTCCGTCGTCGCCCTCGACGTCCGGGTTCACGGTGCAGCTGATGGGCTTGCCGAACATGATGCCGGTGAGGCAGCGCAAGCAACCGATGCAGGGGCGGATGTCGGCGGTCTTGCCGGCGGCGGCCTTCTCGGCAAAGCGCGCGTCGCAGACGTTCGCGCGGCCCATCATGCAGGCGTCGGCGGCCCCGTTCTCGATGAGCTCTTCGGCGACCCAGGCCTCGGTGATGCGTCCGACCGTGGCCACCGGGATGGACACGTGGCGCTTGATCTCGCACGAGAGGTCGGCGTGGCTTGCCGGCTTCGTGCCGTTGCCGGGGATGGCGCTGCCGCGCTTGATCGTGGTCCCGCCGGAGACGTGGAGCATGTCGACGCCGGCGCGCTCGAGCTGTTTGGCCACGTAGACCATGTCGTCCAAGGTCAGGCCGCCCTCGGAGCGCTCGTCTCCCGAGATGCGCACGTCGATGATGAAGTCCTCGCCGCAGCGCTCGCGGACCTCGCGCACCACGTCGAGCGTGAGCTTGAGGCGGCCGTCGATGTCGCCGCCGTACTCGTCGGTGCGCTTGTTGTACAGCGGCGAGAGGAACCCGCCGAGAAGGCCGTGCGCGTGGGCGGCGTGGATCTCCACGCCGTCGGTGCCGGCGCGGCGCATGCGCTCGGCCGCGTCGCCGAACTGACGGATGATGACGGCGAGTTCCTCCTTGGTCACGGGGCGCGGCGCCTCGCGGGCGTAGTAGGGCCCGACGAACGACGGGGCTATGAGCTGCGGCGTCCCGGGGATGGGGAAGGCCATGTACGCGGGGTGGAAGAGCTGCGGAAGGATCTTCGCGCCGTGCTCGTGGACGCCGGCGGCGAGCTTCTCCCAGCCGGGGACGAAGGAGTCGTCGGCCATGCACATGTCGCCGGGCAGGTAGACGTAGGTGGGCTCGACGGTCACGACCTCGGTGACGATGAGGCCGACGCCGCCCTTGGCGCGGTTGGTGTAGTGCTCGACGAGCGCGTCGGACACGTGGCCGTGGTCGACGGCGAGGTTCGTCGACACGGGCGGCATCCAGAGCCGGTTCTTGACGGTCTGGGTCCCTACCTTGATGGGCGAGAAGAGCTGCGGGTACTTCTCGGAAGACGCGGCGATCGACGTGCTCGGCATGGGCCTCTCCATTCCCTTGAGCGTGCGTTGGGCGTGCGCGGCGTTTGTTGCCGCAATGCTCCAATTGTGGGCGTGCGGGGCGGTAGTCGCCGCGTGTTTGCGCCTAGCGGCCGGTTTGCGCCGTGAGCGGGCGTGCGGTCGGGGAGAGGGG
>JAUMVN010000005.1 GCA_030530145.1 Coriobacteriia bacterium | reverse complement strand
CCGTCGCGGTCCCGGGCGCTTGGTGTGTGCTACCCACCAAAAGTGTTATAGAGCCCAAAAATCGAGCGCCTACTCACTTGGGATAAATCCTTACTCCCGTTCCTCCGAATACCGCACCGTGCCTTGCTGTCCTGAAATTCGGGGAGTAAATAACGAAATCGCAGGTGAAAGGGAGTAAAACGACAAAGAAAAAGCCTCCGTCCCAACGCGGGAGCGGAGGCTCAATTTTCGTATTTACTCACCGCCGTCGCTGGTGGCTTTGCCATGACTCCCGTACGAAACGAAACTCAGCGGCACAGTGCAGCACTCAAAAATGCAGGTCAGAACCCTATCGGCCTACTCCCACTCGATGGTCGCGGGGGGCTTCGAGGTCACGTCGTAGCAGACGCGGTTGGCGCCCGGCACCTCGGCGACGATGCGGCCGGAGATCTTGGCCAGCACATCGTAGGGCAGCTTGGCCCAGTCGGCGGTCATGGCGTCGCTGGACTCGACGGCGCGCAGGATGATCGGGCGCTGATAGGTGCGCTCGTCGCCCATAACGCCCACGGACTTGATGTCGGGAAGCACCGCGAAGTACTGCCAGCAGGAGTGCTCGCTGTTGCGCTCGCCGGTCTGCTTGTACAGGCGCTCGTTGTAGGCGTCCAGCTCCTCGCGCACGATGGCGTCGGCGTTCTTCAGGATCTCGAGCTTCTCCTTGTCCACCGCGCCGATGATGCGGATGGCCAGGCCCGGGCCCGGGAACGGCTGGCGGAACACGATGTGCGCGGGCAGGCCCAGCGCCAGGCCGAGCTCGCGGACCTCGTCCTTAAAAAAGTGGTCCAGCGGCTCGATGAGGTCGAAGTGCACGCCCTCGGGGAACGGGATCAGGTTGTGGTGGCTCTTGATGGTGCTGGCCTTGCCGCCCGTCTTGCGCGCGCCGGACTCGATGATGTCGGGATAGATGGTGCCCTGGGCGAGGTACTTCACGGGCTTGCCGTCGGTCTCGAGCTGCTGCGCGACCGCGAAGAACTCCTTCCAGAACTGCGTGCCGATGATGCGGCGCTTCTCCTCGGGCTCGGTCACGCCGGCAAGAAGCTCGGCGTAGCGGTCCTCGGCGTGGACGTGGATGAAGTCGACGTCGAACTGCTTGGTAAAGACCTCCTCGACCTGCTCGGGCTCGTTCTTGCGCAGCAGGCCGTGGTTGATGAAGACGCAGGTCATCTGCTTGCCGATGGCGCGGGCGCCAAGGGCGGCCACCACGGAGGAGTCGACGCCGCCGGACAGGGCGAGAATAACGCGGTCCTCGCCGACCTTCTCGCGGAACTCGGCC
Source organism: Coriobacteriia bacterium (assembly GCA_030530145.1). Lineage (GTDB taxonomy): Bacteria > Actinomycetota > Coriobacteriia > Coriobacteriales > Atopobiaceae > Paratractidigestivibacter. The sequence continues at coordinate 91,147 of JAUMVN010000005.1, read as the reverse complement.
GTCATGGTCTCCACGAGGTTGTCCATCGACCAGTTCTTCTCGAGACCGCAGATGTTAAAGAGGAAGTTCGAGAGGATCTGCTGGCCATGCTCGGTGTGCTTGACCTCGGGATGGAACTGCGTGGTGTAGATCTTCTTCTGCGCGTTCTCCATGGCGGCAACCGGGCAGACCTTGGTCTTCGCGGTGACGACGAAGCCCTCGGGCACGTCGCACACGGCGTCGAAGTGGCTCATCCACACGGTCTGCTTGAGCGGGGTGTTGTTAAAGAGCGCGGAGTCCGCGGCGCGCTCGATCTCCGCGTGGCCGTACTCGCCGACCTCGGGGTGGAAAACCTTGCCCCCCAGGGTAACCGCCGTGATCTGGTGGCCGTAGCAGAAGCCGAGCACGGGCACGCCCATCTCGTAGATGGCCGGGTCGACGCGCGGGGCATCGGGCTCGTTGACGGAGGCGGGGCCGCCCGAGAGGATCAGCGCCGACGGCTTCATGGCCGCGAGCTCGTCCGCGGGGATGTCACAGGGGACGATCTCCGAATAAACGTGCAGGTCGCGGACGCGACGCGCGATAAGCTGCCCGTACTGGGCGCCAAAGTCGAGAACGGCGACGAACTGCTTGGGCTGAGCCTCGGTCATGGTTCCTCCGGTCTTCTTCCGAGCTAGGGGTGCGGATGCATTCTTTGCATCATACGTTAAGGGCGCCTGGACTTTTTTGGTCAAGAGCTGCTTTTTTGCCTCCCTTCACGTGCTGAACACTCCCCTCTCGTATAGTGAAGCCTATCTGCAAAGTCGAGGTGGCTCCGCGCCACCGAGCGATGGCCCCCGGGCCGCATCGATACAGAAAGGGTCCGTCTTGGCAGACAGCAGATCCCACAGGCAGCAGGCCGCCCCCCAGAGCCGTCACGCCTACGAAGAGCAGGCCGGTCGCTCCGGCGCCGGGTCTTCCAGCCGCAGCTACACCCCCTCCCGATCCGACGGCGCCTCGAGCTACTCGCGCAAGCGCCAGAAGCGCCGCCACAAGGTGGTCCTGCGCGGCGTCCTCGTCGGCATCCTCTGCGTGCTTCTTGCCGGCGGCACGGCCCTGGCCATGTACCTCAACAACATCAACACCCAGCTCACGTCCGGCCTCGACCAGGAGACCAAGGACCTTCTTGCCGACAGCATCCAATACGACGACCCGTTCTACATGCTGCTGCTCGGCGTAGATAAATCCGAGGAGCGCATGAGCTCGAGCGAGTACGGAGAGAGCGAGTCCAACTACCGCTCCGACTCCATCATCCTCGCGCGCATCGACCCCAAGGGGCAGAAGATCACGCTCGTCTCGCTGCACCGCGACACCATGACCGACATGTCCGACATGGGCGCGGGCACGCAGAAGCTCAACGCCGCGTACTCCCTCGGCGGCCCCAGCTACATGATCAAGTGCGTCGAGAAACTCTGCGGCGTCGACATCTCCCACTACGCCGAGGTCGACTTCGAGCAGTTCGCGGGCATCGTCGACACCATCGGCGGCGTTGACGTCGACCTGCCCATCGACATCCGCGACGACTACTCGGGCGCCGACCTCGATGCCGGCGAGCACACCCTCAACGGCGAGGAGGCTCTCGCCCTCGCCCGCGCCCGCCACGCCTACGACGACTACGGCGACGGCGACATCTACCGCGCGGCAAACCAGCGCATGCTCATCGCCGCCATCGTCAAGAAGGTCCTGACCCTCGACGTAGCGAGCATGACCAACGCGGTCTCGCAGCTCGCCGGCGGCGTTACGACCGACATCGGCCTTTCCGACATCCTCGGCCTCGCCGTGCAGTTCAAGGACCTCGACGTCGAGAACAACGTCTACTCCGGCATGGAGCCCACCTCCGGCTACTACGTGAACGAGACCTGGTACGAGAAGATCGACGAGGCTTCCTGGCAGTCGATGATGGAGCGCGTCAAGCAGGGCCTCGCCCCGTACGCCGACGACAGCTCCGACCAGACGAGCGGCCGCATCGGCACCATGGCGGGCAGCTCCGAGCTCACCACCAGCGGCGGCACCGCCGGGTCGGGCGACGACACCGTGTCGGGCTCCAGCTCCTCCGACGCCGAGTACACTGGCACCGCCATCGTCGTCAATGTGAGCGGCGTCTCGGGCGCGGCCACGAGCAAGGCGGAGTCGCTGACCACCGCCGGCTTCACCGCCGAGGCCACCTCCGGCGAGAGCGAGGCGACCACGACGAAGGTCTACTACAACGGCTCCGCGGCGAAGGCGAAGGCGCTCGGCGCCGCGAAGACGCTCGGGGTCTCCGAGTCCAACGTCGCCGAGAACGACGGCACCTGGACCACCAGCTACGACGTTGTCGTGGTCCTCTGCTCGGACAAGGCGTAGCGCAGCCCTACCGTGCCCATCGAATACGGGATATCGAACACACAATACGCCGCGGTGGCAGCCGGATCGCTCGCCATCGCGGCGTGTTTGTGCGCCGGCGTACATGCGGGGTATGCGGCGGTCGGGGCCGCGCAGGCCGCCGAGGGGGTGATTGACGTCGTCACCGCCTCGGCCGCAGTCGGGAACGAGCCGGTGCCTGCTACAGACATGAGCGGCGCCCAGGCGGCCGTGAGCGGGCTTCTTGCCGACTATACAGGCCAGGTCGCGGTGAGCGTGCGGATGCTCGACGGCAGCGGCAAGTTCGATGTCAATGGCGACGAGCCGGTGCAGTCGGCGTCGATGATTAAGCTGCTCGTGCTCGCGGAGTACCTCGACGAGGTGGATGCGGGCGAGCTTTCTGCCGACGATAGCTACGCGCTCGACCCGGAGGACATCGTGGGCGGGTCCGGATCGATGCAGTCGGACCAGCCCGGCACCGAATACACGCTCGACGAGGTCGCGCACCGCATGATCTACCAGAGCGACAACGTGGGCACGAACGTGCTCATCGACCGGATGGGCGTCGAGGCTATCCAGGCAAAGGCCTCTGAGCTGGGGCTGGGCAGCACGCAGCTGGCGCACAAGCTGATGGTCTCTGCCGACGACGGGCTCTACAACCTGATCAGCGCGAACGATGCCGCGGAGCTTCTCTACGAGGTTGCCAACGGGACACTGGCGTCGGCCGCGTCCTGTGCGCGCGCCGAGGAGTTCCTCCTGGACCAGGAGGACGACGAGGGCCTCGCGCAGGGCCTGCCGGACGGCGCCGTCTTCGGCCACAAGACCGGCTCCACGGACGATGTCCGCCACGACGGCGGCATCGTGTACGGCGAGCACCCGTACGTGATCGTCGTCCTCACGCACGACCTCGGCTACGACGAGGCGAACGAGCTGATGGCGCGGATAAGCGCCGCCGTGTACGACGAGCTCGCGTAGACGGCGGCGCCAGGGTGCCTACACGTTGAAGCGGAAGTGCATGACGTCGCCGTCGGCGACCACGTAGTCCTTGCCCTCGATACGGAGCTTGCCGGCGTTCTTACAGCCGGCCTCGCCGCCGAGCGCGACGTAGTCCTCGTAAGAAGCGACCTCGGCCTTGATGAAGCCGCGCTCGAAGTCGGAGTGGATCACGCCCGCGGCCTCGGGGGCCTTCGCGCCGATGCGGACGGTCCAGGCCTTGACCTCCATCTCGCCGGCGGTGAAGTAGCTCTGCAGGCCGAGCAGCCGATAGGCCGCCTGCGCCAGGGTCTCCAGGCCGGACTTCTCGAGGCCCAGGTCCGCCAGATACTCGGCGGCCTCGTCGGCGTCGAGCTCGGAAAGCTCAGCCTCGACCTTCGCGCAGATAGGGATGGGCGTCACGCCGTCGATGGCGGCCGGGGTCTCGCCCAGCTGGTCCTCGTCGACGTTGGCCACCATAAGGATCGGCTTCATGGTAAGAAGGAAGAGGCCCTTGGCGGCCACGCGCTCCTCGTCGGTCATCTCCATGGTCGCGGCGCGCTTGCCGTCGTTGAGCCACGCCTGGAGGCGCTTGGCCACGTTGAGCTTAGGCTGGAGCTCCTTGTCGCGCTTGGCGTCCTTCTCGAGCTTGGGCAGCTGCTTCTCGAGCGTACCCAGGTCGGCGAGGATGAGCTCGGTCATGATGGTGTCGGCATCGCCCGCCGGGTCGACGAACTCGCCGGTGCGGCCGACCTCGCGCATGACGTTGGGGTCGCTGAAGTAGCGGACGACCTCGCAGATGGCGTCGGTCTCTCGGATGTTCGCGAGGAACTGGTTGCCGAGGCCCTCGCCCTCGTTCGCGCCCTTGACCAGGCCCGCGATGTCCACGAACTCGACCGTGGCCGGCACGATGCGGCCCGGATGCACGATGTCGGCGAGCTTCTGCAGGCGGTCGTCGGGCACGTCGACGATGCCGACGTTGGGGTCGATCGTGGCGAAGGGGTAGTTGGCCGCCAGGCCGCCCTTCTTGGTGAGCGCAGTGAAGAGGGTCGACTTGCCGACGTTGGGCAGGCCGACGATGCCGATGGAAAGAGACACGAAAGGACTCCTAACTTACTTCTTGCCGTCGTCGGAGAGGCCCTCGAGGGCGTCTGCCGCACGGTTCAGCTGCTTTTTTCCTTGTTCAATATACTTCTGCGCCTCGGCCTTTGCCTGGGCCTTTTTGCGACGGGCCTCCTCGGCGGCCTTGTCGGGCACCACGAGCTCCCGGACGTCCATGGGCCCCATGGAAAGGGCGCCCTCCTCGCAGACGGCGACGCAGGCGCCGCAGCTCACGCAATAGGAGCTTGCCACGGTCACGCGGCCGTTCATGTCCAGGTCGAGCGCGCGCGGCGTGCAGACCTTGGCGCACTCGCCGCACATGGTGCACTTGGAGGAGTCGCAGACCGGGACCTGCAGGTCGATGTACTTGGCCAGGCCCTCGTCGTGCTGAAGCGCGCCCATCATGAGCTTGCGGTTCTGGGTGAGCATGCGCATGCGGTTGCTGGAGGTCTTCGCGCCCACGGCGGACTCGAGCTGGCGCTGAAGCTGGTCGAGGCGAGAGGCGTGGGCCTGGATCTTGTTCGCGACGGCCTTGGCGCCGGCGAGCGCCGGGTTCGTGCGCGTGAGCAGGCGCTCGGCGGAGTGGACGGCCGAGCTCATGAACTGCGAGCGCTTGTACTCGCGCGTGAGCTCGTGCGTCATCTCGGACTCGTCGGCGACGAGGCCGAGCGAGGCCTGTGCCCATTCCTCTGCGGTGCCGATGGCGTCGCAGTAGAACTCCTCGCCGGTCGTGGTCTTGCAGCGGTCGCAGATGCCCACGGGCAGGTAGACGCTGATATTGTCGTAGTCGGCAAGAAGCGAGAACCACAGGTCGCGGCTAATGGAGCCCACGCAGCCGAGCACGACCTCGTTGTCCTTGGGCAGGCGCTTGAGGGCGCGCGTGCAGGTGACGTAGCACTGCTCGTAGGCGCTCGCCGCGCGCGCGATCTTGTCGTAGACCTGGCGCGGCATGTGGCGGCGCGTGCTGATGGTCTCCGTCGGGCAGGCGGCGGCGCACAGGCCGCACTTGCGGCAATCCTCGCCGATGATCACCGACTGCTTATGGATGGTGATGGCATGGACCGGGCACACGTCCATGCAGCGTGAGCACACCTCGTCGCGCCCGGACGCCGTGCGCAGGCAGCGGTTCGAGTTCGCAAACGGCTTCTCTTTATAGTCGGCCGGGTTGAACACCTTGCGCTGGCTCGGGTCCAACGCAAGCTGTTCGGCGATGTCGCTGAACGGGTTCGAGAGCGCCTGCCAGTCGCTCTGGATGTCGATCAAATCGTCGAGAAAATCCCTCTTCTGGGCCACCGGCACCACTCTCCTCTCCGCGGTAGCAGTTGTTTATTGTAGCCCGCAGCCCTCACGCTGTGTTTGGGCGAACTCCGCGACAAAAAAACGAGGTCCTGCGTGCTTCATTGTAGTTTTTATATGCCAATGGATCTAGCTCAACTGGGCAAACGCGATTTCAAGGAGCAGGCGACAACTTAAACTCGCGCCCAAATCCCGCAACAAGCCCAAAATCGCACGCACAATCTCGATTTTTTGATCAGCCAGCCCCAAGCGACCCCTCAAACGGGCCCCAACCCCCACATTAACGTGCAACCCACAACCCCAGACGCCTCTTCACCCCTCAGGCGACCTTCCGAACCCTCGCGCGGCCGAGCAACGGCAAGCGGCGGCCCCGACCGCAGGGTTTCCGAGCAAAGTGCTTCTGAGCGCGAAGCGCGAAGTCACTATGCTGGAAACCCGCAGGTCGGGGCCGCCGCATCAGGTGCGTCTTACCGCCGAGGGTTTGGGCCCTTAGTACATGCCGCCGCCCTGGCCGCCCTGGGCAGCCGCGGCCGCGATGGCGTCCTCAATGTTGGTGTTCTTGGGCTCGTCGGAGACGGTCGCCTCGGTGATGAGAATCAGGCCGGCGATGGAAGCGGCGTTCTGAAGGGTGACGCGGGCAACCTTGACCGGGTCGAGCACGCCCATCTCGATCATGTCGCCGTAGGTGCCGGTCGCGGAGTCGAGGCCCTGGCCAGCGGGCATGGCCTTGATCTTCTCGGCGACGACGGAGCCCTCGAAGCCGGCGTTGTCGGCGATCTTCTTCACGGGCGCGGCGAGGGCCTTGCGGATGATCTCGACGCCGATCTTCTCGTCGGCATCAACGGTCTCGACGGCGTCGAGCGCGGAGGAAGCGGCCAGGAACGCGACGCCGCCGCCGGCGACGATGCCCTCCTCGACGGCCGCGCGGGTCGCCTGCAGGGCGTCCTCGATGCGGTGCTTGATCTCCTTGAGCTCGGACTCGGTCGCAGCGCCGACCTTGATGACGGCCACGCCGCCGGAGAGCTTCGCGAGGCGCTCCTGCAGCTTCTCGCGGTCGAAGTCGGAGGTGGTGTTCTCGATCTCGGACTTGATCTGGTTGACGCGCTCGTCGATGGCCTGCTTGGCGCCGGCACCGCCCACGATGGTGGTGTTGTCCTTGGAGATCTTCACGGACTTGGCGCGGCCGAGCATCTCGGCGGTCACGTCGGTGAGGTTGATGCCGAGCTCCTTCATGGCCACCTGGCCACCGGTGAGGACGGCGATGTCCTCGAGCATGCGCTTACGACGGTCACCGTAGCCGGGGGCCTTGACGGCGCAGACGTTGAGCACGCCGCGGAGCTTGTTGAGGATCAGCGTGGCCAGGGCCTCGCCGTCGACGTCCTCGGCGATGATGAGCAGCGGGGAGCCCTGCTTCTGGACGGCCTCGAGGATCGGAAGGATGTCCTGAATGTTGGAGATCTTCTGATCGGTCATCAGGATGTAGGGGTTGGCCAGCTCAGCGGTCATGGTGTCGTTGTTGGTGGCGAAGTACGGGGAGATGTAGCCCTTGTCGAACTGCATGCCCTCGACGGTGTCGATGTCGATGCCGAAGGTCTGGGACTCCTCGACAGTGATGACGCCGTCCTTGCCCACGACCTCCATGGCGTCGGAGATCTTGGCGCCCACGGCGGGATCGGAAGCGGAGATGGTGCCGACGGAAGCGATCTGCTCCTTGGTGGAGACCTGCTGGGCGGACTTCTTCATCTCCTCGACGACGGCCTCGACGGCCTTGTCGACGCCGCGGCGGATGGCGATGGGGTTGGCGCCGGCGGCCACGTTGCGCAGGCCCTCGTTGACGATGACCTGAGCAAGAAGGGTCGCGGTGGTGGTGCCGTCACCCACGGTGTCGTTGGTCTTGGTGGCGACCTCCTTGACAAGCTGGGCGCCCATGTTCTCGACGGGGTCCTTGAGCTCGATCTCCTTGGCGACGGAGACGCCGTCGTTGGTGATGGTGGGGGCGCCGTAGCTGCGCTGGAGCGCGACGTAGCGGCCCTTGGGGCCCATGGTGGTGGTCACGGCGTCGGCAAGGGTGTTCACGCCCTTGGCGAGCTTGGCGCGAGCGTCGGTACCGAAGTAAATGTCCTTAGCCATTGTGATAAGTCCTTTCGAAGTGGTGCGGTTGCGGCGTTAAGCCGGGAATCGGCGCGAGGCCGGGAGTTAGTCCTCGATGACGGCGTAGATGTCGTCAGCGCGAAGGAGCAGGAAGTCCTCGCCGTCGACCTTGACCTCGTTGCCGCCGAACTTGCCGTAGTAGACCTGGTCGCCGACCTTGACGTCGATGGCAACGCGCTCGCCCTTGTCGTTGAGCTTGCCGGCGCCCACGGCGACGACCTCGCCGCGCTGGGGCTTCTCCTGCGCGCCGCTGGAGATGTAGAGGCCGCTGGAGGTCTTCTCCTCCTTGGGGGCGGGCTTGACGAGAACGCGATCGCCGAGAGGCTTAAGAGTCATGATGTTTCCTCCTTCTGGGGTGCGCCCGCGCGATGTTTGGCCGGGCGCTTTGTCCAACGGTCAGAATAATACCCAGTGCGTCGGAGTTATACCGCACGAATTGAAAAAATCTCACACGCGGCACTTAGATTTTGTGATGGCGCCGAGAATAGGGGCACCCGCAAAGAATCGCGAAGGGTCGGCCGGAGTCAAGGCGTAGCTCTTTTAGACCCCCCGCGGGCCCCGCACGCCCCAAACTCCTGTGAATGTACGATTGAAATCCCACTTACCGAGTAGAGCGGGCCTTTTGCGCACTAGCAACTGGTCAAACGCGGCCGATTTCGGGCTGGCTACTCGCCCGGTCCAATTTCAATCGTACATTCTCAGGAGTTTGGTTCTCCAGAGGCGTCGACGCGGTGCCGATATAGCGCAAGAAGGCCGAGGCCGGGGTCCATGCCCACGCGGCCCCGGCCCCACAGAAACATTCCCCGCCCCGCACGTCGCTACAGCTGCTCCAGCTCGGCTTGCCAGAGAGCGACGCAGGCGTCGGACGGCATGCGCAGGTCGCCGCGCGGGCTCACAGCCGCCGATCCCACCTTGGGTCCGTCGGGCAGGCAGCTGCGCTTGAACTGCTGCGCGAAGTAGCGGCGATAGAAGACGCGCAGCCACTTGAGGATGGTCGCGTCGTCGTACTTCTTGCCGAGGGCGTAACGGGCGAGGCGGTAGACCTTGCGCGGGGAGGTGCCGCGGCGCAGGACCTCGTAGAGGAAGAAGTCGTGCAGCTCGTAGGGGCCGACGAGGTCCTCGGTCTTCTGCGAGATCTTTCCGTCGCCGGTGGCGGGCAGAAGCTCCGGCGAGACGGGCGTGTCGAGCACGTCGTAGAGAACCTCGGCTTCCTCGGCGTTTCCGCAGGTATCGGCCACATAGCGCACAAGGTGGCGCACGAGCGTCTTGGGCACGCTCGCGTTGACGGCGTACATGCTCATGTGGTCGCCGTTGTAGGTGGCCCAGCCGAGTGCGAGCTCGGAGAGGTCGCCCGTGCCGATGACCATGCCGCCCTCCTGGTTGGCGATGTCCATGAGGATCTGAGTGCGCTCGCGGGCCTGGGAGTTCTCGTAGGTGACGTCGTGGACCGACTCGTCGTGGCCGATGTCGGAGAAGTGCAGGCGCACGGCATCGCCGATGTTGACCTCGCGCAGGTCGGCGCCGAGCGACTCGGTGAGCTGCGTGGCGTTGTCGTGCGTGCGGTCCGTGGTGCCGAAGCCGGGCATGGTCACGCTGATGATGCCCGTGCGGTCGAGGCCGAGCAGGTCGAAGGCTCGCGCGGTCACGAGCAGGGCGAGCGTGGAGTCGAGGCCGCCCGAGATGCCGATGACGGCATGGGTCGCGCGGGTGTGCTGCAGGCGCTTGGCGAGGCCGCGGGCCTGGATGTTGAAGACGTCCTCGCAGCGCTCGGCGCGGCGGGCAGGGTCGGACGGCACGAAGGGCTGCGGGTCGACGTAGCGAGTAAGGCGCGTCTCGCGGACGTCGAGCGAGAAGCGCGTGACGTGGTAGGCGCGCTGTACCGGGCTTGCAGCCACATCAAAGGTGGACATGCGGCGGCGCTCGGCGGCGAGCAGGCGGACGTCGATCTCCGAGACGGCGCGGCCGTCGCCGAAAGGCTTGGCCTCCGCGAGCACGCGGCCGTTCTCCGCGACGAGGTCGTGGCCGGAGAAGACCACGTCCTGCGTAGACTCACCGGTGCCCGCGCTCGCATAGATATAAGCGCAGATCAGGCGGGCCGACTGGCCGGAGACGAGGCTGCGGCGATAGTCCGCCTTGCCGACGACGGCGTTGCTCGCCGAGAGGTTGCACACGAGGGTGGCGCCGGCCTTGGCGTGCGCGATGGAGGGCGGCTCGGGGACCCAGAGGTCCTCGCAGAGCTCGACGGCCACGCTGAGCTCGGGCAGCTCGTCGCAGGTAAAGAGCTGCGAGGTTCCGAAGGGGACGTCGAGGGCGCCGGCGATGTCGACGGGCACGACGTCCGTGGTGCCCGGGACGAAGTGACGCCCCTCGTAGAACTCGTTATACGTGGGGAGGTAGCGCTTGGGCACGACGCCGAGCACGCTGCCGGCGCAGACGACGGCCGCGCAGTTGTAGAGCTTGGCGTTCACGCGGACGGGCAGGCCCACGAGCAGCAGCGCGTTCAAGTCGGAGGTCTCGCGAGCGAAGTCGGCAAGGCCGCGCTCGGCGGCGGCGAGCAGCGCGTCTTGCCAGAAAAGGTCCTCGCAGGTGTAGGCCGTGAGACAGAGCTCAGGCAGCACGACGACCATCGCGCCGTCCTCGGTGCAGGCCCGCCGCGCGGCCTCCACGCAGGCGTTGACGTTGTGGGCGACGTCGGCGACGCGCACCTCCGGCGTTATGGCCGCGACCTTGACGAACCCGTCCTGCATGTCTTACCTCCCGTGACCCGCAAAGGGGACAGTCCCGTATCTATCTGGTCAAAGAGTAACGCATCGCGGCGGCGTTCGGGACTGTCCCAAATGCCGGCTAGCTCTCGAGGTAGCGGGAGAGGAACTCCCGGGTGCGGGGGTGCTCGGGGTCGGTGAACATCTTCTGCGGGTCGCCCTTCTCGGCAATGACGCCCTTGTCCATGAAGACGAGCTCGTCGGAGACGCTCTTCGCGAAGGCCATCTCGTGAGTGACAACGACCATCGTCATGCCCTCGGCAGCGAGGTCGCGCATAACGTTCAGGACCTCGCCGGAGATCTCGGGGTCGAGCGCGGAGGTCGGCTCGTCGAAGAGCATGAGGTCGGGCTGCATGCAGAGCGCGCGGGCGATGGCGACGCGCTGCTTCTGCCCGCCGGAGAGACGGCGCACGTCGGCGGTCACGAAGCTGGACAGGCCCACCTCATCGAGGTGCTTGCGGGCGACCTCCTCGGCTTCGGCCTTGGTCATCTTCTTGAGCGTCACGGGCGCGAGCGTGCAGTTGTCCAGCACGTTCATGTTGTTGAACAGGTTGAAGCCCTGGAAGACCATGCCGATCTTCTCGCGGAGCTTGTTCACGTCCACGTGGTCGGCCGCGAGGTCGGAGCCGTGGAACCAGACGTGGCCCGCGTCCGGGGTCTCGAGGAGGTTCAGGCAGCGCAGCAGGGTCGACTTGCCGGAGCCCGACGCGCCGATGATAGTCACAACCTGGCCCGGCATGACGGAAAGGTCGATGTCGCGCAGGACCTCGAGGCTGCCGAAGGACTTGCGCAGGCCCTCGACACGGATCACCGGCTCGTCGGCCGGGGTGCTTATCTGCGAGAATCCGTCAGCAGCACCAACGGTGACGGGGTTGGCGGGGTCATACTCCCTGCCCGCGACGGTGGCGGCGATCTTCGCGTACTTCTCGTTTGCCATGATTAAGCCTCCGCCTTCTCTACGATCGGGCCCGCGTCAGAAGTGCTTCCAACCGGCTTGCTCTGGACGTCCAGAAGCCCGGAGAGCTTGCCGAGCAGCCACGACGCGAAGGCCGTCATGATGAGGTAGAACACGGCGATGACCAGGTAGGCGTTGAGCTGCTTGTAGTAGATGCCAGCCACGGTGGAGGCGGCGAAGGCCAGGTCGAACACGCCGATGACCGAGAGCACCGAAGAATCCTTGATGTTGATGACGAGCTCGTTGGAAAGTCCGGGGATGGCGTACTTGATGCCCTGCGGGAAGACGACCTTGAGCATCGCCTGCCACTGCGAGAGACCGAGCGAGCGCGCCGCCTCCATCTGGCCCTTGTCCACGGACTCGATGCCGCCGCGCAGGACCTCCATCATGTAGGCGGTCGAGTTCAGCGAAACGACGACGAGGCCGGCGATGAAGCGCGTCCAGATGCCGTTGACCTCGGTGATGGACATGCCCGTGCTGCTCACGATGGCAAAGCCCAGGTAATAAACGATGACGCCCTGGACGAGCATCGGGGTGCCGCGGACCACGGTGGAGTAGACCTTCGCGAAGCCGACGCCGACCTTCTTGAGGAAGCGGACGAAGTCGTTGTCCGAGCGGTCGATCTCGAGGATGCGCACCGCGGCGAGGAGCAGCGCCAGGAAGAAGGCGATGATAGTGCCGAAGACGGCCAGCTCAATGGTGGTGATGGCGCCGGTGAGGTAGGTCTGGCGGCCCTGCTGGAACATATAAAGGATCTGCGTGAGCATGTCGCCCGGCATCGAGGTCGCGGCGGCGGCCACGGCCCAGGCCGAGGCGAAGCCCATCACGGCGCGGTCAACGAAGAGCACGGCCGCGCAGAGCCAGACGACGTAGCTCGCGTAACGCAGGCCGGTCGCCACGGCGGGCTTGGCGAAGGGAGCCGTCTCGGCGTAGTTCTTCCAGTGCGTGAGCTTGAAGAGAAGCGCCACGACCGAGACCACGAGCCACGCCGCGCAGAGGTAGTACATGACGAGCTCGACCGCGAAGGCGTTCGCAAGGAAGCTCATCGCCGGGCGCGCCGAGCTCGAGAAGAGCATGCCGATGAATGCGACCACCGAGGTGCCGAGCAGCACGTAGCGGTGGTTTGTCTTGACGAAACTCGCCAGGCGGGCAGGTGCAGATGCCATAAAAGTCCTTCGTTCTTATCGCCGAAAGGGCAGGGATGCGTATCCCTGCCCCATGATTAAGCGCTGAGTTGTGGTCTTAGGCCGGCTGACGGTCCATGCAGTCCTGCCAGATGGAGAGACGATCGGCCTCGGAGATGCCGCCGATGATCTCGTTGAGCTTGGCGAGGATGTCGTCCTGGCCCTTGGCAATGGCGGCGTTGTCCGGGTTGCTCGGGTCGGAGAAGCCGTCGCCCTCGGCGAGCTCGACCTTCTTGAGGTCAGGGTAGTTCTGCAGGAGGTTCGGCAGCGACATGGAAGAGAAGGTGATGGCGTCGCAGGTGCCGTTCTCGATGCCGTCGACGACCAGCGGGACGGTCGCGACCGGGGTGAGGTGGTTGACGTTGGGGATCTCGTCAATGAGGTCGTCGTAGAAGGTGTCCTTCTGGCCGAGGACCGTGGCGCCGTCGAAGTCAGAGAGCTTGGTGGCGTCGGCGTACTTGGAGTCCTGCTTGACGACCATGACGACCTCGTCGTCGATGTAGGAGTCGGTAAAGTCGGCGGACTGGGAGCGCTCGGGCGTGACGGACATGCCGGCGCAGATGATGTCGATGGTACCGTTGTTCAGCGAGTCGACGAGGGCGCCGAACTCCATCTTGACGGCGACGGGCTCCATGCCGAGGCCCTCGGCGATCTTCTTGGCGATCTGAACGTCGTAGCCGTCGGCGTAGGCGCCGGAGACGTTCTCGATGGGGATGGTGGTGTCGGAAGCCTTCTCCTCCTGCCAGTTGTAGGGGGCGTAGGCGGCCTCCATGCCGACGCGCAGGGTCTTGCCGTCGCCGAGGACGCCGGAAGAAGAGCTGGTAGAAGAGTCGGAGCTGGAGCTCGAGGAGCTGTCGGAGCTCTGGGCGGCGGGGCCGCAGCCGGTGAGGAACGTGGCGCCAGCGACGGTGAGCGTCGAGAGGCCGGAGAGCTTGAGGAAATTACGGCGAGAAAAATCGGTCATGGCGGTTCCTTCCGGTTTGGTGTAAGACCCCTTCCGTGTCGCGCAACCGGAGGGGACCCATTCCCCTCCCCCTTGCAACCGAATGCGAGAAAGTTACGCGCACGTTCGCTAGGTTACGCCAACGGACGCGGCCGAACGAACGCGACACCTGCGAGTAACGGCCATTTAACTGTGATCGCGCCCTCCGAACCGGCGCGGGAACCGGTACGGAGGGCGCGTCGCCGCCTTCATGTGTTCAAGGAACCTACTTGATGTCGCGCCAGTGGCGGACGTTGTTCTCCCAGATGTAGGAGTAGCCCTTCGCGAGCTCGCGGGCGGTCTTGGGCTTGGTGCCGGTGACGTCCTCGATGTCGGTGGACGGCACATCCATAAGGCCCTCGGCGATGGAGCCCTCGTTGGTGACCATGTCGTTGCCGCACCAGGGCACGGGCGCCTGCGAGAAGTCCTCGGTCGCGGTGCGCGGGATATGCATGGAGTCCAGGTACTCGAAGAACTCCTCATGGCTGACCGGGCAGTACTCGATCTGGCGGCCGGACAGGTCGCTGATCATCGCCGCGAGGTCGCGCTGAGAGAGGCTCTCGCAGCCGCAAGCCTTGTACGTGCGGTTATCCTCGCCGCGACCCAGGAGCAGCGCGGCCGCCATGCGGGCCACGTCGTCCTTGGGCACGTAGGTGGCCTTGCCCTCGCCGGCGGTGGTGTACCACTTGTTGCCGCTCATGAGCGCGAGCATGACCGAGGTCGTGAGGTAGTTCTCGAGGTAGAGGTTGTCCTGCATGAAGTTGTACTTGATGCCCGTCTCGGCCGCGCGCTCCCGGATATAGGCCTCGGTCGCGGTGTGGTCGGGCGTCACGTAGACGTGCGCGTAGCGCGGGTCGGAGGCGCCGAGGAACGAGGTGTAGGTAAGGTGCTGCACGCCGGCGGCGATGGCGGCGTCCACGACGTTCTTGTGCTGCTGGACGCGAATCTCGCCGATGGTGACGGCCGAGACGATGTAGATGCGGTCGCCGCCGCGGAAGGCCTCGGTCATCTCGTCGACGTTGTCGTAGTTGGCCTGGCGCACGGCCACGCCGGCGGCCTCCCAGCGCTCGCGCTTCTCGGGCTTGAGCCAGTCCATGTTCGGGCAGGTGAAGATGAGGTCGGCCGCGGCGACCTCCTCGAGCATGAGCTCCGCGACGCGCCCGCCGAGCTTACCGTCGACGCCGGTAACGATGTACTTCATGGGTTCCTCCGTCTGGTTCGAGACCTATGGGTGCAACATCGATACTAGAGGCGGTCGAATAAGGAATCTAATTCGTTTAAGCTATTATCGATTGAGATTATTAATGCAGCGAGAAGAGAGACGCCCATGAACTCCCGTCAGGTGGAATGCTTCATCAGCGCAGCCGAGACGCTCAACTTCACCGAGACCGCCAAGCTCCTCTTCGTCTCTCAACCAACCGTGACGCACAGCATCGCGGCGCTCGAGGACGAGCTCGGCTACCGTCTCTTTAACCGCGACAAGAAGCAGGTCACGCTCACGCCCGCGGGCAGATATCTGTACACGTCGCTCAAGACGCTCGGGTCGGAGTACCGCAACGCCGTCTCGCGCGCGCGGCTCTTCGGCGAGGGGTACGCGAAGGAGCTCGTGCTCGGCTGCGGGTCGTCGGAGTTCGAGGAACGGTTCCTTCCCGGGGCGGTGCGCGAGTTTCGGCGGACGCACCCCGACGTGTACACGAGCTTCGAGATCGGCAGCATCCGCGAGAAGGTCGCCCTGCTCCAGGAAGACAAGATCGACCTGCTGCTTACCACGACGGCAACGGGCGTCGACTCCAAGCGGTTCGCCTTCACGCTGCTTAAGCGCTACCCGATGGTCTGCGTGATGAGCCGCGACCACGAGCTCGCCGGCCGGGATAGTATCGGGTTCGAGGACCTCAAAGATCAAAACCTTATCCTTCTTGACCAGGCGTGCGCCCCTCCGGAGATGAGCGAGTTGCAGGCATCCCTCGAGCGGATGTACCAGGCCAACATCATCGCCCACGTGCGCGACGTGCGGCTGAGCCACCTGCTCATGCTGTGCGACATGGGCGTCGCGGTGATGCCGGAGTTCAAGTTCGCGCACAGCGAGGGGCTCGTCGCCGTTCCTCTTGCCGGCGCGGAGGAGATTCCCTACGGCATCGTGATGAAGCGCGGCGAGGCCCGCGACCATGTGCTGGACCTCGCCGCGCTCATTCGCGACGTATTCGATAGGTAACGCGGGGGCTCACGGCGTCATGCGGGAGGCCGTGAGACCCGCCCGCCCCTACTCGGCAGCGGGCGCCTTGTACGTGGCGAACTCAATCGCGAAGGCGATGGCCGCGGCAACCAGCGAGGCGACGATAGCGACCAGCATGAAGCTGATGCCGGAGCCGCCCTCGGACGGGTCGATGAAGCACAGCCAGTTGAACATGCCCAGGCCGCCGGACATGAACACCGACGAGCCGGTGACGCCGATGATGAAACCCGAGATGGCCGAGCCGATCGAGGCGACGACGAAGGCCTTCTTGTCCGGAAGGGCGACGCCGTAGATGGCGGGCTCGGTCACGCCGAAGAAGAACGACGAGATGATGGCGGGCAGCGCGACGCCGCGGAACTGCTCATCCTTGTTCTTCAGGTACATCGCGAAGACGACGGCACCGAGGCAGAACGAGTGGCCGATGGTCGCCGCGAGGATATAGTCGTGGCCGAGGTTCATCAGGTTGATGATGGCGAGCGGGATGAGCGACCAGTGGAAGCCGAAGATGACGAGGCACATCCAGAAGGCGCCGACGAGCGTGCAGCCGACGACGGAGCCCACAACGGGCAGGCCGAAGAGGACGCTGAAGATGGAGCCGAGGATGTTCGTAATCACGGTGGCGATGGGGCCGATGACCAGGTAGCCGAGGACGACGGAGACCGTCACGGTGATCAGGGGCACGAAGAACATCTTCATCGAGGAGGGCATCCAGCCCTTGACCCACGCCTCGACCTTGGAGGCGAACCAGACCATCAGGAGAATGGGGATGACAGAGCTCGTGTAGCCCGAGGCCGGCATGATGATGGGGATGCCGAAGAAGTCGGCGTACCAGGAGAACGTGCCGAGGAAGCCGAGCTCGACGGAGCCGAGGACCTCGCCGGAGGTGAGCGCGACCATAGTCGGGTAGACGAGCGCGAAGGCGATGGCGAGCGCATTGAACTCGCTCATCTTGAACTTCTTGGACGCTGTGTAGGCAAGCACGACGGGCAGGAAGTAGAACATGCCGTCGGCGATGGTGTAGAGCAAGGTATAGGCGCCGGAGGTCGCGAAGCTACCACCGGTAAAGAACTCCTGGTCAAGGAACGAGAAGAGGGCGAGCAGGCCCTTCATGATGCCGGCGGCCGAGAAGGTGCCGAGCATCGGGGAGAAGATGCCGGAGATGAGGTCGATGACGACGTCGAGCGGGCGCTTGGGCGCGTCGTCGGCGTCGCCGGCCTCGGCGGCGTCGCCCGCGCCGACCGAGCCGCCGGCAGCGAGGCCGCCGACCGCGAGCACCGCGTCGTAGACGTCCTCGACGATGTTGCCGACGACGACCTGGTACTGGCCGTTAGCGTGCATGACCTTGATGACCTTGTCCAGGGCGGCGATGTTCTCGTCGTCGGCGCGGGACTCGTCCTTGAGCTTGAAGCGCAGGCGTGTGATGCAGTGGGCGACGGAGGCCACGTTGTCGGGGCCGCCCACGAGCTCCACAACCTGCGACGCCAGCTCGTCGTACTTACCAGCCATACTTCCCCTTTCCTCTACGGGTTTCGCAACGTGCGTTGCGACTCTGGGATTAGGGTAAAGTCGGATTGATAGGGGTTTTAATTCGAATACGCTATTTTCGATTTTGTATTTCTATCGATTGATTGCCTAAGGCGTCTGAGCAGACGTGCTAGGGACTCCCTTCGAAGTAAAAGTATGCGTATTGCGTAACCTAATTTGAAAGTGCCGAGTATACCGGCTGAATATGACGTCGCGCAGCACTTCACAGTCCCCGAAACGCCCGGTCTACTCGGCAAGCCCGATTTAGGTTACGCAATACGCGATGTTTTGGTTTGACTGCGCTCCACAGAGCGTAAAAAGGCCGGCCCTCGCGTGGAGAGCCGACCGAAATTGCCTGAAATCGTTAACCTAGCAGGACCGCTTGCGGCGCCGGAGCTCGCAGGCGACGTTGGCCGCCACGATAATGGCCAAGATCAAGGCGCCCGCTCCGGTAAGGATCCATCGGAGCACGTCGGCCTTCTGCATGCCTCCCGCGCCACCGGCCGAGAACGTGCTCCCGTGCATCGCACCGTTCATGGCGTGGCCGTTGACCATCGTGTACAGCAGGTGGTGCAGGGCCTCGCGGGCATACCGGTAGCTCACCGCGTCCGTAGCATCGAAGCTCCACCAATCCGATTGGTCCTTCGTAGTGAGCTTGGCGTCCGCGCCGGCCTCGATCATCTGCTCGGCGTCCATGAAGACGCCGGTATCCGCGTTGTCGGTAATGATCCAACCGTCAAAACCCCACTCGGTACGCACGATGCCGGTGATCAGGTTGTAGCTGCCGCCGACCCACGTGGCGCCGACGCGGTTGAACGCCGTCATGAGACCCTGGCAGGCGCTGATCGTGGTGGTCGCGTTCTCGTAGCTTCCGTCGTCGTTCTGCTTGAAGTAGTTGAGCTCGACGACGCCCACCTTCATGCACATCTCAAACGGCTTAAGGTAGAGCTCGCGCGCTGCCTGCTCGTTCAGCCACGTGGCCATGGAATACTGGCCGTCGCGGTCGCCGCGGTGGTTCTCCTGGTCGTTGAAGGCGAAGTGCTTCATCATCGTATAGACGCCCTTCTCGGCGGCGCCCTTGACCTCCTGCGAGGCCATCGCGCCCGAGAGGAACGGGTCCTCGGAGAAGTACTCGCCGTTACGGCCCGAGTACGGCGTGCGATGGATGTTCATGGCCGGCGCGTACCAGCCGGTTGCCCCCCCGAGCAGGGATTCGTTGCCGATCATGTTCCCCAGGCGATACGCGATCTCCTGGTTCCAGGCCTGCGCCACGGTCATGGGGTTGCAGAACGTCATGCCCGTGCCGCCCCAGCTCCAGCCCGACGTTGAGTCGGCGTCGGTGCCGGCGGGCTTATCGACGGAGGCCAGGTACTCGGTACCGTAGCCCGCGCGGGCGATCATGAGGTTGTAGTCCTCGGCCGTGAGCTGGTCAAGAAGGTCGTCCCACTTGCCGTCGTCGTACGCAAGCCCACGGAGATCGATCAGCGAGAGCCCGTTGTCGGCGCCGTAGACGAGCTCGCCGTCCCACGCCGTCACGTCCGGGTTTCCGGAGTCGGTCGAGTCAAGCTTGGCAAGAAGCTCCGCCGAGGCGGTCTTCCCGTAGGTATAGCTCACGCCGTCGTCGCCGTTGATCTCGTTGCCCCAGGTGGACACCTGTGAGGTCACCTGTCCATCGTGCGTGGGGAACGTGCCCGCCCAGTCGGAGCGGGTCAGGTACGTGACATCGCCCGCAGCATCGTCGAGCTGATTCGTCACGTCGACGCCCGTGAGGGAGTCGGTCGCGTAGGTCGTGGCGTCGACGTCGGTGTTCGCCGGGACATAGGTCTCGACCAGCGACGCATCGCCGTCGACATCCGCGCCCTTGGCGGCGAGCACGTTGTTTGCCGCGGCGTGCGCGTCGGCGGCGGCACACACGTAGTAGGTGCCGGCGTCCAGGATGTACGTCTTCGCGCCGTTGCGGTCATAGGCCGCGAGCTGCGACTCGTCGAACATGATCGTGACGGTCTGGGACTCGCCCGGCTCGAGCAGCTTGGTCTTCGCATAGCCGACGAGCTGCACCGCGCTCTTCTCGACGCCGTTCGCGCGGTCGTAGTCGGTGTAGGGCGACTGCGCATAGAGCTCGACGACGTCGCGGCCGGCCACATCGCCCGTGTTGGTCACGGTAACGGTGGCCGTGCACGTCTTGCCCGACCAGCCCGTCGAGAAGCCCGACCACTCGAACGTGGTGTAGCTCAGTCCATACCCGAAGGGATAGCAGACCTCGGCGTCGTAATCGAAGTCGCCGGCATTACCCTGGCCCAGGACGACATCCTCGTAGCGGGTCTCGTAATATCGATACCCGACGTAGATGCCCTCCTCGTAGCTCACGTAGTTGTACTTCGTCAGGTTGCCGTCCTCGTCGAGGTACTGGTAGTCGCCGAAGTTCTGCGCAGCCGGGCTCGCCGAGGCGTCGGCGGCGTAGGTGTCCACCGTGCGACCGGACGGGTTGACCTGCCCGGCCAGGATGCGGCCCAGGGACTCGGCGCCGTAGGTACCCGTCGAGGGCACGACCAGCACGGACCGGATGTTGGGGAACTGCCCGAGCCAGTCGAGCTCGATGGCCGCGTTGGAGTTGACCACCAGCACGGTGTTGTCGAAGTTGTCGTTGAGGTACTGAAGGATCTCGAGCTCGGTGGAGTCGGGCTCAAGGTAGCTCTTGGCCTTGTCCTCCTCGCTCGTGGCGTGGTTGTACATGGAGCGCGGCATGTCGCGGCCCTCGCCGGCAACGCGCTTGAGGACGAAGACCGGGGTCGTCCCCTCGAGCGAGTCGAGCACGCCCGCGTCGCGCATGACGCCGAGCGGGCACTCGTTGATGGAGAAGTCCTCATCGTCGCCATAGCTCACGGAGCCAGAGCCCATGACGTAGTCCTTGCCCTTGCCGGAGGTGTAGAACTCCATGAGGGTCGAGTTGACCGAGAAGCCCGCCGACTCCATGGCAGGGGTCAGGGCATCGGACGTGTCGCCCTCGAGGCCGAGGGTGGACTCGAGCATGGTCTTGCCGTGCTCGCCCAGGCTGCGGGAGTTGCCGCCGACGAACGAGAGCGTGGTGCCCTGGGCCAGCGGCAGCGAGGCCTTGCCGTCCGCGCCGGCGTCGTTCTTCAGAAGGACATAGCCCTCACCCGAGATGTCCTGGTCGAGGGCCTTCTCGGCATCGCCGATGGAGCCCATGTCGTAGTCGGCCTTGTTGTAGGTGAGGTCGAGGCCCGAGGTGTCGATGCCGTCGTTGCTCCAGCTCTGCTCGACGCCGAAGTAGGAGTTGATGATCTGGTCGAACTTGGGCAGCACGGTCTGGGCGGCCACGATGAGGGCGACCGACGCCACGGCGAGAACCGCCGAGACGACGATGCCCGCGACGCGCGCGGCCCCGCGTTTCTTTCGCGCCGAGACGGGCGCGTTGGTGCTGGAAGATGCCATGAGAAGTGCTCCGTTTCCGGGATGGTGCCGTGCGCTAAGAAGGGCCGGGCCGCCGAAGGGAAGAGGAGGTCGGCGGCCCGGCGAGGAGGGTCGAATCCTAGAAGGAGGACTTGGGCTCGCCGCTCTCCTGTGAAGCGAAGGACGCGGTTCCGGTCTTGACGCCCATCGAGCTGTAGCTCGTGCCGTTGGCATCGTTATAGGCCTTCGTGAACTCGTCGAGGTCGATGGTGTGGGTCATCGAGGTCAAGAAGACGCCCGAGCCGTAGCCCATGTCGGGCTGGTTCCAGTCGTACTGATAGCCGTCCTGCTCGTAGACGAGCTTGCCGTCCTTCTCGGCCGCGGCGACGACCTGGCCGGACTCGTTGGAAACCACCAGGGTGCCCGCCCCGGAACCGGAGCCCTCGACAGTCCAGGCGCCCTTGAAAACGTAGCCCTTCCACCGGTCGAGCTCGACGGTTCCATCGGCGTAGAGAACCATCGGAATTCCCTCGCCCTGGTTGATGGTGTAGAAGTAGCCGTCGCGCGTGGTCGCGGTGGCCAGGGCCAGATTGGTGAAGGTGGCCTCGGCAGTGAGGTCGGCGTAAGAAGCGGCCTCGAACTCCTCGCCCGCCTCCACGACGCTGCTGCCCACCGACCAGCCGACGAAGACCAGGTTGGTGCCGGAGTAGGGGCACTCGGGCATCTTGACCTTATCGCCGTAGTGGAACTCGACGTCAGAGGGGTCGGAGCCGGTCGCGGCGGTCTCGGCCGAAGAGAAGCTCAGCTTGAAACTGGGGTTGTCGCCAGTCGAGTACTTGGTGCCAAAAGCCGTGTTGTAGGCGGTGGCCATGTCGTAGAGCGAGATGACGTTGACGATCGGGGCCATATCGCCCGGGAATTCCCAGGTGATGAGCCCCCTGTCGTCAGGCCTGGCCGTGATGGCGTCGCCGCCGTCAGGAGTAAGGGTCAGGGTACCGTCCTCGGCAAACTCATAGGTACCGACGATGCGGGTGGTCGAGAAGAAGCCGCTCTTGATTGCGGCGAAGTTCTTGTCGCCGTAGAACGCGGCCGCTGCGCCCTCGGAGTAGGCGGTCGCGATCGGGTTATCGCCCTGGAAGCTGTAGTCGCTGGTCAGGCCGTTAATGCAGGACGAGTTGGCGTAGTTGTACAGATTGCGGTGAATGGCCTCGAAGAGAGCGTCCTGGATGACTGGGTCGTTCTTGTAGTCGTCTTGAAGAAGCACGCCCTTGCAGACGTCGTTCTTGCCGATACGGGAGGAGCCCAGCCAGGCGTGGCTGCCGGCGAGAAGGCCGTCGGGCGCGTCCATGCAGGAGGACTCGAACTGGTCGGTGAGGTTGATGCCCTTGTAGCCCAGCTCGCCGTCAAGGAAGCCCTTGAGGAAGGCCTCGTTCTCGCCGGTCCACATCATGCCCAGGCGGTTGAAGCCGGTCATGGTGCCGTTGGACTTGCCCTCGACGATGGCCTTCTCGAATTGACGCAGGTAAATCTCGCGCAGGGTCTGCTCGTTGGCCCAGGAGGGGACGCCGTGGCGATACTCTTCCTGGTCGTTGCCGGCACAGTGCTTAGTGCACATGACGACGCCCTTGTCCACAGAGGCAGCGGTCTCCTCAGCGCAGGCACGGCCGCCCAAGTAGGGATCCTCGGAGAAGTACTCGAAGTTGCGACCGGAGTACGGAGTGCGGTGCGTGTCGCAGGACCAGCCGTAAAGCACGACGTTCTTGTTCTCGTTAGTCGAGGAGTGAAGGAGGTTCTCGCCGGTCAGGCGGCCGATGGCCTCGTGAATCTGGGTGTTGAAGGTGTTTGCCGTGGTCTCCTTCGAGCAGTACTGCTGACCCGTGAGGCCGGAGACGCAGAAGGTGGTGCCCCAGCCCTGGGAACCGTTGCCGGCCTCGGCCTTGGGCTTGCCGATCTTGGGCAGGCAGACGGTCGGGTCGTTGATGAAGTCGACCATCTCCTCGTAGGTGAGGGTCGAGACGATCTTCTCCCAGTCGGCGTCGTCGTAGTCCTTGCCGTGCATATCGACGAGCATGACCTTGTTGTCCTTGCCGAACTCGTGAGTCGCGACGTTGGAGGCGTCGCCGGAGCCAGCCTGGTAACGGATGGGGCTGGCCTTCTTTACCAGGGCATCGGTGTAGACGAGCTTGACGGCCTCCTTGGGGAAGGTGCCCTCCCAGTCGGAGCGGGAGAGGTAGACAATGCTGGAGTTCTCGTCCTTGATGTCCTCGTTGAGCTTGGGGTCGACCGAGTCGAAGACGTTGGTGATCGCGGCGCCGGTAACGGAGGTCGAGAAGGTCGTGGCGTCGAAATCGGGGTTGGACCACACCCACACAAAGGCGTCGGAACCCTCGGCGGTCATACCGTCGGCCACGGTCTTACCCTTGGCGGCCAGGACGTTGTTGAGAGCCTCGTGGGATGAGCCGGCCACGGAGAAGTAGTAGTCGCCGTCGTCGACGATGTAGGTCTTGGCGTTGGTGGCGTCGTAGGAGGCCAGCTCACGCTTGGAGACCTTAATGGCGAGCTGCTCGGAGGCGCCGGGGTCGAGGAGCTTGGTCTTCTCGTAGCCCTTAAGCTCGATCGCGGCCTTCTCGACGCCGTTCTTCTTGTCGTAGTCGGTGTAGGGGGACTGGACGTAGACGCAGGCGGCGTGCTTGCCGGCGACCGAGCCGGTGTTCTTCACCGTTACGTTGACGGTGAAGTTGTCCGAGCCCTCCTCGACGGAGAAGTCGGAGTACTCGAAGGTAGTGTAGGAGAGGCCCGAGCCGAACGGGTAGGCGACGACCTTGGAGTAATCGAAGTCGCCGGCGCTGCCCTGCCCCAGGACCTTATCCTCGTAGCGGGTCTCATAGTAACGGTAACCCACGTAGATGCCCTCGGCGTAGACGTACTCGTGGCGCCAGTGGTCGCCATAGAACTGGGCGGGGGTCCACTTGTCGCAGTCGTCGGTAACCTGCTGCAGGACATCGGCCGAGACCCTGGAGAGGTCGGCGTCGATGCGGCCGAAGTTGGCCATGGCGGGGATGGCCTGGTTGTCCTTGTAGACGGAGTCGGCAAGACGACCAGAGGGGTTGACCTCGCCGGTCAGCACGTCGACCAGGACGGGGGTGCCGGCCAGGGGCGCGGAGTAGCCGGTGGAGGTGATGTTGCCGAACCACAGCAGCGCGTCAATCGCGTCAGACCAGTCGCCATCGGCCCAGCTCACGTTGTTGGACGTAGTGACGCAAACGACCATCTTGGAGAAGGTGCCGGCACGGCGCATGGCCGCGATGCCGCTGAGCATCTCTTTCTCTTCGGCGGAAAGGGCCAGGTAGTCATGACCCTTGTACCACTGGGCGTCGCAGCCCTCGTGGTCGCGGCGGCCGATGAAGACCAGGGCGACGCCGCCGGCATTGGCCAGGAAGCCCTCGGCCTCGACATCTGCCCAGGGATTCTCGTTGACCTGCCAGCTATTAACGTTCTGGGTGCCGTTGGCGTAGAAGTCCAGGGCCGCGTCGTCGAACTCGAAGCCAGCCTCCTTCAGGCAGGCGTCGATGTCGGTCATGTAGGTCGAGGCGTTGCCGAAGACGACAACCTTGCCGTCGGCCGCGGAAAGCGGCAGCGCCGCGCCTTCGTTACGCAGAAGCACGATGCCCTCGCCCACGGCGTTGGCAAAGGCCTCGGCCTCGTCGGCCACGAGCTGCTTCTCGCCGTCAACGGTATAGGCGTAGTCGCTCTTGTAGTACTCGTTCTCGGAGGCGGGCTTGGTGGCCGTGATCACGGACTCCTTCTTCGCCTCGCCGCTCGAGCTGCATCCGGCAAGCCCCGCCATGACCGCCGCCGCGGCGGCCCCCAGCGTGAACCCCCTGCGCGTGATGTTGAGCATCGTCTTCCTTCCCTTCCATAGCGTGCGGCGAGCGGGCGCTGCCCTTGCCGCGTCCGGCGCCCATTCGCCGGCTTCCCTTAACGCTCACTTTAGGAAGGAAACTCAGGCGGTTTTAAGCCGTCGCATGAACTGCGCCGGCGCACACCAAACGCAGGAGCCTGCACACGAACGGCTCGTTTTGCGTCACGAGTCGCTTTTTCGCCGCCTCCGCGAGCGGTCGGTCAGGCGCGGTGAGCGGGGCAGCGCCACGGGCGCGAAGAAGGGGCCGGGGCGGAAGCGAGACGACCGACGGCCGCGATCGGCGCGCCGCCGGCTACATCACGACGGCGTTCTTCTTGCTCAGGAAATCCATGTACGCGCGCTTGACCTCGTCGGTCTTTCCGCGGCTGATGGGAATCAGCTCGCCGTCGTCCATGCAGACGCCCTTGGAGCTCAGCTGCCGAACGTGCGCGAAGTTGACGAGGAAGCCTTTGTGCACGCGGTAGAAACCGACGGGAGCGAGCTTCTCGCCGAGCTCCTCGAGCGTGACGGTGGCGACCTCGGTCCGCCCGTTGACCATATGCAGGATCTTGTCGCGGCGGCGCGCCTCCACATAGGCGATGTCGTCCACGCTGAAGGTCCCCATGGCATGCGCCATCTTGAGCGTGACCACGCGGTCGGTCTTCGAGCTCTTCCAGACGCGGACGAACGCCTCCATGGCCTGCGTCATGTCTTCGGTAAAGCGGCTCTTGCGCACGAAGGCAAGAGGGCGCAGCGGCAGGGACTCGAACACACGGTCCTCGCTGTTGCTTACGAAGACGATTTCGGTCTTATTGCCGGACGAGCGAAGCGCGCGGGCGAACTCGATACCGTCCACCTGCGGCATTTCGATGTCCAGCAGGATGAGGTCGAACCCCTTGGCCTGCATTCCGGCGGCAAGCGACCCCACCCCGTCGAAGCACTCCAGCTGCGCCTCGGCGCCGAGGCGCGCGAGCTCGCGCTCGGCTGCGCCCGAGATCGAGGCGGCCGCGAACGGCTCATCGTCGCACACTGCTATATGAAATTGAAGCATCTCTCCCCCATCAGCTCTCGTTCAGCGTCATGGCGAGCATGACCCTAGCCGTAAACACGCCGCCCGCGCACGAAAAATCGGCGACGCCGTCGTACTTCTCGGCGATCCTGCGGACCACGCGCGTGCCGTAGCCGTGCGCGCCCGCATCCGCCTTGCTGGAAAGAAGCGCGCCGTCGCGGTCCTCGCGCGGGGGCGCTGCGCAGGGGTTCTCCACCTGCACCACGAGCATGCCCTGGTCCGCCACGATGCTCAGGTCGACGTGCTGCTCATTCGCGTCGAGCGATGACGTGGCCTCGATGGCGTTGTCCAGCAGGTTCATGAGCAGGCCGCAGAGGTCGATCTCCTCAACGGAGAGCACCGGCGGCACCGCGATCCGAGAGCTTATCTCCACGCCGGCCGACACCCCCTTGGACAGCTCGACATTGACGATGTCATCCACGAGGTCGTTGCCGGAGTTGACGCGCAAGAAGGTGGGGTTGGCACGCATGGACATCTCGCCGAAGAACTCCTCGGCTCGTTCGTAGTCCTTCTGCTCGAGCAACATTTTTATGTAGGCGTACTGGTTCTTCACCTCGTGGCGCAAGATCCGCAGCTGGTCACCGGACTCGCGATACGCGTTCAGGGCGTCCACGCGGCTCTCCATAAGGTGGCGCTCAGCCTGCAGGTGCTTCTTCTCGTTGAACTCAACGGTTAGATTGATGATGCAGAGATAGACCACGATCTGCGCGATTTGGCTGCACAGGCAGGTCATGATGCTCGCAAGCGCTCCCATAGAATATGCATCGACTCCGAAGTCGGAGCGCAGGATCATCGTCGAGCGCTCCACAAGGCCCGAGGCGCACACCACGAGCACCGGCATGACGGAGGTCAGCGTCATGTCTTCGTCGAGGGCATCGGAGCGGTTCTCCACGCGCGCGACCACAACAAGGATGACCGCCATATACACGAGGCTCACCAGCGCGGCGAAGAGCTTGCCCTGGTGAGCAACGGCGTTAAGGAGCTCTGCCACCGAAAGCGAATAGAGCCACGAGCACGCGAGGAGCGAGCCGCGGGCCAGGCGGGCCATGGGCCTATAGTCTTTGAAGAGTAGCCCGCACGCGACTGTAGGCAAAACCGTCCAACTAATCGAATTGGGCAGAATGGCGTCGCCGAGGGCGCCAAAGAGGCGCGCGAACACGAGCGCGACCACGAATCGCGCCGCAAGCCGCGGGGCAAGCTCCCGCGCCGGACCGGCGAGCCTCGTGTAGAACAACGCGACCGCAGCGGCGAGCGCCATGTTGTAAACGCCGATAGCCGCCTGCACAGCGGCTGCGAACTGCATCATAGTGGCCCCTCTTCTTTCCTGGGCGCTATTGTGCCTGAGGAAGCCGGCAAGAAGGGCGGCGCGGGGGCCGAACGGGGCCGCGCGGTTACAAACGGCGCTGTTCCCGTCACCAACTGTTGGCATTTCTTCGTCGCTGGCGAGGCTTGGGGGCCACGTCGCGCACCCTGAAGCGGCTACATACGGCAAAACTGAATGAATTGCGTAACCTAATTAGAAAGTGTCGAGTATACCGGCCGAAAATAGCGTTGCGCAGCACTAAATGGTTCCAATAATGCCCGGTCTACTCGGCAAGTCCGATTTTAGTTACGCAATACACGATGTATTGGTTCGACCGGGCTTCGCGGAACGTAAAACGGCCGGTCCTCACGCGGAGGGCCGGCCGTGCTGGTGCGGAATCCTTAGCGTTCCCAGGTGGGCGGCACCGGGGCGTCGGGCGTGGACCAGGTGCCGAGGGGCGCGTTCGGCGCGGCGTCCAGGGTGAGCGGCGCGAAGTTGCCCGCAAGGTAGCTGCGCAGCGCAGGGATACCGATCATCGCAGCGTTGTCGCCGCAGGCGCGCATGGGCGGCACGGTCACGCGGACGCCCATCTTGCCGAAAACCTTCTGGTACGCGCCGCGGAGCTCCGGGTTCGCGGCCACGCCGCCGCCGATGCAGATGTCGGAGACGCCGGTCTGCTCGACGGCCGTCCGGGCCTTGGCCACCTGCACATCCACGACCGCGGCCTCGAAGCTGGCCGCGAGGTCGGGCAGGTTGATGGGCCGGCCGGCGCGGTTCTCGCCCTCGATATAGGTGATGACCGCGGTCTTGAGGCCGCTCAAGCTAAAGCTGTAGTCGCCCGAGTGCATCATCGCGCGCGGGAAGTGGATGGCCTTCTTGTTGCCCTTGGCCGCGAGCTTGCTGATCACGGGGCCGCCGGGGTAGCCCAGGCCGAGCGCCTTGGCCACCTTGTCGAAGGCCTCCCCCACCGCGTCGTCGATGGTCTGGCCGAGCACCTCGTAATCGCCCCACGCACGCACGTGCACGAGCATTGTGTTGCCACCCGAGACAAGGCTCGCCACGAACGGCGGCTCGAGGCCCGGGGTCTCGAAGAGGTTGGCCATCAGGTGTCCCTCGAGGTGGTGCACGGCAATAAGCGGCAGGTCAGCGGCAGTGCAGAGGCCCTTGGCGAAGGCAACGCCAACCACGAGCGCGCCCACAAGGCCCGGGCCCGCGGTCACGCCGACGGCGGCGAGGTCGGCAGGCGTCAGGGTGTCCACGCCGAAGTGGGTGCCCGCCTTGGCGAGCGTCTCCTCGAAGACGCCGACGATGGCCTCGGTGTGCTTGCGGCTCGCGATCTCGGGCACGACGCCGCCGAAGCGCGCGTGGAAGTCTATCTGGGTGGCCACGACGCTCGCGCACACGACGCCATGCGAGTCGGTCACGGCCATGGCCGTCTCGTCGCAGGAGGACTCGATGGAGAGGATCAGCGGGCCGGCGTCGGCGATGGCGGCGCGGGCCTCGTCGTCGCGCGGAGCGGCCTCGATGGGCCACGGGCGGATGGACGCGCGCGGCGCCGGGTCGCGGGCCGCGTCGGGCGAGACGTCAACGAGCGGCAGGTCAACGCGCATGATGCGCGCGTCGTGGCCAGCGCCGTAGTAGTTGGGGCGCACGCCAGCCTCGGTGTAGCCAAGCTTTTCGTAGAGCTTCTCCGCAGCGCCGTTGCCGACCTCGACCTCGAGCGTCGACCACGTGGCGTTGAGCATCTGCGCGTCGTAGGCCACGCGCGAGAGCAGGCGCGCCGCGATGCCCTCGCGGCGGCGGCCGGCTGCCACGGCAACATTGGCCACCTGCAGCTCGTCGGCCACGACCGTACCGCCCGCGTAGCCGATGATCTGGCCGCGGTCGTGCGCGACCCACCATACATGGTTGTGTGTGGTCACGTCGTCGTAGAAGACCTGCTCAGACCACGGCTCGTGGTTCGCGCCGGCAAAGACCTCGGCCTCGAGCTCGGCCACGGCGTGGACGTCGTTGACCGTCATGGGACGCAGCTGCGAGTGGATGCCGGCGAGGGCGTCGTCACAGCCGGTGAGCTCGACGGTCGCGGGCTTCTTGAGGCCGAGGCGCGTGCGCTCGCTCTCCTCGGCGTCGGAGAGGCGCGTGTAGATGGGCAGCACGAGCGCTGGGTCGCCGAGCGCGCCGCCAGCAGGCGCCGCATGGAACACGTCGGCCTCGGCCGCGGCGCGAAGAAGCCCCTCGCCCGTGGGCCACCAGGCGTCCTCGACCGCCACGTGCTCGGGCAAGAAGCCCGCCGCCTCGAAGCGCGCACGGTACTTGACCAGGCCGTTTCCGGAAAGCGTGAGCTCGGCGACGTCCGAGCGGGCCGCGAGGTCGGCAACCGCGGCGTCGGCCTTGACGACCGTCTCGGCCGCGAAGGTACGGTGCGCGCCGGCGTCGTCCAGCTGGTAGATGCCCGGATAGACCTCGCCGCGCATGGCGTCGCCCATGACGGCGAGCGTCCCGCGCGCACCGGCCGCATGGGCCGACCAGGCCATCGCGTCGAGCGCCGAGATGCCGAAGAGGGGCAGACCCGCGCCGCAAGCCAGGCCCTTGGCCGTCGCGATGCCGATGCGCACGCCCGTGAAGGAACCGGGGCCGCGGCCCACGAGCACCGCATCGACGTCGGCCATGGAAAGGCCGGCGGCGGCCAGCGCTTCTTTGCACGTGGAGACGAGCTCGACGTTGGCCTGGCGCCGGCACATGTGGTCACGGCAAGAAAGAACCTCGACCGAGCCGCCGTCCATGCGCCCAACGGCGCAGGCGAGCATATCGGTCGAGGTGTCGAGGGCAAGGACGATCATGGGCATTCCTTCTTCGCAGATTCAACGCCCCTAAGTGTAACGCCGCCGGTGGACAATCCACCGGCGGCGCTCATGGGGTGCTCAGGGCCTATAAAGAAGCGTTACTTGCGGCGCATCTTCTTTGCGGCGAGAAGCGCGGAGCCGCCCGCAATCGCCGCCGCAGCGATGCACGCGACGGAGGCGGGGTCGCCGGTCTTCGGCACGGCCTTCTTCGCGACCTTCGAAGCCGTCTGTTCGGGCGTCTTCGGCGTCGGGTCAGGGTTCGGGGCCGGAGTCGGGTCAACGTTCTTGGTCCACTTGCCGTAGAGCGTCATGCTGCCGGGAAGCGCGGCACCATCGTTCCACTTGGTCGTGCAGGCCTCGTCGACGTACCAGCCGTCGAAGGTCCAGCCGGCAGCCTTGTCCTGGGCCTTGGCGGTGTAGGCGGAGCCGAACTCGAGGTTCTCGTCGGCGGCAGGCGGGTTCACGCCGGAGGGGTTCTCGGTCGAGACCCACTTGTAGTCCACCGTCGCGAGGCCGTGGGCCGCCTTGAGGTAGACGTCGTCGGTGAAGGCGGCAGCGGCGACCTCGTCGACGTGGACGTCCGCGTCCTTGTCGTGAGCGTTCCAACGGGCGTCGGAGGCGTCGTCGAACCAGCCGGTGATGGCGTGGTCGCAGTCGTCGAGCTGCCAGCCGGAGCCCGTCGCGGCCAGGGTCAGGGAGCCGCCGTTGAGGTTGGCGACGTCGTCGCCCGCGTCCTCGGCATGGTTGTTATAGACCTGCGCGCCCTTTGCAACGGTGATGACGCCGCCGTTGTTGGAGATGCCGCCGCCGTTGGGCACACGCTCGCCGCCGTTGTTGGTAACGACGGTGTTGTTGCCGAGGCTGACGGTCTCCTTATTGTTGATGCCGCCGAGCGGGTTGTTCGTGATGGTAACGTCGGCTCCGTCCGCAAAGGTAACCGTGCCGCGCTCAGGGGTTTTGCCGTTCGTGACGAGCGCACCGTAGTAGTCGGCGTTGTCGGAATCGAAGCGGGTGTAGCTCGAGTTCTTACCCGTACCGGTAATGGAGAGCTCGCAACCAGACTGCACGTCAACCTTGCCGCCCCACAGGAAAATACCGGCGCCCTTATTGTCGGCCACCGTGAGCTTGGAGCCCTTCTCCATAACGAGGACATCGGTGCCAGAATACCCCGTGATGCCGATATCGTTGCCAGAAATGGAGGCCGTGGAGTTGCTCAGGCTCAGGGGAGCCCTGACCAGGCCCTGGTTCTCGTTGCCATCGACGACGAGCTCGGAATCCTGGACGGAAAGCTTCACGCTCGCAACGCCGTTGGCGACGCCGTCGCCCCTGGAATTGTTCGTAATGGTGAGCAGCGAGCCGTTGGTGGCGTTGACCAAACCGTACTTCTCGCCCATGATGCCGGTGTACTTGCAGTGGTCAACCGTCAGCTTCGACGCATCCGCGTTGATGGTCGCGCCGTTGTACATGTAAATACCGTTGTTCGTGAAGGAACAGTCGGCGCCCTGGTTAAGGTTGAGCACGCCCTCCTTCGACATAACCAGGCTCCAGCCTTTGGCGTTGTCGAACTTCACCGTAGCATTGTTGAAGGTGAGCACGGAATGGATCTCGAGCCGGCCATCGCCGTCGCCAGTGTTGCCCTGGTTCGGGACCGAGACCACGTGCCCAGCGCCGTTGATGGTCACCGGCTTCTTGATATAGCCCACAGTGAGCTCGGCGTCGTCCACGAGCTCGATCTGCTGATCGGAGGCCACGGCCTCAACGGCCGCGTCAAGCGTCTCATACGACGTGTCGCCGATCTTGGCGACCTCAGCGGCCAGAGCGCTCACGGGCAACGCGAGCGTCAGCGCAGCTACGAGAGCAACCCCCCCCCGAGCAATTTCTCTCTAAGCTGCATACCAACCTCTTTCCTATCTGCAGCCAATACAGATAAGGAAGAGTCTACTCCCCCGGCAAGTCCGCACTACCCTTCCAGCCAGCTGAACGGCTGGAATTTACAGATTGCTTTCAAAGAGGGGCTGCTGGGTTAGGAGAGATCGCTATTGCGCAGCGGCTCGAGGTGGTGCGAAATCGAGCTTTGAAGCGCTCCAGGTGGTGGGTAAAACACCACCTCGGCGAGAAATGCCTCGAGGTGGTGTCGCGGTCGGACGGACGGTCAGACCGTTACCTGCTCATCTGCGCGTGCTCCGCCGCCACGGCCTCGATGAGGCGCACGAGCGGCCACAACTTGTTGTGCTTGGTAAGAACCGCCTTCGGCCCCACGGAGCACCCGGCCTCCCGGCATCCTGCGATAAACCCGTTGACCTGCGCCTCGTTCATGTTGCACAGAAGCACGAACTCGCCCTCGGGCACCGGCCCCACGTAGTCGGTGAACGCCGGGCGGAACCCAACGAGCCCCGCGAACGCTCCGGCCGGGTCGCCTAGGCGCGGCGGCGTGGCCACCCGCACGCGGACGCCGAGGCCGCGCAGCACCTCGCGCACGCAATCACCCTTCTCGCCGGCCGCCTCGCCGAAGGAGGGGTCAAGCCCCCAGAGCACCGCCGTGGCGACGGGCCCCGAGGGCTTGACCTTCTTGGCAGCCTTTTTGTTCGGCTTACCGGCCATGCGGCTTAGCCGAAGTAGCGCTCGAGCAGGCCCTTGAGAGCCTTGCCGTGGCGCGCCTCGTCGCGAGCCATCTCGTGGACGGTGTCGTGGATGGCGTCGAGGCCGTTCTTCTTGGCGCAGGTGGCGAGCTCCACCTTGCCGGCGGTGGCGCCGAACTCGCAGTCGACGCGCCAGGCCAGGTTGTCCTTGGTGGTGGCCTTCATGTTCGGCTCGAGCTCGGTGCCCAGGAGCTCGGCGAACTTAGCGGCGTGCTCGGCCTCCTCATAAGCGGCCTTCTCCCAGTAGAGACCGACCTCGGGGTAGCCCTCGCGGTGGGCGATGCGCGCCATGCAGAGATACATGCCGACCTCGGAGCACTCGCCGGTGAAGTTGGCCTTGAGCTGCTCGAGGATGTAGGCCTTGTCCTCGTCGGAGATGTCCGGGTTATCCTTGACGGTCTTGTCGTAGACGCCGTACTCGTGCTCGGCGGCGAGCTCAAGCTCGCCCTCGACCTTCTCGAACATCTTTGCCGGGGCGTGGCAGACGGGGCACTCCGCGGGAGGCTCCTCGCCCTCGTAGATGTAACCGCAGACCTTGCAGACCCACTTGTCCATGATGGTTCCTCTCTCTTTGTTCGGCGGCGCCCCCATAGCGCCGCCATCCTCTTCACTATGCTTACGGCCCGCTCCCATCGCGGTCCGGTGAAGCCGTTACTCGGCGTTCTGGGCGGGCGGCGCATCGGCGCCGGCGCCCGCCCCTTGGCAAGCAGGGCAAACACCGTCGAACTGAAGGGTATGGCTGATGTTTTGATACCCCGAAAGCTTCGCGGCGTCGCAGTCGACCGTTGTTAAAACGGGAATGAGCACGTCTTCGACCCGGCCGCACTCCCTGCAGCGGATATGGTAGTGCGAGAACGTCTGGTGATCGAAGTGGTCGGCCCCGTTGTTGATCTTTACCTTGAGCGCGTCCCCGTCCTTGGAGAGCTTGTTGAGCAGGCGGTAGACCGTTGCCTTGCTGATGCTCGGGTGCTCTGCGTGGACCGCATCGAAGACCTCGTCGGCGGTGGGATGATTGGCCAGGCTGCGCAAGGCGTCGAGCACAATCGTTCGCTGAACGGTGTTGCGCGCGCTCATCCGGTCACCCCCTACATCGACGTCCTCCTGCTTGCTGAGGTAACTATAACCTTATTAGGAATGGTTATCAATAGGGAATTTCTACTATTTAGTTAGCCGCAGGCAACTCGTCCTGCAAGGTTTTGCCCTTCGTGCGACGTAGCGAGGCCTTCAGTGCAAGGTTTTGCCCTTCGTGCAGCGTAGATTCCTGGCCTCGCGTGACCCCAATGGGCAAAACCGCAGTTGGCGAAGCCGCTAAAGGGCGGGAAAAGCCCACCGAGACCGAATACTACGCTGCACGAAGGGCAAAACCTTGCAGTCACCATGCTTCTACGTCGCACTAAGGGCAAAACCTCGCAGGCAGAACGACGCTACTCGACGTCGATGGCGCGCGGGGGCTCCTGCCCGGGCTCGGCTTCCTCGTCGAGGCGCGTCACGCGCACGCTCACGTAGTCGCCGAGCTCGTCGGCGAACTGCTCGCCCCACTCGATGACGCACACCCCGTCGGCGCCGAGCACGTCGTAGAGCCCGATATCCTCAAGCTGCCCGGCGTCGTCCAGGCGATACAGGTCGAAGTGGTAGAGCGGCAGGCGTCCGCCCTCGTAGACCATCTCGATGGTGAAGGTCGGGCTTGTGACGTCCCCTTCGCATCCGAGCGCCGCGGCGATGCCCTTGGTGAGCTGCGTCTTCCCGGCTCCGAGGTCGCCCGTGAGCACAAGGACGTCGCCGGCCTCGAGCTCACGGCCAAGCCGCTCGCCGACGGCGATGGTCTCGGCCTGGGAACGGCTCACGAAATGCTGCGGGGTCTTCATCGGGTCCCTCCTTGGGTCTGTGAGGCCGCGACCGAGCCCGAGGGGGTCGACGCCTCCGCCAAAACGGGGTGCGCGGCGAGCCACTCCCCCACCATCTGCAGGTCCTGCACGAGCAACGGCTCCCACTCTTGGTGATAAATGCACGCCGCGGGATGGAAGGTCGGGCATACGACGAAGTGGCCCGCCTGGTGAAGCTGTCCGCGCAGGCTCATAACGCCTTTATTGGTGCGCAGGACGAACTGCGAAGCAAAGTTGCCCAGGCAGACGATGACGTCGGGCCAGACGCTGCGAATCTGCTCGCGCAGGAAGGGCGAGCACGCCGTGATCTCCTCGGGCTTGGGGTTGCGGTTTCCCGGAGGCCGGCACTTGATCACGTTCGCGATGTAGATCTCCCGCCGCGTGAGCCCGGCGCAGCTAAGAAGGGCATCGAGCTTGTGGCCCGCCGCGCCGACGAACGGCTCGCCCTGAAGGTCCTCGTTGCGTCCGGGCCCCTCGCCGACGAACATCACCCGCGCGCGCGGGTTGCCTACCCCGAACACGAGGTTCGTGCGGGTGGAGCCGAGCGGGCACAGCTGGCAGTTGCCCATAAAGGAGCGGATCTCGTCCAGCGAGACCTCGCGCGGCTTCTGGTGCACATGACCGGGAATCTGCATGACGCCCATACGAGCCCCTTAGACGTAGATCTTCTGAAGGCGCAGGCCGAAGTCGCAGACCACCTCGTAGTTGATGGTGCCGCGCAGCTGCGCCATCTCGTCGGCCGTCACGCGCTCGTCGCCGTCGACGCCGATAAGGGTGACGACGTCCCCCTCGCGCACCTCGGGCATCGGGCAATACGTGCGCGTCGTGTTCACGTCCACCGCGAACATGAACTGATCCATGCAGATGTTGCCCACCTGCGGCACGCGCCGGCCGCCCACGATGACGTCCATGTTGTTGGACAGCGTGCGCGAAAGACCGTCCGCATAGCCGATGGGCACCGTGGCAATCTGAATGTTGCGCTTGGGCACGCGATACGTCATACCGTAGCCGACGCCCGCTCCGACCTCGGGGTACACGGCGCGCGTCACGCGCCCGCGCACGCTCATCACGGGCTCGAGGTCGATGGCGCCGATCGTCGTCTCGGCCGGCTGCAGGCCGTAAAGTCCGATCCCCACGCGGCACATGTCGAACTGGCACTCCTGATGCAGGATCGTCGCCGGCGTGTTGTTGCAATGCACGAGGCCGGTCTCCATCCCGGCGTCGTGGATGGCCTGCACCGCATTGCGGAAACGGTTGAGCTGGAGGGCGAAATCCCAGTCGTCGAGGACATCGGCGGTGGCGAAGTGCGTCAGGGTGCCCGCGCACTCGATGCCGCGGTGGAAGTCGATGGTCCGGCGCAGCTCGACCGCCTCGGAAGGCGCCACGCCGATGCGCGTCATGCCCGTGTC
Source organism: Coriobacteriia bacterium (assembly GCA_030530145.1). Taxonomy (GTDB): domain Bacteria; phylum Actinomycetota; class Coriobacteriia; order Coriobacteriales; family Atopobiaceae; genus Paratractidigestivibacter. Next base: position 55,171 of record JAUMVN010000005.1, on the reverse strand, counting down.
CACGATCAGGTGGTACTTGGCCACGCGCCCGGCGGCCGCGGCGGCCTCCCCGAGCGCGAGGGCGAAGTCGGGCTCATAGACGCACGGCATCAGGTCGCGTTCGACGAGCGTCTGCACACTTTGGATCGGCGGCTGGGAAAGGATGAGGATCGGCCACTCGATGCCCGCGTCGCGCAGGGCGACGCCCTCGGCGACGGTCGCGACGGCGAACTGATCGGCCCCCGCGGTGTGCATGGCGTTGACGCAGCGAACAGCCCCGTGACCATAGGCGTCGGCCTTGACCACGCACATCATCTTCACGCCGCGGGAAAGGCGGCGCTTGAAGGCGGTCGTGTTCCGGCGCAGTGCCGAGAGGTCTATCTCTACCCAGGCCCACCGGTCGTCGGGGCATATCTTCTTTACCATCGAACGCTCCTTCCAAGCGCCGAGAAGGGCTTATCGCCGCCAACGCGAGTCGACGGGCGGACCGGCGCGGGTCTGTGCGACGCCAAGCCGGCGGGCCCGCGAGCCTGGCCGCGAGCCCGCCGCTCAGCCCCTATGCCTGCGCGTCGGCCGCGCCGCTGGGGATAAACGCGTGCTCCTCGATCACGTCCGCCGCGAGCCCGATGCGGTCGATCAGGTCCCCCGCCACGACGCCGCGGGTGCCGTACGCCTCGACGGCGAGCGTGCCCGCATAGCCGTGCACCTCGCAGACGAGCGCAGCCATGAGCGGCAGGTCGAGCGCGGCGCCGTGGGACTGCGCGAGGTAGCTCGCCATCATACCGGCAAGGACGTCGCCGGAGCCGGCCGTGGCCAGCGCCGAGGGGCCGGGCTTGGGGAGGACGGCCTTATCGACGCCGACGCAGCCGGTCGCGCTGCCCTTGGCAACCACGACCAGGTCAGAGCCGCCGTCGGTCCAGATAATCTCGCGTGCGCACTCGAGCTGCTCCTCGAGGCTCGCGGGCGGGTTGTCCGCGCGCCCGACGAGGCGCCCGAGCTCCTTGCGGTGCGGCGTGAGGATGAGCGGCGCGTCTCGGCGCGTGAGGTCCGGGAACTCGGTGATGTTGTTCTCGGTCAGGCGCGCGAGGCAGTTCAGGCCGTCGGCGTCCACCACGAGCGGGCACTCACTGCGAAGAAGCGCGCTCACGCAGGCCACGGGGCCGCCGGCCACCCGCATGCCTGGGCCGATGAGCGTGGCCGCGTTGTGCTCGGCGAGCGCGACGACCTTCTCGGCGGCGTCCGCGGTAAGCACGCCGTCGACATCGCACGGCAGGCCGACGACGGGGATCTCCAGCAGGTGGGACTGCACGATGGGAACGATGGTCGCGGGGACGGCCAGGGTCACGTAGCCGGCGCCGGCGCGGGCCGCGGCGCGGGCGGCCATGATGGGCGCGCCGATGAAGCGCGAGGAGCCGCCGACCACGAGCACGGAGCCGCGGCTGAACTTATCCTGCGCGGCGGACGGCTCGCTGACCACGCTGAGGTAGTCGGCCAGGTCGGTGCGCCATGCCACGGGGTCGGCCTCGACCACGAGGCGCTCGGTCTGCTCGGCCAGGGGCGCCACGACGATGACACCGCACGCGTCGCGGCCCGTGTCGGCAAGAAGCCCGGGCTTGAGCGCGATCATCGTGACCGTCATGTCGGCGAAGACGCAGCCGCCCTCCGCGAGGCCCGACTGGGCGGAGAGGCCGCTCGGGACGTCGACGGAGACAACTCGCGCGCTCGACGCATTGATGCACTCGATCCAGATGTCGAACGGCGTGCGAACCTTGCCGTGGAAACCGGTGCCGAGCATGCAGTCGACCACGGTGTCCGCGTCGGCGAGGGCCTCGTTCACCTCTTCGCGCGAGGGACCGACGATGGTGGGGACGCCGGAGCGCGCCGCGCTCTGGGCCACCTGTCGGGCAAGGTCGCCGGGAAGCTGGTCGATCTCGATCGGCGTCACGGCCTTGACGGACACGCCCCTGGAAAGAAGCGCCTCGGCGCAGACCCAGCCGTCGCCGCCGTTGTTGCCCATGCCGCAGAAGACCACGACGTTGGAGGCGCCGAGCTCCAGGACCTCCTGGGCAACGGCGCACCCGGCGCGGTGCATGAGCTCGGACACGCTCACGCCGACGCGCGTGAGGTCGACCTCGACGCGCTTGATATCCTCGATGTTGAGCACTGGCTGCATATGGCTACTCCTTCGTGGAAGGCTGCGGTTCGGTTTCGGCGGGCAAGGGCGTCGCCGTCGGCTCGGCCGGCGAGAAGCCCGCGGGGAACGCCTGGTTTGGGGCGGTGGCCGCCTGCGACGACGCCGCGCGCTCCGCCGACGCGCGCAGGTCGGCCACGCCGCTCGCCGCGACCGCCGTCGTGTCGGCGCCCACCTGCTCGAGCGGCAGCTGCATCTGCGCGTCCTCGACGCGCTCGAGCTCGTCGAGGACGCTCTTCGCCTCGCGGAAGCTCGCGGCGAGCGCGCGGGCGGCGTCCGCTTTGGCGTCGACCTTGGGCTTGACCGCCTCGGTCACGGCCACGGCGTTGGCGACGGCCACCTCACGCGTATAGCTGATGGAGAGCGCGACCTCGACGACGCCTTTCTCCAAGGCGACCTTGGCCGCACCGCCCGTGAGCTGGGCGCGGACGGCTCCGCGCTCGTCGCGCACGACGCTCACGTCACGGATCCCCACGCCATTGCCGAAGCCGCAGCCGAGGGCCTTGACCACGGCTTCGCGGGCAGCCCAGCGGGCGGCGTAGTGCTCGGCCGGGCGGGCGGAGCGTTCGCAGTAGGCGCGCTCCTCCTCGGTGAAGACGCGGCGCAGGAAGTTGGGGCGGCGCTCGATGACGCGCTCCATGCGCGAGATCTCGAGCATGTCGACGCCGATGCCCGCTGCTGCCATGTGCCTCGCCCCCTGCGCTTTGCCGCCTGCGCCCGAGGAACTTCTCGCCCCGAGCGTGCCCAATGTTGCTACAAAGACGCGCGCCGGCCTCCCGACGCGCGTCAGACATAACCTTCTGAATTCTACCAGTGCGCGCAGGCGCGGTTAGGCCTTATACGGCTCCAGCGCAGCAATCACAATCTGGTTCGCCTCGGCGCAGAGCTTCTCGTCGGGGGCCTCGGCGAGCACGCGCACGAGCGGCTCGGTGCCGGAGGCGCGCACAAGCACGCGGCCGTTGCCCTCGAGGAACTGCTCGGCCTTGGCTACGGCGCTCGTGACCTCGGGCGCGTTCATCGCGGCGTTCTTGTCGGTCACGCGGATGTTGTCGAGCTGCTGCGGGTAGAGCTTGACCGGGCGGGTGAGCTCGGAGAGCTTCTCGCGCTCGCCGCGCAGGACCTCCATGATGCGCAGCGAGGTCATGATGCCGTCGCCGGTCTTCTCGAGGTCGGAGAAGATCACGTGGCCGGACTGCTCGCCGCCCAGGGTGTAGCCGTTCTCGCGCATGCAGGCGTAGACGTTCTTGTCGCCCACATCGGTCTTCTCGTAGGAGATGCCGGCGGCGTCGAACGCCTTGAACAGGCCGAAGTTGCTCATAACGGTGGGGACGACCGTGGACTTGGCCAGACGGCCGTGCTTATTCAGGTAGCAGCCGCAGACGTAGAGGATGAGGTCGCCGTCCACGAGGTGGCCGCGCTCATCGACCGCGAGGCAGCGGTCGGCGTCGCCGTCGTAAGCGAAGCCCACGTCGAGGCCGTTCTGGACGACGAAGCGCTGGAGCTGCTCGATGTGGGTGGAGCCGCAGTCCACATTGATGTTGAACCCGTTCGGCGAGTTGTTGATCACGTGGGTCTCGGCGCCCATGGCGTCGAAGACCGGGCGCGCGACGGAGGAGGCGGAGCCGTTGGCGCAGTCCAGGCCGATCTTGAGCCCCTGGAGAGAGAAACCGCAGCTAGAGATAAGGCTCGCGATATAGCGGTTGCGGCCCTGCATGTAGTCGACCGTGCAGCCGATGGCGTCGCCCGTGGCAAGAGGGACCTCGGACTTGCCGTCGATGTAGTCCTCGATGAGCTCGAGGACGTCCTCGTCCATCTTGTAGCCCTCGCGGTTGACGAGCTTGATGCCGTTGTCGGTGTAGGGGTTGTGCGAGGCGGTGATCATGATGCCGCAGTCGAAGGCCCCGTCCACGACCTCATAAGAAACGCCGGGGGTCGGGATGACGTGCAGCATGTAGGCGTCGGCGCCGGAGGCCACGAGGCCGCTGACGATGGCGGACTCGAACATGTAGCTCGAGCGGCGGGTGTCCTTGCCCAGGATGACGCGGGCCTTCTTGCCCTGGCGCTTGCCGTAGTACCAGCCGACGTAGCGGCCGATCTTGTAGGCGTGCTCGACGTTCAGGCCCTCGTTGGCGCGGCCGCGGAAGCCGTCGGTGCCGAAGTACTTCATTCGTTGCCCCTTCTTGCTAGACAACAGGTGACGATTCAACGGTTCTAAATTCTACTACCAGCCTGAACGGCGGGCGGCCCCGCCCCCTCGAATGCAGGCCCGCGCCATAAAGGAAGTACACCCTGCCGGTTCGACGTCTATGCCGCCCGTCTGGAGCCAGCCTTAGCAGGCAACCCGAGGTCCCATAAACCAAAGTCCCGAGAATGTACGATTGACTGGTGACCAGCCGAGTAGCCGCGACCCTTTGGCGATCGCCCAACTGGGCAAATGCGGACGAATTGAGGCCGGCTACTCGCACAGCGCCCAGTCAGTCGTACATTCTCGGGACTTTGTTGCAGGAGCTGTCCAAATCGCCTCCCCACGCATGAAAAAGGACCCGCCGACCATTGTCGACGGGTCCTTTTGGATGCAAATTGCTCGAAGCTTAGCGCTTGGAGAACTGCGGACGCTTGCGGGCCTTCTTCAGGCCGTACTTCTTGCGCTCGACCGCACGCGCGTCGCGCGTGAGGAAGCCGGCCTTCTTGAGGTCGGCACGGTACTCGCCGGCGTCCAGAAGGGCGCGGGAGATGCCCAGGCGGCAGGCGCCGGACTGGCCGTTGATACCGCCGCCGTCGCAGTTGGCGAGGACGTCGAAGCGATCGGCGGTCTCGGTCAGCTTGAGCGGGGCGAGGGCGTTGTCGACGAGCTGCTGACGACCGAAGTAGTTGAGGGCGTCGCGGCCGTTGACGAGGAACTTGCCGGTGCCGGGAACGAGACGGACACGGGCGACGGCCTCTTTACGGCGACCAGTGCCCCAGTAAACCACGGAGTTCTCAGCCATGATTAGGCCCTCCAATCGATCTGAACGGGGTTCTGGGCGGCGTGCGGGTGCTCGGCACCAGCGTAAACCTTGAGCTTCATGCCCTGCTTGCGGCCGAGGGTGGTCTTGGGGAGCATGCCCTTGACCGCGTGCTCGATGACGCGCTCGGGGTGCTTCTCCATGGCCTCCTTGAAGCTCTCGAACTTCAGGCCACCAAGATAGCCGGAGTAGCGCCAGTAGCGCTTCTGGTCCATCTTGTTGCCGGTAAGGACGACCTTGTCGGCGTTGATGACGACCACGAAATCGCCGGTGTCGGCGTTCGGGGTGTACTGCGGCTTGTTCTTGCCGCGCAGCGCCATAGCAGCGGTGGTGGCAAGACGACCAAGGGTAGCGCCCTCAGCGTCGATAAGCAGCCACTTGCGCTCGACCTCGCCAGCCTTGGCGAATTGAGTCGACTTCTTCACTTGACTCCTCCTACGTACCTACGGTTCGGACGGCTTCTGGACAAACCGCCGAGATGCTTGTTCTTTTAAGAGAATACGGGGCTCTTGTAGACAAAGCTTGTAAATTGTACGTCACCGCAGGTCGTGGGCGAGGATGAATTTTAGGCGCAGGCAGGCATCACAAGCTTCACACATCATGGCGCCGACGCGCCGCGCCCGCCGGGGTCCGCCGCCCTACTGGAGGAACCCGTCGATCTCGGCGAGACGCGCCTCCGCCTGCCGGCGCCCCTGCAGGTACAGGTCGAGCAGCGGCGCCCCGGAGGTCTCCATGACGCCGACCTCGACGGGCTTCTCGGGGGCGATGACCAGGCACCTACCCTCCCGCTCGAGCTCCCAGAGCTGCTCGCGCTGGGCGTTGTAGCGCTCAGGGCGCGTGCGCAGCGCCTCGGTGTAGTACGGGTAGCTGTCGTAGCGGTGGGAGCGAAGGACCATCGCCTCCGAGCCGGCGCCCTTGACGTAGGCGCGGTGCTGGGTCAGCACGACGAGGGCGCGGTCGGCGGGGACGTAGCCCTCCGGCGCGCGGGAGCCCGGAAGGCCCATGGCCGCCGCGAACGGCACCGAGTCGGTCGTGCCGCCGTCGAGGTAGCGCTGGCCGTCGATCTCCACCATGCGGGAGACACCGGGCAGCGACGCGGAGGCGCGGACCTTCAAGGTGTCCTCGGGAAGATGCGCCACGTGCAGGTAGTCGGCCGTGCCGAAGGTCACGTTCGAGGCCACGGCGTACATCTGCATGGGGTTGTCGTGGAACGCTTCCTGATCGCAGGGGTCGAGCTCGTTCTGCACCGTCTCGTAGACGAACTCACCGCCCGTCATGTCGCCGGTCTTGGCCAGGCTCAGGAAGCCCATGAAGCGGGAATCGTCGCGGAAGGCGAGCATGACGCGCATGGTGCGGCCGATCTGGCGGCTCTTGAAGCTCACCGCGTTCATGGCGCCGGCCGAGACGCCCCAGACGCTCGAGAAGCCCGTGAGCCCGCGCTCGAGCAGCACGTCGAGCACGCCGGCCGTGAACATGCCGCGGAAACCGCCGCCCTCGAGCACGAGCGCGGGAGCGGCCGCCTGCGTCTCCTGGTCCTTCTCCATCGCAAAAGCTCCTCTCGCCCCGTCGCCTCGTCGGGCGCGCCTTCGATTCATATAAGCGAGGACCCGCCACCCCAACGGGTAAGCGGGCCCTCGCGATTCGCCTATGGTGGAGGTGCGGAGAATCGAACTCCGGTCCAAAGCAAGCCCCTGAAAGGTGTCTCCAGGCTCAGTTGCCGGTTAAGTCTTAGCCGCCGCGCACCCGTCAACCCGCGCTTGGCGACCCAGTTGGTTCAGTCTTTTTGCTTGGCATACCAGCTACGTCCAAGCAAGCATCTCCCTAAAATGACGTCGCCGCGGGAACGGGAGCGATCCCCGCATTGACGCGCCGCTAGTTAATTAAGCAGCGAGAGCCAGAGGCTCGTAAGAATAAGTGTCGTCAATTCAATTTGACGGTTCCCCTGTTTAACGTGGCGAGGAGACCACGGCCTGCTGCCCATCTCAGGCCCACCCTGTCGAAACCAGTCACCCCCACGAGATGGAATGGGGACGCTGCCACCATGATGCGAATGTCAAGATTCGTGCCGCTCGCGCGGCGTGGTTGGGATTGTACCCCAAGGGGGCGCGGCGACCTGCTCCCCCTTCGAAATTGATAGCCGTATCTAGCATTTTTGCAAGACGCGGCTATCAAATCCAGCCTTTCTCGCCCCGAACGCCCGCTAGTCCACGGCGGCGCGCGCCTTGATGTCGGCCAAGTGCTCGCGCTGCTCGGCCGTCAGCGGCAGGCCGTAGTCCTCGTCGGCGCCGTTGCCCTCGTCGTCGCCCTCGAGCCTGAAGCCCTCGCCGCGGTTGTTGCGGTAGTTCTCCTTGGCCACGGAGATCATCAGCTTGATGCGGTTGAGCTGGTTGACCTCGGAGGCGCCGGGGTCGTAGTCCACGGCGACGATGTTGCTCTCGGGGTGCATCTCGCGCAGGCGCTTGATGACGGCCTTGCCCACCACGTGGTTGGGCAGGCACGCGAACGGCGAGCAGCACACGATGTTAGGCGTGCCGGTCTCGATGAGGTCGCACATCTCGGCCGTGAGCAGCCAGCCCTCGCCCATGCCGTTGCAGAGGGAGAGCACCTGCTCGGCCTTCTCGGCGAGCTCCCAGATGTCGGGATAGGCCTCGAAGCGGCTGGAGGCCTCGAGCATCTTGTTCAGGCGGTCGCGGATGCCGACGACGAGCTTGATGCCGGCGGCGTTGGCCAGGCGCGCGGAGGCCTTCGAGCCGAGTTCCCCCTTCATGTTGATGGGGTGCGTCATGCTGAAGAGGAAGAAGTCCACGAGGCCGGGGACGTTGGCCTCGCAGCCCTCCTGCTCGATCACGCGGACGACCTGGTTGTTGGCCGTCGGGTGGTACTTGACGAGGATCTCGCCCACCACACCGACGCGCGGCTTGGAGCGGTCGTCGGTCAGCGGCAGGGCCTCGAAGGCGTCGATGGTCTGCTGGCAGAGCTTGAAGAAGCTGCTGCGCGAGGCGCGGAGCAGCTCGCCCTTGGCCTGCGCCATCATGCGGTCGTAGAGCTCGTCGGCCGATCCCGGGCGCGTCTCGTAGGGGCGCGTGCGGTAGAGCAGCTGCATGATCAGGTCGCCGTAGAGCAGCGCGTAGACGGCCTTGATGAGAAGCGCGGGCTTGAAGACGTTGAAGCCCGGGCTGCTCTCGTCGAGGCCGGACGCCGCCGAGAGCGAGATGACGGGGATCTCGGGGTGGCCGGAGTCCTTGAGCGCCTTGCGGATAAGGGCGATGTAGTTGGTCGCTCGGCAGCCGCCGCCGGTCTGGGTGATCAGGACGGCCGTGCGCGTGAGGTCGTACTTGCCGGAGAGCACCGCCTCCATGATCTGGCCCGTGACCAGGATCGAGGGGTAGCAGATGTCGTTGTTCACGTACTTGAGGCCCATGTCCACGGCGCCCTGGTCGACGGACGGCATGAGCACGCAGTTGTAGCCCTCGTTCTTGAGAAGGACCTCGACGAGCTCGAAGTGGATCGGGCTCATCTGCGGGGCGAGGATCGTGTAGCCGGCGTCCTGCATCTCCTTCGTGTAGCGGACCTTCGTGAACGCGGAGCTCGCGGCCTCGCGGTAGACGGGCACGTCGCCGTCGTCGGCGCGCTTGCGCTCGGGCGTGCCGTCGGCGTAGACAACCTCGGCGGGCTCGGCCTCGCTGAGCTCGCCGGCGGCGGCGCGGCGCTCGAGCTCGGCGCCCTGCTCCTTGAGCGCCGCCATAAGCGAGCGGATGCGGATGCGCGCGGCGCCGAGGTTGCTCACCTGGTCGACCTTGAGCATGGTGTAGATCTTGCCAGAGTTCTCGAGGATCTCCTGCACCTGGTCGGTGGTAAGGGCGTCGAGGCCGCAGCCGAACGAGAAGAGCTGGATGAGGTCGAGGTCGTTGCGCGACGCCACGAAGCGCGCGGCGCGGTAGAGGCGGGAGTGGAACATCCACTGGTCGACCACGCGGATCGGGCGCTCGGGGTGCATCTTGTGGGCGATGGAGTCCTCGGTGAGGACGGCGAAGCCGAAGGAGTGCACGAGCTCGGGGATGGCGTGGTTGATCTCGGGGTCGTTGTGGTACGGGCGGCCGGCGAGCACGATGCCGTGGCCGCGGTGCTCCTCGATCCAGCGCAGGGCCTCGTCGCCCTTGCGGTGCATGGCGTCGTGGAACGCGGCGTCGGCCTCCCAGGCGGCGTTGACAGCGGCGTCGATCTCGGCGCGGGTGATGTGGGCGCCGCGCACGCGGCCGCGGCCCTCGGCGGCGTCGCGCTCGCGCTGCTCGGAGACGACCTCGTACAGGCGGCGCTTGAGCTCGCCCTTCTTGTCATAGGGCAGGAACGGGTCGAGGAACTCGACCTCGGTGTCGCGGCCGAGCTCGTCGACGTTGAGCTCGAGCGCCTGCGGGTAGCTCATGACGATCGGGCAGTTGTAGTGGTTCGTGGCGGCCTGGTCCTCTTTGCGCTCCCAGCAGATGCAGGGCATCCAGATGAAGTCCGGGTCCTTCTTGATGAGGTTCATGATGTGGCCGTGGCTGAGCTTGGCCGGGTAGCAGACGGACTCGGAGGGCATGGACTCGATGCCCGCGTCGTAGGTCTTGCCGTTGGTCTGGTCGGAGAGGACCACGCGGAAGCCGAGCTCGGTGAAGAACGCGTGCCAGAAGGGATAGTTCTCGTACATGTTGAGCGCGCGCGGGATGCCGACGGTGCCGCGCGGGGCCTCGTCCTCGGCGAGCACCGGGCGGTCGAAGAGCAGCTTGTTCTTGTAGTCGAAGAGGTTCGGCGCGTCGTTCTTGGCGCGCTTGGAGCCGCCGGCGCCCTTCTCGCAGCGGTTGCCGGTGATGAAGCGGCGGCCGCCGCCGAAGTCGTTGACGGTGAGCAGGCAGTTGTTGGAGCAGCGCCCGCAGTGGACGTTGGTGTGCTTGACCTGCAGGTTGTCGATGGCCTCGCGGGGAAGAAGCGCCGAGACGCCCTCGGCGCCCGCGCGGTCGCGGGCAAGAAGCGCCGCGCCGTAGGCGCCCATGCAGCCCGCCACATCGGGGCGGATCACGTTGCGGCCGGTGAGCTTCTCGAAGGCGCGCAGGGTCGCGTCGGAGAGGAAGGTGCCGCCCTGGACCACGCAGTAGGTGCCGATCTCCTCGAAGTCGCGGAGCTTGATGACCTTGAACAGCGCGTTCTTGATGACGGAGTACGAGAGGCCGGCGGCCACGTCGCCGATGGTCGCGCCCTCCTTCTGGGCCTGCTTGACGCGCGAGTTCATGAAGACGGTGCAGCGGCTGCCAAGGTCGACGGGGGCCGTGGCGCGCACCGCGACCTCGGCGAAGTCCTGGACGCTCATGCCCATGGAGTCGGCGAAGGACGCGATGAAGGAGCCGCAGCCCGAGGAGCAGGCCTCGTTGAGCATGATGTGCTCGATGACGCCGTCCTTGACCTGCAGGCACTTCATGTCCTGGCCGCCGATGTCGAGGATGAACTCGACGTCGGGGATGAAGGCCTTGGCGCCGCGCAGGTGGGCGACGGTCTCGATCTCGCCGGAGTCGGCGCAGAGGGCCTCGATGAGGATCTGCTCGCCGTAGCCGGTGGTGGTCACGTGGCCGATGGCGCAGTCGGCGGGCATCTTGTCGTAGATGTCGTCGGTGATGATGCGGGCGGTGCCCAGGATGTCTCCGTTGTTGTTGCCGTACCAGGTGTAGAGAAGCTCGCCGCCCTCGCCGACGACGGCCGCCTTCATGGTGGTGGAGCCGGCGTCGATGCCGATGAACACGCGGCCGTGGTAGCTCGCGAGGTCGCCCTTGGGAACGACCTGCTTGTCGTGGCGCTCCTTGAACTCCTGGTAGTCGGCCTCGTCGGCAAAGAGCGGCTCGAGGCGCGCGACCTCGGAGCCCTGGGTGTCCTTGAGGTTGTCGAGAAGCTCGATGACCTCGTCGAACGTCACGTGCTTCTCGGACTCGCCGGCGAGCGCCGCGCCCGTGGCGACGAAGAGGTGGGCGTTCTCGGGCAGGATGATGTGCTCCTCGTCGAGGTTGAGCGTGACGTAGAAGCGGTGGCGCAGCTCGGAGAGATACTGCAGCGGGCCGCCGAGGAAGGCGACGTAGCCGCGGATGGGGTGGCCGCAGGCGAGGCCCGAGACGGTCTGGTTGGCCACGGCCTGGAAGATGGAGGCGGCCACGTCGGCGGGGGCGGCGCCCTCGTTGAGCAGCGGCTGGACATCTGACTTGGCGAAGACGCCGCAGCGGCTGGCGATGGGGTGGATCTGGGTCGAGGACTTGGCCAGCTCGTTCAAGCCGGAGGCGTCGGTGTGCAGCAGGCTCGCCATCTGGTCGATGAAGGCGCCCGTGCCGCCGGCGCAGGTGCCGTTCATGCGCTGCTCGATGCCGTTGTCGAAGTAGATGATCTTCGCGTCCTCGCCGCCGAGCTCGATGGCGCAGTCGGTCTGCGGGATCAGGGTCTCGACCGCGCGCTTGGAGGCGATGACCTCCTGCACGAACTCGAGGTCGAGCCACTTGGCCAGGAGCATGCCGCCCGAGCCGGTGATGGAGACGCGCATGGGCGTCGAGCCGATGACCTTCTTCGCACGGGCGAAGAGCTCCTTGGCGGTGGCGCGCACGTCGGTGTGGTGGCGCTCGTAGTTGGCGTAGATCAGGTGGTCGCGGTCGTCGATGACGGCGAGCTTGACCGTGGTGGAGCCGACGTCGATGCCCAGGCGCAGGTGCGCGTAGGTGAGGTCATAGGGGTTCTTCGGCGAGAGCTCCGCGCCGACCTGCTTGAGCTCGATGGCGGGGCGCGCGGCCTTCTCGGCCTTGATGGACGCGGCGGTCTTATCGGACATTGTGTCTCTCCTCACAACGCATGATGGCAAGGGCAAAGCGGGGGATGTCGAAGTCGATGGGCTTGCCGTACAGGTCGCCCGGGCGGACGAACATGAGCGCCGTCATCAGGCGCGCCATGGCCTCCACGCTCTCGCGCATGCCCCCCTCGAGCCAGCGCAAGAGCACCCCCACTTCGGCGGAAATCGCGTAGGTCAGGTAATAGTCGAAGAACGTCCCCACGGCGCGGACGTCGATGCCGTCGAGCGCGCGGCCGGCCACGGCGTCGTAGGCCATGCGCTTGAGGCGCTCGGCGAACGCGGGGTCTCCCCCGTCGCCCAGCAGCGGGCGCAGGTAGTCGCCCCGCTCGCGGACGGCGCGCAACAGGTCCTCGGAGCCGGGCGCCGCCTCCTGGCGCAAGAGCGCGGCCTCGAGGTCGCCGAGGTCCGCGCGCGCGATCTTCTCGACGTGTTCGCGCAGGTCGGACAGGGTCTCGGCCTCGATCTGGCCGACGAGGTCGGGGATGTCGCGGTAGTGGGAGTAGAACGTGCGGCGCGTGAGGCCGGCGCGCTCCGTCACGGCGGTGACGGTCACGCGGGACAGGTCGCCGGTGGCGTCGATCTCCTGCGCGAGCGCGAGCCGCAGGGCGGCGCGGGTGCGCACGCTGCGGCGATCGGTGCTGACCAAGCAGTCTGCGGGCATCGGGTCCCTTCTTCGTTTATTACACAGCTTGTGTAGTATTGCACGGTTTGTGCAGGAATTCAGGGAGCGACAGGGCGGTTCACCTCTCGCCCACAACCGAAAACGAAGCTGAAAACGACTGCCCGGCGCGACCGGCGACCGGCGCCGGCGCTAGAGCCACTTGACCGACTGGCGCTCCACGAACGAGGTCGAGAGGTGCGTGACGCAGGTATAGTCGCGCGGCTCGCTGATCTGGTCGATCAGGCGCCGGACCGCGATCTCGCCCATCTCGCGGTTGGGGATGCGCGCGGTGGTCAGCGGCGGGTTGCAGATGCTCGCGTAGGGCAGGTCGTCGAAGCCGACCATGCTCACGTCGTCGGGGATGCGGATGCCGCGCTCCGCGATGGCGCGCATGCATCCGAGCGCCATGATGTCGTTCTCGACGAAGAACGCGGTCGGGAGCTGCGGGTTCGTGGCGAGCCAGGCCTTCATGGAGTCGTAGGAGCTGTTGACCGTGGTGCCCACCTCGATGCGCCACTTCGGGTCGATGGGAATCCCCGCCTCGCGCATGGCGCGCCGGTACCCGCGCTCGCGGAGCGGGAAGTTCTTGATGCGGTAGTCGCCCGCGATGTAGCCGATCTCGCGGTGGCCGTGCTCGGCCAGGTAGGTGACCGCGCGGAAGGCCGAGTTCTCGTTCTGGGTCACGATCGACTCGAAGAACAGGCGGTCCGACCAGCCGTCGACGACGACCAGGGGCGCCAGGGAGTCGCGGAAGAGGACATAGTCCTCCTCGGCCATCTCGGTGCCGAGCAGGACGATGCCGTTGCTCTGGTCGTGCGTGATCTCGTAGGCCTGCCGCGCGGCGGCCTCGCGGTTGGCGAGCTCGACGGTTGTGAAGGTGGTCTGCAGCTTGAGCTGGGCGGCGACGCGCTCGACGCCCTCGATGACGCCGGGGTGGAAGGTGCCCTCGTCGAGGACCTTGCCCGTCTTCCTGGCCAGGACGAAGCGGATGTGGTCGAGCTGCTCGGAGCGCTCGTAGCCGAGCTCCTTGGCCATGCGGCGGATGGTCTCGGCGGTGTCTTTGTTTACACCCCGTTTATTGTTGAGGGCATTCGACACCGTGGCAGGCGAGAAGCCTGTCCTCCTACTGATTTCACGAACGCCCACGTTGCGCATAGTGTCTCCCAAGTCCATCGAACCCATTATCCGGGCCGAACACCATGCTAAACGTCTAAACGCTGTTTATATTCCGTCCCTCGCCAGACGGTATGTTTAGCGCCATCAAATACCTTGGCGCAGCGAGGGCGCGGGGCGCGACCGACAGCCGGCGAAGCCTACAGTGTGGAGCCCGTCGCCAACACCCAGCCCGCAACGGCCGCCGTGGCAACGCCGGCCACCGCGAGCGTGAGGATCCGGCGCCCGCGGCTCCTCTGGATCTGGGCCACGAACACGGCGATCGCGCCGAAGCAGACGAGGGTCGAGAGCAGGTGGAACGGCGGGCGGGCAATCACCTGGCCCACGTAGTGGATTCCAAGAACCGCCTCGAACGCGCAGCCGAGGCCGAGCACGACGCAGCCGAGCGGGTCCTGCCTTCGGATCAGGTGCGCGACATAGCCGCCCGGCAGGGTCAGCAGCGTCATCTTGAACCAGTTCGTGCTGTAGTAGTACCACGCCATCTCCGCGGAGAGCTGTCCCATGAGGACCTCGACCGCAAAGCACGCGGGCTGGCTGATCAGGAAGAAAACGAAGACCTTGAGCGCCGCCTGCCAGCCCTTCTCGGCGTTCGTCGCGATCGCGAAGGCGAAGACGATCCACCACTCGTGCATGATCGCGATATCGCGAAACGACGTCCCCGCCGTGACGGGAAGAGACCCCATAAGCCCCGTGTACGCGCCGGCAACGAGCGCGAACACCACGACCGCAGGCCAACCCATCGAGATCCCGCCGAAAATCCTGCGCGCCTTGCCCGCCATATCAACCATCTCCTCCGGGACGCCGAGCAACACGAGCCCACATAATACCCTCGGCCGTTTGCGGCGCAAAAGGCACAAACGGCCCCAAAAGGGCACGGCGCACAATATGGCGGGCGGCGCGTGCACACTATTTCGAGATTCTGCGTGCACTATTAAAGTCTTGATGTTCAATTTCGACCTGTCGGAAGACCATTTCCTGGGCTTTTGCGGCGACGCGGGCCACCCGCGATCTCCACTACTCGCGCAACCCCTCGAAAAGCCGCGCAGAATCTCGAAATAGTGATCACAAAAGCCCCCTCAAGCCCGATTTCGGACTTGAGGGGGCCGGTTAACGTGCAAGAGGGTCGCGTGAGCGGGTTAATCCGTTACTCGTTGTCGCCCGCGGTCATCTGGGTCGCGGAGAGCTGGCCTTCGGAAGCGGCGGCGGCGTCAGGCCACACCCAGCCGGTGAAGTCGGGGTGATCGTAGCCCTCGTCGCAAGCGAACTTGAAGGCCTCGAGGCGGAAGTCCTCCCACTTCTGGATCTGGTCGGCGAACTTGTCGGCGTCGACGAGGCGCAGCGCGTCGGCAGCGAGCGCCCAGCGGTCCATGTTGTTGAGGCGCAGCATGTCGAACGGCGTGGTCGTGGAGCCCTTCTCCTCGTAGCCGTGGACGCGGAAGTTGTCGTGGTTCGGACGGTCCCAAATCAGGCGACGGATGGTGCCCGCGTAGGCGTGGAAGCAGAAGAGGACCGGCTTGTCGTGGCCGAAGAACTCCTCGAACTGCTCGTCGGAGATGGCGAGGTCGTTCTCGGAAGCGTTCTGGATCTTGAGCAGGTCGACAACGTTCACGAAGGTGGCCTTGACGCCGAGCTTCTTGAGCATGTCGAGGGCGGCGAGGGCCTCGAGGGTCGGGACGTCGCCGCAGGTGGCGATCACGAGGTCGGCGTCGTCGATGGACTCAGCGGAGCTGGCCCACTTCCACTCGGCCAGACCGGCCTCAAGCTCGGCCTTGGCGTCGTCGACGGTGATGAAGGTCGGCGCCGGCTGCTTGCCGCAGAAGATGGCGTTCACGCAGTTGGTCGAGGTGTAGCAGCGCTCAGCAACGGCGAGGGCCATGTTGGCGTCGCAGGGGTAGTAGGCGTTGACGACGTGGGTCTCGTTGGACTTGTTGAGCAGCAGGTCGACGAAGCCCGGGTCCTGGTGGGAGAAGCCGTTGTGGTCCTGGCGCCAGACGTGGCTGGAGAGCAGGATGTTCAGGCCGGCGATGGGGGCGCGCCAAGGAATCTCGCGCACGGTGGCCTCGAGCCACTTGCAGTGCTGGTTGACCATGGAGTCGACGACGTGGACGAAGGACTCGTAGGAGCTCCAGACGCCGGTGCGGCCGGTGAGGACATAGCCCTCGAGGAAGCCCTCGCACTGGTGCTCGGAGAGCTGCTCTACGACCTTGCCGGAGGGATACAGGAGGTCGTCGTTGTCGGCGTCGGCGTAGTAGCCGCCCTCCCACTGCTTGCCGGTCACCTTATAGGCGTCCTGCAGGCGGTTGGACGCGGTCTCGTCCGGCCCGAAGATGCGGAAGTTGTCGTTCTTGGCGAGGACGTCGGCCGTGTAGGCGCCGAAGACGCGGGCAGCCTCGGCAGCGCCCCAGCCGTGGCCCTTCTCGGCGACGGGGACCTCGTGCTCGTGGATGTCGGGGAGGTCGAGCTTCTGGAGCACCTTGCCGCCGTTGGCGTTGGGGTTGGCGCCGATGCGCAGGTCGCCCTTGGGCATGAACGCGACGACGTCGTCCTTGACCTGGCCGCCCTCGGTGAAGAGCTCCTCGGGCTTATAGGACTTGAGCCAGCTGCGCAGGACGCGGAAGTGCTCGTGGGTGTCCTTGGCGGAAGCCAGCGGCACCTGGTGAGCGCGCCAAGAGCCCTCGGTCTTCTTGCCGTCGATGTGCTTCGGGCAGGTCCAGCCCTTGGGCGTGCGGAAGATGATCATCGGGTAGACGGGGCGGGTCTCGTCGCCCTCCTCGGCGTTGGCCTTGATGTCGCAGATCTGGTCGAAGACCTCCTCGAGGAGGTTGGCGAAGCGACGGTGGATGGAGGCGTGGGACTCGTTGTCGAAGCCGGCGACGAAGAAGTGCGGGTCATAGCCCATGCCCTCGAAGAACTCGGCGAGCTCGGTGTCGGACACGCGGGCGAGGATGGTGGGGTTGGCGATCTTGTAGCCGTTGAGGTGCAGGATCGGGAGCACGATGCCGTCGGTCTTGGGGTTCACGAGCTTGTTGGACTGCCAAGAAGTGGCCAGCGGGCCGGTCTCGGACTCACCGTCGCCGACGACGGCCACCGCGAGCAGGGAGGGGTTGTCCATGATGGCGCCGTAGGCGTGGGAGAGCGTGTAGCCGAGCTCGCCGCCCTCGTGGATGGAGCCGGGGGTCTCGGGGGCGAAGTGGCTGGGGATGCCGCCGGGATAGGAGAACTGGCGGAAGAACTTCTGCAGGCCGGCCTCGTCGTCGGTGATGTCCGGGCGGACCTCACGGTAGGTGCCGTCGAGCAGGGACTGGGAGGTGCCGGCCGGTCCGCCGTGGCCCGGGCCCATGAGGAAGACGGTGCTCTGGCCGTGGTCGGCGATGAGGCGGTTCACGTGGCCGAACAGGAAGTTCACGCCCGGGGTGGTGCCCCAGTGGCCGACAAGGCGGTGCTTGACGTCGGCGCGGGAGAAGTCGCGGGCGACGCCGGTCTTCTCGTCGACGAAGTCCTTCTTCATGAGCGGGTTGGAGCGAAGGTAGATCTGGCCGACGGAGAGGTAGTTGGAAGCGCGCCAGTACTTCTCGACGCCCTCGAGCTCCTCCTCGGGGACGGCGTGGTCGAGCTTCTGCCACGGAGTGCCGATAACGGGCTGTGCCATGCTTGATCCTCCTAGATCGTGAGCCCCGACCTTCTTTCCATGCACTGCCATGCTGTCGGGGCGCTTGCTTGAGCCGACTTGGAGTATAGGAGGGTAAAACGCTTTATCTTCTGAGAATCGAGAGGTAATTCGTTTTACCCCGAAATTTGTTGGTAATGAGAACACGCTTTAGAAAAGTCGGAAAGGCGAACCCGCCCTCGAGCGGCCGCGGCCGCGCTAGAGCCAGCGGACGGAATCCTTGACGACGATCTTCGGGCGCAGGACGCGCGTGACGGACGCCGCGCGGTCGCCGGAATCGGCCGCGGCGTCCTCCTTCAGGCGCGCGAACATGAGCCCGAGCGCCTCGGCGGCGAGCTCCGCGGGGTTCTGCTCGATGGAGGTGAGCGCCGGCTCGAAGAGCGTGTCGGCCGCGGAGTTGTCGTAGCTCACCACAGAGTAGTCGCGCGGCACGCGCAGGTCGTTGGCGTAGAGCAGCTTGAGCAGCCCGAGCGCGATGTTATCGGAGCTCGCGAAGACCGCGGTCGCGTCCGAGCGCAGGATGTTCTTGGCGGACTCGAACGCGTCGTTGATGTAGTACTCGGAATGGAGCTCGAGCTCCGGGTCCGGCTCGATGCCGTGCTCGCGCAGCGCGCGCTCGTAGCCGGCCATGCGCTCGCGGCCGGTGTTGGACTCCTTGTTTATGAGCGCCGCCACGCGCTCGTGCCCGCGCCCGAGCAGGTAAGAAGTGGCCAGGTAGCCGCCCTGCTCGTTGTTGAAGCCCACGCGGTCGCAGTCGAGGCCCTCGATGAAGCGGTCGACCATCACGTACGGCACGGGGAGCTGCTCGAGGATCGACTTGAGCCCGCGGGCATAGCGCAGCTCGTCGGCGACGACGATGAAGAGCCCGTCCACACCGCGGTTGATCAGCAGCCGCGCGAGATCGGCGTCGTTGTGCGACGAATCGTCGGAGTTGGTAATGAGCAGCAGGTAGCCCTGCTTGCGGCACTCGACCTCGAGGTTGTGCGCGAGGGCCGAGAAGAACCGCGACTCGATGTTGGGGACGATAAGGCCGAGGGTCTGCGAGTGCTGGGTGACGAGGCTTCGGGCGATCTGGTTGGGGATATAGCGCTTCTTGCGCGCGACCTCCTTGATGCGGGCGCGGCTCTCGGCCGAGATCTTGCACGGCCGGTCGTTGAGCACGAGCGAGACCGCCGTGGGCGAGAGCCCGACCTCGCGCGCTATGTCCTTGAGCGTAACCTTTGCCATGCGTCCTCTCCCCGAAGGCCGCGAAGGGATGGCTCCCTCCGCGCCGCCAATTCTATAAGTGCTGCCCGAACCCCCGCCTTGCGAGGTTTTGCGCTTCGTGCGACGTAAACCGGAATGCGATGCGAGGTTTTGCGCTTCGTGCGACGTAGATTCCGCCTCGATAGGCTCGGTTTCACCTAATTCAGAAACCTAACCTGGGCTTTTGCTGCCGAGCCGGACACACAAGGCCAAAACAACGTCGCACGAAGCGCAAAACCTCGCAGCCGACTCACGGGAACGTCGCACGAAGGGCAAAACCTCGCATCATCCCCGGGCGCGGGCCGTGTCCGCCGTCCCGCGCCGTCGATCAGCGTGCCGAGAAAGCGTAGACGCTGCGGCTGCGGAACGGGCGGTCGGGCCCGAAAACCGGCTGCGCGAAGTTCGGGTGGTGGATCGCGTCGGCGAAGAAGTTCGTCTCGAGCGCAACGGCGTCGTAGTCGTGATAGACGCGCCCGCCGCGGCCGGCCTCGCCCTCGAGGTAGTTGCCGGTGTAGACCTGCATGCCCGGCAGGTCGGTGGAGATGTCGAGCACAACGCCCGTCTGGTCGGCCTCGAGGCGCGCGACGTGGCGCTGGGCGCCCACGAAACCGTCCTTACCCTCCTCGGCCTCTACCAGCACGAAGTTATGGTCGAGGCCCTTCGCGTTGACGATGGAGCGCGCCTTGCTGCCCACGCACTCGGCGAGCTCCTTGCCGTCCTGCAGGTCGAGCACGGTGCCGTCGACGGGGATCGCGCGACCCGTCGGGATGAGGTGCTCGTCGGTCTCGGTGTAGGAGTCGGCCTCGATGGTCAGGCGGTGGTTGAGCACGGTGCCGGAGCCGTTGAGGTTGAAGTAGCTGTGGTTCGTCATGCTGATGGGCGTGCGGGCCGAGGCCGTGCCGTCGTAGGTCACGGAAAGGGCGCCCGCGCCGTCGAGCTCGTAGGTCACGTGCATGTCGACCTCGCCGGGGAAGCCCTGGTCGCCGTCGGGCGAGAGCAGGCGGAACTCAACCACGCCGCCGTCCTCGAGCTGCTCGGCGCGGACGACCTCCCACTCGCGCGTGAACCAGTAGTTCGGGCCGCTGTGATTGCAGTTCTCGCCGTCGTTCTTGGAAAGCTCGTAAGAAGCGCCGTCGAGGTCGAAGGACGCGCCGGCGATGCGGTTGACCACGCGCCCGACGATGGCGCCGATGAGCTGCTTGCCGGCCACGTAACCGGACGCGTCGTCGTAGCCGAGCACGACGTCGACGAGCTCGCCGGCGGCCGTCGGGACCTTAATAGACGCGGTGCAGGCACCCACGTTGGTAAAGGAGGCCTCCATGCCCGCCTTGTTCGAGATCGTGAAGAGCTTGGCCTCTCCCCCATCGGCGAGCTGCCCGAACGCGGTACCTTCTACCTGCATGTTGTTCTCCTTAGCATGGAATCAAAATCTGCCCTAAATCATATCGCGGGAAGAGAGCGCCCGCGGTGGCAACGTGAAAAGGCGCCCCGGCAAGACATGGGAATCTTGCCGGGGCGCCCCCGAACCAGCTCTATGAACACGCGGGATTAGCCCGAGGGCGTGTCCTTAATGCTCGCCGCCCTGGCCGTAGTAGGCGTTGGGGCCGTGCTTGCGCATGTAGTGCTTGTTGAGCAGGTACTGCGGGGCGGGGCCGCAGTGGGCCGAGAGGATCTCGGTGTCGCGCGCCATCTTGCAGCACTCGTCGAGGACGACGGCGTGGTAGACGGCCTGCGCGGCGTCCTTGCCCCAGGTGAAGGGGCCGTGGTTGCGCACGAGGACGGCGGGCACGGCAATGGGGTCGATGCCGCGCTCCTCGAAGCCGGCGACGATGACCTTGCCGGTGTTGAGCTCGTAGGCCTCCTCGATCTCCTCCTCGGTCAGGCCGCGCATGCAGGGCACGGGGCCGTAGAAGTAGTCGGCGTGGGTGGTGCCGTAGGCGGGCAGGTCGCGGCCGGCCTGCGCCCAGGCGACGGCGGCGGCGGAGTGCGTGTGGACGCAGCCCTTGACGCCCTTATCGGCCCAGTTCTTGTAGATCCAGGCGTGGGTCAGGGTATCGGAGGAGGGGTTCATCTCGCCTTCGACGCGGTTGCCCTCGAGGTCGCAGACGACCATGTTCTCCGGGGAGAGCTCGTCGTAGTCGACGCCGGACGGCTTGATGACGAAGAGGCCCGTCTCGGGGTCGAACTCGGAGGCGTTGCCCCACGTGAAGACGACCAGCCCGTGCTTGGGCAGGTCCATGTTGGCCTCGTAGACCTTCTCGCGCAGTTCCTTGAGCATCATTTTCGTTGTGCTCCTTTCGCACACGATTCTCTCCAGCGTTTTGATTGTTTTGAACGTTTACTCCCCTTCAACCAATCAAATCGCCCCATTGAGCACATTCTATACCTTCTACACCAGCTGCGACTCAACAACCTTCTGCGCCTCGTTGACCTTTTTGAACGTGTCGAGGAACGCGCGGTAGCCCTCGACGTCGGCCGGGTCGGGCTCGACGGTCACACCCTCCATGCCGGCGAAGACCTTCTGGTCCAGGTAGTCCGAGAGGGTCTCGCCCTCGGCCTTGGTGGCCATGTAGGCCGCGGCGACGGCCTGGCCCCAGGCGCCGCCCTCCCCCGCCGTCGCCATGACGGTCACGGGCGCCTCGAGCGCGGCGGCCAGGAGCGACTGCGCGACCTTCGGCGTCTTGAAGATGCCGCCGTGGCCGTAGAGCTTGTCGATCTTCACGTCCTCGGCGCGCAGGGCCTCGTTGCCCGCGGCCAGGGCGCCGAACGCGGCCATGATGTGCATGCGCATGAAGTTAGCGATGGAGAAGTTCGCGTTCTGCTTGCGGACGACCATCGGGAAGCCGGTCTGGACGCCCATGACCGTCTCGCCCGAGATGAACGGGATGGAGACAAGGCCGCCGGCGTCCTTGTCGCCGGTGAGCGCGGCGTTGAAGAGCTTGGTGTAGATGTCGCCCTTGTCCACCGGCACGCCCATGGTCTCGGCAAAGTCGGCAAGAAGGTCGACCCAGTCGTTGATGTCGGAGGTGCAGTTGTTGCAGTGGACCATGGCCACGGGATCGCCGACCGGCGTGGTCACGAGATCGATCTCCTCGGCGGTGGCGTCCTTGAGCGCGTGCTCGAGCACGATCATCGAGAAGACCGAGGTGCCGGCGCTCACGTTGCCCGTGCGCTGGGCGATGGAGTTCGTGGCGATCATGCCGGTGCCGGCGTCGCCCTCCGGCGGGCAGAGCGGGCAACCCGCCTCGAGGTCGCCCTCGGGGTCGAGCAGGCGCGCGCCCTCCTCGGTAAGGTGGCCGGCCACGTCGCCCGCCACGAGCACGCGCGGCAGCAGGTCCTCGACCTTCCAGGAGACGCCCTTGCCGGCCACGAGCTCGTCGAACTGGGCGATCTTGGCCGCGTCGTAGTCGTGGGTCTCGGAGTCGATGGGGAACATGCCGGACGCGTCGCCGATGGAGAGGACCTTCTCGCCGGTCAGGCGCCAGTGGACGAAGCCCGCGAGCGTGGTGAAGAAATCGATCTGCCCCACGTGGTCCTCGCCGTTGAGGACGGCCTGGTAGATGTGGGAGACGCTCCAGCGCTCGGGCGTGTGGAACGCGAAGAGGCGCGAGAGCTCGTGGGCGGCCTCGGTCGTGGTGGTGTTGCGCCAGGTGCGGAACGGGACGAGCAGGTTGCCCGCGGCGTCGAAGGGCAGGTAGCCGTGCATCATGGCCGAGATACCGAGCGCGCCGACCTTGTGCAGGGTGACGCCGTACTTGGAGGCGACGTCGGCCTTGAGCGAGGCGTAGCAGGCCTTGAGGCCGGCGAAGATCTCGTCCTCGGAGTAGGTCCAGTAGCCGTCGACCAGCGAGTTCTCCCAGTCGAAGGTGCCGATGGCCACGGGCTGGTTCGTCGAGTCGTTGAGAACCGCCTTGATGCGCGTGGAGCCGTACTCGATGCCGAGCGCGGTGCGCCCCGCCTCGATATCGGCAACGATCTGCTGCTTATCCATAATGCTTCTCCTTAAGAGATTGATGTACCAAGAAGTGCGCCGAACAGGTTGACCCGATAACCTCGCGGGGTTTCCCAGAGGCCCGAGATAGACAGGAACGCGAGGGCGCGGCGTACTGAACGTACGTAAGCCCTCGCGTTCGTGGCTAGATTGGGCCTCTGGGGAAGCCGGACTCGGCTTCAGCCACGAGGGCTCAGGCTCGATGGCCTACTTGTAGAAAACCTCACCCAGCTTGAGGTCGCGCTTAAAGTCGCGGATGTTGGTGTTGGCGTCGATAACCACGGACTCGATGCCCATGTTGTCGGCCCAGTCGACCATCTGGTCGGCCGTGAGGTCGAACGAGAAGGCGGTGTGGTGCGCGCCGCCGGCGTAGATCCAGGCCTCGGTGCCGACCTTGAGGTTGGGGCGCGGGGTCCAGAAGAGGGTGCCGGTGGGGAGCATCGGCATGGGCTTCTCAACCTGCTTGCAGTCGACGTCCTGGATGATCAGGCGGAAGCGGTTGCCCAGGTCGACGAGGGAGGTGGCGATGGCGGGGCCGGTCTTGCCGGTGAAGATGAGGCGCGCGGGGTCCTCGCGGTCGCCCATGGAGAGCGGCGTGGCGCGGATGGCGATCTTGCCCTCGGCGATGGAGGGGTCGACCTCGGACATGTGGGACTCGAGGATGCCGTCCTTGCCGGGGACCAGGTTGTAGGTGTAGTCCTCGAGCAGCGCAGAGCCGCGGGCGTTCGGGTTCGCCGAGGTCATGGCCTTCATCATGCGGACCATGCACGGGGTCTTCCAGTCGCCCTCGGGGCCGAAGCCGTAGCCCTTCTGCATGAGGCGCTGGATAGAGAGGGACGGCAGCTGCTTCATGCCGCCGAGGTCGCCGAAGTGGTCGGAGAAGCAGTTGTAGTTGTGCTCGACCAGGAAGCGCTCGATGCCGATCTCCTGGGCGGCCTGCACCTCGACGTGGCGACGGAACTCCTCGGGGTCGCGGCCGTCGAGCACGAGCTCGTAGGTGTCGTAGTACTCGTCGGTAAGGGCCTTGACCTCGGCCGGGGTGACGGCGTCGATGTAGGGAACGACCTCGTTGACGGGCCAGGCGTCGACGGTCCAGCCGAACTTGACCTGGGCCTCGATCTTGTCGCCGTCGGTGACGGCCACGTTGCGCATGGTGTCGGAGAAGCGCGCGCAGCGGATGTTGCGCGACTCCTGCAGGCCGACCGCGGTGGTCTGCCACTGGCCGAGCTCGGTCAGCGCCACCGGGTCCTTCCAGAACCCGAAGACGACCTTGTGGTCCCAGCGCATGCGGGCAAAGATGTGCCCGAGCTCGCGCTCGCCGTGGGCGGCCTGGTTCTCGTTCATGAAGTCCATGTCGATGGTGTCGTACGGGATCTCCTCGTTGTACTGCGTCGCGAACTGGCACAGCGGCTTGCGGAGGTCCTGCAGGCCCAGGATGTAGTTCTTGGAGGGGCTGAAGGTGTGGGCCCAGGTGATGACGCCGGCGCAATCGGGGTCGTTGTTGGCCTCGTTGAAGACCTGCTGGATCATCGACGCGGTCAGCAGGTTGGGCTTGAGCTCGACCTCGAAGGGGACCTCGGAGGCGGCGTTGAGGTAGTTGACGACCTCCTCGGCGTGCTCGTGCACGTGCTGGAGGCACTCGTCGCCGTAAAGGTCCTGGGTGCAGGGGCAGAAGTAGAACTTGTACTTGCGGATCTCAAGCATGTTCGTTCCTTTCGGACGGTATGCGTGCCATGCGTTCAGGGCCTCCCGAAGCGGCCCCGCCCTCAAGGGAAGAGGTGGGTGGGGGCGGGGCCGTGGGGAGGATGGTGCCGGGTTTGGGGAGCCGGGGAGTTTCTCGCTACTTGATGACCTGGTTGGAGCTGCGGTCGGAGAAGAGCGCGACGAGGCCGACGAAGACGATGCCGAGGAAGAGCTGCTGCATCTCGGTGGTGAGGCCGAGCATGACGAGGCCCTTCTCGAGGACGAGGTAAGAAAGGACGCCGACGACGATGTTGGAGAAGCGGGCGCGGGCGCCGCCGTTGATGGGCATGCCGCCGAGGACCATGGCGATGAGGAGCTTGGTCTCGAACATGTTGCCCGAGGAGGCGGTGACGGAGCCGACCTTGATGGCGTTGACGAAGGCGGCCAGGCCGATGATGCAGCCGGCGACCACGTAGACCAGGATCTTCGTCTTCTGGACCTTGATGCCGGCGAAGCGGGCGGCCTTCTCGTTGGCGCCGATGGCCTTGAGGTTGTGGCCGATGCAGGTGAAGCGGGTCACGACGTAGGTCACGATGAGGACGGCGATGGTGATGCCCATGAGGAAGCCCATGTCGTTGAAGCTGCCCTGCACGTAGGTGGCGGCATAGACCGGGTTCTGGGTGGTGATGAGCTGGACGACGCCGCGCAGCAGGAACATGGTGCAGTTCGTGACGACGAAGGACGCGATCTGGCCCTTGACGTGCAGCAGCGCGTTCACGAGCGAGATGGCGGCGCCGGTGGCGATGGAACCGGCCAGGGCGAGCGCGAGGTTGACCTGCGAGAGCGCGCAGAAGACGGCGCAGCAGATGCCGAGCATCGAGCCCTGGGAGAAGTCCAGGCAGCCCATCGTCATGATGAGCCAGATGCCGCAGGCGCCGATCATGAGCATGTAGCCGCCGGAAAGGATCAGCGTGAGGTTCTTCGGCGTGAGGATGTTGCCGCCGGTGGCGATGGCGAAGAAGACCACGATGATCGCGAACGCCACGAAGGGCAAGAAGGTCTGGATCTGAGCGAAGTCAAAGGACTTCTTGGTTGCGGCCTTGGGATCCGCCACCGCGGTGTTGTTGGATGCCATTTGTCTTCCCTCCTAGACCATCTTGGCGATGAGGTCCTGGTCGGTAAGCTCAGGGCTGCGCTGGAGCTCAGCGTTGATCTTGCCGTCCTTCATGATGTAGATGCGGTCGCACATGCCGATGAGCTCCATGATCTCCTCGGAGATGATCAAGATGGCCTTGCCCTCGGCGCGCATGTCCTCGAGCAGCTGGTAGATGGCCGCCTTGACCTTGATGTCGATGCCGCGGGTGGGCGAGTCGAGCACGAGGATGTCGGACTTCTTGCCGAGCCAGCGGGCCAGGACGACCTTCTGCTTGTTGCCGCCGGAGAGCGCGGAGACGTGCTGCTTGACGTTGACCATCTTGGTCTGCATCTGGGCGGCGTAGGTGTCGGCGAACTCGCGGAGCTTCTTGTCCGAGAGGAACGTGCCCATGTCGCGCATCGAGGGGATGGTGATGTTGTCCTCGATGGTGTCGTTGATGAGCAGCGACTCGTTGTCGCGGTCCTTGGACGCGTAGGCGATGGAGTGGTTGATGGCCGTGTTGATGTCGTTGACGTGGGTGCCGTCGGCGAGGACGACCTCGCCGGTGCGGTCGTAGGACGCGCCGAAGATGGCCTTGCCGACCTCGTGCATGCCGCACTCGGAGAGGCCGCCGAAGCCGAGGATCTCGCCGTAGTGCAGGTCGAAGGTCAGGCCCTCGACCTCGCCGGGGACGGTCACGTTCTGGACGCTGACGGCCACCTGGCCCTTCTTCTCGGCGGTGTAGTCGGGGTAGTCGGTGCGGTAGTAGTGGTCGTCCATCTCGCGGCCGACCATGAGGGTCTTGAGCTTGTCCTCGTCGACGTCGGACTTGTTCACCGTGGTGATGTAGTCGCCGTCGCGCAGGATGGAGATGCGGTCGGACATCTCGATGACCTCGGCCATGTCGTGCGAGATGAAGATGACGCAGTGGCCCTTGGCGCGGACGTCGCGCATGACCTCGAAGAGCTTCTTGCGGCCGCCCTCGCCGAGCGCCGTGGTGGTCTCGTCGACCACGAGGATGTCGGGGTCGAACCAGGTGGAGCGGACGATCTCGACGAGCTTGCGATCCTCGAAGTCGTAGTTGTCGACGACCACGTCGGCCTTGATGTGGCCGAGGCCGTAGGCGTCGAGGAGCTCCTGGGCCTTCTTGTTCATGGCGCCGGTGTTCTTGATGCCGGCGTGGACGAACTGGTCCTCGTCGCCGAGGAACATGTTCTCGGCCACGGTGAGGCCGGGCAGGGTGCCCGTCTCCTGGACGACGATGGCGATGCCGTGGTGGTTGGCGTCGACCTGGTTCTTCGGGGCGACCTCCTGGCCGCGCAGGGTGAAGGTGCCGCTGCCGATGGGCAGGATGCCCGTGAGCATGTTGGTGAAGGTGGACTTACCGGAGCCGTTCTCGCCGATAAGCGCGTGGATCTCGCCCTCGTAGAAGTCGAGGGAGACCTCCTTGACGGCGTGGGTGGGACCGAACTTCTTGTCGATCTTCTCGCCGTGGAGCAGAAGCTTCTGTTCAGACATGGTGGTATCCCTCCTTTACTTGACGACGGCGCCCTTGACGCGCTTGGTGGTGAACAGGACGATGAGCAGCAGCGTGGCGCCCGAGACGATGTTGTTGATCGTGATGGGCATGCCGAGCGCGGTGAAGCCGGCGAACATCATGGCGATGAGGAACTCGCCGAGGACGATGGCGGCGACGGGGTGGCCGTACTTCTTGAAGGCCAGGCCGAAGAACGCGCCCATGAGCGGCTTGAAGTTGAGCGACTGCGACTGCATGCCGGTCATCGGGGTCTGCGAGGTGCCGTAGCCGATGTAGAGGACGGCCATGATGCCGACGAAGGTGGAGCAGAGCACGAAGGCGATGAACTTGTACTTGTCGATCTGGACGCCCATGTTCTTGGCCGTGAGCTCGTTGGCGCCGATGGCGTTGGCGTAGGTGCCGAGCTTGGTGTACTTGAGCAGGAACGTGCAGACCGCGAAGGCGATGAGCGCCAGGATGAGGTTCCACGGATAGGAGCCGAAGAGCTTGTACTCGTCCGCAAGACGGGTGCCCGCCCAGTTGGAGGCGAAGACCGAGAAGGACTCGTAAAGAAGCGAGAGGCCGACGGTGACGATCAGCGACGGGATGCGGAGCTTCGTGTACGCGAGGCCGTTGCAGGCGCCGAGGACCGCGCCGCACAGGATCGGGCCGACGACGACGCCGACGATGCCGAGCTGCTGGGAGCAGCCGATGGCGATGAGCTCGGCGAGCACGAGCACGGAGCCCACGGAGAAGTCCCAGAGGCCCATGGTGACGATGAAGTAGAGACCGCAGCCTCCGACGGCGTAGATAAGGCCGGTCTGGAGATAGGTGAGCATCTGGTCAGGAGATCCGAACGAGTCCTGGCACAGAACCTTGAACACCACCCAGCACAGAGCCGTGACGATGAGGAGCAGAGCGACGCCGTACCACTGGCTCTGCCTCGCCTTCTTTAGAAGTTCCATTCACCGATCCTTCCCTTGGTGACCCACAGATCCGTTCATGAGTCTGGGGGCGGGCCCAGGGACCCCAGGCCCGCCCCCAGCTAACGGAGCAAAACTAGCCTGCTGCGCTTACGCGTGGCGCGTCTTGACGTCCTCGATGGAGAGGCTCGTGGCAGCGGTGTTGAGCGCGTCGAAGTCCTTCTCGGCGAGCTCCTTCATCTCGTCGTCCGTGTAGGGGGCGTCGGTGACGAAGTACTTCTCGTAGTCCTCGTACTCCTTGACGGAGGAAACGAAGACGTAGGGGAACTTGATCTCCTTGCCGAAGTCGCCGGCAGCGGGCATGTAGGACTCGGTGCCCTTGCAGGCGTTGTAGACCATGAGGAAGGCGTAGAGCGGGTCGCAGAAGTGGCCGCCGGACTCGCAGTACATGCCACCGGTGGTGAGCTGCTCCTTGAGGTCGTCAAGGAAGTCGGTGGAGGCGACGCGGATCTTGCCGGTGAGGCCCATGTTCTTGAGCTGGCCCACGGAGCCGACCAGCGGGTCGCCGCCGCCGCCGGCGACGATCAGGGCGTCCATCGAGGCGTCGGCGTTGTAGAACTGCTGCGTGACGTTGGCGCCCTCTGTGGAGGAGGTGTTGGCGTACTGCGGGTCGGAGAGGGTGGCGGGGTCGCTCGGGTTGGCCTGGTTCCACTTATCGACGCCGGACTTGTAGCCCTTCCAGCGCTCCTGGAAGGTGGCGTCGCCGACGGTCCAGGCCTCGAGCTTGATGTTGCGGGCGCCCTTCTGGATGCCCTCGTAGGCGTCGGCGTTGTCGGCGGTCAGGAGCTCGATGAGCTTCTCGCCGTTGCCGACCTCGTCCTCGTGGACGGCGCCGACGTAGTACTGGGAGTTCTCGGCGACGGCGTAGACGTCGGCGGAGTTCTCCTTGGAGATCATGCGGTAGAACTGGGCGAGGTAGACCTCGTTGTCGTTGCAGGTGTTGATGGCGGAGGTCATCTCGGAGTCGGCGGAGTTGCAGACGACGATGCCGTTGCAGCCGGCGGCGCAGAGCTCCTCGATGGAAGCGGTGACCTGCTCGGAGACGTGGCCCTGGTCCTTGGTGATGACCTCGACGCCGAGGATGTCGGCGGCCTTCTTGATGATCTCGACGGAGAGCTTGCCGAGGGCGTCGGTGGACGACCAGATTGAGACGCCGATCTTCACGCTGTCGCCGGAAGCGGAGCTGCCGCCGTCGGAGCTGCCGGAGCCGGAGCAGCCGGCCAGGCCGGCGAGACCCGCGACGCCGCCGGTGAGGCCGGCGTACTTGAGGAAGTTCCTCCTCGAAACGTTACCCATGATGTTTCCTTCCCTTCGTATTGCTTCCCCCGCCGCACGTTCGTGCGGCGCACTGAAACAATGAGTAAACAGTGTTTAGGCCTGTTTACTTCATTCCAACGTTATGGCGGCTTGTTCGGGCGCCGCGCCCCGTGGGTCCCCGAATGCTTGCGGAACCCGTCGTCCCGTAGTGCTCCCCGCCTGCCGAACATTTACGCCGCTTGTCGAAAAACGGCTTGTGTGCTGCGAAAACGTTTCGTTCGTCGGCGGGTCTAGCGGTGGTGCCTTGTGGTGCTTTGCCTTTGCTCGATTTATTTCTAATCCCTTACGAACGCTTTGCGCAGAGGTGGTGCCGCCAGCGGTAGCGAATGCATCGCAAGCGGTCTGTTTACATAATTGTTTAGTTAGAAATCCCAGTTGACGGGTCGTGATGTTTACAAATGTTTAGAAAACAGGTGAGAATCGCGCCGATGGTGACCGCTCGCCGGCCTTTCGAGCAAAACGAACAGCCGAATTGAACGATTAGCTAAACAGCCGCGGCCGCGGGCGCGCGCGGGTCGGCGCGGGCGCGACCAGTTGCAAGGCAGTTACCGCGCGTGCCGCATGCGCGGGCGCACTTTATAATGGGCGCACGTCAACATCTGGGGCGAACGCAAAAGCGCCGACCGCAAAGGGGCAATTCAGTGGACATCACTCCGCAGGAAGTGGCCGAGACCCTCTCGATGGTCTCCGAGCAGAACCTGGACCTCCGCACCATCACCATGGGCATCAGCCTGGCCGGCTGCGCCGACGAAGACATGGGCCGCATGTGCGACAAGGTCTACGACAAGATCACCACCACGGCCGAGAACCTGGTCAAGACCGCCGACGACTTGCAGGACGAGTACGGCATCCCCATCGCGAACAAGCGCGTGAGCGTGACCCCGGTGGCCCAGATCGCCGCCGGCTGCAAGGACGAGGACCTCTCCCCCATCGCGCACGCCATGGATCGCGCGGCCGAGACGCTGGGCATCGACTTCATGGGCGGCTTCTCCGCGCTCGTCCAGAAGGGCATGGGCGCCACCGACCGCAAGCTCATCAACTCCGTGCCGGGCGCGCTCGCCACGACCGAGCGCGTGTGCTCGTCGCTGAACATCGCGTCCACCCGCGCGGGCATCAACATGGACGCCGTGCTTCTCTCCGCCGAGACCATCCTGGAGTGCGCGCGCCAGACCGTGGACATCGACTGCTACGGCGCGGCCAAGTTCGTCGTCTTCGCGAACATGGTAGAGGACTCGCCGTTCATGGCGGGCGCCGTCCACGGCTCGGGCGAGGCGGACGCCGTCATCAACGTGGGTGTCTCGGGCCCGGGCGTCATGGCCGCGGCTCTCTCCGAGCTGCCCGATTCCGCGAACCTCATGGAGGTCGCCGAGCAGATCAAGAAGACGGCCTTTAAGATCACGCGCGCCGGCGAGCTCATGAGCCGCGAGGCGAGCCGCCGTCTGGGCGTCGAGAAGGGCATCGTGGACCTCTCGCTCGCGCCGACCCCGGCCGCGGGCGACTCGGTGGCGAAGATTCTGGAGATCATCGGCGTCGGCGAGTGCGGCGGCCCGGGCACCACGGCGGCGCTCGCGCTTCTCAACGACTGCGTAAAGAAGGGCGGCGTCATGGCGTCGTCTTCCGTGGGCGGCCTTTCCGGCGCGTTCATCCCCGTGTCCGAGGACGCCGGCATGATCCGTGCGGCCGTGGACGGCGCGCTTTCCATCGAGAAGCTCGAGGCCATGACCTGCGTGTGCTCCGTGGGCCTCGACATGATCGCCGTGCCGGGCGACACCTCGGTGGAGGCCATCGCCGGCATCATCGCCGACGAGATGGCCATCGGCGTGATCAACACCAAGACCACGGCCGTGCGCCTGATCCCGGCCATCGGCAAGTCCGAGGGCGACATGCTCGAGTTCGGCGGCCTCTTCGGCTCCGCGCCGGTCATGCCCGTGAACAAGCACGCCGGCACCGTCCTCGCGCACCGCGGCGGCCGCTTCCCGGCCCCGATGAACTCGCTGAAGAACTAGCGGGCCGGGCGGCGAGAAGCGCTTCTTGCCGAGAGCCTGCCACAAAAGCGGGGCCTCGGCGACGTCCGACGGTTCATTTGCCACAAAAGGCCGCCCCCGGCGACAGCAAGTTGTCGCCGGGGGCGGCCTTTTGTGGCAAGAGGTGGTAAGAGGGGCGTTTCCGGTCGCCGAGGGCGCGCAAATGTGGCGGCGGGCAAGGCGCGGCCGTAGGGGCCGCCGCGACGTTAGGGTACTTCTTGCCAAGTAGCCTAACTTTTTAACTATCGACAAAAGCCCAGTTGGCAAGAAGGGCAGGCCTCTTTCCGGGTCGTTAGCCCACTTCTATGGAAGTAGGCTAAGCAAGCTGAAAACGGATTCCGTCCTCACGTACCCGTCCCTAGTCCATACAGTGACAATTCACTGCGGCTCGGCATCGTGTTTATGTCTAGAGTAGACGACGTTATACTATTTAGCGTCCGCCATTTCATACGTTAGGTGACCATGAAGAGACCGACTACCGCAAAGACCAAACTTGCCGCCAAACGAATCGGCGAGAACCTCGCCACATGGCGCAAGCTTAACGGATTGACCTCCCAGCAGCTTGCCGAACGGGCAGCGGTGTCGCGCTCCACGATCTCGCGCCTCGAGAACGGCGACCCGACCGTCAGCTTCGAGACCTTCCTCAATGTTTGCCGCGGCCTCGCCACCCTCGACCGCGTGGTCGAGGCGACCGACCCCTACGAGACGGACTTCGGCCGCATCAGGGCCGACCAGTCCCTCCCCCAACGAGTCAGGAGCTGACGATGGTTCCGACGCTGTTCGTGCATATCGTCCTCAATGGAGACGACCTTCTCGTAGGCTCGTGCCGATTCTCCCTCCGTCGGGGCGCAATCAGCACCACGTTCTCATACGACCCCTCTTATCTGGGCAACCCCCTTGCTTTTCCAATCGACCCGTCTTTACCTTTGAGCGGCGGACCTGTTCACACGGAAGGACTTCCCGGCGCCCTCAGGGACTCGTCGCCCGACCGTTGGGGCAGGCACCTGATTGCCCGCCGCGCGCTGGGGCAAGCGGAAAGCTCCGGCTCCCCTCTGCGCACGCTCGACGAAGTCGATTTCCTCCTCGGAGTGGATGACTCGACGCGCCAGGGAGCGTTGCGCCTCGCCGCCGACTCCTCCGGCACGCGGCTCGCGGAATCCAGCAATGTACCCCCGATCATTGAGCTTAAGCGCCTGGTAAACGCCTCGAACCAGATTAGCCGGGGCGTCGAGGGCAAAGAGCAGATCAAGGCGCTTCTTGACGCTGGGTCGGGATCGCTCGGAGGGGCGCGTCCAAAGGCGTCGGTTACCGATGAAGGCAAGCTCCAACTTGCCAAGTTCTCGCATCCTGGCGACGAGTGGGACGTCATGGCTTGGGAGAAAACGGCTCTCGACCTAGCGGAAAAGGCCGGCATCGCCACCCCATCGCGACGCCTGATCAGGCTCGGCTCGAGCACTGCTCTCGTGCTCGACAGGTTCGACCGCACGAACTCGATGCTCACGGGCCTGCGCATCCCCTACCTTAGCGCCATGAGCATACTTGGAGTCCAAGACGGCTCGCAGAACGATTACGCCGAAGTCGCGGAGGCATTGGCTGATTGGGTCAGCCAGCCAGAGGCTCAGCTTCGGGAGCTTTTCCGCCGCGTCACTCTGTCCGTTGCCCTCCATAACACCGACGACCACCTGCGCAACCTCGGGTTCATACGGGATGGCAAGGGCTGGCTTCTCTCGCCGGCCTTCGACATCAACATCAACCCCGACACATCACGCCAGCGAGTGACGACCATCTACGGTGAGGCCGGCTCCAATGAAGCGAAGGGCCTGTTTGAGCTCGCCGCCATATGCGGGCTTTCGCCAAAAGACGCCGCGAGCGAGGTCGTCCGCATTCTTGCAGCAACCTCGCAGTGGAAAAGCGCCGCGGCCAGAAACGGTTGCAAGCAAGCAGAAATCTCACTCATGGCGGCCGCGATGCAGCAGGCGCAGGAGCGGCTGAGAAGCGCATTCAAGCTGTAGGACCTTGCCAGAAACTTCGTTCGCATAAGTGCCGAGAAGCACCGGCCCCGCGCCCACCCCGCCCACGGGCGAAACGTCGCGACGTTAGGGTACTTCTTGCCAAGTAGCCTAACTATTGAACTATCGACAAAAGCCCAGTTGGCAAGAAGGACGGGCTTCTTTCCGGGCCGTTAGCCTACTTCTGTAGAAGTAGGCTAAGCGAGCGTCATCCCCGCCCCCCGGCCCCACGCGCCGAGAAAGGCCGGCCGCTCGCCGCGGGCCCGTTACCCGGACTGAGCCGGCGCTCCATAGTCTTTTCCACCGCCGCCCACCGTGAGAAAGGACCCCCCATGCCGGTCATCTTCTCGCACGACACCGCGCTCGAGATCCTCCGATCGGTCCCGCCGCAAACGGGGCTGCTGCAACCACTCGAGGGAGAGGTGCCGTTCGGCGACGACGGCCTCACGACCGACTATCGGGAGCTCGCCCGTATCGACGCGCTCGATTTCGGCATCCGGCGGCGCCCGCTTCATGTCCTTATCGGCAAAGGCCAGCGCCGCTGCCAATCCCGCGGCGTCGTGAGCCACGAGTTCACAAAAGCGGGCGTCCCGTACAGCCGCCTGTGGGGCTTCCGGGAGCGCGCGGGCATCCCCTCATCGGTGTATCTCTGCAGCCCGGCGACGCTCTTCGCACAGATGGCGAAGGGCCTCCCCCTCGCCGAGCTCATCTGCCTGGGCTACGAGCTGTGCGGCAGATACTCTCACTTCGCGCCCGAGGCCTCGGGGTTCTACGACAGGCCGGCGCTCCTGACCAAGGAGCGGGCGCGCCGAGCGCTCGGCGAGCTCGGCGGCATGCGCGGCATCGGCCAGGCGCGTCGAGCGCTTTCGTTCGTGTCCGACGGCGCGCGTTCCCCCATGGAGACGATCGCCGCGTGCGAGCTCACGCTCCCCGCCGAGCTGGGCGGGCACGGATTTGCGCAGCCATGCCTTAACTTCGAGATCGAGCTCGATTCCGTGGCCGCGGGCCTTGCTGGCAAGAAGCTCTGCCGCGTCGACATCGCCTGGCCCGGCGCCAAAGTCGGCATAGAGTACAACGGGCGCGAGTTCCACCCCGACCCGACCAGGGACCGCAAGCGAGTCGAGGCTCTGGAGCACATGGGCTGGACCATCCGGACCGTCGAGATGAGCGACCTCACGGACCTCCGCAGGCTCGACGCGATCGCGCGGACGCTCGAAGGCAAGGCCCCCAGGCGCAAGGGCTGCGACGCATCGGCCGGCCGCCGCCAAAGACAGGCCCTTCACCAGGAGCTGCTTGCCGCCACGCGATGCGGGCTCGGGCTCGAGGGGGCGCTCTTCGGCGTGGACGTCGCCGCGGGGTCCGTGCCGTACCACGTATAACCGAACGCACCGGCGCGCTCGGCCCGCCGGCCGGACGTTTAGCCTACTTCCGCAGAAGTAGGCTAACGAGCCGGAAAGAAGCCCGTCCTTCTTGCCAACTGGGCTTTTGTCGATAGTTAAAAAGTTAGGGTACTTACGGAGAAGTACCCTAACGCGAAGTCGGATTCAGTTGCAACGCGGCTGGCCCCGGTCTACCCCAAGAACCGGACCTCCGGCTCCAGGCGGACGCCGAACTGGCGCTCGACCTCGTCCTGGACGTGCTCGATCACGGAATGGACGTCGGCCGCGGTGGCCTCGCCGGCGTTGACCACGAAGCCGGCGTGCTTCTTGCTGACCATGGCGCCGCCGGAGCGGTACCCCTTGAGGCCCGCGTCGGTGATGAGCTTGCCCGCGAAGTGGCCCTCGGGACGCTTGAAGGTCGAGCCCGCCGACGGCATGTCGAGCGGCTGCTTCTCTTCCCGCTGGCGCGTGAGGTCGTCCATCGTCGCGCGGATCTTCTCCGGGTCGCCGCGGTCCAGGTCGAACGTGGCGGAAAGCACGACCCAGCCCTCGTCGGCGATGCGGCTCTTGCGGTACCCGAGCTCGAGCTCCTCGGCCGCGACGTCGTCCACCGAGCCGTCGGGAAGAAGCACGCGGACCTCCTTGAGCACGTCCGCGATGCAGCCGCCGTACGCGCCCGCGTTCATGAAGCACGCGCCGCCGACCGAGCCCGGGATGCCGCACGCGAACTCGAGGCCGGAAAGCCCCAGCTCGCAAGCCATCTCGGAAGCCTCGCGCAGGCCGACGCCCGCCTGGCAGCAGATCTGGTCGTCCTCGACCGAGACGCCCGTGAGGCCGTCGGCCACGGCGACGATCACGCCGCGATAGCCCTCGTCGGAAACGAGCAGGTCCGACCCGCACCCCAGGACGAAGTACTCGACGCCCGCGTCCTTGCAGGCGGAAATGACGCCACGGACCTCGTCGAAGTCCTCGGGGATGACGTAGAAGTCGGCGGGGCCGCCTACCTCGAACGTGGTGTGCTCGCTCATCGGCTCGTCAGCCAGCAGGTTGTCTTCGCCAACGATGGCACGCAGTTTCCATTCGAGGGGACTGTCGCTGTCGGACATCATTTCCTTTCGGTCGTCCATCAGGGATAAGCGCAGGTACGCAGGGTGTGAGTATAGCAGGGAGATAAACGGATTCGCGCTTTGGTCGCAAAGCCCTTACCTAAGTGATATAGTCCCGACTTGTCAGTTTCAGGGCGGGGTGAAATTCCCCACTGGCGGTAACGGTCCCGCGGCGTGCGCGCCGAGGTCGGGCAACCGAAGTCCGCGACCCGCGAATACGCGGTTGACCTGGTGAGAATCCAGGACCAACGGTTAAAGTCCGGATGGAAGAAACGGAGGCCAATCATGGCTGCTTCCACCACACATGTCTCGCACGACACCCACTCCACCACCGCCGGGGCCGGCTGGTCGACCCAGCGGATCGCGGTGACGGCGCTCTTCTGCGCCCTCGCGGTCATCGCGAGCTTCATCGAGATCCCCATCTTCCCGCCGGCGGCGTGGCTCAAGTACGACCCCTCCTGCGTGATCGCGCTGGTCGCGGGCATCGCGTTCGGGCCGGTGACGGGCACCGTCGTGGTCGTGCTCTCGTGGCTGCTGCACCTGCTCTTCTCGTTCGACCCGTGGGGCGTGCTCATGGCCGTCGTCGCAAACGTGGCTTTCGTGGTGCCGTGCTCGCTGATCGCGCGCAAGCTCGAGGGGCCGCGCGGCCTGGCCGTCGGCATGGTCGCGGCCGCCGTGGTCACGCTCGCCGTCTGCATCGTGATGAACATCATCGTGACGCCGCTCTACACCGCCGTGGACACGGCGACCGTCGTCGGCATGATCGTGCCGATCCTCGTGCCCTTCAACGTGCTCAAGATCGTGCTCAACTGCGTGATCTGCGCACTCGTGCAGGGTCCCGTGTCCAAGGTGCTGGGCAAGTAGGCCGCGGGCTTGGTCGCGACCGGAACACATGAGCTCGCGGAGAGAGGCGCCGATGGCGATGCCGTCGTGCGCCTCTCGCACGTGACGCTGCGCTACGGCGACGCCGCCGCGCTGGACGACGTGACCTTCGAGGTGCCGCGCGGCCAGCGCGTGTGCGTGCTCGGGGCCAACGGGTCGGGCAAGTCGACGCTCGCGAGCGTGATCTGCGGGCTTCTTGCCCCGGACGAGGGGTCGGTCGAGCTCGTGGGCGAGGCGGTCTGCGAGGACGGCTCGCCCGACCTCGAGGCCTACCGGAGGGCGCGCCGCGGCCTGGGCCTCGTGTTCCAAAACCCGGACGACCAGATCGTGACCAGCGTGGTCGCCGACGACGTCGCCTTCGGGCCCGAGAACCTGGGGCTGCCGCGCGAGGGGATCGCCGCGCGCGTGGAGCGCGAGCTGCGCCGCGTCGCGCTCACGGACTACGCCAAGGCCGACCCCTCGCGCATGAGCGGCGGGCAGCGCCAGCGCGTGTGCATCGCCGGGGCGCTCGCCATGGAGCCGCAGGTCCTGGTGCTCGACGAGCCGTCGTCGCTTCTCGACGTGCGTGGGCGAGAGGCCATCCTGCGCGTGATGGGACGCCTTCGCGCGGCGGGCACCACGCTCGTGCACGTGACGCACTTTATGGACGAGGCGCTCGCGGCCGACCGCGTGGTCGTGATGGAGGCCGGACACGTGGCCCTCGACGGCGCGCCGGCCGAGGTCTTCTGCGCCGCCAACGCCGGCTTGCTCGAGTCGCTCGGGCTCGAGCTCCCCTTCGACCTGCGCCTTCAGCTGGCTATGGGCTCCCGGGACGGCGCGCAGGAGCGGGTTGACGGGGACGAGGCCGGGGCTGAAGCCAGGGCAACCAGCGCGGGCGGCCTTTTGCCGACCGAGGTGTCGGTGGAGGGCGCGTCGTACTCGTACGGCCGCGGCAAGAAGGCCCTCGACGGGGTCTCTTTCCGCGTGGCCGCGGGCGAGTCGGCGGCCATCGTGGGCCAGACCGGCTCCGGCAAGTCCACGCTGCTGCGCCTGCTCTGCGGCCTGGAGGCCCCCGACTCCGGCACGGTGAGCGTCGCCGGCCAGGGCACGGGCACGAAGAAGGGCCGGCGCCTGGTCCGCCGCCGCGTCGGCTACGTGATGCAGCACCCCGAGCGGCAGCTCTTCGCCCAAACCGTGGCCGAGGACGTCGCCTTCGGGCCGCGCAACCTGGGCCTTCCCGCCGAGGAGGTCGCCCGCCGCGTCGACGGCGCGCTCGACCTCGTCGGCCTTGGCAAGAAGCGCGACGCCTCCCCCTTCGAGCTCTCCGGCGGCCAGCGCCGCCTCGCCGCCATCGCGGGCGTGCTCGCCATGGAGCCGGGGCTGCTCGTGCTCGACGAGCCGACCGCCGGGCTCGACCCGCGCGGACGGGCGCGGCTGCGCGAGCTTCTTGCCAAGCTGCGGGCGCGGGGCGTCACGCTCGTGCAGGTCACGCACTCGATGGAGGACGCCACCCGGGCCGACCACGTGATCGTGCTCGACCAGTCGCGCGCCGTCCTCGACGGGACGCCGGCCGAGGTGTTCAGCCGCGCGAACGAAGTGCAGCTCAAGGCCTGCGGCCTCGGTATCCCGAAGCCGCTCGCGCACGCCCGCGCGCTCGAGGACGCGGGGCATGCGCCCCTCGGAGACCCCTTGACCATCGAGTGCCTCGCGGCGGCGCTTCGGCGCTGCGGACACGGCACGGACCCCGGCCCGGGCGCGCCCGGCGTCGGACCTGCCCCCATCCCGCGCGAGGAGGCGAGCGCCGATGGCCTTTAACATCAAGATCGGCCAGTACTACGAGGCCGACTCTCCCATCCACGCGCTCGACGCGCGCGTCAAGCTCTGCTGCGAGCTCGCGGCCCTAGTCGCGATGTTCTGCGCGGGCAACCCAGCCCAGCTCGTGCTCGGCGCCGCCTTCACGCTGAGCGTCGTCGCCGCCAGCCGCATCCCGGTCGGCCGCATCGCCGCGTCGATCAAGCCGCTCGTCTTCTTCCTCGCGTTTCTCTCGCTGTTCAACCTGGTGTTCGTGCAGTCCGGCGCGCCGCTCCTGGTCGCAGGGCCGCTGCGCGTCACCGAGGGAGGCGCCTGGGCGGCGGTGCTCTACACCGTGCGATTCGGGCTCGCGCTCATGCTCGGCTCCCTCATTCTGCTGACCACCACGCCGACTGAGCTCTCGGACGCTTTCGACTCGCTGCTGAGCCCGCTCGCGCGCCTAGGCCTCCCCGCCCACGAGATCGCGATGGTCTTCAGCCTCATGCTGCGCTTCATCCCCACCATCGCGGACGAGACCTCGGCTATCCTCGACGCGCAGGCCATGCGCGGCGGCGGCTTCGACGAGGGCGGGCCCGTGCGGCGCGTCCGGGCGATCGTGCCCGTGGTCGTCGCTCTGCTGGCGAGCGGCCTGCGCCACGCCGAGGGCCTCAGCCGCGCGCTCGACGCCCGCTGCTACGAGGGCGGCGAAGGTCGCACCCACCTGCACGAGCAGCGCATCGAGCGGCGCGACCTCGCGGCAGTCGCCATCGTCGCCGCTTTTATCGCCGGGATGGCGCTGCTCTAAGGCGCGGAGCCGGGCCGCGCCGCCCTGGGCGTCCCCGGCCAGCAGGGCGCGCAACGAATCGACGACTTTGCGGCAAGATTTAGGAAAAATCGCCCGCTTGAAGCCTCAGTCAGGCCCGATCGACGGGCATTTGCCCGATTTTCTGGCTCAAAAAGGGCCAAAGAGAGCAAAACCTGCCGCAAAGTCGTCGATTCGTTGCACGGCATACCCCGCCCGACTCCTCACGGAAGCCCGCCCCGCGGCCCAAACGGCCGCGGGGCGGATCTAACCAGGCCTTTCGGCTATTCACCGCCGGGTACCCACCGACGCTCTCGGCGTGCCGGCGCCTGGCACGCCCAGCGCCCAGCGCCTACCGCGTCGCGTAGACCACGGCACCGTACGGCTCGAGCGCGACCGCGCGCGCAAGCTCGCCCGGCGCGGCGTCCTCGTTGCTGATCACGAGCTCACTCGACTCCCACGAGACCTCGGCCGGCAGCTCGAACTCGACGGCGCTATCGCTGAAGTTGCACAGAACCACGAGCGTTTCGTCCTCGGCGCGGCGCAGGTAGGCCCATACACTCTCGTCCTCAGGCGCGAGGTCGACGTAGACGCCGTCGGTCACCGATGCACGCGTGTGGCGCAGCTTTACCAGCTGCTTGTAGAAGTAATAGACCGAGTCCGGGTCCGCCAGCGCCGCCTTGACGTTGATATGGTCGCAGTTGGGGTTCGCCTCGATCCACGGCTCGCCCTCGGTAAAGCCGGCCGCGTGCCCGCTCGTCCACTGCATGGGCGTGCGCGCGTTGTCGCGCGACTTCAAGTGAAGAAGCTCCAGCGTGTCCTCTGCCGAGAAACCCTTGCGCTCGGTGAAGTCGCGGAAGGTATCCAGAGCCTCCACGTCGCGATACTGCTCGATGGACGTGAAGTCGGCGTTCGTCATGCCGATCTCCTCGCCCTCGTAGATGTAGGGCGTGCCCTGCTGCAGGTGAAGCGCGACGCCGAGCATCTTCGCGGACTTCTCGCGCCACTGCTCGGACTCGTTGCCGAACCGCGTGACCGCGCGGGCCTGGTCGTGGTTGGACCAGTAGAGGCTGTTCCACCCACCGCACGCGGCCATCTTTTCCTGCCACTCGTCCATCACGCGCTTAAGGTCGGGCAGATAGACGCGGTTGAGCGCGTACTTGCCGTTCTCGTCGTAGTCCAGGTGCATGTGGTCGAAGTGGAACACCATGTCCAGCTCACCGCGGCCCGCGCCCACGTAATCCACGGCCTGGTCGGCGCTCGTGTGGGGCGCCTCGCCCACGGTCATGATGCCCGGGTACTTGGAGAGGACCTCGCGGTTCATCTCCTGCAGGTACTCGTGCACGTGCGGGCCGGTGGCGCATCCCGCGTAGTAGCTGCCGTAGGCCTTGTTCTGGATCACGGGGCCGTCGGGCAGCGCCGGGTCCTTGGAGATCAACGTGATGACGTCCATTCGGAAACCGTCGATACCCTTGTCCAGCCAGAAGCGCATCTCGTCGTAGACGGCCTCGCGCACAGCCGGGTTGTCCCAGTTAAGGTCGCACTGCCCTTCGGCGAAGCAGTGCAGGTAGTACTGGTCGACGCTCTCCACGTACTTCCACGCAGGCCCGCCGAAGCTCGAGCCCCAGTTGTTGGGGATCTCGTCGCGCCAGATGTAGTAGTCGTGGTAGGGGTTCTCGCGGCTCTTGCACGCCTCTTGGAACCAAACATGCTGGTCGGAGGTGTGGTTGACCACCAGGTCGAGGATGATCTTCAGCCCCTTCTCGTGCGCCTCGCCCAGAAGCGCGTCGAAGTCGGCCATGGTGCCGAGCATGGGCTCGATGGCGCGGTAGTCGGCGATGTCGTAGCCGTTGTCTACCTGCGGGGAGACGTAGATCGGGTTCAGCCAAATGACGTCAACGCCGAGGTCGGCCAGGTAGTCGAGCTTGGAGCGGATGCCGTTAAGGTCGCCCATGCCGTCGCCGTCGGAGTCGCGGAAGCTCTTCGGATAGGCCTGGTAGACCACAGCGGACTTCCACCACTCGGGGTTACTCGTCGTCATCGTCGCCTCCCATCTGCGCGGCAAGGTCGTTCGCGTACTTGATCTCGGACTTGGCATCCTCCACGATCTCGCGCACGCGCTCGGCGGAAAGGTAGTCGTCGGCAGGCTCCAGGGCAAAGACGAGCGCGAGCGGCAGGTTCATGCCGCTGATCACGTGGGTGTGCGGGCGCGCCAGGTAGCGGAAGAACTGCTGGTTCACGCTGCCGGAGTTGAGGTCGGTGAGGACGACGGCCTCGTCGGCGTCATCGAGCTCCGCCATCACGGCGTCGACCTCCGCGTCGACCGGGGCGTTGTCCATGTAGGCGGCGAGCGCGCGAACCTCGGCCGCGCCGCCGGAGATGAAGTCCAGCGTGTCCTTGAGGCCCTCGGCCATGGTGTGGTGCGAGGCCAGGATGAGGATTCTCTTCATAGCTTCTTCCTAACGGGTTGTGTGGAAAGAAGGGCGCCGGCGCCGCGGCGGGGAGGTCCGCTCGGGGCGCCAGCGCCCAGGGGGGGGGGGATTGGCGCCGGGTGTGGAGGCCCCGGCGCCCGGGGAAGCGCTTCTTGGCAGGTCGGCAGCCCGGCGAGCCCTTCTTGCTAGACGGCCAGGATGCCGAAGAACGAGCACACGAGCGAGATGGCG
Source organism: Coriobacteriia bacterium (assembly GCA_030530145.1). Lineage (GTDB taxonomy): Bacteria > Actinomycetota > Coriobacteriia > Coriobacteriales > Atopobiaceae > Paratractidigestivibacter. Next base: position 13,137 of record JAUMVN010000005.1, on the reverse strand, counting down.
ATGAGCAGCAGGATCAGCTTGGTCGGGGTCCACTTCTTGTTGCCCAGGAGCTTGTAGACGAGCACGGTGAGAAGGACCGGGAGCAGCGACGGCATGATCTTGTCGAGGATGTCGGTCTGCAGGTTGAGCGCGACCTCGCCCACCTGGAACTCAAGGGCGGTCGTCACCTTGACGGACGTGGCGATAAGCGCGCCGACCACCGAGAGGCCCATGATGGAGGCCGCCTCGGTAAAGACCGAGAGCTTCTCGCCGAGCTCGCTCACGAGCTTGGTACCGGAGGTGTAGCCCACCTCGAAGAGCTTGCGCTTAACGAACCAGAACGCGACGTTGCAGACAAACCAGACGATGGCGCCGAGCGGGTTGCCCTGCTGGGCCATGTAGCCGGCGATGGAGCCCATGATGGTAGGCCACAGCACCCAGACGATCGTGTCGCCGACGCCGGAGAACGGGCCCATGAGGGAGGTCTTGAGCGACTGGACGGCGTCCTTGGCGGCGATGCCGTCGCGCTCCTCGGTGGCGGTGGTGGCGCCAAGGATCATCGAGGCCATGCAGGTCGTGGCGTTGAAGTAGTTGAAGTGGTTGTTCAGCGCGGCCTTGTACTCCTCGTCGTCCTTGTAGATCTTGCGCAGGACCGGGGCGAGGGCCCAGGCCACGGCGGCGCCCATCTGGGACTCGTAGTTGAAGATGTTGCAGGCCATGAAGTTGTAGCGGTCGGCGGCCTTCTTCAGGTCGGCCTTGGTGACCTGGTAGCGGCCGTCGGCGGAGGCGGTGGCGGCGGCGTTCAGCTCGGTGTTCTCGTTACTCATCGAAGTCATCCCCCATATCGGAAGCGTCGGTCGCGACGGCGACGGCGGTCTCGGTCTTGTTGATCTGGGTCGTGAAGTACCAGAAGGCGGCGGCGAAGCCCACGATGGCGATGCCCAGGACGGGGACGCCCAGGTAGGCGGAGAGCACGAAGCCGATGAGGATCATGGGCAGGAACTTCTTGACGGGCATGTAGCGCATGAGCATGCCGACACCGACGACCGGGAGCATGCCCGCGGCGATGGAGAGGCCGTTGGTGACCCACTCGGGGATGAACTCGAGCACGAAGTTGACGACGGTGGAGCCGAAGAGGATGACGAGCAGGGTCGGCAGGATGGTCTGCAGCGAGCAGATGATGGGGCCGAGCCAGGCGATGCGGTTCATCTTGTCCCACTGGCCGGCGTTGTTGTAGTCCTGCATCTTGTGGGCGACGAAGTTGTTGACGATGCGGACGACGACCTCGAGCTGGATGGCAAGAAGACCGACGGGCAGGCCGACCGCGATGGCCGCGTCGGTGCCGGTGCCGGTGCGCACCGCGATGAAGGTGCCGACGATGGTGGCCAGGCCGTAGTTGGGCGCGGACGAGCCGCCGAGGGCCGCGACGCCCAGGCTCATGAGCTGGAACGTGCCGCCGATCACGAGGCCGGTGTTCACGTCGCCCATGATGAGGCCGGTGATGAGGCCGACGATGACGCCGAACCAGCTCATGACCACGGGGCCGTTCTGGTCGATGGTCATCCACCCGGCGACGATGAGCACGAGCAGGTCTTGCAGGATTTCCATGGTGCTTCCCTTCTTTACCTAGGGGTTTGGGTCGTGGCCGCCGGCGCGCGCTGCGGGCGCCGCGCCGACGGCGTCAACGGCAAGAAGCGCGTCCGCTAGAACGGCTGCTCCTCGTCGGTGGGCACGTACTGGATGACGACGGGCACGCCGCGGGACTTGATGGCCTCGAGGTCGTCGCGCTCCTTCTGGTTGAGCGCGATGAACTTGGTCACGGGCTCGCGGCCTTCCTCGTTGAAGATGATGCCGAGGTCGACCTTGGGGATCTGGACGCCGCCGTCAATCAGGCGGATGAGGGTCTCGGGCTCCTTGACGAGGACGAGGACGTTCTGGCCGTCGTACTTGCCGGCGGCGAAGTTGGTCACCGCGGTCTCGACGCTGATGACCGAGACGCCGGTGCCGGCGGGCTTGGCCATGCGCATGCTGGCCTTGATGGCCTCGTTGTCGCAGAGAAGGTCGTCCACGACCATGAAGCGCTTGACCTTATAGGCCGGGGCGACCTGGTTGACGACGATCCCGTGGATGAGGCGCTGGTCGATTCGAGCGAGAACTACCATGAGGGGCTCCTCCCTGTTCGCGCCTTTCCGGGGCGCGTTTATCGGCATGGGCTATCGCAAATTGGTATCGATACCAATTTGTTGCAAATAAGAAGGCCGCGTGGGCCTTGGGTTAAAGCGAGGGGCGCGCGGCGCCGGCAAGAAGCGCGCGGCGCCGGCCACGGGCGGGCGCTAAGTAGATGAGCGGACGATGAGCTCCAGGTTGAGCGCGTGGCGGACGGGGTCGGACGGCTCGTCCTCGGAGAGCTGCCGCAGGAGGTCCTGGGCCACGAGCGTGCCCTCTTCCTCGATGGGCTGGCGGATGGTGGTCAGGGGAACCGGGAGCACCTGGGCCATAGGCTGGTCGTCGACGCCAATAATGGCCAGGTCGGAGGGTACGTTGAGCCTGCAGTGCAGGGCCTCGAGCTCGATGCCGGCGGCGACCTCGTCGGAGCCGGCCAGAACCGCGCTCGGGCGCTCGGGCATCATGAGCAGGCGGCGCATGACGTTGCGGCCGTCCTCGAGGGTGTTCACGCCCTCGAAGTACCATTCGCGGTTGGGCTCGACGCCGCGCGAGGCGAGCGCGTCGAGGTAGCCGCGATAGCGGTCGGAGTCCAGGTCGGAGTCCTTGGGCCGCAGCTCAAGACCCTTGTAGCCGGTGCAGTAGGCGATCTTCTTGTAGCCACTGCCCAGCAGGAACTGGGTCGCGCCGAAGAAGCCGTCGTACTGGCGGCCGAAGACCTGGCTCACGGCGTCGTCGGCGTTGTACTCGTCGCAGACGGCGATGGCGCCGAACTTGGCGTAGTCGGTGATGAAGCCCCAGTCGTTCTCGATCGAGCAGAGGATGATGCCGTCGGCGTGCTGCATCTTGAGCAGGTCGAGGGCCTCGGCCTCGGCCTCGGCGGTACCCTGGGTCTGGGTGATGAGGGTGCGGTAGCCGTGCTTGCGGCAGGTCTTCTCGATGGCGTCCACGAGCTGGGCAAAGAAGTTGTTCGTCAGGGTGGGGACGGCGACGGCGATGTTGCCGGAGCCGGAGCCGCGCATCTGGCGGGCGGCCTGCAGCGGCGCGTAGCCGAGCTCCTCCATGGCGGCGAGCACGCGCTCGCGTTTGGCCTCGGAGACGTGGGGCTTGTTGTTGATCACGCGAGAGACGGTGGCGACCGAGATGCCGGAAAGCTTCGCGACGTCTGTAATCGTTGCCATCGTTGTCTCCCTTCGTGTATCCGCTGTTGACGGTTATTAGAATAGCTGCCTGTGAAAATGGGTCAAGCGGAAATTGGTAACGTTTTCAATTTGGGTTTCAACGGCCGGCGAACGGCCGATTTTGGCCGCTGAGCGGTTTTGGAAGCTCCTGCGCGGTTCTGCGCAGCGCGGCCGGCGCCGGCAAGAAGCCCTTCTCGCCGACAACGCCGCTCGGTCAAACGGGCGCCGCTCGGCCAAACAAGCGGCGCTCGGCCAAACAGCATCTCTACCGCTCGAAAATGACGTTTTCGCACCCCGACAGGCCTCGGAATTGCAATTTAGAGCGGTAGAGATTGCAGCCACGGGGGCCGCGACCGCGCCCGGACCCGGTGCCCCGGGCCGCCCTTCTCGCCGTCCTACGACAAGTACTCCTCCACGTTGACGTACTGCACGCCATCGATATAGTCATCGGCGCCGCGGTACAGGACGAACGAGCCCGTTATGGGGCCGTAGCGATGCTCGCACATCCGCCGCTTCTGCGGGTCGAGCAGGTGCCGGCGCTGGGCCGCCGCGACCTGGTCGCTGTGCTTGACCTCATAAATCTCGCAGCTCGCCGCCTTGGGGTCGAACACGACCATGTCGAACTCGCCGACCGCGAACTGGAGCACGAACACCTCGCAGCCGGGACGGCTCCGCTTGGTCTCCAGAAGGACGATGTCCTCCAGCATGCGGCCCATGACCTCGGTGCGGATGCGCCCCTCGACCACGTTGCGCTCCGCGAGCGAGAGCTCGGAGAACGTTTGGTCGAGCATCAAGCTTTGAATGAGCGCCTCGACCTGGGCGTAGCGGAGGCCCGGCTGGCAGACCACGGTGCGCGCGCCCACGCCGGAGACATCGGGCAGCGACCTCACCTCTATGCGGTCCGTAAGGTCAAGAAGGTCGAGGTACTCCCCTATCTCCACCGCGTGCGCGGGCTCAAGCTCGACGCTCCTCTCGCCGGCGTTGCGGATCTCCAACAATTCGCGCAGGCGCCAGGTAACCTCGCCCACGTCCACACGGTCCAGGATATCGGTCGGCGCGGCGCGGTCCCGTCGCAGGTTGGCGGCGCTTATCCCCAGGTCGTGGGACGTAAAGTCGCGGGAGAGCACCTCGAGGGCGAAGCGATGGTTAACGTACTCGACCACCCGGTTGACCGCGCTCGTGAGCTCGTCGGCGTCGTACAAGTCGCGCAGGTGACGAAAATGCCCGCCGTGGTCGTAGCACGCGAGCGAGTGCTGGATGTTGCGCGCGACGGCCGCGTCGACGTACTCGCCCGCGCGCGGCGCCGTCGAGAAGGGCGACGACGCGGAGTAGTCCGCGCCGCCCAGGCTCATGGTCCCGCCGAAGCGGATGTACTCGTCGATGCCGTGGATGCCGAGCACCTCGCTGAACTCCCGGTACGGGATATAGGTCGTGTGCAGCAGGCGGCAACGGTCGTAGAGCTGGTCGTCCTGGGCGAACACGAAGCCGAGCGAATCGGTGCCCGAGAGCACGACGCGCATGCCGCCCGCCACGAAGATGTCGGAAAGAAGCGCCGCGCCGCCCACAAAATCGTCGAGCGCCGTGACCTCGTCGACGAAGACGAAGCGGACGCCCCGGGACTCGAGCAGCCGCAGGTCGTGGTTGAGCTGGGAGAGCGTATTGCCGGGGACGGCCTGGATGAACGCCGCGCGCCCCAGCTCCGCGTCACCCATGCGCAGGATGGCCTGCCGAATCATGGTCGTCTTTCCAGTGCGGCGCAAGCCGAAGAGGATGAGGACCTTCTCGTCGTCGTCCGACAGGTATGCCTCGAGCTGGCCGAAGAGCTCGCGCCGGCGGTACTTCTCCACGCCGCTGCCGAACGCGCGGAGCCGCTCGCCCACAAGCACGTTCATCTGCAAAGAAGCGCTGGGCGCGGCCGCGGCCGGGATAGGCGCGCGGCCCGTGCCGGCCTCAGCCCGGCGGAGCTCCTTCAGCTCGCCTTCGAGCTGTTTGCGACGCGCGACGGCTTCGCGCAGCGGCTCGGCCTCCCCGGCCTTGAGATAACGCTCGCGCCTCTTGCCACCCTCCGACCAGCGGTGATAGCAATACGTCGAGCCGTGGACCTTCTTCTGGACGACGGAGCCCGCCGGGAGCTCGGACAGCTGGCGTTCGAGTTCGTCTATGCGCGCTTGCAGGTTCATGGCACCCCGTTTCCGCAGGTAGTTTGTTATCACCATTATATAACCGTGAGGGTACTACAGGGGTATACAACACGCACACCGGCGGCGCGGGTACGGACGAGCGGCGCGCGATGGGGGCCGGCCTCAAACTAGTGCACACGAATACAATCGAACCCCCCAAACCGCCGGGAATTCGGGCTTCTCATCGTATTTGTGTGCACTAAACCGAGAGCGGGCCCGGACGCCAGCCAGCAACGCCGCCAAGAAGCGCCGCCGCCCGCGAAACCTGCCTTCGGTTGCGCCCGCCAAACAAAATGTATGCCCCTTGAGCTGCCGATTCTTCGGTGAACGGTAGGTTTTATGCCGTAGAATAAGCAAGTTACCCATACGACCCCGTCACGGAGGTTCACTCTATGGTCTCTCGCGTCTACGTTGAGAAGAAACCCGGGTTCGACGTCGAGGCAAAGGCGCTCGAGCGCGAGCTGCGCACGCTCCTTGGCATCGACGGCCTATCCAACCTGCGCATCATCAACCGTTACGACGTGGAGGGGATCGACGAGGCGCTCTTTGCCTCCTGCGTCCCGACCGTCTTCTCCGAGCCCCAGGTGGACAACGCCTCCGAGGCCATGCCGGCGGTCGCCGAGGGCGCGACCGTCTTTGCCGTGGAGTTCCTCCCCGGCCAGTTCGACCAGCGCGCCGACTCCGCCTCCGAGTGCATCCAGCTCATCAGCCAGGGCGAGCGCCCGGCCGTCCGCTCCGCCAAGGTCTACGTGCTCGAGGGCGAGCTCACGGACGCCGACGTCGCGGCCGTCAAGCACTACGTGATCAACCCGGTCGAGGCCCGCGAGGCCTCCCTCGAGCCGCGCGAGACGCTGGCCTCCCGCGTCGCCGAGCCCGAGCCGGTCGAGGTCCTCGACGGCTTCCTCGAGCTTTCCGAGGACGAGCTCGCGGCCTTTATCGCCGAGCGCGGCCTGGCCATGGACCTCGCCGACATCAAGTTCTGCCAGGAGTACTTCGCCGGCGAGGGCCGCGTGCCGACCATCACCGAGATCAAGATGATCGACACCTACTGGTCCGACCACTGCCGCCACACCACCTTCGGCACGCGCCTGCACCACATCCTCTCGGGCGACCCGAAGGTCAAGGACGCCTTTGTCCGCTACCAGTCCATGCGCCACGAGCTCGGCCGCGACGAGAAGCCCATCTGCCTCATGGACATGGGCACCATCGGCGCCAAGTACCTCAAGGCCAAGGGCATCCTCAAGAACCTCGACGAGTCCGAGGAGATCAACGCCTGCACCGTCAAGTGCAAGGTCGACGTGGACGGCGAGGAGCAGGACTGGCTCTACCTCTTTAAGAACGAGACCCACAACCACCCGACCGAGATCGAGCCCTTCGGCGGCGCGGCCACCTGCATCGGCGGCGCCATCCGCGACCCGCTCTCCGGCCGCAGCTACGTCTACCAGGCCATGCGCGTGACCGGCGCGGCCGACCCGACCGTGCCCGTATCCGAGACCCTCGAGGGCAAGCTCCCCCAGCGCAAGCTCGTGACCACCGCCGCGGCCGGCTACTCCAGCTACGGCAACCAGATCGGCCTCGCCACCGGCCAGGTCTCCGAGCTCTACCACCCCGGCTACGTGGCCAAGCGCATGGAGATCGGCGCCGTCGTGGCGGCCACCCCGGCCTCCCACGTGCGCCGCGAGTGCCCGGCCCCCGGCGACGTCATCGTGCTTCTCGGCGGGCGCACCGGCCGCGACGGCATCGGCGGCGCCACCGGCTCCTCCAAGGCCCACAACGTCGAGTCCATCGAGAAGGACGGCGCCGAGGTCCAGAAGGGCAACGCGCCCGTGGAGCGCAAGCTCCAGCGCCTCTTCCGCCGCGAGGACGCCTGCCGCCTGATCAAGCGCTGCAACGACTTCGGCGCGGGCGGCGTCTCGGTCGCCATCGGCGAGCTGGCCGACGGCCTGCACATCGACCTCAACGCCGTGCCGAAGAAGTACGAGGGCCTCGACGGCACCGAGCTCGCCATCTCCGAGTCCCAGGAGCGCATGGCCGTGGCCCTGGCGCCCGAGGACGTCGACGAGTTCCTCGGCTATGCCCACGAGGAGAACCTCGAGGCCACGCCCGTGGCCACCGTCACCGCCGACCCGCGCCTGACCATGGACTGGAACAAAAAGACGATCGTCGACGTGAGCCGCGAGTTCCTCGCCTCCAACGGCGCGCCCAAGGACCAGGAGGTCCACGTGGCCATGCCGAGCGAGTACGAGCGCGACTGGGCGGGCACGACCCTTGCCGAGAAGCTCCGCAGCCTGGTCACCGACCTCAACGTCGCGTCCAACAAGGGCCTCTCCGAGCGCTTCGACTCCACCATCGGCGCCGCCACGGTCCTCATGCCCTTCGGCGGAAAGACCCAGCTCACGCCCGCCATGGCCATGGCCGCCAAGCTCCCCGTTGACGGCGAGACGACCACCTGCTCCGGCATGGCCTGGGGCTTCAACCCCTACCTCATGGAGGCCGACCAGTTCACCGGCGCGTATCTCTCCGTCGTCGAGTCGGTGAGCCGCCTCGTGGCCGCCGGCTTCGAGCACAAGGGCTTCTACCTCACGTTCCAGGAGTACTTCGAGAAGCTCCGCGACGAGCCCGAGCGCTGGGGCAAGCCCATGGCCGCCGTCCTCGGCGCCCTCATGGCGCAGGTCGACCTCGGCATCGGCTCCATCGGCGGCAAGGACTCCATGTCCGGCAGCTTCGAGGACCTCGACGTGCCGCCCACGCTCGTCTCCTTCGCCACGGGCCTCGGCAAGGTCGATCGCGTGACCTCCCCCGAGTTCAAGGGCGCCGGCCACAAGGTCGTCGTGCTCTCCCCCAACTACGACCGCGACGGCCTCACGCCGCTGGCCACCTCCGAGCTCGCGCTCTACGACATCGTCGAGGAGCTCATCGGCAACGGCGGCGCGCTCGCGGTCTCCACGCTCGGCTACGGCTGCGCGGCCGAGGCGCTGTTCAAGATGTGCGTGGGCAACCAGCTCGGCCTTAACTGCGACCCGGCGTTCGAGGCCGAGGCGCTCTTCTGCCCGGCGTACGGCAGCTTCGTCGTGGAGCTCGCCGACGACGCCGAGGTCCCGGCGCTGCACGACGGCGTGACCGGCTACGTGCTGGGCACCACGACCGAGGCCTACGAGCTTATCGCCGGCGGCGAGACCATCGACCTCACCAGCCTCCAGGAGGCCTGGGAGGGCGCCATCGAATCCGTCTTCCCGTACCGCTCCGAGGGCGAGAAGGTCGACGCCGTTGAGTTCCGCGCCGCCGAGCAGGGCGTTTCTCGCCCCGCGCCGGCCGTGAAGGTCGCCCGCCCGCGCGTCGTGATCCCCGTCTTCCCGGGCACGAACTGCGAGTACGACACCGCCCGCGCGTTCCGCCGCGCCGGCGCCGACCCCTCGGTCCTCGTGATCAACAACCTCACGCCCGAGGCCGTCGCCGAGAGCACCCACGAGCTCGCGCGCCGCATCCGCCAGAGCCAGATCGTCATGATCCCGGGCGGCTTCTCCGGCGGCGACGAGCCCGACGGCTCCGCGAAGTTCATCACCGCGTTCTTCCGCGCGCCCGAGGTCACCGAGGCTGTCCGCGACCTGCTGCAGTCCCGCGACGGCCTCATGCTGGGCATCTGCAACGGCTTCCAGGCGCTCATCAAGCTCGGCCTCGTGCCGTACGGCGACATCGTCGAGCCCGCCGACGGCGCGCCCACGCTCACGTTCAACACCATCGGCCGCCACCAGAGCCGCCTCGTGCGCACCCGCGTGGCGAGCGACCTCTCGCCGTGGCTGTCCAAGTGCGAGGTCGGCGACGTGCACAACATCGCGATCTCGCACGGCGAGGGCCGCTTCGTCGCGTCGCCCGAGCTCGTGGCCGAGCTCGCCGCCAAGGGCCAGGTGGCCACACAGTACGTGGGCGAGGACGGCCAGCCGGCGATGGGCTTGGACGTGAACCCCAACGGTTCCATCCTGGCCATCGAGGGTATCACCAGCCCGGACGGCCGCGTCCTCGGCAAGATGGGCCACACCGAGCGCTCCGGCGAGGGCCTGTACAAGAACGTCCCCGGCAACAAGTTCCAGCCGCTCATCGAGGGCGGCGTGGCCTACTTCACCGAGTAGCGCCGCGGCGGAGGGCGTCCGCGCAGAGCCGCGGCGCCGAGCCAGCCCCAAACCGCACGGATCCGGCCCCGCCGGGCGTCCCCGCGACGCCCGGCGGGGCTTTTTGAGGGCGGCGCCGAACCAAACTCCCGAGAATGTACGATTGAAATCCCGCTGGGACCGAGTAGCCGACCTCGATTCGGCCGCATTTGCCCAGTTGGGCGATCGCCAAAAGGTCGTGGCTACTCGGCAAGCCTCCAACCAATCGTACATTCTCGAGAGTTTGGTGCCCGGAGCGCCCCGCACAACGCCACAGAATAGTAGACACAACGGCAACACAGGTAACGCTCGCCACAAAAACGCCGGCCGCGCGACGCGACGCGGGCTTCTTGCCACAAAAGTGCGAGGCCGGCGACATGACGGCGCCGCAGAAGGCGAAGGTTTGTGGCGCGCGGCCCTTTCGATGTCGCCGAACGCGCCGTTTTGTGGCAAGAAGCGCCCGCTCCGTCGCCGGGGCCGCCCTTTTGTGGCAAGCAGCCGGCAAGAACCCGGCAAGAAACCCGCAACCCCCACCGCACCGCGCGCTAAGATTGACGCCGGAAAACCCGAAGGCAAAGGACCGAGACCGTGACCCACAGCACCGACCACCGCAACGAGCCGTTCCTCTCCACCGGGGCGGGGATGGTCCTCGCCTGCCTGGCGGCGTGCCTGCTGTGGGGCTCAGCGTTCCCATGCGTGAAGATCGGCTATGCGCTCTTCGACATCGACTCCGCCGACGTCGCGTCGATCGTCCTCTTTGCCGGCGTGCGCTTCCTCATATCCGGCAGCCTCGTGGTCGCCGGCATGAGCATCGCCAGGCGCCGCCCCTACGTGCCCGCCCGCGGCGACTGGCGCCAGGCTGCCGAGCTCTCCATCTTCCAGACCATCCTCCAATACCTGTGCTTCTACGTGGGCCTTTCTCGCTGCGCCGGCGTGACGAGCTCCATCATCGAAGCCAGCAACGCGTTCCTCATCGTGCTGCTGGCGGTCTACGCGTTCCGCACCGAGTCGATGACCTGGCGGAAGGCGATCGGCTGCGTCCTCGGATTCGCCGGCGTGCTGCAGGTGAGCCTGGCTGGCAGCGCCGCGGGCGGGCTGAGCTTCCGCCTCGACGGCGAGGGGCTTGTGTTTCTCTCCACGTTCGCGGCGGCCATGAGCAGCAACCTCTCCAAGCGCTACTCGCGCGACCACGACCCGGTGCTTCTCTCCGCCTGGCAGTTCATCATCGGCGGCGCGGTGCTGGCGGCCGCCGGCCTCGCCATGGGCGGGCACGTGGCGCCTGCCGAGGGCGCGAACCCGGTGGCGGCGATCGCGCTGCTCGTATACCTGGGCTTTATCAGCGCCGCGGCGTACTCGCTCTGGTCGGCGACCCTGGCCGTCAACGACGTCTCGCACGTGGCGGTGTTCGGCTTCATGAACCCGGTCTTCGGCGCCATCCTCTCGGTCCTGCTGCTCGGCGAGGGAAACGTGCTGCGCCCCGCGGTGGCACTGGGCTCCCTCGCGCTCGTGAGCATCGGCATCGTCATCGTCAACCGCCCGAACGTTCCGCTGCCCCACGAGCGTCTCCGCCAGAGGCTCCGCGGGTAGCGCGGGCGGCCTCTCCGCATCGGCAACAAGCCCGGGAGCCAGCCCAGAAGCCTCCCTTTGATAACTACAAGGCAACTAGAACCATTAGTTGCGATTTGCATATCCGCAGGTAAGAAGCCCGTCCGCTCGACGCCCCATCGCCCGCGCACCCCGATTTGTGATTCTGCCGCAACTAGAGGCAACAAGGGCGCGCCCAGCCGTCCTAAGCCCAAAACGGCACATAGCGCCTGTACTTATCCCCCGCTTCTTCGTCCTCGAGCTTGATCAGATCCGCCTCACGACATTCGCTGATCAACCTGGAGATAGCAATAGTGCTCTTGCGTTCGGAAGCAAGGCCGAACCTCTCACGAAGCGACTGATTGCTCATAGCTTCATCCTGCGCGTACATCAAGCAAGCATGCCAATACGCCGCATCCTTTCGCTCCGCCTTCGTCATGCGCTCAAACGCCGAGTCGGAGTAAAGCGTCACCTGTGTGCCAAGTTCGTCATCGCTCACGATCTTCGGCGCAGCCATGTGCTTCTTCTCGCATTCGGCCACCACGAGGTCCCATCCGGTTCCGCCCTCTTCGCAAAGGTCCATCTGCCTCATAATTCGCGCCAAGGCAACATTCCTTGTCCTCGGCTGAGCGTTAAGAACCCTCGGAATAGGAATCAGGCTTGTTCCAGGATTAGAGAAAACGATTCTATTGTCATAAAGCGCAACAAGGGGACCGGCCGTCGAATCGGAAATATCTTGATGTATGACGGCATTCGCCAGCAACTCACGCACAACCCTTTGGGAGTACGGGTGCACTACACGGCGGAATGCCCCCTCAGCCTGCTCCTTCGCAGGAAGCTGGGACATAATGTATTTAACGGCATCCGAAAGTGCGGTCGCATAGCCGGCGTCGAACGTCTCGTCGGCAAGAATCTCGAAGTTGCCCTTCCCGGCATACTTAACCACGCGGATCGGCCGCTTGCGCAGGCCCGGATACGAAGACAGCTTCCTTGCGATCAGCAGAGCGCCGAGGTTGGTAATCAAATACCTTCCGTTATCCTGCCGATAGACCATCCCTTGCTCAACAAGGCCGTCAACGACCGCCTCGCCGCTCGAGGGCCTTCTTGCCCCGATAAGAGCGTAGTAGGCGGCAACATCAAGCTGATCCAAAACCTCCGCCGCCGTCAGATTCTCGGCCGCGGGCTGGTCCTCATAATCAACGCTCTGAAGGCGACGCCAGAGCTCCGCCTCTTTCGCCGATCCTCCTGCCAGGCGCGTCGTGCTGCTCCCCTCCCGGATGTAGCACGCCTTGTCGAAGGTCACCGGCTGCGCGACCGCCGCACGCACGGTAAGAACAACGTAATCCTTACCGTCGTGCGAGAAGCGCTCGAACTCGTAGTTGGCATTCGCCGAGAGGAACCTCCGCAACCAGATCAAAAGATCCTGGTTGCCCTTGGCCTTCTTCGTATAGGGGTTAAACGAAGTCCCCACAAGCGAGTGGTCGGAGTCCGAGACGCCCCAAATCCGATAGGCGCGGTCGCGGCCGCATAGCGCCGCAGAATTTGCCAACGCCGAGATGTCACGCCCCAGCTTCTCCGGGTCCCCATTCCCCTCTTTGAACTCAAGCCATTCGGTCTCGGCCGGAAAACCAACGAGCGAGTAAATCAGCTCGATCTTGCTTACCTCGGGCATGTCGCCTCCAAACGCGTGATTGATAACTAGATGATAACTACAAGGCAACTACAAGTCAACTAGAACCATTAGTTGCGATTTGCATATCCGCAGGTAAGAATCCCGTCCGCTCGACGCCCCATCGCCCGCGCACCCCGATTTGTGATTCTGCTGCAACTAGAGGCAACAAGAGCGCGCCCGGCGCGACGGCGCGGGCGGGCATTGTTGTCACATCCCTCCTTTAGGCTGCGGGG
>JAUMVN010000028.1 GCA_030530145.1 Coriobacteriia bacterium | reverse complement strand
CGCGATGGAGAGGTCGCAGGCCACGGCGTCGACGGCGCCGGACTCGAGCTGCATGAAGGCGGTGTTGTAGTCGCCGATGGTCTCGAGCGAGGCGAAGGTGGCGGCGACGTCGGCCTTATCCGCGTCCTCGCCGGCGAGCACCTCGTAGGCGGCGGAGTCGGTCTGGGTGATGACGTTCTTGCCGGAGAGGCCGGCGAGGTCGGAGATGCCGGCGCCCTTCTTTACCACGACGACCTGGGCGTTGATCATGTAGTTGCCCGAGAAGGTGTAGTCGTCCTCGCGGCCCTCGACGGTGAAGCCGTTCCAGATGCAGTTGATGGCGCCGGAGTCCATGAGGGTGTCCTTGGCGTCCCAGTCGATGGGCTCGAGCTGGATCTCCCAGTCGTTGCGGCTGGCGGTCTCCTGGGCGAGCTCGAGGTCGAAGCCGGTGTAGGAGCCGTCGTCGCCCACGTAGCCGTAGGGCGGGTAGGCGGAGTCGAAGCCGACGATGAGCTTCTTGGTGGCGGTGGCGGACTTGTCGTCGGAGGAGCTGGAATCCGTGCTGGAAGAGCTGCTGGACGAGGAGTTGCCGCAGCCGGCCAGGACGGCGGAGGCGGCGACGGTGCCGAAGGCCGCGAGGAACTCGCGACGGTTCATAGAGAGCTTCATGACGTGTTCCCTTCCCTGGGAGCCCGGGCGGCCGCGCCGTCGGTCGGCAGGCGCACGGGCACTTTACTGTGCTAAAGCAACGGGACAGACTATATCGCTTTAGCGCGGTAAAGCGCAACCGGTCCGCGCATGGTTTGCAGGGTCGAAACACGGGATGAGGACTGATTTCCGAGGGGGTAGAAGGCATTCTCAAGGTATGAGCACGCGTATTGTGTAACCTTATTTGGAAACGCCGAGTAGCCAAGCCAAAATCGATCTCTTTAAGCAGGTTTCAAAGCCCAAAATGCCCCGGCTACTCATTGGGCCTGAATTTAGTTACGCAATACGCGATGTATTAGATTCGTGCTACCGAAAATGCCTCATACGCCCCCTGAAATCTAGACCAGATACGCGCGACGCCCGTTCTCGCCCGTGGTCGGTGGGTAGAATTTCGATGCGCACACTGCGCAGAACCCACCCCACAAGAACAACTTATATGGGAGGCGCTATGGACCGCTTGAATCCGGACCTTTCCCGTCGCTCGTTTCTTATGGCAGGGGGTGTTTCCGCCCTTAGCCTGATGCTCTCCGGCTGTGCCGCGGGCGGCAACGAGCCCTCCTCGGCCGCTCCCTCCGATCAAGACCAGGCATCGGCGGCGGAGGTCAGCTACGACGAGCTCAGCTTCGAGCTCATCAAGAAGGCCGAGGAGGTCCTCGCCGACGTCACCATAAAGACCCCGCTCGTGCCGATCTCGCTTCCCTTGGACGGCTTCCAAGCCTACCTGAAGATGGAGAACCTGCAGCACACCGGCGTCTTCAAGCTCCGCGGAGCCTACTTCAAGATGAGCACCCTCACCGACGAGCAGAAAAAACTCGGCGTGGTCACCTGCTCGGCGGGCAACCACGCGCAGGGCGTCGGCTACTCCTCGCGCGCGTTCGGCATCCCGGCCACCATCTTCATTCCCTCCATCGCGCCCCAGTCCAAGATCGACCGCACCGCCGCGTACGGCGTCGATATCCAGATCGTCGACGGCAGCTTCGAGGCGGCCAAAGAGGCGGCCGAGGCGTTCGCCGAGAAGACGGGCGCCATCTACGTCCCGCCGTACAACGACGCGTGCATCATGGCAGGCCAGGGCACTATCGGGCTCGAGATCATGGACGCCTGCGGCGATCTCGACGCCATCGTGGTGCCCGTGGGCGGAGGCGGCCTGATCGGCGGCATCGCGCTCGCGGCGAAGACCATAAACCCGGACATCAAGGTCTACGGCGTCGAGTCAGAGGGCGCGCCGAGCATGCACGCCTCGCTCGAGGCCGGCGAGCCCACCACGGTGACCACCGAGGAGTCGCTGGCCGACGGCCTCGATATCGCGTGCCCGGGCGACAAGACCTTTGCCGTCGCGAAGGAGTACGTCGACGACGTCTTCGTCATCAACGAGGAGCAGATAGCCCAGGCCATCAAGACCCTTGCCGTCGAGGAGAAAATCATCGCGGAGGGCGCCGGCGCCTGCGCGTACGCCGCGGTCTTCCTCGGCCTCGTCCCGCTCAAGGAGAACGCGAAGGTCGCCTGCGTGGTCTCCGGCGGCAACATCGACGCCTCGAAACTCACGGAGATCGTTGCCGGGTAGCCTTTCCGGGATAGCCGGCCACCCCCGCGGCTCCGCATCGGGGGTGGCGGGCCGCCCGGCTTCCAAACGTCGGCGAACCCTATAATTGCGTCGACGAAGGGAGCAGCGCCCATGCCCATCGAGGACGTGTACAAGCAGATAGCGGAGTTCGCGCGCGAGGGCGGCGCGAGGCGCGTCACGCTGTTCGGGTCGCGGGCACGCGGCACTAACCTTCCCAAGAGCGACATCATTAAGGGCTCCTATGCGCTGTACGACTTCGTCGACGAGACGACCTGGCTCTCTATGCTGCGCGACCGCAACACGATCATGCGCATATACGACGAAGCCAAGGAACTTGAGCTGGTAAACGCCATCATCGAGGACTACATCCCGGCTTTCCAACGACTCAAGGAGGGCCTCGACGCGCGCTACGGGGAGCTTCTTCTCGCTAAGGGATAAGTCTGCAAAACCCTTACATGCCGCACTTGCCCCCTGCGCGGAAAACGTGCTACCCTGCCTCAGGTACTTGAGGGAGTAGTCGCAGCCGGCAGGATCGGTTGCGGCAAGTCAACATACTGGCCGCGGGGCGCTTCGGCGCCGTATCCGCATGCCTGGCTTGCCTTAATGAACGAGACTCACGTACGGCATCGAGGGGTGCTGTGCGTCGGGTCTCTTTTTTGAGCCCGCGCGCAGCAAAGCAGGAGCTGCGCGCGGGCTTTTTGCACGCGGGCTTCTTGCTAGGAAACGAATAAGAGAGGGGAATTCCGTGGAGAACGCTCACACGCTCTCGCGGGAGGAGTTGCTGGCGCAAACCGGCAGCGACGCCGAGCGGGGGCTC
Source organism: Coriobacteriia bacterium (assembly GCA_030530145.1). GTDB lineage: Bacteria > Actinomycetota > Coriobacteriia > Coriobacteriales > Atopobiaceae > Paratractidigestivibacter. The sequence goes on along the minus strand of JAUMVN010000028.1, from coordinate 24,606 downwards.
GCGTCGTCGCAGGTAGAAGCCTCGCGCGCCGCTCATGGCGCTAACTCCTTCACACAGGCCAAGGGAGAATCCCTGGCCCGGCGCATCTGGGACGCATCGACCGAGCCGATGCTGCTGATGCTCATCTTCGCCGCCATCATCACGCTGGGGGTGAACATCGCCCGCTACTTCACGGGCGGCGAGTACAACTTCCTGGAGTGCGCCGGTATCTTCTGCGCCATCGCGCTGTCCGTGGTAATCACCATCATCACGGAGGGCAAGTCCGCGAAGGCCTTCGAGGAGCTCAACCGCATCAACGAGGACACGCTGGTCAAGGTCGTCCGCGCCGGCGAGCCGACGCAGGTACCGCAGCGCGACATCGTCGTGGGCGACGTGCTTCTCGTCGAGACGGGCGACAAGATCGTGGCCGACGGGCGCCTGCTCGCGAGCGTCGACCTTTCCGTGAACGAGAGCTCGCTCACCGGCGAGTCCATGCCTGTGGCCAAGGACGCCGAGGCCAGCTGCAACGCCACCACCCCCGTGGCCGAGCGCGCCAACATGCTCTACTCCGGCTGCTTCGTGGCCGCGGGCACGGGCACGCTGCTCGTCACCGGCGTGGGCAACGACACCGAGTTCGGCCAGATCGCCAAGGAGCTCGGCACCATCGAGAAGTCAACGACGCCCCTGCAGGAGAAGCTCGACCGCCTGGGCAAGCAGATCACCGTGATGGGCTGCTCGGCGGCGGCCATCGTCTTTGCCATCGAGATCGTTACCTTCTTGATGAACAACACGTTCAACTGGGAGACGGTCTCGGACGCGTTTATCACCTCGATCGTGCTGATCGTGGCCGCGGTGCCGGAAGGCCTGCCCACCATCGTGGCCGTCTCGCTCGCGCTCAACATCATCAAGATGAGCCGCGAGAACGCCCTGGTAAAGAAGATGATCGCCTGCGAGACCATCGGCTGCGTGAACATCATCTGCTCGGACAAGACCGGCACCCTGACCGAGAACAAGATGACCGTCCAGACCATCTGGACGCCCGCCGGCAACGTGGCGCCCGAGGAGCTGGCCGACCCGGTGCTCCTGCGCAACTTCTGCATCAACGGCAACGCCAACGTCACGCCCGAGGGCGAGGGCTGGAATTTCATCGGCAACCCCACCGAGTGCTCGCTGCTCGTGGCGGCGCACAAGGCCGGCCACGACTACCAGCAGCTCCGCCGCGACGCCGACGTCGTGCGCGTCTTCCCGTTCTCGTCGCAGAACAAGGACATGTCCACGGTCGTGCGCGAGACGGGCGAGGACGGCGCGGCGCGCCTGATGCTCTACGTCAAGGGCAACCCCGAGAAGGTCCTCTCGATGTGCCCGGACGTAAGCGCCGAGGAGCGCCGCCGCATCGACGCGCTGATGGAGGACTACCAGAGCCACGCCGGGCGCCTGCTCGGCTTCGCGCACCGCGAGCTCGACGCCTACGATGATGAGGCGCAGGAGGTCGTTGAGCAGGGGCTCGTCTTCGACGGCTTCGTCGTCATCTCCGACCCGCTCTCCCCCGACGTCTACGACGCCGTCCGCCGCTGCCGCGAGGCGGGCATCGAGGTCAAGATGCTCACCGGTGACAACATCCGCACCGCGCGCGCCATCGCCGACGAGCTCCACATGCTCGAGGACGGCCACATCGCCGTGGAGGCCTCCGAGATCGAGGGCATGAGCGACGAGGAGCTGTCCGAGGCGCTCGGCCGTATCCAGGTCATCGCCCGCTCGACGCCGCTGGTCAAGATGCGCGTGGTCAAGCTGTTGAAGGCCCGCGGCAACGTCGTGGCCGTCACCGGCGACGGCATCAACGACGCCCCTGCCATCAAGAACGCCGACGTGGGCATCGCGATGGGCATCGCGGGCACCGAGGTCACCAAGGAAGCGTCCGACATGGTGCTTCTCGACGACTCGTTCTCCACGATCTTGAAGGCCGTCCAGTGGGGCCGCGGCATCTACGAGAACTTCAAGCGCTTCATCCAGTTCCAGCTTACGGTCAACGTGAGCTCGGTCATCGTCGTCGTGTTCTCGATCCTGGCCGGCTTCGAGGCGCCGTTTACCGCCCTTGAGCTGCTGTGGATCAACATCATCATGGACGGTCCCCCGGCGCTGACCCTGGGCCTCGAGCCTATCCGCGACGACCTGCTCCAGCACGAGCCGACCCGCCGCGACGCGTCGATCCTGGACCGCACGATGCTCTTCCGCATCTTTGCCAACGGCATCTACATCTCCGCGATCTTCATGGCGCAGCACTTCTGGAACTTCCTGGGCTGCGCCGAGGGCGAAAAGGCCACCGTGCTCTTTACGCTCTTCGTGCTGATGCAGCTGTTGAACGCCTTCAACTGTCGCGAGCTCAACAACGTTCCGATGCTGCGCAACGTGGGCAACAATAAGCTCATGCTCGGAGTGTTCGGCCTGGTGCTGGCCATGCAGTTCGCCATCACCGAGTTCGGCGCCGCGGTGTTCGAGACGGTGCCGCTTTCCGCCGCGCTCTGGGGCAAGATGCTGATCTGCGCCGTGTCCGTCGTCGTGGTGGACGAGGTCGTCAAGGCCGTTCGCCGAGCAACTAGCAGGTAAACGGCACGTCATTCGGCCCGGCAGTCTATGCGCGGCAGCACGCGGGTAGACCAAGGGACAGCGACGAGGGAGTAGTGGCGCGGCCGGCGAGAAGGCCGCGCGGTGCGACCAACATACTGGCATCCAGCCTGGCGCATCTTAATCAACGAGACTCGTGACCTTGCGGGCGGACGCTCGCGGGGCCACGAGTCTTTTCGTTTAGCGCAACCCCTCGTTGCATCGTAAGGTCATTCGACGAGAGGGGCGTCATGGACCTGTTCGAACTGTTGCTTCTGGCGGTGGGGCTCTCGATGGACGCGTTCGCGGTGTCGGTGTGCAAGGGCCTCGGCATGCGCGAGATCAACGTCAAGGTCGCGGTCGTGCTGGGGCTTTTCTTCGGCGGGTTCCAGGCGCTCATGCCCACCATCGGCTGGGCCCTGGGCAGCCAGTTCCTCTGGCTCATCGCGCCGATCGACCACTGGATTGCGTTCGGGCTGCTGGCCTTCATCGGCGGAAAGATGCTCTGGGACGCGGCACACGAAAGCGAGGATGACGACGGCGCAGACGGCACCGACGCGGAGAAGATCGACCTTCGCGAGTACCTCATGCTCGCAGTGGCGACGTCCATCGACGCGCTGGCCGTGGGCATCTCACTCGCCGCGCTCTCGGTGAACATCGTGGCCGCGGCGTCGTTCATCGGCGTCATCACGTTCGGCTTCACGCTCGCCGGCGTCGCCGTCGGGCACTACTTCGGCTCGCGTTACCAGAAGCCCGCAACCATCGTCGGCAGCTGCGTCCTCATCTTCATCGGCGCGAAGATCCTCGTGCAGCACCTTTTCCTGTGATCGGTGCGCCGCCTCGCACAAGAATTCGAGGTCCTGCGCGTACTGTTGTACTTTTGATGCCAACTTTCCGACATCCGCGCACACCTTTCCTGGGCTTTTGTCCAAGCTGGCCGTCACACGCCCCCTCCCCTACTCGCCCCTACCCCCAAATACCCACGCACAATCTAGGAATAGTGATCAGAATAGCGCCCGGAGGCCCCCTCAAGGGCCTCCGGGCGCTCGTTAACGTGCAGAGTTCCTTCACCGCTGCATCGCAAGGACCCTCATGACCGCACTCACATCCGAAACGCGGCGAGAAAGCCCTTCCTTAATGAAGGCCCACCTCTCCGGCGCGCTCGCATGGACGCTATCGCCAAGAATATCCATCGCTTGGTCAACGAAACCATCAAGTAGCCTCGGGTCAAACCAGACGGCTCGATCCACCACCGCCAGCTGACGTTCCGGCTCAGGTCCAAAGGGTCGCGCCAAAAACGTCCAGTCACCAGCTGCGACTTCCTGGAGCGTCTTGCTATACCACAGGCAGTTCCCCGTGTCGAAGATAGGGGCAATCCTCAGCTCGAGCGTGTCCACATTGCGGACAAAGCCGAAATTTCTCCAATGACGGCCGGCGTTGGCGAGAAGGGAATCGCAGACAAGCATCTTGCAGATGCTCTCACGTACCGCCTCCTCATCAGCGCCCAAGCGCCCAGCGAAGCGACAAAGGCGGTCATACGTCGATGACCCCCGAACATTGCCCATGCCCTGCTTCAGGTAGATGGCCGGAATATACTCCTCGCGACCATTCAAGAAGTCAGGACAAGCGCACACCGCGCCTGAACCCGCAACCGCGAGCTCATAAGGCACATAGTCGTCAACTTGCAGAAGGCGCCGGTAAAGAGCTGTAGCTACACACTCATTGTACGGACGTTGGTCATCGGACCCAGAACCCTTGAGCAGGAAGCGTTTGCCATCCTTGATAATCCATCGCTTGGGCAGCTCGCCTTCAGAGGTATTGTCCGGCGAGTTGAGGCCCACGTTGGCGAGCCACGCCCCCTCAGCGGCGCCCGCGCCGTCGAACTCGTTCTCAAAGTAGTTCAGGTTGGCCCAGTCAAACGAAGCATCGTCGGGCAGCAGCCAATAGCAGTCCGAAAGCGATAGGCCATAGCTTCTTACCGGGATGTCGCTTACGGAACTCGCGCCCAGCTCCGCCGCCTTAGCCAGGATCATCGGACGGGTATCAGGAATGGAGCGATGCTCCCACCAGTCATTGAACTCTCGCTTCTTGATCTGACCGCCGCCGGTTACAGTGCCCAGGGGCATGCGCTCGGGATCAAGGACTTCCTTCACAGCAAAGGGATACTCGCGATCCGACTCGTACGAAAGGCGTGCCACCTCGTAGTTCGCTGACATGAGAGTAAACAGTGCCCCCTGCGACGCAAGCGAGCTGCGTCCTGGCGTGCGCCGCTGAGCGGCGTAGCGCCCAACCGAGGCCGACGCCACCTTCTTTCTTCCGTCGACCATCGCCGCATCAAGAATCCCAGCGGATGCCAGCTGGGATATGCGCGCCTTGGTAAGCCCAAGCGTCTTCGCCGCCTCACCCATCGTTAGGTAGCGCTCCGCCATTTCCGCACCTCCACCTGCTACACACACGTTAAGCGATTCGGTACGTTAAGTATAAGACTTAACGTACCGAATCGCTTAACGATGGAAGCTCATTAGACTAACACGCACCATTAATTACGAAAGTCGGGAGCAGTTTTGAGAAGGGCCGAGTAGCCGCCGCTTTTAGGCACTCCGCAACTGGGGTTTTGCCTTCGAAATGCAGTGGCTACTCGATCAAACGCAAAACTGCTCACGACTTTCGTGATTATTAGTGGTGGAACAGCCTCATGTGGGTGAAGGCCATGGCCATGTTGTACTTGTCGGCGGTCTCGATCACGTTGTCGTCGCGCACAGAGCCGCCGGGCTGGGCGATGTAGCTCACGCCGGACTTGTGGGCGCGCTCGACGTTGTCGCCGAAGGGGAAGAAGGCGTCGGAACCCAGGGTCACGCCGGTCTGAGTGGCGATCCAAGCAGCCTTCTCCTCGCGGGTGAGGACCTCAGGCTTCTCGGCGAACCACTTCTGCCACTCGCCCTCAGCCAGCACGTCGTCGTGCTCGTCGGAGATGTAGACATCGATGGCGTTGTCGCGGTTGGCGCGGCGGATGCCGTCGACGAACTTGAGGCCGAGCACCTTGGGGTGCTGGCGCAGGAACCAGGTGTCGGCCTTGCTGCCGGCGAGGCGGGTGCAGTGAACGCGGCTCTGCTGGCCTGCGCCGACGCCGATGGCCTGGCCGTCCTTGACGTAGCACACCGAGTTGGACTGGGTGTACTTCAAGGTGATAAGGCTCACGATCATGTCGCGGCGGGCGGCCTCGGGAATCTCCTTGTTCACGGTCACGACGTCGCTGAGCAGCTCGTCGTTGATCTCGAAGAAGTTGTGTCCCTGCTCAAAGCTGATGCCGAAGACGTCCTTGGTCTCGATGGCCGGGCAGACGTAGTCGGGATCGATCTGCACGACGTTGTACTTGCCGCCCTTCTTGGCGGAGAGAATGGCCAGCGCCTCGGGCGTATAGCCGGGAGCGATGATGCCGTCGGAGACCTCGTGCTTGATGTAGAGGGCGGTGCGCTCGTCGCAGACGTCGGAGAGCGCGGCCCAGTCGCCGTAGGAGCTCATGCGGTCGGCGCCGCGCGCGCGGATGTAGGCGCAGGCGACCGGAGTGAGCTCGCCCTCGTCCTGCACGAAGTAGATCTGCTTGTCGGTCTCGGAAAGCGGCAGGCCCACGGCGGCGCCTGCGGGCGAGACGTGCTTGAAGGACGCGGCGGCGGGCAGGCCGGTGGCCTCCTTGAGCTCGCGCACGAGCTGCCAGGAGTTGAGGGCGTCCAGGAAGTTGATGTAGCCGGGCTTGCCGGAAAGGACGGTAACGGGCAGGTCGGAGCCGTCCTTCATGTAGATGCGGGAGGGCTTCTGGTTAGGGTTGCAGCCGTACTTGAGCTCGAGCTCGTTCACTTGGGGTCTCCGTTCTAAAAATGGGGGGAGGTTATATTTGCTCACAGTCTGGGTTGTTTGGCGAGAAGGGCTGCTTCTGTAGGCGCAGTTCCGCATGAGCCGGACGTGACTTAATGTCACGTCCGTGCGAAGAGGACTGTTTGAGCACTACAGATGCAGCCCTTCTCGCCATGCAGGCCCAGTGGACCTTCTAGTCGCCGAGGTTCTTGTTGTAGATCTTGACCTCGCCGCCGCGCTTGGCGTAGAGCGAGACCTTGTTGTCGGCGTTGAGGGCGGCCCAAACCTCGTCGGGGTCGGCGGGCAGCGCGACCTCGACGGGCTCGCCGGCAAAGGTGGGCAGCGGGTTGCCATCGCCCTGGTAAGTAGAGATGAAGTAGCCCACGCCCTCGTCGGCTCCCTCGTAGGCGAAGAAGTTCCGCTGGCAGCGGCCGTTTTCCTGGTGCTTGAGGATGGAGATCTCGAAGGTGCCGTCCTCGTTGACCACGGCGCTGATGCGCGGGGTGAAGTTGGGGGCGTCCGGCTCGAACTCGCGGGCCATGCAGCCGTCGCGGAAGCTGCCGGCGTTGACGATGGTGTCGGTCTGGTCGCCGTTGGTGACGACGAGTTTGCGGCCCATGGTACGGACCGGGTGGTAGATGATCAGGCTCGGGTCCTCGAGCAGCGCGGGGTCGTGGGCCTGGGTGCGGATACCGTCGTTGGTGGGCACAAAGACGCGGTTGCGCGAGTTGGCACTGCGGCCCATGATCCAGTAGTAGACGACGTCCTTGCCCACCACGATGCCGCGGCCGGGGTAGGGGTTGGAACGGAGGAGCTCGGTCAGGTCTTGCATCGGCGCATCCTTTCGATGAGGAACCGCCCCCCGAGCAGAATCGGCCGCCAAAAAAGAAGGCAAGCCACCTCTGCGCAGAGAACGGCTTGCCCAGACGGTCGGCACTGAGTATGTTCGCGCTGCTCCCCCGCGGTCGCCCGCGATTATCCGTCAGTCACAGCACTGGTTGGCATTGTAGCAGGCAAGAAGGGCGCCGGGCAGGCAACGGCGCCGCCGCTCGGCGATGATTCGCAAGTACTCCACGCCGCCCCGCCGAGGCTCGCCTCACCCCCTACTCAGCCGACTTGAGCGCGCCGACCATGTCGACGCGGTCGAGGCTGCGGTTGGTCATGACGTTGACCATGAGCGTGAAGGCAAACGCGAGCGCCGCAGAGATCGCATAGGACGACCATTCGACCGTCGTGTCGAAGTAAAGCGACGGCATGCGCAGGATCCACGTGAGCCCGCGCGTGAGGGCATACCCGCAGGGAAGCCCCGCGACCACGCCGAGCCCCGTGAGGATTAAGGTTTCCTTGTTTATGTACGTGTGCACCTCGGGGCGCTTGAAGCCGAGCACCTTGATGGTGGCGAGCTCGCGCTCTCGCTCCGAGATGTTCGTGTTCGAGAGCGTGAAGACCACAGTGAAGGCGAGCGCCGCCGCAAGAACGATGACCACGTAGACCACGGTGTTTATGAGCGTGAAGGCGCTCGAGAAGTCCCGCACCATCTTTGCGGTCGACGACGTGGAGAGCGTGCGCGCATCGGCCGCGACCCGCTCGGAGAACGCGATCTTCTCCTCGTCGGTTCCGCTAAGGTTGACGAGAAGCCCGTTCAGGCCGCTCTTCTTGCCAGAGGCCTGCTCGTAGGCGGACTGCGTCATAAAGAGCATGTTGCCCAGGTAGTTGCGGCAGACGGCGCCGACGGCCATGTCCGCCTCGGCGAGCGACGAGTCCTGCACGTGCACCGAATCGCCCACCGAGAAGCCCATGACCTGCTCGGCGTTCTTCGTTATGGCGCAGCCGACCGAGGCGAGGTCGATGGCCGCGCCGGCGTCGTCGGTCAGGTCCACGTACCCGTCGAGCGAGAATCCGTCGGGCACCACCACGAGCGTGACCGATTCCTTCGCGCCGCCGAACTCCACGGTCAGGCTGTCCACACGCACGGGAACGAAGCTCGTGACCTGGGCGTTTCCGTCGAGGTCGCTCGCCATCGACTCCAGGTCGTCAGCCGAGGTCACGACCATGAGGTCGTAGGCGGTCACGCCCGAGGCGCCGTACTGTTTGCCGGAAAGCGCCACCACGGAGTCGCGGATGCCGAAGCCGCAGACGAGGAGCGCCGTACAGCCGGCGATACCGAAGACGGTCATGAGGAAGCGCCGCTTGTAGCGGAAGATGTTGCGCGCGGTCACCTTGTTCAGGAACGAGAGCCGGCGCCACACGGGCGTCACGCGCTCGAGCAGGATGCGGCTGCCGGCCTTGGGCGCCTTCGGGCGCATGAGCGCGGCCGGCTGCTCGGCGAGCTCGCGACGACAGGTCAGGACCGTCGCGCCGACGATCCCCACCGCGAAGAGCGCGACAGAGACGAGCGCGTAGGCAGCGTCGAAGCGCAAGAGGAACGCGGGCAGCGCGTACATGGTCGAGAAGATCGTGAAGAGGATCGTCGGCAGCACCACGAAGCCGAGCACGTTGCCCACGACCCCGCCGGCCAGGCACGCGGCGCCGGCGTAGACGACGTACTTGGAGAGGATGCGCCCGCGCCCGTAGCCGAGCGCCTTGTACAGGCCGATGAGGCCGCGCTCCTCCTCGACCATGCGCGTCATCGTCGTGAGGCTGATGAGCACCGCCACCACGAAGAACACGACGGGCAGCACCGTGCCGATGGCCTCGATCGAGCTCGCGTCCGACTCGACGGAGGCGTAGCTCGAGAGGCTCGAGCGGTCCTGCACGTACCAGGTGGCGTCGTCGATGGCGGAAATCTGGTCGCGGGCGTCCGCGATGGCAGCGAGCGCGTCGGCGCGCTGCTGGGCGAACTCCTCACGCGCAGCGTCGAGCTCGGACTGCCCCTCGGCGAGCTCGGCGGCGCCCGACTCGAGCTGGCTTCGGGCTGCGTCGATCTGCTCGGTCGCGCTCGTGCGCTGCTGGTCGAGCTCGGACTGGCCCGCCTCGAGCTGGGCGCGCGCGGCGTCGAGCTGCTGCTTTGCCGAGACGAGCTGCCGATAGCCGGCCTCCGCCTCGTCGAGCTGCGCGCGCGAGGCGTTTATCTGCAGCTGGGCCGCCACGATCTGAGCCATGCCGTCGGCGAGCCCGGAGAGCTGGGAGACCTGGTCGCGCAGGCCCCGGAGCTGTGCGACGACCGCATCCGCGTCGGCGCTCGCGGCGAGAATCTGGCGCGCGGCCTGGGCCACTTGATCAGGCAGCCGGTCGATAAGGGCGTCCACCCGGGCGCGGGTCTCTTCCGGCAGCTCGTCGTAGGCCTTGGCGATGGCCCGGAACTCCTCGGAGTCCACGAAGGATATGAGCTGGTCCAGGGCATCGCCGGCCTGCTGCGCGTACGGCGAGAGGACCGCGTTGACCTCGGCCGCGGCGGCCTGCGCCTCCTCGGCGCTGCCGGCGGACCCCAGCCGCGACCAGGCGTCGGCGGGCCATGCGTCGCCCATAAGGGACGCGAGCAGCTGGGCCGAGGCGTTTACCTGGCCTTTCTGATAGGCAAGCTCGAGCTCGCCCGCATCGAGCTGCGAGCGCGCGCTCGAGATGGCGGCCGCGATGCCGTCCACGTCGCAGCCGAGCCCGTCGGCGATCTGCTGGAGGCCGGCGTTGACCTGCGCCTCGTTCGCGACGAGCTCCGAGGCCCCGGAGTCAATCTGCGCCTGGGCGTCGGCGAGCTGGCGCTCGGTGTCGGACGCCTGGGAATCGAGCTGGGAGCGCCCGTCGGCGAGCTCCGCGGCGCCCGAGTCGATCTGCGCCTGGGCGTCGTCGATCTGCCGCTGCCCGTCGGCGAGCTGCGAGAGCGCGTCCTTCTCGGCGGCGTCGACCTGCGAATTTGCGTCGTCGCGCAGGCCCTGGCCGCGGGCCGCCTCACGCTCGGAGGCGATGCCCTCCACGCGGCCTTTGGCCTCGCCGACCAGGCCCTCGTAGGCATCCGAGTAGCACAGCGGTTCCTCGGAGCCCGCGACCTTGACGTAGGCGACGGTGTAGACGTCGGCGGTCACCGCGGCCGGCAACACGAAGAACGCGTACTGCGAGCTGCCGCTCGCGCGGAAGGACATCGTGCCCTCGCCCGCGTTGACGTCGGTGGGGTCGAGCACCGCGCCGCAGATGGTGTATTCCTGGCGAGAGAAGACCGTGGTCGCGTCGTCGCCCTCGTCCGACGAGCCGTGGAAGGTCACGGTATCGCCGATCTTCTTGCCGGAGTCCTTGAGGTAGCGGCGGGTCACGGCCACCTGGTCGGCCGTCACGGGGAGCTGCCCCTCGACGAGGCTCGGCTGGTTCATGCCGGAGGTCGAGAGGGCCTTGACGTCAACCTTCTCGGATCCGGAGCCGACGGCGGTGTAGCAGGTCTCGGTCCAGCCGCCCTCGGCGCGCTCGACGCCCTCGAGCGCCGCGAGCGCCGCCACGTCGTCGTCCGTGATGCCGAGCGTGGACTGCACGCGCAGGTCGAAGAGGTCCTGGTCGTCGAAGAAGGCGTCGGCCGAGGCGCGCAGGTCGATGCAGGACACCTTGAGGCCGCAGATCATGGTCACGCCGAGGGCGCAGATGGTGGCGAGCGCCACGAAGCGCTTGAGGCTCTGACGGATGGTGCGGGAGATCCCCAGGTTAAAGGCGGTGTTCGGGGTCCTTCTTTGCATCGGCTACCACTCGATCTGGGCGATGGGCTTAGGCGCGGGGTTCACGCTCATCTGGGTCACGCGGCCGCTCTTGAAGCGGATGAGGCGGTCGGCCATGTCCGCCAGCGCGGCGTTGTGCGTGACGATGACGACGGTGATGCCGTCGCGACGACAGGTGTCCTGGAGCAGCTGCAGGATCTGCTTGCCCGTCTGGTAGTCGAGGGCGCCCGTGGGCTCGTCGCAGAGCAGGAGCTTGGGGTTCTTGGCGAGGGCCCGGGCGATGGAGACGCGCTGCTGCTCGCCGCCGGAGAGCTGCGCCGGGAAGTTCGCGAGGCGCCCGGCGAGGCCGACCTTGGCGAGGGTCTCCTCGGCGTCGAGGGAGTCGGGGCAGATCTGGGCCGCGAGCTCGACGTTCTCGAGCGCGGTGAGGTTGGGCACGAGGTTGTAGAACTGGAAGACGAAGCCCACGTCGGCGCGGCGGAAGAGCACGAGGCCGTCCTCGCCGGCGTCGCTGATGTCCCGGCCGCCCACGACGACGCGGCCGCTCGTGGCGCGGTCCATGCCGCCGAGGATGTTGAGCGCGGTCGTCTTGCCGGCGCCGGACTGGCCGAGGATGACGGCGAGCTCGCCCTTCTCGACGGTAAAGCTCGCGCCGTCGAGAGCATTGATCTGGGCGGAGCCCTCGCCGTAGCTGCGCACGACGTCGGCGAACTCGATATAGGGCATGCGGGGTCCTCCTGGCGAGAAGAGGTGCCGAGGCGCGGGTTCTGCGGCCGCGCGAATCACTCGACACGGTGTCGTATGGTCGCAGTATAGTGAGGCGGAGCCGCGAGGCCGGGGACTTCTCGACACGCGGGCGGCAATTGTCGTGCGAAGCCGCGCCGAGGGGACGCCCGAACGAGGGCTCTGCAGCAAACACGCAAGGAACAGGCCATGAAGAAGCAGCCGCAGATAACCGAGCAGACCCGCGCCAACCTGCGCGAGGCGTTCTGGGCGCTGTACGCCGAGCGGCCCATCGAGCGCATCCCCGTGCGCGAGATCTGTGAGCGCGCAGGGTACAACCGCGCCACGTTCTACCTGTACTACCACGACGTCTACGAGGTCCTGGCCGAGGTGGAGGACACCGTGCTTCAGGGCATTCAGACGCTGGTCGAGGGGCTTCTTGCCCGCGGGGAGAAGCTCGATTTCAGCCGCCATATGGGGCTCATCTTCCAGATGGCCGCCGACTGGCGCCGCTACACCGAGGTGCTCCTGGGCCAGAACGGCGACCCGGCGTTCGTCGAGAGGCTCAAGGAGACGCTCCGGCCGCTGGTGGAGCGGTTCGTCTTGCCGGCGAAGGGGCTCGACGGGCAGGCGGGGCGGGTGGTCAGCGAGTTCTATCTCTCGGGGATCCTGGCGGCCGTGCGGGCCTGGCTCGCCGAGGAGGACCCCATGCCCATCGACGCCCTTATCCGCATCGTCGTCGGCACCGTCTTCCCCGCCTAGCCGCGCCGCCGCGGCAGACGCCCGCCGCCCCGGCGCCCCCCGAGTTCGGAAGCCTTCCAAACTTCGGAAGGCTTCCGAATTTTGGTTCAGGATTCTATATCCGCAGGTAGATGGCTAGCGTTTTCGGCACAAAAGCCCCCTCCCAAGTTTGGAAGCCTTCCGAACTTGGGAGGGGCAAGAGGGGCCCGAGCTTGCGACACGAACTGGCGGCGCGGGCGCCTACGACACGAAGAAGTACACGAGGAACGCCACGGCGGCCACCCACATAAGGGGCTTGACCTCCTTGGCCTCGTGCTTGAAGACGGCGATGACCACGTAGGAGATGAAGCCGAGGCCGATGCCGGCGGAGATCGAGTACGCGAACGGCACGCCCGCGGCGATCATGAACGCCGGGAAGCCCTCGGAGATGTCGGACCAGTCGATCTCGGTGACCTCGGACATCATCAGGTAGCCGACGTAGACCAGCGCGCCGCAGGTCGCGGCGCTGGACACGCACGCGACGACGGGCGAGAAGAACGCGGTCAGCACGAAGAGCAGGCCCGTGACGATGGAGGCGAGGCCGGTGCGGCCGCCGTCGGCGGCGCCAGAGGTCGACTCGACGAAGGTCGTGATGGAGGAGACGCCGAAGAGGCCGCCCGCGGCCGCGGCCGCGGAGTCGACGAGGAGGATCTCGCGGATGTTCTCGACCTCGCCGTCCTCGGTGAGGAACTTGCCCTGCTTGGCGACGGCCATCGCAGTGCCCATGGTGTCGAAGAAGTCGCTCATGAGCAGCGAGAAGGCCACGACGAGCAGCGTCGGGTCGGTCAGGACCTTGACGAAGGCGATGCTGCCGTCGGAGGTCGCGGCGAAGGGCGCGCCGAAAGTGGAGAGGTCGAGCTTGGCCACGAGCGAGGTCGGGATCGGCGTCACGCCGAGGGGGATGCCGGCAACCACGGCGACCGCGATGCCGATGAGAAGCGCGCCGCGGACGTCCGCGCACGCGAGCGCGACGGTGACCACGGTGGAGATCACGCCGACGATGAAGGTCGGAGAGGCCACGTCGCCCAGGCCGACGAGCGTGCCGTTGCCGGCGGTGATGATACCGGCGTCGGTCAGGCCGATCATGGCGATGAAGAGGCCGAGACCCACCGAGATGGCGTGGCGCAGGACCACCGGGATGGCGTCCATGATGGCCTCGCGCAGGCCGCACACAACGAGCAGCAGGATGACGATGCCCTCGAGGAAGATGACGCCCATGGCCACGTGCCAGTCGCCGCCGCACAGCGTGGTGGTGATGCCCGCGACCATGGCGTTGATGCCCAGGCCGGAGGCGCAGGCGAGCGGACGGTTGGAGAAGACGCCCATGCAGATGGTCATGATGCCCGCGCCGACGCAGGTCGCGCACGCGAGCGCCTCGGAGTCGATGCCCGCGGCCGAGAGCACGGCGGGGTTGACGGCGATGATGTAGGCCATCGCCAGGAACGTGGTCACGCCGGCGCGAATCTCCGTTGCCAGCGACGAGCCGCGCTCCGTGATGTGGAAGATTCTGTCCATGGTCCTTCTTTCCCTTGGCAGAACAATACCGGACAGTTTAGTGGTTTATCACTAAACACGACGTAGCCTGGCATTTGTCACGCACTTGTGCCCCTCACGCAACGAAAACGGTCACGTTTCGCGCTCCTCGTCCCGGCGCCCCCCGCGCCCCTCACCCCGGCGCCCCCGCGCCCCCGCGGCTCAGCGCCCCCTCGAGTTCGGAAGGCTTCCAAACTTCGGAAGGCTACCAAACTTCGATTAAACATCGTATATCTGCAGGTAGAAGCCTTGTGCTTCTTTCCAACCAGGGCTCTGTAAAGTTTGGAAGGCTTCCGAACTCGAAGGGGAAGAGGGACGGATCGGGGCGCGTATACTCTCTCGGGTTGTTTCTTGCCCGCGCCGTCAGCGCCGCACGCGCCAGCCGCGCCGCCCGCGCCGCGCGAGCCCAGTTCTGCCTGGAGGTTTAATCTATGAAGAAGAGCCTGCTCGCGCTCGCTGCCGGGGCGTTCGCCCTGGGTTTCGCCGAGTTCGTCGTCATGGGCATCATCACGAACGTCGCCGCCGGCGTCGGCGTCACGGTCCCGGAGGCGGGCGGGTTCATTTCGGCCTACGCCATCGGCGTCTGTTTCGGCACCCTCATCCTCGTGTTCGGCCACAACATCGCGCCGAAGAAGCTCCTCTTGCTGTTCATGGCCCTGTGCTGCGCCGGCAACGCGCTCGCCGCCGTCTCGCCCGACGCGGCCACGCTCACGGTCGCGCGCTTCGTCTCCGGCATGCCGCACGGCGCCTTCTTCGGCACGGCGACCATCGTCGCAAAGGCGCTCGCCGAGAAGGGCCAGGAGAGCCGCGCCGTCGCCGTCATGGTGCTGGGACAGACCCTCGCCAACACCCTCGGCGTCCCCTTCGGAACGCTGCTCGCGGGCCTCGTGAGCTGGCGCGCGGCCTTCGCCTTCGTCGCCGCGTGGGCGCTCCTCTCGCTCGCGCTCATCGCGCGGCTCGTGCCCGAGGTCGCCGCCGTGGCCAGCAAGGGCTTCGCCAACCAGTTCAGGTTCCTCGGCCGGCCCGGCCCCTGGGTCGTGCTCGGCGCGGTCTTCCTGGGCAACTCGGGGATTTTCTGCTGGTGGAGCTACGTCTCTCCCTGGCTCGAGACGATCGGCGGCTGGTCGGAGGCCGTGCTGCCGGCGCTGCTGGTCCTTGCTGGCGCGGGCATGGTCGTGGGATCGCAGCTCGGCGGCCAGGTGGGCGACCGCCTGACGCCCGGCTGGGCGGCGGCGATCGGCCAGGCCGTGAGCTGCGCCTCTATGCTGCTCATCTTCGCGTTCTCCGGCTCGCGCGCCGGCTCCGCCGCGCTCATGTTCCTCTGCTGCGTCGGGCTCTTCTTCCCGTCGAGCCCGCAGCAGCTCGCCATGGTCGAGGTCGGGCGCGGCGGCGGCGAGATGATCGGCTCGGCCTGCGTGCAGGTGGCGTTCAACGGCGGAAACGCCGTGGGGGCGAGCATCGGGCAGGCCGTGCTCGACGCCGGGCTGGCCTACAACTACCCCGCGCTCGTCGGCGCGCCCATCGCCGCCGCCGCCGTCGCGCTGCTGTGCATCTACGCGCTGCGCTTCGAGCGGGAGTATCACCAGGCGAGCGCCTAGCGAGAAGGGCGCCGCGGGCGCAGGTCGGCAACGTCTGGCAAGAAGCGCGCCGCGCCGACGCCCTTCTTGCCCGCAGCGACGCCGCGACGCCGCGAACCCTTCTCCCCCTACGCCCGGAAGAACGCGAGCGCGATGGCCCCGGGCCCCACGTGCGTGCCGATCGTGGCGCCGACCGTGTGCACCGGCAGCCTGCCGTCGGGGAAGCCCGGCGCCCAGATAGCCCGCGAGTCGTCGATGTACTTGCGCAGCAGCGTGTCCGTAAGCCCCGCGTAGGCGAGCGCGACCGGCATGCCGAAATCTATGCCGCCGGCCTTCTCGACCTGCTCGCTCAGCAGGTTGCGGCCGTTCTTCGAGCCACGCGCCTTCCCGAGGATCTTCACCGCGCCGCCGTCGATGGAAATGACCGGCTTGATGGAGAGAAGCGCGCCCACGCCGGCGGCCGCCGCGCCGATCCGGCCGCCGCGGCGCAGGTACTCGAGGGTGTCGAGAAGCGCGACGACGCTCACCTGCTCGCGCACGGCCACGAGCTCGTCGGCGATCTCGACGGCCGAGCGGCCCTCGGAGACCAGGCGCAGCGCGTATTCGACGAGCACGCGCTCGCCGACGCAGACGTTCAGGCTGTCGACCACCCGCACGACGACCTTGGCGCCGGCAGCGGCCGTCAGCGCGGACTGGTTCGTGCCCGAGAGCTTGGACGAGAGCGTGATGCACACGACCTCGTCGCCCGCCGCGTAGGCCTCTTCGAACGCCTGGCTGAAGGCATAGGGGTTGACCTGGCCGGTCTTCGGGAGCTCTTCCTCCTCGACGAGCAGCTCGTAGAAGCGGCGGTGCGTGAGGTCGACGCCGTCCGAGTAGACGTCCTCCCCGAACGAGACGGACAGCGGCAGGACCACGAGGCCCGGGTACTCGCCGGGCAGGATATCGGAAGCGGAGTCGGTGACGATGCGTACGGACATGGGTATCCCTTCTGCTGGGTGCATAGCGGTCGTGCGGTTAGGTTTTTGCTGGTAGATGGACTGGCAGACGCGACGAGCGGGCGACTCGGCTTTCGCGCGCGGCGCGGCCTAGATCTCCTTGAGCTGCTCGAGGACCGACGAGAGCGAGGCGTACATCGCCTCGCGGCTCGACGGCGAGAGACCGCTGCCGGCGGTCGAGACCACGTCGCGGATGATGTCGTCGACCTCGACCATCACGGCATGTCCCTTCTCCGTGAGGCGAATCGGCGCCCGGTAGCGGCCCGACGAGCCGGGCTCGTCGGCCCCCACCTCGACGAACCCTTCGCTGGAAAGACGGGCCACCACGCGCGAAACCGCCGCGCGGTCGATGCCGGCCAGACGCGTGAGCTCGGCAGAGGTCAGCCCTTCAGGATGCTTCTGGAGGTTGTATATGCACATCAGGTCGCCGCCGCGCAGCCCGAAGCGGCCGAGCTCGGCGGTCTTGATGCGCTGGATCTCCTTCTCGATGGCGGTGATGAGGCCCACGAAGTCCTCGAATCGCTCCTCAAACATGGTCTCTCCTCGAGACGCGACGATCGGCAGGCTCGAAGGCCCGCGTAATTCGTTGACCCGTCAACAATAAGACCAATCTCATTGAGCGGTCAACAAATTCGCGGCCTGCACACAACTTGCCGGCACAGCTGCGCACAAAAAGTCGAGGTTCTGCGTGCTCAGTTGTAGTTTTGATTCCCAAGCAGCCCTAGTTTACCTGCGATTTTGCAAACCCAAGCCCCCTAAGCCGGCCTCTCAGTGCCCGAGCTACTCAACGAATCCTCGAAAAACCACGCAGAACCTCGATTTTTTGATCACAGAGAGGCCGAATCCCGCTGATTCAGCCCAAACCAGGCCCCTTAACGTGCAGACGGCATGAAAAAAGCGGCGGGGCCGCTCAGCAGCCCCGCCGCAACGCACAACTCGATGAAACCGCGCGCTTACGCCTCGGCCACCGGCTGCGCGAGCACGGTCCCCTCCGGGAACGCCCGGCGGAACAGGAAGCGGGCGCTAGGACCGGCAACCAGCAGGTTCCACGGCAGGGCCATGATGAAGTTCCAGGGGATGTTGGTGAGCCAGGCCATCGGCACGACGGCGAGGGTGCCGGCGTGCAGCGCGCCCTCGAAGGCGCCGTAGAGGCTCATGATGATGACCATCGGGAAGACCATGCAGGTAGAGACGGCGAGCGTCATGGCGCGCGGGCTCGACTTGCCCGGCGTCACCAGGTGCTTGAAGGCGAAGCCCTTGGCCAGCGGGCTCGCGACGAACCAGTCGCACAGCATGGCGAAGATGTATGCGGGCGGGAAGCCGATCCACGCGTCGGCGATGACCTCGGTGGTCACGGCGCCGTGCTGGCGCGCCACGTTGTAGATGCTCATCCAAAGCACCATCAGGAAGCACATGATGAAGGTGAACAGAAGGCTCTCACGCTTGTTCTTGGGCATAAAGAAAAACACTCCTCAAAGGTAGAAGTCCTGTCTCGACGGGAGGCACGCCGCCCAAAGGCGAGCGTCCCGGAGCCAGCGCTGCGCAGGCCATACTACGCGAAACGCCGCCCTCTTCGTAAGCGAAAAGTTTGTGAAGATATGCCTCTACCTGCCCCGCATTTACGACCAAGGGCAGCGAGAAGCCCGGCCTTCGGCAAGAAGCGCGTAACAACTTGACGCCAATGCCTGCGCGACCGCGGGCGCCGCCCGGCGTCGTGGCAGAATCGGGCGCGCACTCCGCCTTCGACCGCCAAGGAGCGAACCATGCAGGAACTCAGCCGGCGCACTTCTTGCTTCACGGACTCCGTGATCCGCAGGATGACGCGCATTTGCATGCAGCACGACGCCATCAACCTCTCGCAGGGCTTCCCTGATTTCGACCCGCCCGCCGCCATCACCGACCGCCTCGCGGAGGTCGCGCGCAAGGGCCCGCACCAGTACGCCATCACCTGGGGCGCGCCGAACTTCCGCGCCGCGCTCGCAGCCAAGCAGAGCCCGCGCATGGGTCTCGACATCGACCCCGAGACACAGATCGTGGTCACCTGCGGCTCGACCGAGGCCATGATGTGCTCGGTCATGACCGTCGCGAACCCCGGCGACCGCATCGTGGTCTTCTCGCCGTTCTACGAGAACTACGGCGCCGACGCCATCCTCTGCGGCGCCGAGCCCACCTACGTCGAGCTGCACGCGCCCACCTTCACCTTCGACGAGGCCGAGCTCGAGGCGGCCTGCGCGCTGCCCGGCACGAAGGCGCTCATCCTGTGCAACCCGTCGAACCCCAGCGGGCACGTGTTTACCCGCGCGGAGCTCGAGTGCATCGCCCGCCTTGCGAAGAAGCACGACCTCTGGGTCATCACCGACGAGGTCTACGAGCACATCGTCTACGCGCCCCACGAGCACATCTACTTCGCGAGCCTGCCCGGCATGGCCGAGCGCACCCTCAGCTGCAGCTCGCTCTCCAAGACCTACTCCATGACCGGCTGGCGCCTAGGCTACGTGATCGCGCCTGCCGAGGTCATCGACCGCGCGCGCAAGGTGCACGACTTCCTCACCGTGGGGGCCGCCGCGCCGCTCATGGAGGCGGCGGTGGCCGGGCTCGAGCTGCCGCGGTCCTACTACGACGAGCTGACCGAGCTCTACGCGCGCAAGCGCGACCTCTTCTGCGGCGGCCTGCGCGACCTGGGCTTCTCCATTGTCGAGCCGCAGGGCGCCTATTACGTGATGGCCGACGTCTCCGAGCTCGGCTACGCCTCCGACTACGACTGCGCCTGCGACCTCATCAAGAAGGTCGGCGTGGGCACGGTGCCGGCGAGCTGCTTCTACGCTGAGCCCGAGAGCCGCTTCGTCCGCTTCCACTTCGCCAAGTCCGACGAGGTGCTCAAGGGCGCCCTCGACCGCCTCGACGGCTGGAAAGAGAAGATGGCCCGCTAGCCCCGCGCCGCTCGACTGGTTCCGTTCCGCCGACACCAGTTCACAAAGCGTTAACGAAATGAGGGTTGCGTCAGTCCGCTGCAGCAGAGTAAAGTGAGCGCCAACGCGCAGACATCGATTCCGAAGAGAGGAGCGCCGAACATGTTCAAGTCCCTGAACAACAACTGGTGGTGGCGCAACTCGATTACCTTCGGTCAGTCGTGAGTCTCTTCGCGCCATACATTCGCGAACATGAGGGCTCCCGGTTTGGCCGGGGGCCCTTTTTTGTTCACCAATCAACTCTAAGGAGAGAAGAAATGTCCGAGCAGAACACCAACCAGAAGGCCCGCACCGTCACCTCCGTCGACCACGGCACCCTTGACCTCAAGGCCCTCACCCTCTACGCGATCCTCCTGGCCGCCGGCTTCGTCCTCAACATGACCGTCTCGAAGTTCTTCAGCGGCCTCACGGGCGGCATCCTCTCGCCCGAGTTCATCATCGCGGCCTTCTGCCTCGAGATCCTGATCCTCAAGCCCAATATCGGCCAGGCCGCGATCATCGGCCTTCTTGCCGGCGTCGTGATCCAGATCACCGCCTCGGTCAAGGGCCCCGACCTCATCGCCGAGCCCGTCGCGGCCGTCGTCATGGCGCTCCTCGTCAAGGCCGTCGGCAACAACGGCGCCAAGGGCGCCCTGCCCCTCGTCGGCACCTTCGTCGTCACCTGCATCTCCGGCCTCATCTACGCCGTCATCTTCGCCTGCCTCGTCCAGCGCAACCCCGCCCTCATCGGCGTCATGGCCCCGGTCGTCGCCGCCACCGGCGTCTGCAACGCGGTCATCGTCGCCGCGCTCTTCATCCCCGTGAAGAAGGCCCTCAAGCTCAACGACTAGCCCGCCTGGCAAGAAACCCGCCTAGCAAGAAACCCTCCCCGCAACCGCCAAGAACCGCGCACCGCGCCCCCGCCTCCCCAGAAAGGAACCCACCATGTCTCAGCAGGCCCGCACCGTTTCCGCCGACGCCAAGCAGGGCGGCATCATCGACATCAAGTCCCTCGTCCTTCTCGCCATCCTCCTCGCCGCCGGCTTCATCCTCAACATGACCCTCGGCAACGCGCTCGCCATCGTCGGCATCAAGCCGCAGTTCATCATCGCCGCCTATGCGCTCGCCATCCTGCTCACCGACGCCGGCTTCGTCCAGGCCGCTATCTTCGCCGTGATCTCGGCCTGCGTCTGCCAGCTCACGACCTCCATCCCCGGCCTCAACTTCGTGACCGAGCTCTGCGGCGCGCTCGCCATGGCGGCCCTCATCAAGCTGCCGATCAACGTGGCCGGCAAGTCCGCGACCCCGCTCGTGGCCGCCTTCGTGACCACGCTGCTGTCGGGCGCCCTCTTCGCCGTGATCGGCACGCTCGTCATGGGCGCGGCCCTCGGCACCGTCGTCGTCAAGGTCCCGCTGGTCCTGGGCACCGCGGTCTTCAACGCGGTCGTGGTCCAGGCGCTCTACTTCCCGCTGCAGAAGGTCCTCGGAAAGTAGGTTCTCAGGTACCATGTAATGCGCCGGCCGCGACGTTCGGGCCGGCGCTTCTTTTTATGCACGCTTAGAAAGGCCACGCAGTGAGCAACTCAAGCAACTCGCAGCCGATCGTCGAGCTCAGGGACGTCTCGTTCGCCTACGGGCAGGACGCGGCCCGCGCGCTCGACCACGTGAGCCTCGCCGTCAACGAAGGCGAGTTCGTGGGCATCATCGGCCCCTCGGGCGCCGGCAAGTCGACGCTCGCCGCCGTCATGAGCGGCGCCATCCCCCACCACTACACCGGCCAGCTCTTCGGCGCCACCTACGTCGACGGCCAGGACACCTGCGAGGTCACCCTCACGGACATCAGCCGCGTCGTCGGCAGCGTCCTGCAGGACATCGACTCCCAGATGGTCGCCTCCGTGGTCGAGGACGAGATGCTCTTCGGCCTCGAGAACTACGGCGTGCCGCACGACCAGATCGAGGAGCGGATGAACCGCGCGCTCGAGACGGTCGGCATCTCGCACCTGCGCGACCGCGAGATCGCCAAGCTCTCCGGCGGACAGAAGCAGAAGGTCGCCATCGCCGCCATCCTCGCGCTCGCCCCGCGCGTGCTCGTGCTCGACGAGCCCACCGCCGCGCTCGACCCGGCGAGCTCGACGCTCGTCTTCGAGACGCTGCGCCAGGTCAACGAGCTCGCGCACATCACGGTCGTGGTCATCGAGCAGAAGGTCGCGCTGCTGTGCAAGTACTGCGAGCGCGTGCTCGTGCTCTCCGAGGGCAAGCTCGCCTTCGACGGCGAGCCGCACGAGGTCTTCGGGCACGCCCGCGAGCTGCGCGCCATGGGCGTGGACACCCCTCGCGTGGCCAGGATCGCGAACAGCCTGCTCGAGCACGGCGTCGTCGAGAAGATCGAGCGGCCGTGCCTGAACGTCTCCGAGGCGAAGGAGCTCATCTCCGGGCTCGTTGGCTACGCCGGCGCGAACGAGGGCGCGGCGGCGCCCGGGGAGCGCGCGGGCCAGCCCGCCTCCGCGCTTATCCCCGACGCCGTCAAGCCCACGCGCCCTTCTCGCCACAAGCCGGCGGCGCGCCCCCACGCCGAGGGCGCCGAGCCCGTGGTCGAGGTCGACGACGTGAGCTTCGCCTATCCCAACCGCGGCGACTCCGTGAGCGACCTGAACATGCGCGTCTACCCCGGCGAGCTCGTCGGCATCATCGGCCAGAACGGCGCCGGCAAGACGACCTTCACCAAGCTGCTCAACGGCCTTTTCCAGCCCAAGACGGGCACCATCCGCATCGCCGGCCTCAACACGCGCGAGGTCCCCACGAGCACGATCGCGGCCCACTGCGCGACGCTCTTCCAGAACCCCGACCGCCAGATCTGCAAGGACACCGTGCTCGAGGAGGTCGCCTTCGGCCTCACCTTGCACGGGACGCCGCAGGACGAGGCCGAGCGCCGCGCCGCCGATGTCATCGCGCGCTTCGACCTGCCGGCGGGCGAGTCGCCCTTCTCGCTTTCCCGCGGGCAGCGCCAGATGGTCGCGCTCGCGAGCGTCGTGGTGCTCAACCCCGAGGTCGTGCTTCTCGACGAGCCCACGAGCGGCCTCGACTACCGCGAGTGCATGACCGTCATGGAGACCGTGCGCGAGATGGCCGAGCGCGGCTGCGCCGTCATCATGGTCTGCCACGACATGGAGGTCGTGAGCGACTTCGCCGAGCGCATCGTCGTCATGACCAAGGGCCGGATCGCGGCGCGCGACGAGGCCGACGCCGTGTTCGCCAACGACGAGCTGATGGCAGCCGCCTACGTGGAGCCGCCGCAGGTCATCGCCCTGTCCAAGGAGCTTGCCGCGGAGGTCTCGCCCGAGTTCGCGGGCATCAGCCAGGTTTCCGGCATCGTCGACCTCGTGGAGGAGATGGTCAACCGTGGGTAGCGTCATCGACTACATTCCGGGCACTTCCCTGCTGCACAAGCTGAACCCGGTCACCAAGCTCGCGCTCGCCGCCGCCATCATCCTGGCGACCTTCCTCGGCGACACGTACGCCCTGCTCATCGCCCTGCTCGCGCTCACGTTCGCGCTCGGCGCCTACGCCAAGGCGAGCGCCGGGCTTCTTACCCTGGCCAAGCTCATGGTACCGCTCTCGGTGATCATGCTCGTGCTGCAGACGGTGTTCATCCGCACGGGGGACGTCCTGTTCGCGTGGGTCACCGTGGACGGCGTGGTCACCGGCACGAAGGCGGCCCTGCGCCTGCTCGGCGTCGCGCTGCCGCTCATCCTCATGCTCACCGTGACCAAGCTGAACGACCTGGCCAACGCCGTGGTCGAGGTGCTCCACGTGCCGTACCGCTACGCGTTCACCTTCACGACCGCGCTGCGCTTCGTGCCCGTGTTCAGCCAAGAGATGAATGCCATCATGGAGGCCCAGACCGCGCGCGGCGTCGAGTACGACACGAAGAACCCCATCAAGAAGATCCAGCTCATGCTGCCGCTGTGCATCCCCCTGCTCGTGAGCTCGGTCGGCAAGACGGACGCCACGGCGCTCGCCGCCGAGCAGCGCGGCTTCTACCTGCGCACCCGGGAGAGCAGCTACAAGCGCTACCCCATGGCCGCCGGCGACTACGCCGTTCTCGCCTGCTGCGTCGCCCTGATCGTCCTCGGCGTCCTGTTCTAAGCGCCCAGCCGCGTCCCCAGCCCGCGTCGCCCTCCCGCAGCCGGCCCTGCAGCCGCCCTCCCGAGTTCGGAAGGCTTCCAAACTTCGGAAGCCTTCCGAACTTTGGTTAAGATACGCATATCCGCAGGTAAGCGCTTATCTCCGACCAGTAAAGACCGCCCCTCAGAGTTTGGTAGGCTTCCGAACTTTGAGGGGCGGCGCTGTAAAGAAGAACGCCCGAGGGGCGTTTAGGTTCCTCCTCGGGCGTTCTTCTTTGTGCTTACGAACTGTGCTCGGTGTTTTGTCGTATGTGTCATGCAGAACCTCTTGCTGTGTCGGGGCGAGACGGGCGTTAGTGCGTGACCGTGGTGACCTGGCCGGTGTCGGCGTCGGTGTTGGTGCAGGTGAAGCCGCTGACCTGGCCGCTGCCGTTGACGTGGACCTCCATCTTGTAGGTCTTGGTGGCCTCGGTGCTCCAGCCGGAGGTGGGGTTGTCGTCGTGGGAAGCGACGCTGACAGTGACGTTGGCGACGCCGTTGTCGCAGTCCGTGACCTGGGTCCCAAGGCAGATATCCTCGGCGCTGTTGAGGTCGGCGCCCTTACCGCGGGTCAGCTCGGCGTACAGGCCGGAGGACGGATCGACGAAGGAAGCGACCGCGTTGACCCAATTGTCGACCGGGGTGCTCTCGGAGTCGGTATCGCTGCTCACCTGGGCGTTAGTGAACCAAGCCTTGCAGAACTGGACGGCGGCGTTCTTGACGAGCGAGTTGTCCTGGGCCTGGAAGCCGTTCTTGGAGGACGTGTCGTCGGTGTTCTGATCGGTGTTCTGGTTGTTCTGGTCGGTGTTGTTCTGCTGGTT
>JAUMVN010000001.1 GCA_030530145.1 Coriobacteriia bacterium | reverse complement strand
GCGGCGCCGACTTCGTCAAGGTCGGCATCGGCGGCGGCTCCATCTGCATCACCCGTGAGACCAAGGGCATCGGCCGCGGCCAGGCGACCGCCCTCATCGACGTCTGCCGCGCCCGTGACGAGTACTTTGAGGAGACGGGCGTCTACGTGCCGGTCTGCTCCGACGGCGGCATCGTCTACGACTACCACATGACGCTCGCGCTCGCCATGGGCGCCGACTTCATGATGCTCGGCCGCTACTTCGCCCGCTTCGACGAGTCCCCGACCGAGCGCGTTAACGTCAACGGCCAGTACATGAAGGAGTACTGGGGCGAGGGCTCCGCGCGCGCCCGCAACTGGCAGCGCTACGACCTCGGCGGCGCGGCCAAGCTCAGCTTCGTCGAGGGCGTCGACTCCTATGTGCCCTACGCCGGCACGCTGCACGACGGCGTCTCCGGCACCCTGTACAAGGTCAAGTCGACCATGTGCAACTGCGGCGCGAACTCCATCCCCGAGCTCCAGGAGAAGGCGCGCCTCACGCTCGTCTCCTCGGTCTCCATCGTCGAGGGCGGCGCCCACGACGTCGTGGTCAAGGACCAGAACCACCAGAGCGTGACCTACCGCTAAGGCTCGGCGGCAAGAAGACCGATGGGCGCGGCCGTCTCCTTACGCGGGGGCGGCCGCGCTTCTATGCGCGTCGGCGGCGCCCGCGGCCGCGGGCGTTTCTCGCCGGCCCCATACCTGCTAGAATCGATGAGTTGACGTTTACCTGCAAGAAGGAGCGCACATGTGCGACGAGGATAAGAAGCCCTTCGAGGTCCCGGCCTACGACGCCGAGGCCATCGAGACCAAGTGGCAGCAGCAGTGGGCCGACACCGACCTCTACAAGACCGACGAGGACCCGGCAAAGCCGAAGAAGTTCGTGATGGAGATGTTCCCGTACCCGTCGGGCGACCTCCACATGGGCCACGCGCGCAACTACACCATCGGCGACGCCATGGCGCGCCAGGCCCGCATGCGCGGCTACGACGTCCTGCACCCCATGGGCTTCGACGCCTTCGGCCTCCCCGCGGAGAACGCCGCCATCAAGCACAACACGCAGGCCGGCGTCTGGACGCACAAGAACATCGAGCAGGCCGTCAAGACCATGAAGCGCATGGGCTTCTCCTACGACTACGACCGCATGTTCAACACCTGCGACCCCGAGTACTACAAGTGGGGCCAGTGGACCTTCCTGAAGATGTGGGAGAAGGGCCTCGCGTACCGCAGCACCTCGCCCGTCAACTGGTGCCCGTCGTGCAACACGGTCCTTGCCAACGAGCAGGTCGTCGACGGCAAGTGCTGGCGCTGCGGCTCCGTGCCCGAGAAGCGCGAGCTCTCCCAGTGGTACCTCAAGATCACCGACTACGCCCAGGAGCTCCTTGACGACCTCGACCAGCTCGAGGGCTGGCCGGAGAACGTCAAGGCCCAGCAGCGCAACTGGATCGGCCGCTCCGAGGGCGCCGAGATTGACTTCGCCCTTGCCGACGTGGACGGCGTGACGCCGACCGACCGCAAGATCACCGTCTTCACCACGCGCGCGGACACCCTCTTCGGCGTGTCCTTCTTCCTGCTTCCGCCCGAGAGCCCGCTTGCCGCCGAGCTCGTGGCCGGCACCGAGTACGAGGCAGCCTTCGAGGAGCTCAAGCACGCGACCGAGCAGGTGTCCAACGTCGACCGCCAGGGCTCCGAGCGCGAGAAGCACGGCGTCTTCACCGGCCGCTACGTGATCAACCCGATCAATGGCCGCCCGGCCCCCATCTGGGTCGCCGACTACGTCCTCATGGACTACGGCACCGGCGCCGTCATGGGCGTCCCCTGCGGCGACCAGCGCGACTTCGACTTCGCCAAGAAGTACGGCCTGGAAATCGCCCCGATCATCTGCGAGAAGGACGACCCCCTCTACGAGGACCTCAAGGACGAGAAGGAGCTGCGCGTCACCTCCGTCGACTGGGACAAGGCGATGGTCGCCGAGGGCTACCTCGTGCAGTCCGGCGAGTTCACCGGCCTCAAGGGCGGCAAGCACTCCGAGGCCGTCGACGCCATCATCGGCTGGCTCTCCGAGCGCGGCCTGGGACGCGAGAAGGTCCAGTTCCGCCTGCGCGACTGGCTCATCTCTCGCCAGCGCTACTGGGGCAACCCCATCCCGATGATCCACTGCGACTGCTGCGGCGACGTTCCGGTGCCCTATGACCAGCTGCCCGTCACGCTGCCCGAGAACCTCGACCTCGGCGCCGGCGAGACCCTCGCCGAGTACGCCCCGTTCTACGAGACCACCTGCCCGAAGTGCGGCAAGCCGGCCAAGCGCATCACCGATACCATGGACACCTTCACGTGCTCTTCTTGGTACTACCTGCGCTACACCGACCCCCACAACGAGGAGCTTCCCTTCTCCAAGGAGGCCGTGGACCGCTGGATGCCGGTGGACAACTACATCGGCGGCATCGAGCACGCCATCCTGCACCTGCTCTACAGCCGCTTCTGGACGAAGGTCCTGCGCGACCTCGGCATGGTCGACGTCGACGAGCCCTTTACCAACCTGCTCTGCCAGGGCATGGTCAAGGACGAGCACGGCGACGTCATGTCCAAGTCCAAGGGCAACGTCGTCCCGCCCTCGAGCGTCATCGAGCCCTACGGCGCCGACACCATGCGCCTCGCGATCCTCTTCATCGCCCCGCCCGAGAAGGACTTCGACTGGGACCCCAAGGCCGTCGCCGGCGCGAACCGCTTTATCAAGCGCGCCTGGAACATCGTCTGGCAGCTCGCGCAGGGCGCCGAGAAGGGCGCGGTCGAGCCGAAGTCCCTCAAGGGCACCGCGGCCGAGCTCTTCCGCACCATCCACGGCATGGGCGTCAAGTGCACGGCCGACTTCGACCGCGGCCAGTTCAACACCGCCATCTCGGCCGTCATGGAGATCGTGAACGCCGCCTCCAAGTACGTCGTCTCCGATGAGCGCGACGCCGCCCTCGACTACCTGGCCGCCCTCGACATCGTGGCCATGCTCGCCCCGATCTGCCCGCACTGGGCCGAGGAGCTCTACCACGAGGCGCTGCAACTGGATGGCTCCGTCTACAACGAGCCGTGGCCCGAGTTCGACGCCGAGCTCGCCAAGTCCGACGAGGTCGAGATCGCCGTCCAGATCAAGGGCAAGGTCCGCGGCCGCGTGACCGTCGCCGCCGACGCCGACGACGACACCGTCGCCGAGGCCGCCAAGGCCGCCGTCGCCGACCTGCTCGCCGGCAAGGACATCAAGAAGGTCATCGTCATCAAGGGCCGCCTGGTCAACATCGTGGCCATCTAAGGCGAGCAAGCAATTAACCGAGGGCCCCTGCACCCGCGACGGGGCAGGGGCCCCTTTATCTTCATCTGCTACCTGATCTTTCAGGTGCTCAGAATCGTCTTTTAGCTCTGTGCGCAAAGCCTCGTAAATTAGCTCGACCTCGAGGACCTGTTATTGCGACCGTGTTTCTGCGGGCGTTAACAAGGCGGATTGGTACTCGGCTGATTCCGCCCCATTGGCTATGTCCCTCGTCGATACGCTCTGCTTACACCGGGGGTATATTTATCCTTGACTGCGTGTTCTCTGGGCATTCCCCTGCGATTCGTCACTTGAATCGATTCTAGAGGGTGTCTCGGACGTTACGTCGATTCAAGGGTGGGCAATGGCTGAACAGGGCGGGATTCCTAGAGGGCCGGATGCTTTCGAGCATCTTCTGGTTTGCGCAAAGCTTTGCGAGAGGGAGGCGCAGGCCGTTCGCTCGGTCGTGCTCGGCATGACCGCGCAGGAAGCGGCCCCGTTGATGGGCGTGAGCGCATCCACGGTCGGAAGCTATAGGCAGAGGGCCTATGCGAAACTCGGCCTGCCCTGTAAGGCCGATTTCCTTCGTCTCCCTGCTGTGCGGGCTTGGCAAGAAGCGATGCGGGCTGAAGAGGGGGAGCAAACCTGGCAACCGCCCTGAGACGGCTCCTGACCAGGCTCAGGATGATTCCGAGCTGTCGTGCGCCGAGGTCATCCAATCCCTGCTGTTGGTCTTTATGGCCATCGGATTTCTGCTTTTGGTCGGTTGCGTCATCGGCCTGCTCGGACAAGCTGGCCGCGTGTGACGTTCTTGGCCGATAGTCGGCCCTCGATCCCCGTTCAGCTGTGGCAACGCGTGGCAATTCAAAATTGTTGCATCAGGCAGCGAACGAATTTGGATACCTTCTTTTCACACGGTGCGCTGTAAGAATCGGAAGCGGGCGAGGAGGAGGCGTGGTCATCGAGCGTCATCGGGAATATCGATCAGCAACGTAGATTTAGGGTGGTGGACCAATGAGTAAGAAATTCAAAGGTGTTTTGCTATTTGCAGTCCTTGCGTCTCTCGTCGGTCTTGTCCTCAGCGTTTGTCCGACGAGGTCTATGGCCGAAGAAGCCGACGGTCGGACGGTCACCGTGGTTGTGAGTGACCTTGATTCGTCTAGCGCCGTGCAGCAAGTGAACGAGCTGCTTTCGGATCCTTCAATTACGACATTGAACGTAATCGATGCGTCGCTTGTCGCCCGCAATCGAGTAAGTGGAGACAGTGCAATAAACCCCATTTGGGATGTCCCGACGGACTTAAGGAACCTTACATACTTGGGTAACGTGACTGGTTCGACGAGAATCGCGTCTGCGAAGGGGTATCCAGGCATGAACCTTGAGATTAGCTGCACTAAGGAAGTCTCAAACGAATACAGCTGCTCGGTCTCTCTCGATTCCCATTTAGTATCTGGCTGCGTTGGATTTGACGTGAGCGACACTGAGAGCGTCAGTGTTTCGGGCTCTGCCGACGTTCCCTATTACTACAACGGCAGAAGAGTAGCTTCAATGACGCTTAACGCTTACACCCTTTATGAGAACTACTCATATGATGTTTATCAATACAACAGCTATGTTGCCACAGGGTATGCGAGACGAGCTTCCGGGTGCACTTTTAGCAGGACTTATTCGTACGCATAAGGGGACCGTATGGAGAACATAGATAAGAAATATGCAATGCTTATCCCGCTAGTGCTGGTCTTAGGTGCGTTCTTTGCGCCTGATGCGGTCAATCTGTTGTATCCATACAAGGCTAATCTTCGCTCGACACAGCTAAGCGACTTTTCAACAATCGCCTATCACGTCTTGAAGTCTATTGGCTTGATGGGCTGCCTTTATTACGGGGCATGGAGGACCCTCGAATGGGCCAAGGGCATCGATGAGAAGGGCGCTGACGAGAAGTGACCTCGCGAAAGCCTTCGCGTCATGGAAAATCGCCCGGTCCCGCAAGGCGCGGGGCCGGGCGAGCGCGTTTGCCTAGTTGAGCACCCGCTGCCAGTCGTCGCCGAATTTGCGGCGCAGGTCGAGGATGGCCTCGCAGAACACGTAGCCGTGCGGGGTGGAGGTGCGCACGAGGCGCCCTTCTTTGTAGGCGATGAGGCGGTTCTTGGGCACCGGGTGCCAAAGGCCGCTCTCCGCCTCGCCGCCGAGGGGCTGCGTGGAAAAGACGATAGCGTCCTCTTCGACCTGGCGGAAGTGCAGGGTGTCCACGTTCGTGTTCGTGTGCACGTAGGTGTACTCGCCGTCGTCGATGATCAGGTTCAGGCGGTTGAGGTTGCTGATCTGGGACACCGCGCCGGAGAGCGCCTGGAAGCGCGTGGCGAAGTCGAGCCGGCCGCCCGAGCGCACCGCCGCCTCGTCCACCACGTCGACCAGGAAGAGCAGTGCCCGCTCGGAGTCGGTCTGGCCGGCCTCCTTGAGGTCGTAGGTAGCAAGAAGCTCCTCGTTGAAGAGGATGCCGTTGTGGATGAGCGTCCACTCGCGGCCGGATACGTCGGTGCCGTAGAACGGGTGGCAGTTCTCGCGAACGGTGTTCCCGCAGGTGGAGAGGCGGATATGGGCCTCCATCCGCGCGGAGGAGAGGCCGTGCGCGAGGAGCTCGGGGATGTAGGGCGAGGTCCAGGCGGGCACGGGCTCGCGGTGCAGGAAGACCTTCGTGTCCTCCTCGTCGACCTCGGTCGGGCCCGCGGCGCCCGCGTCGGCGCTCGTGGAGCCGAGCCGCCAAGTGATGCCCCAGCCGTCCCTGTGCTTCTTGCTGTGTGAGAAGAACTCCTCCAGATAGGGGGCGACCTCGACGGGCCGCGCGGCGTTGACGGCGAAGAGCTCGCACATGGTCGTCTCCTTTCTCGACGGCTCGCTCAAACGCGTTCTATCTTACGACGGACGCGGGCCGCCCGGCCCCGGTGCTAGACTCTTGTCGAATTTGAGAAACCGATTTCCAGATCGAGGCAAACCCTTATGTCGAATACCGACCACGCCCGCGCGCTCTGCGGCTTTATCGACGCATGCCCGTCCATGTTCCACACCACGGCGAGAATCGCCGAGCGCCTTGAGGGGGCGGGCTTCGCGCGCCTCGCCGAGGGTGACGCCTGGAGCGTCGAGCCCGGCGGCCGCTACTACGTGACCCGCAACGGCTCGAGCGTCATCGCCTTTGCGGTCGGGGAGAAGCTCGACGACTACCACTTCCAGGTCGCGGCCGCGCACGGCGATTCGCCGGTGTTCAAGGTAAAGCCCGTGGCCGAGCTCGAGGGGCCGGCCGACTACCTGCGGCTGGACATTGAGGCCTATGGCGGCATGATCGACCACACCTGGCTCGACCGGCCGCTCGGCGTCGCCGGGCGCGTGCTTGTCCGCGAAGGCTCCCGCGCGGTGAGCCGTCTCTACGACTCGGGCCGCGACGTGGCGCTCATTCCCAGCGTGGCCATCCATCTGGACCGCGAGATGAACAGCAAGCTCGAGCTCAACCGCGCCAAGGACCTCGTGGCGCTCTTCTCGGCGGGAGACCTTGTCGCCGGCTCCTTCGAACAGATGGTGGCAGACGACCTCGGCGTCGCACCGACGGACATCCTCGCGCGCGACCTCTTCGTCTACAACCGGCAGCCGGCCGTGGTCTGGGGCGCCGCGGGCGAGTTCATCGGCGCGCCGAAGCTCGACGACCTCGGCTGCGCCTACGCCGCGTTGGAGGGGTTTCTTGCCGCTGGCGCGAATGCGCACCAGGTCAACGTGTATGCCTGCTTCGACAACGAGGAGGTGGGCAGCAACACCAAGCAGGGCGCCATGTCCACCTTCCTCAAGGACGTCCTCGTGCGCGCGAACGCCGCCCTGGGCAAGACGGACGAGGAGTACCGCCGCGCCGTGGCGGGCTCGTTTATGGTGAGCTGCGACAACGCGCACGCCTGCCACCCCAACCACCCCGAGAAGCACGACGAGGCCAACCGGTGCTGGCTGAACAAGGGGATCGCCGTCAAGGAGGCCGCCAACCAGCACTACTGCTCCGACGCCTTCAGCCGCGCCGCCCTCGTGGCCGTGCTCGACGCCGCCGGCGTGCCGCACCAGACTTTCTCGAACCGCTCGGACATGGCGGGCGGCGGCACCCTCGGCAACCTCTCCAACACCCAGGTGAGCATGCACGGCGTGGATGTGGGCCTTCCGCAGCTGGCCATGCACTCGTGCTTCGAGTGCGCCGGCGCCCGCGACGTCGCGCTCGGCGTGGACGCGCTCGCGGCGTTCTATGCCTGCGACCTGCATATCGTTGGGGCTGAGTCGTTCGAGCTGCGATAGGGCAGAGCCCTCTCGCGCCTTGCGTCATCTGCGTTTTGTTCCCGCGGGCGCCTCGTTTGGGCAATAGCACAAAAGGGGTTTATCATAGCTTCATGTGAACGCGGGTATGCGAGGGGGAAGCATGAAGCTGAGGACGGTCTTGAACGAGCTCGCCTGCACGGATTTCCGCGTGGGCAAGGAGAAGCTCCTCAACGAGGACGTCCTGTTCTCCCTGGATGAGGACGCGGGCATCCCGCACGGCGCCCGCCTGCTCCGCATGGCCCAGCTCTCCGACTTCCAAGAGGGGGCCGGTTCCTCGGCCGGGCGCCACATCGCGCTCGTGCTCGCCGGCCACGAGATCCCCGAGGGGCTCCGCGTGGGCGGCGACTTCGTGGTCGTGGCCTCCGACCTGGCCCCCGATGCCTTCCGGTCGGCGTTTCTCGCCCTTCCCGCGAAGGCGGCGCTGCTCGAGCTCCGGCGCGACCGCATGTTCGACGCGTTTCTCTCCAGCTACGACCTGTCCGAGTTCGCGGAGCGATCGGCGGCCGTGCTCGGCAATCCCCTGATCATCTCGAACGCCGACGGGCGCCTGCTCGCCGCCGCAGGCAAGTTCCCCGCCGACGCCCCCGACGTGCAGGAGGTCCTCGAGCGCGGCTATCTCTCGGAGGACGGCCCGGCCGACGAGGCCGCCGAGCAGGCTCCGGGCGCCGTCCGCCAGACGCGCCACTCGATCGTGGGGACGACGGAGCGCTTCGGCAGGAGCTGGGCCACCGCGGTCATCCGCTTCCACCGCCTGGAGATGGGCCGCTACGACGTCCTGGAGAAGGACGGCCCGATCTCCGGCTTCGACCTGGAGCTCGTCGACTACGCGTCGCTCCTGGCCGGCGTGATGATCGACCGGCTGGGCGCCGCGGGCGAGCGCGTCGGTTCCGGCTCCTCGGTGCTCCACGACCTCGTGGAGGGGAGCTACCTGAACGAGCAGACCATGCGCGCGCAGCTTCGCCTCATGAACGTGCCGGTGGACGTCGCGTATGTGCTCGCGGTGGTCGCGGGCAGGGGAGAAGCCGGCAGGGACTTCTATGCGCGCGTCGGCTCCATGTCCGCTCGCGCCCTGCACAACGGGCTGTGGTGCGCGCGGGAGGACTGCCTCGTCGCGCTCGTGCCCATCGGCAAGAACGAGTCGGCGGGCTATGACGACTATGCCCGGGCCCAGCGCAGGATTCTCTCGAACAAGGCCTTCTCGGCCATGCTCGCGACCAACGAGCTCTCCGCGTTCGTGAGCGAGCCGTTCGACAACCTGACCATGAGCCCCGGGCGCTTCAAGGAGGCCATGGACCTCACGCAGACGGTCCGCGACCCGGCGGCCGGCAAGGCGTACTTCTTCTGGGAGCACCGCTTCGCCGCGCTCGCGTCCATCTCGTCGTCGCCGGACAAGCTGGAGATGCTCCTGGACAAGCGCGTGGTCGCCATGGCCGACTACGACCGCGAGCACGGGACGGCCTACCTGCAGACGGCGATGATGAGCGTGCGCTACCCGGGCAGCCCGGCCGACGCCGCCGCGGCGCTCAACGTCCATCGCAACACCTACTTCTACCGGATGAACAAGGTCCGCGAGCTCTTCTTCATCGACCTCAAGGACGGCGACGACCGCCTGGCGCTGTCCTTCTCCGCGAGCATCATGGAGGGTATGGCCAAGTAGGGCGCGTGCTAAAGGGCACTTGCGCCCTGGATGCGCGCCGCCCAGCAACGTTTGGTTGCTGGGCGGTGTGCTTTTGGGGCGGGCTTCTTGCCACGATGCCTCGCGGCCTATGCCTTGGTGGGCACCCCCCCCGCTGAGCTGTTCTCCATTGCCACTGCGTCCTGCGACACGGTGGCCTCGCTCACCGGCTGGGACGTCCGCTCCGCGCTTCTTTCCCACTCCACGGACAACGAGCTCGAGGCTATGGCCGCCGGCGACCGCTGCGTGCTCGACGGCGCCGAGGAGCCGCGCAGCTACACCGGCATGCCCGTATTCACCGGCTTCCCCGTCCTCGACGATCCCGATGCGGGCGGCGACACTGAGCCTATCGCCGCGTAACGCTAAAGAGCGGGCAAAGGGACAGCCCCTTTGCCCGCTCTTTTGTGCAAACCCTGACTTTTGCACGACTTAATTTGACTTGGGCGAGTATCGGGCCCTAAAGAGGCCTTGTTTGCCCATATAACTCAATCGAAATAGCCCTTTGATACCGGCGGTTCCGCAACAAGTCGTGCAAAAGTCAGAGTTGCGTCTAACACACTCTGTGCGTGCCCCTGCGCGAATCGATTTGCGCCCGCCGCTAGTCGACGTACTTGGCCACGATCTTGTCGTACTCGCCGCTCGCGTGTAGGTTGGCGAGGCCGGCGTTGAACTTCTCGAGGAGCTCGGCGTTCTGGCCTTTCTGCAAGGCGAAGCCGCAGCTGTTCGTGTTCTCGGGGTTCTTGTAGACGATGGCGAGGCCGTTGTCGTGCTTGCAACCGTAGTCGATGACGGGGTAGTACTCGAAGCACAGGTCGGAGTTGCCCGTGAGGACGTCCTGGTACATGAGGTCCGAGGTGTCGAAGTAGGTGAGGGTGAGGCCGTACTCGTCCTGGAGGCTCTCGGCCCACTCGGCTCCCTGGGAGCCCGTCTTGACGGCGGCCTTCTTGCCGCGGATGGCGTCGATGCCCTCGAGGCCGACGCCCGCCTTGCAGGCGATGCAGGTGGTGGAAAGGAAGTACGGGTCGGAGAAGTCGTACTTCTTCTTGCGCTCATCGTTGATGCCCATGCCGGCCATGACGGCGTCGGCCTGCCCGGCCTGCAGGGCCGACAGGGCGGCATCGAAGCCGAGGGACTGCTTGTCTATGGTGAGGCCCTGGTCGGCGGCGATAGCGTCGAGAAGGTCGACGTCGATGCCCACGAAGTTCCCGCTCTCGTCGGTGTACTCGAACGGGGCGAAGACCGTGTCCATGGCGACGATGTAGGTGGCGGAGCCGTCGGAGGACGCGGCGGAGGAAACGGACGTGTCGCTGGACGAAGAGCTGCCGGATCCGCCGCAGCCGACGAGGCCGAGGCCGAGGGCGCCTGCGGCGGAGCCGGCGAGCGCGATGAACTGACGACGAGAAAGCGATGCGGACATAGGGAATCCCTTCGTTCGTGGGCCGCGCGGTCGCGAGCGAGGCCGTATCCGGTGACGAAGGGAACGATAACTAAGCCGGGGCGTCAAGCCGGCCTTCAGGATTTGGCTTAGAGCATTTCTTTTACGCGCGCGCAGCGAGCCGATAACACTGTTGCCGAGTCGTTAGGGCCTTGCGGCCCGCTTGCTACGGGCGCATGTCCCCGAACGACCCGGGGGAGGGGCCTCACTCCGCAGCATTGCGCGGGATACGGGACGCGG
Source organism: Coriobacteriia bacterium (assembly GCA_030530145.1). Classification (GTDB taxonomy): domain Bacteria; phylum Actinomycetota; class Coriobacteriia; order Coriobacteriales; family Atopobiaceae; genus Paratractidigestivibacter. Next base: position 250,259 of record JAUMVN010000001.1, on the reverse strand, counting down.
GGCGCGCTGGACCCTGTGCGGGCGCGGGGCCGGCGCGCTCTTCGGCCTAGCCGAGAAGGGACGCGCAGACGAAACTGCCGACCCAGTGGTCGGCCAGGTAGCCCGAGAGCTGGACATCCTCGACGCCCTGGGTGCACCAGCGCGCCGCCTCCGCGGCTAGTCGGCGTCGCGCCGGCGCGCCCTGCGGCAGCGCGGCCGCGGCGTCGCGGGCGGCGAGGCCGCGCGCGCAGGGGAGCGCCACGGTGTGGACCTCGAGGTAGCCCTCGCCGTCCCAGCGCCCCGGCAAGTCGGGGATCAGGGGAGAGGAGAAGCCCTCGTCCCAGAGCTGCGGGAGATACCCGCGCAGCCAGGCCCCGTACTCCGCCTCGGGGAGGGCGCGCGCCATGAGGGCGGCCTCGTTGAGGATGGCCGAGGTGAAGGTATCCGCGTTGGGCTCATAGGCCACCGGGGCCGCGACGTCGCCCAGGTACAGGCGCCTCGCGTTGGCCTCGACAGCCCCTTTGAGCTGGGCGTCGTTGAAGGCGCAGGCGTAGTCGTGCGCCATCGCCAGGCTCCAGGCGGTGTCGGAGTGGACGCCGCTGCGGCAGGCGAGGTCGATGCGCGCGAGCCAGCCGTCGACGCGCCTGCGCATCTCGGCCGTCAGGGGCCCGCAGGCCTCGCGCCATGCGCGGGCGCGCTCCGCGAGCGCCCGGTCGGGCGAGCCGGAGAGGCGCAGCAGCTCGGCGTCGAGCGCGAGCAGCCAGGTCCAGCCGTAGGGCTTCTCCTCGTAGGCGGGGACCTTCGTGCGCCAGCTCTCGGCCTCGGCGGCCATGCGGGACGGCTCGAAGGTCCGCTCGAGCTGCTCGGCGCAGGCCTCGCGCAGCTCGCCCTCGAGGTAGCCGTGGCAGAGCATCCTCACGAGCGTCCAGTGCGAGTGCACACAGGAGTGCCAGTCGAACGAGCCGTAGAACGCGGGGAAGCGCAGCCTCGGGAGCTCGAGGTCTTCTTCGCACGTGAGCGTCTGGCGCTCCGAGCAGGGGTAGGGCCGCTCGATCTGCGCGAGCACGCACTCTGCGACCCCGGCCAGCGCCGCCGTGCGCGAAGGCCCGTCGCCGAGCGCGCCGTGGATCTCTTCGAGCCCGATGTCTCCGATCATCTTGGTGCTCCTTTCTTGCCGTCATGTTGCAGGGAAAGGATAGCGCTTCTTATGGAAGGCGCCCGGGCCTGCATGGGGCAGGCCCGGGCGCCCGGGTCGATGGACCTCTGCGTCACGGCCGCGGCCGGGGGCCGAGCGCGGCGCTACTCGTCGCCGAAGCTGATGCCGAGGGCCTTGGCCTCGCGCACGAGGTCGCCGTCGGGGTCGACGTACTTGAGCTTGCCGGCCACGTCCTCCAGGGGCACGTGGCACATCTTGCCCGCGACCTGGGCGATCATGATGCCGAACTTGCCGTCCATGCAGGCCTTGGCCGCCTCGACGCCGCATTGGGTGGCGAAGATGCGGTCCATGGCGTCGGGCTGGCCGCCGCGCTGGGTGTGGCCGGGGATGGCCACGCGGACCTCGCGGTCGGTGCGGGCGGCGATCTCCTCGGCGATGTCGTAGACGACGGAGGGCTTGACGCGGGCGGCGACCTTCTTCTTGTACTCCTTCTTCTTCATGGCCGCCTCCTCCTTGGAGATGGCGCCCTCGGCCACGGCGATGATGGCGAAGCGGCCGCCGTTGCTGTCGCGCGCCTCGATGGCCTTGATGACGTTGTCCATGTCGTAGGGGATCTCGGGGATGAGGATGACGTCCGCGCCGCCGGCGACGCCCGCGTACAGCGGGATCCAGCCGACCTTGTGGCCCATGATCTCGATGACGAAGACGCGGCGGTGGGAGTTCGCCGTGGTGTGAATGTCGTCGATGCACTTGGTGGCGATGTCGATGGCGGAGGTGAAGCCGAAGGTGATGTCCGTGCCGTAGGTGTCGTTGTCGATGGTCTTGGGCAGGGCGATGACGTTCAGCCCCTCCTCGCGCAGGCGGTTCGCGGTCTTGGTGGAGCCGTTGCCGCCCAGGACGAAGAGGCAGTCGAGGTTGAGCTTGTGGTAGGTGTGCAGCATCGCAGGGACCTTCTCGATGCCGTCCTCGCCCGGGGTGTCGAGGAGCTTGAACGGGGTGCGGGAGGTGCCCAGTATGGTGCCGCCGCGCGTGAGCACGCCCGAGAAGTCGCCGTAGGACATCTCGCGGTAGCGGCCGTAGATGAGGCCCTGGTAGCCGTCCTCGAAGCCGTAGATCTCGATGCCGTCCTTGACGTTGTGGAAGAGCGTCTTCACGATGCCGCGCATGGTGGCGTTGAGTGCCTGGCAGTCGCCGCCGCTGGTGAGAAGACCGATTCGGATCATTGGGGGGATTCCTCTCTCGGGTTCGGCCTCGGCTCGCGCTTCCGGCGGACCTGGGGCACGCGCAATACAGACGTTGTAAAGAGTAGCCCTTGGCGCCCGCCGCCGGCCCCGGAATCGCCGGAGGTTCACCGGTGTTTACACGGCGCCCGGCCGCTCCGCCGCCGCGATGTCGTACGCTTTTGTTGCCACCGCACGCTTTTGCCACTGAACGCCCCGGGAGATCGGACGCGCCGTGTACAACAGGGTCAAGGAGATAGACGAGGCCATCGCCGCCGGCCGCGAGGCGCTCGAGGCGCTCGAGGACGCGGCCGACTCCCTCGACTCGGCCAAGCGCTGGGGCGTCGTCGACATCCTGGGCGGCGGGCTTCTCACCAGCGTGGTCAAGCACGCGCGCCTGGGCGACGCCAACCGCGCCCTCGCGGACGCCCGCGCCGCCATCAGGCGCTTCTCGCGCGAGCTCGCCGACGTGCGCGAGCTCGCGGACCTGAACGCCAACGTGAGCAGCTGGAACGCCTTCTTCGACATCGCCTGCGACAACTGGCTCGCCGACCTCCTTGTGCAACGGGAGATCTCGGACGCCGCGGAGCGCGTCGACGACGCCATCGGCAAGGTAAAGGGGGCCGTGCGCCGACTGGAGGCGGCGCGGGGCTAGGCCGCGGGGTTACCTTCTTCTTCGTTGCGCGCACCGCGCCCAGGTTAGAGAGAGGAAGGCCGACCCATGGCAAAGAAGACCGAGGTCCTCTATGCCCCGCACGAGCAGATCGAGGAGATGCAGCTCGCGGGCATAAAGAAGACCGTCATCGATTGTTACGAGCACATCGACTTCTACAAGAAGTCCTTCGACGAGGCCGGCTTCGACCCGTACTCGGTGACCTCGCTCGACGACGTGGCGCGCATCCCCTTCGTCCAGAAGCAGGACCTGCGCGACGCCTACCCTTACGGCATGCTCGCCGTGCCGCTCAAGGACGTGCGCGAGATCCACATGTCGTCCGGCACGACGGGCATCGCGACCGTGGGGGCCTATACCGAGCACGACCTGAAGATCTGGGGCGAGTGCTTCGCGCGCGGCGTCGAGTATGCTGGCGGCGACGAGAACGACGTCATGCACGTGGCCTACGGCTATGGCCTCTTTACCGGCGGCATCGGCGCCCACTACGGCGGCGTCGCGGCCGGCTGCACGACCATTCCCATGAGCGCCGGCAACACCGAGCGCCAGATCCGCGTCCTGCGCGAGATGGGCTCCACCATCCTGTGCTGCACGCCCTCCTACGCCATGCACATCGCCGACACCGCGCTCGAGATGGGCCTCGACCCGGCGCGCGACTTCCACCTGCGCGCGGGCATCCACGGCGCCGAGCCCTTCTCGGACAACTTCCGCCGCGACCTCGAACGCAAGCTCAACTACCGCGTGCTCGACGTCTACGGCCTCACCGAGACCATGGGCCCAGGCGTCGCGCTCGAGTGCTGGGAGCAGCAGGGCCTCCACATCGCCGAGGACCACTTCTACCCCGAGATCATCAACCCCGAGACGGGCGAGGTGCTTCCCGACGGCGAGTGGGGCGAGCTCGTGCTGACCACGCTCGACCGCGAGGCGTCGCCGGTCGTGCGCTACCGCACGCGCGACATCACGCGCATCATCCCCGGCCAGTGCCCCTGCGGCCGCACGCACCGCAGGATCGACCGCATCCACGGCCGCACCGACGACATGCTCATCATCCGCGGCGTGAACGTCTTCCCTTCGCAGATCGAGGACGTGATGAAGACCTTCCCGCAGATGTCGTCCTGGTACCAGATCGAGGTCGACACCGACCACCGCTCGCTCGACATCGTCACGCTCAAGGCCGAGCCGAACCCGGACGTCGACCTCGACTCCATGGCCGCCGTCGAGCGGCTCCAGCGCCAGATCAGCGCGGCCATGAAGACCGCGCTCTCCGTGGGCGTCAAGGTCAAGCTCGTGGAGCCCAAGACCATTCCGCGCTCTGAGGGCAAGGCCAAGCGCATCGTCGACCTGAGGAAGGAGAAGTAGGCCATGATCGACCAGATCACCGTTTTTCTCGAGAACAAGAAGGGCCGCGTCGCCTCCGTGGCGCGCACGCTCGCCGACGCCGGCATCAACATGACGGCGCTCTCGCTCGCCGACTCCGAGGAGTACGGCCTGGCGCGCATCGTGTGCGGCGACCCCGAGGGGGCCGTGCGCGCGCTCGGCGAGGCGGGCTACCGCGCGAAGGTCGTCAAGGTGGCGGCTGTGGCCGTGCCCGACCGGCCGGGCGGCCTGGCCGAGCTCTTCGAGGCCTTGGACGACCTCGACGTGAATATCGAGTACTGCTACTGCTTCAGCCACAGCGACGACGCGGCGGTCTTCGCGCTCAAGGTGGCCGATGCCGCGGCGGCCGCGAAGGCCGTCTGGACGCTCGAGGCCAAGGGCTTCAAGGCGCTCAAGCAGTCCGACCTCTAGCGGGGGAGAAGAGCGGCTCGTTCTGTGCGCGGGCGCTCGGTGGTTGCCGGCCGCCCGTTCTTCTTGCCAAGTGCGATACAGAGTGTGTATGGGAAGGCTTAAAACATGTATTAGACCTATGGATATAGGCGGCCTACGATAGACGCGTCGCACGTCCCGAAAGGTGGTCTTACAAATGATCCTTGGTCTTGGTGTTCCCGAGCTCGCCGTTATCCTCGCCGTCTGCCTCGTCATCTTCGGCCCGAAGAACCTGCCGAAGCTCGGCAGCTCGATCGGAAAGACGGTCAAGAACTTCCGCGAGGGCATGGAGGGTGACGGCGGTGAGCCCGCACCCGCTTCCGCCGGCGCCCACGCGCACGAGACGGTGTCCGAGGCCGTCGCCGTCGACCCCGACGACGTGGACGCGGAGTAGCGCGCCCCATCCCATTCGATGCTCCTCTTCCCCGAAGAAGCCCCGGCCGGCATGGTCGGGGCTTCTTTGCGTCGCGGCGGTTGTGGCCGGGGACAGTTTCTCTGCGCAACGGCTGGAAGCTCATTTCGTATGCTCACTTCTTACCGAGCGATATGGCCTCTCTCAAAACCCTGAAATCCTCGGGGTCGTCGTCCTCGATGGGGGCTTCAGGGGGTCTTACCTTGTGCGACGCCCCTGGACCTCGGTGAATGTCGATGACTTCGTCGAGCCAGCCCTGATTCTCGAAGACGAGCTCCGTGCCCTCGAGCAGAAATGCGATGGCGGCGGTGGAGATATAGCGGCTCACGACTTTGTTGTAAGCTAAGCGCTCGATTGTGTCCTCGTAGACGACGATGCCCTTGATGTTTCGTCCGATTCGGTATTCTGCCTGCTGCGTGCCTATGCAGATGGGCCGGATCGAGTTTCGCTCCTCTTCTCGGAACGAGAGCTGGACGACGTCATCCGGCTCCCCGAAGGGCTCTCCGGGCCCAATGTCTGCTCGCAGAGCGAAGGTGCGGCCGCCGACGCATATGCCCACGATGCCGAAGGACATGGGGCGCACGGAAGAGATCTTATCGCTGATGAGAAATTCAAGCTCGGAGCCTATGAGGGTGGCAAGAAGTTCTTTGTCCTTGGCAACGAGCTTGTTGTCAGTCACCTTCATTACGCCTCCTTAGGAAGTGGATTTTTTGCCGCTTGATGCCGGCCGGGTCGTTGCTCTTGCTTATGTTGATGTCGACGGCAGGTGATCCATCGCTGCTGCTTATGCGCCTCATTGTAATGATGGTGCCATCGGAGAGGCATGTCATGACTCCTTTGCCGTTTGGCATAGGTTTTTCGATTCCGCCCTTTGCAGCCTTTCCATAGAAATCTGCTGCAGTGGAGATTGGGTTGTCTGACTCGATGCGCCGCACATTGCTCGTTGAGCCCTTTGAACCGAAGTATCCGTTGGTGATTGGGTATTTCGACGTAAGTGCTCCCTTGTTGTCGGCCATCGAGTGGTGCGAACGCGTTCCTCCGGTGTAGCCGGCATCGGCCGCCCCCGCTGTTCCCGAGATTTCGTACCCGCTGTTACCGGTTCCCATCACTGTCCTCTCTTAAGCCGCCTTTGCGATCGGCGGGGTAGGTCCATAGCTTGATTCCGAGTGCTCGTGGGTAGTCGAGGACGTTGTGCGAGTCTGAGCCGTAATAGACGATTCCGCTTGGCTCGAGCATGTCAATGGTGGTTCTCAAGTCTCGGACGAATCGTCTGCGCTCCTCGACGTTCTGTATGAGGCATCTTCCGCACACGGCTATGACGCTTTGACGCGGTAGCGACTCAATCAGCCAATCGCAGCCCGGCTGGTGACGTGCGTTGGGGTATACGATTGCGCCCTGGCGCTGCAGCCATGAGGCGAGCGAGAGGTTGCGATATGCCTCCCACATCTTGAGCGGCTTTGGAAAATCGATGCACGTGCTGAAGTCGGGCATGATGATGCTGTCGAATTCGAGCAGCCGGGCGAGGTACTTCTTGGGTTCGTTCCAGATGCGCTCGAATCGGAAGTCGTCCTCGAAGAAGTGGACAGTCCTACCGGCTCCTGGCAGCTTCTCCTCCTGTGCGCGTGAAAAGGCAACGAGTTCGCTTGGTGGAAGAATTCCGTTTGGCACGGGGGCGAGGCGAGGCATCTCCCACTCCTCTGAGAACGAGGCCCCCTCGATAAGGAATGCATGAAAGACATCGCGGGCATGGGTCGGGCGACCCTTGCGGGTGCTCATCAGGTGGCTCTCAATGAAAGCGCTGTGTTCTTACCGCTTGTTGGCGAGGTGTCGAGAACGGCTTTGATTCTGCGAATCTGGCTCGGGTAGGGCGTGAGGCGCCCATGTTCGATCCCGCTGATTATGCTGCGATTGATGCCGGCGCGCCGTGCGAGCTCAGCTGCTGTAAGGCCGAGCGCTGCGCGTCTCTTTGCCAGTAATGCAGGGTCAAAGGCCATTTGAGGCTCCTTGTCTTTCGTGTGTCGGTCGTGTCGCGACAAAAGCCATTATCTGCTTACGATTTGACGGAAGACGTTTACCTACGGTAGATTTACCGTAAACGATGAAGGAGCGTTAATAATGAAGCTTGTTGCCCTCAACGAGCATGTGGCCGCTTACGTGCCCTCTCAAGAATTGTCTGAGATGGGCGTCGACGCCCTGCTTAATAGGCTCATGACGGTCAGGTCATGGAAGGGTCTTATCGGATTCCTTAAAGGGCCTGGAGTTGGTAACCGGCTCGCTAGGAGAGAGATTGATCCGCTTTCCGGTATTGGCTTGCCCGGTGGGGACAACTACTGGTACGAACCTCTCTGGGGACATCTCAACACCTGGGTCGACAAAGACCTTGAGATAGACTTTCTTGACGAGCTGACCAGGTCCGATCTCCTTGGGTCTGAGGAGCCGCACGAGGTTTGGGTGCCTGAGCTGTTGAGCTACGCAGAGGATTTTAGATGCCTTTTGACGCTTGCTGCGGTCGCTCTCGGTAAGACACGGGCTCCGGAAGACATGTTTGAAGCTGTCGATCCCGGCGAGTATCTCGAGGATGAGGAGGTCCGGGATTGGTTTTTTGGTAGGGTCGCCGAGCCGTTCCGTAGGGGAGCCGAGATCGGATTTCTACGTTTTAACACTAAATATTGGCCTGCGTCGGAATACGGCCCCTATGAGCTGTGCGAGAACAATTGCTGTTTTGCTTGCGACCTGGGGGACAGGAAGAAGGATTATTGCAGTGCGGCGGACGAGGAGCTGGGTGTTCTCGGGTTCCGTTTTTATTATGGGGGAGACGAAGACCCGATGTTTGTCTCCTACGACAAGGAGGGAATGGACGAGGAAATTGTCGAGAGGCTCGCGTGTGGGCTGATCGTCGCTCCTGTATTGGGGGTTTGCAGGTGGGATGACGAATCATGCTTTAAGCATCTCTATGCCGACCTGCCCGACGAGATTGACGGTGGGACCTTTTCGCTGGAGAACGGCTTCGGTCTTGTAAGCGAGAGTTTCAGCTTTACGCGTTGGCAGGACGACCTGGTTCAGGCGGTTGAGGAGGCTGTGCTTTCCGGTCGCGTGGCGTTGTGCCCGTACTGTGGCACCCCAATCATTACGCGCGGAGAAAAGGACAGGGTCGAGTATTGCTGCAGTTCGCACAAAACATCTGCTAGTAAGCAGAGGAGGGAGAGAGCGATTGCGCTGTGCCTGCGCGGTGTTCCATTGGAAGAGGCTGTTATGGACATTGGGCAAAGGTACTCGGATTCCGTCGTAAGGTGGTATGACGAGGCTCGCGCGCTCGGGCACATCGATTGAGCCGTTCTGGACGAGATGAGTGATGCTTGATACAGGTCTTGCCCGACTCGTCGAAGAGGATGCTGAGGTCAGCCATCCATCGGCCTCCTTGAAATAGGGACCGGGGAAATGTCCCCAACATGTGGCAACCCTTCCCAGTGGGACGAACTGTGAGCGGCTCTACCACATGAACCGACGATCTTGACCTTGTGGCCGGGGCGGGCGTTGCCTAGGAGAGGTCGCCGAGAAGGGCGACGACGGTGCGGAAGAGGTCGGACGGGGCGTGCTGGGCCTTCCAGATGACGGCCGGGCGCGTCTCGAGCTCGCGGCTCTCGACCGTCTTTATGAACTGCTCGCCGGTGTCCGTCACGCGGATAAGCGAACGCGGCACGAGCGCGACGCCCATGCCCTCGCGCGCCCAGAGCGCGGCCGTGCGGGGGTCGTCGACGGTGATGGCCACGCGCAGCTCGCCTCCCGTGATCTCGAAGGCCTTCTCCACCTCCGGCAAGAGGCGCCGATTGACGATGAGGGGGGTCCCGAAGAGGTCGTCGACCGTGCAGGCGGCCTCTGTGCCGACCTCCATGCTCGGCGGCATCACGGCGACGAGGGGCTCCGCCGCGGCGAAGCGGCAACGCAGGCCGTCGGACTTGAAGGGCGTCCTCACCACGCCGATGTCCGCGATGCTTCCGTCCAGAAGGTCCATCACGCCGGGGGTCGCCGACTCCCTGACCTCGAACTCGACGTTGGGAAAGCGGCGGCGCAGGTCGAGGAGGCGGTCGGCCGGCATGAGGCCCGCGCAGCTCGGGTCGACGCCGAGCGTGATCGTGCCGCCGGCCCCCGATCCGACGTTCGCGACCTCGCGCTCCGTCGCGCGGGCGAGGGCCACGAGCCGGGTCGCGCGCTCGTAGAGCACCTTGCCGGCCTCGGTGAGCGAGACGCTCCGGGGCCCGCGGACGACGAGCTGCACGCCGAGCTCCTTCTCCAGCTTGGCGAGCTCGTAGGAGAGAGGTGGCTGCGAGATGTGGAGCCTGCGCGCCGCCGCGGTGATCTGGTGCTCCTCGGCGATGGCGATGAAGTACTCGAGCTGCTTCAGATTCATAGCGAAATCCTTATTGAGTAGCAAACGATATACATAGATTATATCGCCGAACACAGGACATGCACATTCAAACGTTTTACGTTTGCCGCGGCAGTTTTGACGGTATTCTATCCCCGACAAACAACGAACGACGAAAGGAAACACCATGTCTCTTTGGAAGCTCAACGATTCCCAGCGTAAGGTCTATAACGCGTGCCGCAACGGCTGGTTGGTCGGCGGAAACTATCGTGCAATCTTTGATAACCACGAGCGTGAGTTCTTCGCCGACAGCCCCGCCTGGCTTTTCCGCGAGGTCCACGAATGGTTCGAGTCCCACGCCATGAACCATTCCGATGCGGGCATCGTGGTCAAGTACAGCGCATAGGCAGGGACGGGGAGCCGAGGGCTCCTTTTTCTTTAGGCGGCGGGCCGTTGCTGGGCGCGGGGACTGGGCCGGCAGGGGTTGATCGCGGCGTGCCGGTTGGGCTGCTTGTGGAATCGACCGAGTACCAATTCGTCTCGGGTGCGTGCGCGGGAAATCTGCCGGGTACCAAATTTCCGCCTTGGGTGCGCGGAAATGGCGCCGAATACCACTGATGGCGGGCCTGCGGCGCACCGCGATCGGTACTCGGCTGGTTTTCGACGCGGGCCGGGTGCGGCGCGCTCGCGGAATCGGCCGAGAACCAATTTGCCTCGGGTGCGTGCGCGAAAAAAGCACCGAATACCACGGGATGCGAGCCGGCGGCGCACCGCGATCGGTACTCGGTCCGTTTTCGAAGCGGACAGGGCCAGCGCGCTCGCGGAACCGGCCGAGTACCAAGGCTCGGCCAGGGTGCACGTGCACAAGGGCTCCTCGGGCGGCCTACTCGCCGGCCAAATCCAGTATGTGGGCGAGGATAAGCGCAAGTCCGGGCTCCAAGCTCGATTTCTCGACCCACTCGTCGCGGGTGTGGAGAAGCGCGCCGGCGACGGCGCCCATGGTGTGGGCGCGCACGCCCAGCGAGAGGGGCACGTTCGCGTCGGTCGAGGACTGCTGGTGGGCCGGCTCGGTGCCGGCGGCCTCCCGGATGGCGGCGTCGCCCGCCGCGACGAGCGCTTTTTGCCCCTTCGGGTCTGCCGCGGGGCTCGCGGGTCTCTCGCCGATGAGCTCAAGCTCGATCTCGACCCCATGCCCGCGCAGGCCCTCGACCATGGCCTCGAAGCGCCCGCGCATGAAGGCGAGGTTCTCATGGCTCGCCGAGCGGTACTCGAGCAGCGCCTCGGCCTCGGAGGCGATGGCGTTCACGGTCGTGCCGCCGCGCACGCAGCCTGCGTTCACGCTGGTCTTGGCGCCGTCGGGGAGCGGCAGGTCGTAGAGGCCGCAGATGACACGGCTCACGGCCTCGATCGCGCTCGGGGCGCCCGCGTCCTCCCACGAGTGGCCGCCCTCGCAGCGGCACGTCGCGCGCCAGCGGTGCGACCCCACGGCGCTCACTATGTGCTGCCCCAGGTACAGGTCGAACGACGTGAAGTCGGCGATGGCTTTGCCGCTTACACCAAGGCTTGCAACAAGCGCTTTGGTGCCCGCGAGGTTGCCGAGCCCTTCTTCGCAGGTGTTCGCCACGATCAAGACGTCGTGCTTGAGCCGCGGTTTCTGCGCAAGGAGCCATTTCGCTGCCATGAGCAGCCCGACCAGGTTCGCCGTGTCGTCGCCCACGCCAGGGGCATACATGCGCTTCGCGTCCTCGCGGAAGGGGAGCTCGTCCTCGTCGTTGGCCACCACGTCCATGTGCGCCGAAAAGACCGAGCAGCGCGAGCGGTCGGCGCCCGCCAGGGTGAGGACGACGTTACCGGCCGCGTCGACCGCGACCTGCTCGCGCGACGCGCCCTGCTCGAGCAGCCAGCGCTCGACGAACGCCGCGCGCCGCTCCTCGCTCCCCGTCGGCGCCGGGATGCGCGCCAGCGTCCGCAGCAGCTCGAGCTCCTCCTCGTGTGCCTCGCGCGCGTAATCCTTCGCAGCCTTCACGAGCTTCTGGTCCATCGCGTCCCCTTCTTAGCGCCGTTGGCACGAGTGTAGACCTGGATGCGCGCGCCCGCGCGATGTATGGCCTCGAAAAACGACATTGATTCCCGCGGCCAAAGACCTAGAATCCTCTGTTGCAATTGCGGAAGCCTGAACCATAGGGTTGCCGCTTCGTTTGGATAAAGGAGCTATTCTTGGCATCCACAAAAACGGCCGGGGCCTCTGCCCAGAGGTCCATCCCCATCAGCGCGGCCATGATCCTCGTCACGCTCGGCGTAGTCTACGGAGACATCGGCACGAGCCCGATGTACACGCTCAAGGCCATTATGAGCGGCAATGGCGGCCTTGCCACAATGAGCAAGGATGTGGTCATGGGCGCGCTTTCCCTCATCATCTGGACGATGACCCTCATCACCACGGTCAAGTACGTGCTCGTGGCTATGAAGGCCGACAACCACAACGAGGGGGGCATATTCGCGCTGTATTCCCTCGTCAAGAGGTGCGGCAAGTGGCTGATCATCCCCGCCATGGTGGGCGGCGCGGCGCTTCTCGCCGACGGCATCCTCACCCCCGCCGTCACCGTGACCACGGCCATCGAGGGTCTGCGCACGATCGACTTCTTCCACGGGCTCATCGGTGACGACCAGGGGGTCGTGGTCGCGATCACCATCGTTATCCTGTGCGTGCTCTTTGCCATGCAGCGCGCCGGCACCGCCACCATCGGCAAGGCGTTCGGCCCGATCATGACCGTGTGGTTCCTCTATCTCGGTGTCGTCGGCCTGGTGAACGTGGGCGCCGACCTCGACGTGTTCCGCGCCCTGAACCCGGTGCGCGGCATCCTCTTCCTCTTTGACGGCAACCTTAACCGCGCCGGCCTCATGGTGCTCGGCAACGTCTTCCTCTGCACCACCGGCGCCGAGGCGCTCTATTCGGACATGGGGCACGTGGGCAAGGCGAACATCTACGCCTCCTGGCCGTTCGTGAAGCTCTGCCTCATCCTTAACTACCTGGGCCAGGGCGCATGGATCCTCGCGAACAACGGCGACCCCGCGCTCGCCGCCATGCCCGAGCTCAACCCGTTCTTCCAGATGCTCCCCGAGGCGGTGCGCGTGTTCGCCGTCGTGCTCTCGACCTTCGCGGCCATCATCGCCTCTCAGGCGCTCATCACCGGCTCCTACTCCATCATCTCCGAGGCGATCCGCCTCGACCTCATGCCGCACATGCGCATCGCCTACCCCTCCGAGACCAAGGGCCAGATCTACATCCCGCTCGTGAACAACATCATGTGGGTGAGCTGCATCGGAGTCGTGCTCCTCTTCCAGACCTCGTCGCACATGGAGGCCGCCTACGGCCTGGCCATCACGGTGACCATGCTCATGACGACGATCCTGCTGTTTATGTACCTATCGCGCGTGCGCAGGCGTCTCGTCGCCGCGGTGCCGTTCCTCGTGTTCTTCGCGGCGATCGAGGCGTCGTTCTTCTTCTCGAGCCTCACGAAGTTCATGCACGGCGGCTACGTGACCGTGATCCTCGCGGCGCTTATCTTCGCGGTCATGTACATCTGGCGCCGTGGCACCGCCATCGAGCGTACGCAGAGCGTCTACCTTCCCGTCGCCGAGTACCTCGATCAGATCTTCGACCTGCGGGCAGACGACGAGATTCCGTACCTGGCGGATAACCTGGTGTTCCTCACAAACGACTCGTCGCCCGACCACCTCGACCGCGACATCCTCTACTCGATCCTCGATAAACGCCCCAAGCGCGCACGCGCGTACTTTTTCCTGAACATCCAGGTCACCGACGAGCCCAACACGCACGAGTTCTCGATCAACACCTTCGGGACCGATTTCCTCTTTAAGGTGCAGATCCGCCTGGGCTTCCGTGTGAACCAGCGCGTGAACGAGTATCTCTACCAGGTCGTCGAGAAGCTCGTGGCAGACAACAAGATTGCGCCGCAGCACCACCGCTATTCCATTTACAAGGACAAGGGGCAGGTGGGCGACTTCCGCTTCTGCCTGATCCGCAAGGTGCCGTCGAGCTCGGCCGACATCTCGGCGCTCGACCGCAATGTGATCATGGCGAAGTACCTCATCCGCCGCGTCTGCGGCTCGCCGGCGCATTGGTACGGCTTGGAGAACTCGTCGCTTCTGTTCGAGTACGTGCCGCTCTTTGCCCGCGCCAAGCGTCAGCACGTGCTCAAGTACGTCGAGCTCCCCGAGGCCGTGGAGCGCGCGAACGAGGCGCTTGCCGAGGCGACCCGGGAGTACATGGCGCGCGAGGGCGGCTCCGAGGTGGTGCTCGAGGAGAACGACGCGCCTTTGGGGGCCGATGAGGACGTCGACCTTTTCGACGCGGCCACGCGCCGCGCCCACGACGACGAGGCACGTTACGTGGGGAGCCGCATCATCGGCGGCGACACCGCCGTCTTCAGGCCCGTCGTCGTCGACGTGGACGAGGACGCGCAGGGGTAGCGGCGCCTCATGCGCGTGGCGCGGGCAAGGCTTTGCGCCCGGCGGCGCGCCATGCGAATAATTAATTGCTTTCCGAGCGGCGGGGCGTGTCCTCGCCGCTCGGCGATTCGGGACCGATGTCCTTGCGGTCGTCTCGCCCAATCGCGTACCTTCAGGAATAGGGGAGGTGCCGCGCATGTCAAACGGTTCTGTTCTGGCCATCTTCACACGAGGGCAAAAGACGCGCCTGGTCGCCGCATGCGCGGCCGCCGCCCTCGCGTACGCCTTGCTGGTCGTCGCGCTCGCGCTGGCGTCGCCGCCGTCCGTGCCCTCGGCCGCTGCGGCCGCCGGCTCGGCGGGGATCGACCGCACGGCTTTGAACTGCGTTTTCGGCGTGGTCGTCTCGTTCTGGGGCGTCATGGCGTACCTGCGCTGCCAGGACCCGTGGATCTCTCGCCGGCTCGCGGCGGTTGCCGTGCTTCTTGACCTGTGGCTTCTTGCCGTCGCCGTCAAATGGAACACGACCGACCTGGTCCTCGCCCGCTACCTGTGGTACGCCTACTACATCCCGATGTCGTGCGTCCCGCCGCTGTGCCTCTCGTGCGCCTTGCGCGCGGCCGCGGTCGAGATGGGCGCATGGCGCCGCCGCCTGCGGGCCGCCTGCGTCGCCACGGCCGTCGCGTTCTCCGCCCTCGCGCTCACAAACGACGCGCACCGCCTCTTCTTCACCTTCGGCGTGCCGAACCCGGGAATCGTCGGGCACTACGGCTACGGGCCCGCATACTGGGCGTTCTTTGCGTACAGCACGGTGCTTTACCTGGCCTTCTTTGGGGTGCTGTGGCGGGCGAGCCGCGCCACGCTGCGCGGGCTCGTCGTTCCCGCGGCCGCGGTCGCGCTGGCGGGGCTCCTTTTCTGCGCGGCGTACGCCTTCCGCCTCGAGTGGGCCGCCTCGCTCAACTTCTCGCTCGTCTACGGCATCGTGGTCATGGCGACCCTCGAGCTCTGCCTCGAACTGGGGCTCATTCCCTCGACGCGGTCGTTCGCGCGCGTGTTCGACGAGCTGCCGTTCGACCTGGCCATCCTTTCCCGCGACGGCTCGCTCTTCCGCAAGACGCGCGCTGCCGGCCCCGTGCGCGCCGCAGCAGCCGAGCGGGCGAGAAGCGCCGCGCCGGGGACGTTCACGTTGCCTGACGACCCCGACGACGTCTTCTACGCTTGGCCGCTCTCCGGCGGCACGGCGCTTCTTGCCCAGGACATGAGCGGCCTGCGCGCGCTCAACCGAACCCTCGCGCGCCGAGGCTCCGACCTTGAGCGCGACCGACGCACCCTCGAGCACGATCGCGACGTGGCCGAGCTCCTGGCGGGCCTCGAGGCGGAGTCGCGCCTGGTGGGGGACGTGGACGCGGCGCTCTCGGCTTCTATGGCCGAGGTGTCTGCGCTTCTGCGCGGCCTTCCGGACGACTCCGCCGCCCGGCGCCGGCAGCTCGAGCGCGCGCGGATGCTCGTCGCCTACTGCAAGCGCAAGGGCTCGCTCGTGCTCGCCGAGGCGGCCGACCCGGAGCTCGACCGCGACCGCATCGTCCTTATCGCCAACGAGCTCGCCTGCGACCTGCGCGCCGTCGGCATAGACTGCGCCGCCATCGCCAACCTGACCCGCCCGGTGGCGGCCGCGCAGGCGAGCACGCTCTACGACTGTATCTACGCTATGGCGTTCGTCGCCTTCGAATGCGACTCGCCCGTGCTCATGTACCACCTCGGCGAGAGGGGCGACGGCACGGTCGAGCTCCGCGCGCACCTGCAGTCCGAGGATCACGCGGACCTGGGCGACCTGCCTCGAACCCGTGCCCTGCGCGAGCGGCTGGACGCCTGCGACGTCATCTATTCGGTTTCCGGCGATGTCGGGCGCCTCTTGCTCCTCGCGCGCGTGAGGGGAGGGGAGGCCGCGTGAACGCGCCGCTGCTCAACGAGGCGAGCCTGATGGCCGTCGTCGCGGGCGAGTTCGTCTGCGTCGGGCTTCAGGTGGTGCATCTCTTCCTCGTTCTGTTCCGGGGGCGTCGTGCGTCCGGGCTTCTCGCGTGCGCCCTCGAGCTCGCGGCCTTGCTTCATTTGGCGCTCGCGCTGATCCTCACCGTGGGGGCCGGGCTTATCGGCGCGCCGGTGCTTGCCTGGGCGCTCGAGGCCTCGCGGGCGTTCTGGCTGCTGTGGGTAAACGCGCTGTTCGCCGCCCTGGCCGTTGTCTACGCGGTGCGCCTGCGCGCGCCGGCCGCCCTGGCAGACGCCCTGTTCATGGGCCTGTGCGCGCCGGCGGTCATACGCGCGCTCGGACCCGCCTGGAACGTCGCGGCGGTTCTCGACATCGCGTGGTTCCTCTTCCGCGGGCTTTCCGGGATCGTGGACGACCTGGTCAGGCGCTCGGAAGAGCTCTCGGGGCTGAGCCTGGCGGAGGCCCTCATGGGCATACCCGCGGGCATCCTGGTCGTCGGGGCGACCGGCGGGTCCGCCTTTATGAACGTGCGGATGCGGGAATGCCTCCAGGCCCTCGGGTTCCCGTGCGACCTCGGCGACCAGAGCGGGCTGTGGAGGCGCCTCTCCGCGCTCGGCCGCGACCTTTCCGCGGAGGCGAGCTCACTCGGCGTGCCCGAGGCGCTTGCCGCAGGGCAGCAACGCCTGCTGGTCGACCTTCCCGACGCCACGACCTGGCTTTTTGCCCGGGACGTGGGCGGGGCGCAGGGGCGCGGGGCTAGAATCGTGTGCCTCGACGTAACCGAGGCGGTGCGCACGAACGCCGCGCTTAGCCGGACGAACCGCGAGATCGAGGAGGCGGCCGAGGAGCTGCGGGCGACGCTTGCGGACGTGGGCTGCGCCGCCGAGGCCGCGGCTTACCTGCGCATGCGCTCTCGAGTCCACGACGTCGTGGGCCAGCGGCTCTCTATCCTGCACCGCTATCTGGAGACGGGGCGCACCGACGCCGCGTCGGTGGCGGAGCTGGACCGGCTCCTCTCGTCCGTTATGGCCGACCTTCGCGGCGGCGGCCGGGACGCTTCCGCCGAGTTGGAGGCGGTCGTGGCCGCGTTTGCCCTGGTTGGGGTCGATGTTGAGGTCGCAGGGGAGCTTCCCGCCGGCGAGGCCGGCTCCGTGCTCGCCCATATTGTCCGCGAGGCGTGCACGAACGCGTGCCGCCACGGCCACGCGCGACGCGTCTTCGTCGACATGGGGCCGCGTCGCGGGGGGCGGGTCTTCGTGCTCACCGTCTTCGACGACGGGGAGGCGGGCGAGGGCCCGATTATCGAGCGGGGCGGCATCGCGGGCATGCGAAGAAGGGTCGGCGCGTTGGGCGGCACGCTTAGCGCGGAGCGGGGCGCGCGGTTCACGCTCCGCGCCGAGATTCCCATGGAAGGGGGAGCAAGATGATCGAGGTGCTTCTGGTCGAGGACCAGGCGATGCTGCGCGAGAGCCTGGCCTGCGCGATAAACGCCCAGGCGGACATGCACGTGGCGGCGAGCCTCGCCGACGCGGCCGAGGCCCCGGCGCGGGCGGCCGAGCTCGGGTGCGCGCTCGTGCTCATGGACGTCTGCACGGAGAACGGCTCCAACGGCATCGTCGCTGCGCGGCGCATCAAGGAGGCCGACCCGTCGGTTCGCGTGGTCATCATGACGGGCATGCCCGAGGTCACCTTCGTCGAGCAGGCGAGAAGCGCCGGTGTGGACAGCTTCGTCTACAAGAACGTCGGGATCGATGAGCTTCTCGCCGTCATGCGCTCCACCGCCTCGGGCTACCAGACGTTCCCGAAGGCGCCCGACTCGATTTTCTCCGGCACCGCCGCGCTCACGGACGTCGAGGTCCAGATCCTGCGCCTGGTGTGCGAGGCCAAGACGCGCAAGGAGATCGCCGCCGAGCTTTACATGAGCGAAGGCACCGTCAAGCGCCGCATCGGCGAGATCCTGGCCAAGACGGGCTACGACAACATCCTGCGGCTCGCGGTCCACGCGGTGGCCGAGGGCAACATCGTGCCCGGGCTCGGCGGAGAATAGCGGGTTGGGCAGGGTTTCTTGTCACGGGCGGCGCGCCTTGCCCTTCTCGCCACAGAACCGCGTCCCCGGCGACGGCCCCCGCTATTCTCGCCACAGAACAACGCCCCCGGCGACTTGAAACCTGCTGCCCGCCACAGATCAACGCCCCCGGCGACATCGCAACGTCGCCGGGGGCGCGTATTTGTGGCAAGAAGACCAGGGCCGTCGCCGGGGACGCGGTTTTGTGGCAAGAAGCCCGGCCGCCGTCGCCGGGGACGCGATTATGTGGCGCGCCGCCGCGCCGCTTCCGGCGTCGCCCCGTCCTGCGCTACGGGATGCTGACCTCGTAGACGCCGAGGTCGTTGAAGTACTTGACCTCGTAGACGGTGAGCGTGAAGTTGACGTCCTTCAGCTCGTCGATGGTGGTGATCCCGTCGAATGCGACGACCTCGTTGGCCGTTTCCCCGGCGTTGACGTCGGCGTAGTCGTAGGTCTCGTACGTGCGGCCGTTGACGGTGCCGTCAGTGAGCGTGTGCGTCGCGAAGCGTTCGCCGGACTTGTTGACGATGGCGAGCTCGATGCCGCCCATGCCGTTCTCGTCCACCACGCGTGCGACCGCGGTGATGTTCGCGACCTCGTCGTCGGCGATGACGATGGGCGGGTCGATGGCGACGCGCTGGGTCTCCACGGCGGTGCCGGCCGCGCCTTCCTCCATCGACTTGCGGTCCTGCTCGATCTTCTCGGCCGCGGAGTCGTCGCCCTTCTTGAACACGAGCTCGTTGGAGCCGCCGTCGCCGTAGATGAGGGTGCCGCCGGAGAGCTTGAACGTGCCGGTCACGCCGGCGTAGGCCAGGGTCGCCTTGTCATAGTCCCAGGTCAGGTCTTCGACCGTGCCGAAGGTGTCGACCGTGGCGGTCCCGTCCTCGGCGAGGTAGAGGAGGAATTTCACGTCGATGGAGGCCATGAACTCGACCTCCTCGGCGGTGAGCTCCTCGCCGTCGGCCTTGCCGCTCGTGAGCTCCCAGTAGCCGAGCATGTCCTTGCCCACGGGCTCTGCCGCCGAGGTCGAGCCGCCGCAGCCGGCTATGACGAGGCACATCGCGACGGCGCACAGGGCGCACGCGGCGCTGGTGATAAGTGCCGTGAGTTTCTTCTTCATGGTGTGCTCCTTTCTCGAGCGGTCGTTCGTCGCTTGCGGGGCGGAAGGAAGAGGGGAGAGTCGCTTCCCGCTCGGGGCCTTCCGCCCCCGGGTTCCGGGCCTTCGCGCGGGCCGGGAGGCTACGGGCGCTTGGTGCCGCAGGCGGAGCAGAAGTTGCCCGTGTTCTGTGTGCCGCAGTTGGTGCAGAACCAGGGCCCGGCCGCCTCGGGCTTGGGGCTGCCGCAGTTGCCGCAGAACTTGCCGGTGTTCTGCGCGCCGCAGGAGCAGGTCCAGGCGCCGCCCGCCGCGGGGGCCGGCGCAGCCGCCGCCATGCCGCCGGTCACACCGCTTACCTGCGCCTGGTTTGCCACTGGCTGCTGTGACTGCGCCGCCTGCCCGAAGAGCTGCGCCGCGTTCATGCCTCCCATGCCGCTCGCCATCCCCATGCCCATGAAGCCCATGGCGGCGCCCGAGGGGTTGGCCGCCGCGGTCCGCATGGCGTCGCTCTGGGCAGCGGCGATGTTGGCCGCCGCCATCGCGGGGTTGGCCATGACGGCCGCCTTCTGCAGGTCGCGGATCATCTGCTCCTGGTCCTCCGGCGCCGAGATGGTGTTCACGCCGAAGGCCGCGATCTCGATGCCGCGCGTCTCTCTCCACTGGTGCGAGAGCTCCTCGTTCAGCGCGTCGGCGAGCTCCCTGGTGTGGGCGGGTACGGCGCTGTAGCGGATGCCCATCTCGCTGATACGCGCGAAGGCCGGCTGCAGCGCGGTGAGAAGCTCGCTTTTGAGCTGGGAGTCGATGAGGTCGCGCGTATAGGCGTCGTCGACGTTGCCGCAGACGTTCTTGTAGAACATGAGCGGGTCTACGAGCCGGTAGGAGTACTCGCCGTTGCAGCGCACGGTGATGTCCACGTCCAGGCCGATCTTCTCGTCGACCACGCGGAAGGGGACGGGGCTTGCGGTGCCGTATTTATTGCCCACGATCTCCTTGGTGTTGAAGTAATAGACGCGCTGGTCCTTGCCCGCGTCCCCGCCGAAGGAGAAACGGCTTCCCACCTGCTCGAACGACCGCTTGACCGCGTCGCCGAGGCTCCCCGAGAAGACCGAGGGCTCGGTACCCGTGTCGTAGACGAACTCGCCCGGCTCGGCGCAGACCTCGAGCACCTTGCCGTTCTCGACGATCATCATGCACTGGCCGTCCGCCACCGCCACGATCGAGCCGTCGGAGATGACGTTGTTCTCGCCGCGCGTGTTGGAGCTGCGGCCTCCCGTGCGCTTGGCGCCCTTTGCCACCAAGGTGTCCGCGTCCAGGGCCTCGCAATAGAAGTACTCGCGCCACTGGTCGGCGAGCACGCCGCCGGCCGCCCCGATGCCTGCCTTCAGAAGTCCCATGATGCGCTCCTCTCGTTGGTGATGTTGGTAAATACGCCCTTTGACCTGCGGCGCATTGCGATGCCGCTATGATTTCTTGTCCGTCTTCTCGTGATGGACCACCTCGGTCGTGGTGTGCGTGAAGACGTCCCGGCGCCGTGTGATCTGGAGCGTGGACGCGTCGAGGTAGTTACTGGCGTGCGCGGCCTCGACGGCGCTCTTCATCTGGGCGGTGAGGCTCGCGCAGACGATGAGGGCGACCAGCAGCGGGACGAGCAGCATGAAGCCCCACTGGATGGCCGGCGCGTTCTTGGCGAGGAAGCCGCCGAGCTTGACCGCGGCGAGGCACGCGGCGAAGAGCGCCGCGAAGACGCCCGCGCCGATGAGGGCGCGCTTTCTCTTGTCCACCGGGAGGTCGCCGACGAGCCGCCCGGTCTGGCCGTTCATGGCAAAGAGGAACTGCTGCCCCTCCCAGGTGGTGCCGAGCATCCAGACGGGCATGAGCGCGTAGACCGGCTCCGCCCAGTCCTTCTCGACGTCGCAGCGCTGGCAAGAGACGCTGTCGTAGCCCTCGACGCTCTTCCGGAGGGCCTGGCCGGCGCTCGCGTCCACGCGCTTCTCCGCGCGCGCCCGGCACGCCGCGGCGTCCTCGTCGTAGCGGTTGGCCACGAACCCCGGCATGTAGGCCACCGAGAACGGCACGAGCGCGCCGTAATCGAAGGGCTCGATGGCGTCCATGTGGGCGTCGGGCATCTTCGTGGAGGCGTCCACGGGGATCCGCGAGAAGCTCATCGTGCCCGCGCGCTCCACGTCGAAGTGGTCGGTGTCGACGATCTCGTCGTCGCCCTCGCGCCGGCGCCGGGTCTTCGTGGCGGTGTAGGTGGCGCTCGCCCCCGCCGTCGTGTCCATGAGCCAGAAGGGCACGTAGACGCCCTGGACCTCGTTGATCCGGTTTCCGTCGACGAACCCCTTGGGAAGAAGCGCCTTGCCCTTGTAGTGCTCGGCCAGGGCGGCCTTGGCGGCGTCGCGGTCGAGCTTGAAGGGGATGACGAGCTGGGGGCGGAACTCGCCGGCGAGACGACCGGCCGCGACGACGGGGTTGCCGCAGTAGGGGCACTCGGTGACGGCGGTGGTCTCGTCGCAGACGAGCTCGGCTGCGCAGGAGGAGCAGCGGTAGGCGGCGTCGAGGGTCGCCGCACCGTCGCTGGCCTGCGCCTCGTTTACCGCGGACGCAGCTGCCTTGCCCTCCGCCGCCTGCTGCTTGGCCGCGTAGTGCGCCTCGACCTCGGCCACCCCGAACTCGGAGTCGCAGTGGTCGCAGACCAGCATCGCCTTCGCGCCGTCGTAGCGCAGGGGCCCGCCGCACGCCGGGCACTGATAGTTGACGCTCTCGACGCCCATGGCCTTCTCCTCTCGCCGTGCCGTGCCTTGCTTGTTGCCTTGATTCTGGCCGCAGCCGTGCCGCCGCGTAATACCCCTGCGGCCCGCGCGGGGCGCCCCCGTGGGCCGCAAGTCCCAAAATTCGGCTCGGCTGCACCCGTGCGACGTTTCGGGCGGCTGGTTGGCGCCCCGAATTCGCGCCGCGCAGCAATGGCAAGCGTCGCCGCGCCCCGAGCCCGTGCCCGAGGTCGGCGGGCCGTGTAGAGTGTTTCGTCTGCGTGTTATGGGTTGAGCCGCGGGCGCGGGGGTGTTACCGTGGGCAAACCGATAGAGGGCGCGGGCACGAAGAGCCTCGGGGGAGCCGGCAGGCGCCGATCCCGGGGCGAGGCGACTGCCCGCCGAACTTCTTGCCCCGGGCACGGGGCGGAGGTGGGCCCGCGGGGAACACCCGCGGGACTGTCTGCGGCAATAAGGCCGCGGGAGCGCTATCGCCTGGGCCCGGCCGGCCTCGCTGTGCCGGTCCCGCACGAGGGCGCCCCCGCACGTATATGCAAGGAGCAGCGCGCATGGAGAAGCGCCCGTTCGTCAATAAGGCCCAGCTCGAGGCCATATGCGCCGAGTATCCGACGCCCTTCCACCTCTACGACGAGGCCGAGATCCGTCGCCGTGCCCGCGCGCTCAACGCCGCTTTCTCGTGGAACCCGGGCTTCAAGGAGTACTTCGCCGTCAAGGCCACGCCGAACCCCTGGATCGTGAGCATCCTCGCCGAGGAGGGCTGCGGCTGCGACTGCGCCACGGGCACCGAGCTCACGCTCGCCGAGGCCTGTGGCGTCACGGGGCGGGACATCATGCTCAGCTCCAACGACACGCCCGACGAGGACTACCGCCGGGCGGCCGAGCTCGGCGCCATCATCAACCTGGACTCGCTCGACATGGTCGATTGCCTCGTCCGCGCGCTCGGCGGCGAGCTGCCGAAGATGGTCTGCTGCCGCGTGAACCCGGGCGGGACCTTCTCCTCGGCCAACGGCATCATCGGCAACCCCCAGGACGCCAAGTTCGGCATGACGGTCCCGCAGCTCATGGAGGCGTTCGCGCGCCTGGCCGAGCTCGGCGTCGAGGACTTCGGCATCCATGCGTTCCTGGCCAGCAACACGCAGGAGAACGACTACTATCCGCGCCTGGCCCGCCAGCTCTTCGAGCTCGCGGTGCGGGCCCGCGACGAGCTCGGCGTTCACGTCTGCCTGATCGACCTCTCCGGCGGCGTCGGCGTCGACTACGCGCCCGAGGACCCCGCGGCCGACATCGCCGCCATCGGCGAGGGCGTTCGCGAGGCCTATGAGCAGGTGCTTCTTCCCGCCGGTATGGACGACGTGCGGATCTGCTCCGAGCTCGGGCGCTGGATGCTCGCCCCCGCGGGCGGCCTCGTCACGCGCGTCATCCACGAGAAGGTCACCTACAAAGACTACCTCGGCGTGGACGCGTGCGCGGCCAATCTCATGCGCCCGGCCATCTACGACGCCTACCACCACATCACGGTCATGGGCAAGGAAGACGAGCCGGCGCGCCGCGAGTACAACGTCGTCGGGCGCCTCTGCGAGAACAACGACCAGTTCGCCCACGACCGGATGCTGCCCGAGACCGGCATCGGCGACCTGCTGTTTATTCACGACGCGGGCGCCCACGGGTTCTCGATGGGCTACAACTACAACGGGTCGCTCCGCTCGGCGGAGCTGCTGCTGCGCGAGGACGGCTCGGTCCAGCGCATCCGCCGCGCCGAGACGCAGGCGGACTACTTCGCCACCTTCGACGACGACCCGCGCTTCTCTTGCCTTGCAAAGAAGTGACGCGACCGGGCAACCCCGCCGCGTCATTAGATGTTTGATGAAAGGAAACCCTCTATGGACATGAGCAACCTCACAGGCTCGGTCGTCGCGCTCATCACGCCGTTCAAGCGCGACGGCTCGGTCGACTTCGAGAAGCTCGAGGGCCTCGTGGACTTCCACCTGGCCAACGGCACCGACGGCATCCTGGTGCTCGGCACCACCGGCGAGTCCGCCACCATGACGGACTCCGAGGACCTGGCCGTGGCCGAGTGCGTCGTGCAGCGCGCGGCCGGCCGCGTCCCCGTCATCGGCGGCTCCGGCTCCAACTGCACCGGCGAGTCGCTGCGCAAGTCGCTCGAGCTCCAGAAGCTCGGCGTGGACGGCCTGCTCATCATCAGCCCGTACTACAACAAGTCGAACGAGGAGGGCATGTACCACCACCTCGCCGACGTCATGGACGCCGTCAACGTGCCGTGCATCCTCTACAACATTCCCGGCCGCACGGGCTGCAAGATCTCCGTCAACAACGTCGAGCGCCTCTCCGTCCACCCCAACTGCTGGGGCATCAAGGAAGCGTCCGGCGACATCTCCTACGCCGCGGACATCGCGCACTGCCTCTCCGACGACTTCCGCATGATGTCGGGCAACGACGACATGATCGTGCCGCTCATGAGCCTGGGCGCCTCGGGCGTCATCTCGGTCTGGGCCGACGTCGCGCCGAAGACCGTCCATGACCTGTGCGCCGACTACCTCGCCGGCAACGTCGAGGCCGCGCGCAAGGCGCAGATCGAGAACCTCGAGCTTATCCACGCGCTCTTCTGCGAGGTCAACCCGATCCCCGTCAAGGCCGCGCTGGCGAAGATGGGGCTTATCGACGAGTATTACCGCAAGCCGCTGTGGCCGATGGCCGACGGCGACCGCGAGCGCCTGTACCGCGCCATGGAAGGGGCTGGTCTGATTGACTAACGAGAACGACGTGCAGCTCACGAGCGTCATCCTGGTGGGCGGCGGCCGCATGGGCCAGCTCATCGCCCAGAAGCTCGACGCCGACGGCGGGTTCGCCGTGGAGGGAATCTACGACGTGAGCAACGCCGACGAGCTCGACGGCCGCGCGCCGGTGGTCGACCTCGTCATCGACTTCTCCAACAAGGCGGGCCTGCCCCACGTGCTGGCCTACGTCGAGCGCACGGGCGCCGCGCTGGTCTCGGGCACCACGGGCTTCTCGGACGACGAGCTCGCCCGCCTGCACGCCCTCGGCGAGAAGACCCGCGTGATCTACTCCGCCAACTACTCGCTCGGCGTGGCCGCGCTCAAGCGCGCGGCGGCCCAGGCGGCTCTCGCCCTCGGCGAGTGGGACTGCGAGATCGTCGAGACCCATCACAACCAGAAGGCCGACGCCCCCTCCGGGACGGCACTGCTGCTCCTGGACGCCGTCGACCCCGCTCACGAGCGCACGGTCGCCCACGGGCGAGAAGGCATGGTCGGCGCGCGCCCGGCCAACGAGATCGGTATGCACTCGCTGCGCGGCGGCACCGAGGCGGGCACCCACGAGGTGCACTTCTTCGGGACCGACGAGGAGGTCTGCCTCACGCACCGCGCGACGAGCCGCCAGATCTTCGTCAACGGCGCCGTGGCCGCGGCCAAGCGCCTGCTCGCGCGCACGGAGAACGGCTTCTACACCTTCGAGCAGCTCATGTTCGAGTAACCGAGCGGAACATCCGCCCCGGGGCGGCCGCGCGGCCGCCCTTCTTGCCAACGAACGATAGGAGAACACCTTCGCATGGACGCCCAGGAGATCATCAACTACATCGCCATCGCCCCCAAGAAGACCCCGGTCAAGGCCTACATCCGCGTGAAGGAGGGCGCCGAGCTCGACCTCTCCTGCGCTGACCACGTCTTCGGCGAGGGCGCGGACAAGGTCGTCTTTGCCGACTACGCCGAGCTCGGCCCCGTGCTCGAGGCCGCCGGCGACGCCGTCGAGGACCTCGTCATCGAGAACGACGGCCGCAACACCGGCGTGCCGATGCTCAACAAGCTGAACATCAAGGCTCGCATCGAGCCGGGCGCCATCATCCGCGAGAAGGTGGAGATCGGCGACAACGCCGTCATCATGATGGGCGCCGTCATCAACATCGGCTCCGTCATCGGCGAGGGCACCATGATCGACATGGGCGCCGTGCTGGGCGGCCGCGCGACGGTGGGCAAGCATTGTCACATCGGCGCGGGCACCGTGCTCGCGGGTGTCGTCGAGCCGGCGAGCGCCACGCCGGTGATCATCGAGGACGACGTCATGATCGGCGCGAACGCCGTCGTGCTCGAGGGCGTTCGCGTGGGCAAGGGCGCCGTCGTGGCCGCCGGCGCCGTCTGCGTCGAGGACGTTGCCCCCGGCGCGGTCGTGGCGGGCGTCCCCGCGCGCGTGATCAAGCAGGCCGCCGAGGTCGCCGAGGGCAAGGTCGCCCTTGTGGACGCGCTCCGCAGCCTGTAAGCGGCGCGCCGGTCGCTCAAACTGCTGAGAATGTACGATTGAAACCGGGTCGGCTGAGTAGCCGGCCCGGTTTCGTGTGCGTTTGCGCAGTTGTGCGCCACTCGAAACCCATTGCTACTCACTCAGTCGCCAGTCAATCGTACATTCTCGCGAGTTCGTGTCTTTAGGGCGCCGCAGCGAATCGTTCGCTGCCTTGTAAACGGGGATCGGCGGTGTCTTGGGCTAGCGCATGCCGCCGAGGAAGAAGAGGCTCGGCTTCACGGAGCGCTTCTGGGTCTCGCGGTCGACGGCGATGAGGCCGAAGGTCTTGCTGTAGCCGTGCTGCCACTCCCAGTTATCGAGCAGGCTCCAGTAGAAGTAGCCGCCGATGGGCAGGCCGTCGGCGAGGCAGCGACGCACGCCGCCCAGGGCGCTTGAGATGAACTCGCGGCGGCGCTCGTCGTCGTCCGTCGCGATGCCGTTCTCCGTGACGTAAAGGGTGCCTTCAAAACCCTGTGCCACCTTGCGCAGCACGTGCTCGAGCGCCTGCGGGTAGTACTCGTAACCGGCCTGTGTGACCTCGGCGCCCTCGGGCACGGGCAAGTCGCCATCGGGGCCCGCGATGGCGCGCGCGTAGTTTTGCACGCCCAGGAAGTCGTCGCCTGCAAGGGCGGGCAGGTAGTGGGTGAACTCCTCGCCCCACTCGGCGGCGGCCACGGCCTCGCCGCCGGGGATCCACTGGATGTCGTGCAGCGACAGCGTGAGGCCGACCTTCGCGTTCGGTGCCGCAGCACGAATTGCCTCGCGGGCCGCCTGGTGCGCGCGCATGACGATGGCGTCGCCTTCCGCGGTGCGGGCCGACTGGAAGACGTGCGGATCGGGCGTACCGAAGACCTGGGCGTACTCGGCTGCCTGGAGCTTCTGTTGCTCCATCATTTGCTGCAGGTTGATTCCCATCTGGACGTTGCCGTCGAGGTTGCCGGCGCCTTCGCCCCCGGCCCTCGCGGCCGCGGCCTTCTGCGCGGCGAGGCGAGCCATCATTTCGTAGCGCCTCATGAGCCGCGCGATCTGCGTGCCCATGTTCGCTTCGTTGATGGTGCAAACGAGACCCAGGTCATCGGCCAGCTCGGTTGCCACGTGCCCGGCGTAGCGCGCGAAGTCGGCCACGGTGCTCTCGGCCTCCCAGCCGCCTTTCTTAATGAGCCAAACGGGGGAGGTGAAGTGCATGAGCGTGGTCATCGGCTCGAGACCGAGCTCGCGGCAGGTGCGGATCATCCGACGGTAGTGGTCGATCTCGGCCTCGTCGAAGACGCCTTCCTCGGGCTCGACGCGCGACCATTCGATGCTGAAGCGGTAGGCGTTGAGGCCGGCGTCCGCCGCGCGCCGCAGGTCCTCCTCATAGCGATGATAGTGGTCGCAGGCATCGCCGGAGAAGTCGTTGTAGGTGGAGTGCTCGATGTGCTCCATGGCCCAGACGTCGCACTTGTCGTTGTTGCCCTCGACCTGTTGGCCTGCGGTCGCGGCGCCGATGAGGAACTCTTTGGGGAACTTGTTCATGTTGATGCCTTTCCTTGGTTAGTTTTCTACGATTTCGCAGGTAAAGTGATGCGTTCCGGCTTCTATTTCGCGCACAGATCCGTCGGGAAGAAGCACGGTCGCCGCCGTCGGCACCTCGATGTCGAAGGTTGCGTGCCCGCCCTCGACCCGCCACGCAGAGGCGATCTTCCCGGCCCGCGAGACATACGAGCCCTCGGCGTGTCCGATGCGCGCGTCGACGTGCGGCCGCACAACAACGCGCGAGAAGCCCGGCGCCGCAGGCTCGATGCCGAGCACGTAGCGATAGAGGAACTCGCCCACGGACCCGAAGGCGTAGTGGTTGAAAGAGACCATGTTCTCGCCGCCGCGAGTCGTGCTCGTCTCGTTGACCGTGCCGTCGGGGCGCAGCGCGTCCCACCGCTCCCAGATGGTGGTCGCGCCGCGGTCCACCTCGTACATCCAGCCGGGACATTCGGGTTGCAGCAGCAGATCGAACGCCAGGCGCTCTTCCCCTCCGTCCACGAGCAGCGGCAGCAGGTGTTGCGTCGAGAAGAACCCGGTCTGCATCCCCTCGTCGCCGATTTTCTCCACAAGATGGGCGAAGAGCGAGCGCCAGAGGCCGGCATGCTCGCCCTCGCGGGGGATGACGAGCGCTAGGGCCATGATGTAAGCGCCCTGGTAGTCGTCGGCCATGCGCGGCCCGCCTCGGCCGAGAAGACCGCGCGTGACGTACTTTTTGATGTAGGCCGCGCGAACAAGCCCTAGCTCATCGGCGTAGCGGGCGGCATCGTCGGTTCTTCCCAGCAATCTAGCCGCGCGCACAAGGATGCGCAGGTCGTTGACGAGGAAGGCGTTCGAGACAGGCCCGTTGTGCATGGCCATGTACTTGATGTCGCGGCCGAGGGTGAGCCAGTCGCCGAGGCTCGGGGCGCACCAGAGGTGCTTCTTCCCGGCGCGCGCGAGCTCGCAGTCGACGAAGCGGCGCATGCAGTCGTACTGCTCGGCCAGGGCGTCGAGGCACCCGAACTGGTCGTAGAGAAGCTCCGGCACGATGGTGCACGCGTTGCCCCAGCCCTGCATGGTCACGAAGCCGATGCCCGTGGGGCCGACGGCCGGCACGGTGGCCGGCACGTAGCCCTCGGAGTTGTCGAGCTGGCTGGCGCGCATGTCGGCGCAGAACTTGCGCAGGAACGCCTCGGTGTCGTAGTTGTAGGCGCCCGTGCGCGCGAAGACGTGCCCGTCGCCGGTGTAACCTTGGCGCTCGTCGCGCTGGGGGCAATCGGTGGGAATCTCGACGTAGTTGCTGCGCTGGCCCCAGAGCTGGTTAAGGTAAAGGCGGGTTACCCCCGCGTGGCCGCAGGTGAACTCGCCGGTTCGCGTCATCGCCGTATGGACGGGCCGTGCAGAGAGAAGCCCTTCTTGCCAGGGGCAACCGCTGAGCTCGACGTAACGAAATCCCATGTAGGAGAAGGTGATGTGCCAAGGCTTGGTGCAAGTCCCCTTGTGGTAATCGACCTCTGCCTTTGCCGTTCGGAGGTTCGCCGTATAGAGATCGCCTGCTGGCGTGAGGATCTCTCCGTGGCGCAGGTGGAGATGATCGCTCGCCATCTTCGCGGGGTCGACGACCACGACGCCCGCCATGTTCTGGCCGAAGTCGATGATGCATGAGCCGTCGGGCCGTTCGGTGGCTGACACGGGGGCTATGACCTCGTGCAGGGTGGTGCGGATGGGGGAGGGGCGGAACAGCTCGGGGAGGGGGCCCGCATACGGTACGGGTTGGATGGCCTGCGGCGCGTTGCCGCGGCCCGTCGAGCCCGGCGCCCAGAAGACCTCGCCGTCGTAGAGGCTCGCGGCATCCCAGGGGGACTCGACTGCGCGGACGTCCGCGTCGGCGGAAGTGAGGCGGCGCGTCTGACCGTCGCTTATCTCCACACGCAGCACCCATGAGACCGCCGGGCGCTCGCCGTACATCTGCGTCTTGTTCTCACAGGTAAAGCGCCCACAGTACCAGCCTTGCCCCAGGGCGACGCGCAACGTGTGGGTGCCCGGCGCGGCCAAGGCTTCGGTCACGTCGAAGCTCTGGTAGTGGAGCTCGTGCGGGTAATAGGTGAAGCCAGGGGCAAGAAACGAGTCGCCCACGGGCTCGCCGTCGATGCGCGCGTCGGCCACGCCGAGGGCCGTCACGGCGAGGGTCGCCTTGCGCAAGGAGGTCACGGCCACACCAAGGTCGACGACCTGCTCGAACACCTCGACCGTGCCCTCGGCGAACTCGCGCGGCACCTCGATGAAGGAGGCGCGCAGGGCGTCCGCGACATCAATCGATTGCGTCAAATTGGCCACCCCCTAGCCCTTCGCGATCTTCTGCAGCGTGTCGTTGAGCCGCGCGATCGTCTCAGGGTCTGCGGCGCCGGCCTGAGTGAGCAGGCTCTCCAGGCTCGAGCGCTCCATGATCTGGCGAATGGCGGGGTTGCTCATGGCCTGGCTCGCCACGTCGCCGCCGTAGCGTTCGGCAGCGGCCTGCATCATGCGTCCGACGATGGCCCCGGCAACGGGGTGCGCCTGCAGCTCGCCGATGGTGTCCTTCACCGAGAAGAACGCCGGGTCGATGGCGATGTCGTCGAACCAGTTGACCACTTCCTCGTCGCTTTGCAGGGTGTAGCTGGGGTCGGGCACATCGACGTGCTCCACCTCGATGGCGTCGGAAAGCTCGCCCGCGCGGGCGCAGATCGTGTGGCTACCAGATATGGGAACCTCGAAGCAGAACACCCGGCCTGCGTCCGAGGAGCCGAGAAACTCCCCGTCGACGTACAGCTCTACCTGCGGCTGGTTTGAATACACGACCACCTGCGTCACGTCTTGTGCGCGGTGGACATAGCGCCGCCCGCACACGTGGACAAAGGGATCCGCCGACCAAAACGCGCGGTACAGGTAAAACGCGTCTTTGCGCACCTTGCGGTCGATCGTGACCAGGCCCTTCTGGTTTTTGCCGTCGTTTCCGCCGCCGTTGCGCCCGTCGGCGCCGAAGTCAAACATGTTCCACACGAACGAGCACCACATCCAGGGGCGCGCATCGAGCATCCGAAGCATGTGCTCGTGGTAGACGCACTGGTACTGCTCGCTGTAGTCGCCGCGGGCGGGGTCGCTGGACTGGAACTGCGGGTTGCAGTCGGCGCCGTACTCCGTGAGGCCCATCGGTTCATTGGGGTAAGCCTTGTGCCAAGCGTCGAAGAACTCCTCGTTTTGCTCGAGCTCGCCCACGTACCAGCCGTAATACAGGTTGTAGGCGTTGGCATCGGCCAGGTGGGCGACCGGGCTTGCCGGGTCCAGCATGAACACATGCGCGTTGGCCGTGGGGCGCGAGGGGTCCAGCTCGTGTGCCAGGTCGTTCAGGCCGTTCAAGGTGGCGAGAAGGGCGTCGTCGATGGCGCTGGCCGTCGTGATCTCGTTGGAGAGCGCCCAACAAAAGACAGATGCGTGGTTGCGGTTCTGCTCGATCAACTCGCGCATCTGCAGCAGGGCGTTCGCGTCGCCGCCGTTCAGGCGCATGGTGATGACCGGAACCTCGGCCCAGCAAATAACACCCAGCTCATCGCATAGATCGTAGAACTCCTGAGCATGCTGGTAGTGCGCCAGGCGCACCGCGTTGGCGCCCATCTCGCGGATAAGGGCCATGTCTTCGCGGTGCATCGCGGGCGTAAGGGCGCTGCCCACGCCCGCGCGGTCCTGGTGCCGAGACACGCCGCGCAGCGGGTAGGGACGGCCGTTCAAGAAGAAGCCGTCGCCGGTGGCCTGCATGGTGCGGCAGCCAAAGCGGACGGTCTTCTCGTCGCCGGATGCCATGCTGGCGCGCAGGGTGTAGAGGTAGGGGTCATCCAGGCCCTCCCACAGGTGGACGTTGGCGAGAAGGACGCTTGCGCGGGCGCAGCCGTCGGCACTAACAGGCGCCTCGACCCGCTGACCTGCGACTTCGAAGGTCACGGCTTCGCCCGCCGACGCGCCCTCGACCCAGGCCTCGAGCGCGACCTGAGCCGTCTTGGCCTCAAGGTCGACGCTGGGCGTGGCGTAGATGCCCGGCCCGCCGTCGCGATCCAGGGCAAAGTGGGTCGCAGGCACCACGACGACGCGCGCCGGGCGGTAGAGGCCGCCGTAGAAGGTGAAGTCGGCGGTCTGGGGGTAGACAACCTGGCTTTGCGAGTTGTCCACGACAACGGCCACGCGGTTCTCGCCGCTGGTCGCGACGCCGCCGTCGCCATCGCCGCCGCGCCCCGCCAGCGCCCCGGTGATGTTCGCGCGAAACGTCGAGTACCCGCCCTCATG
This sequence comes from Coriobacteriia bacterium, assembly GCA_030530145.1. Lineage (GTDB taxonomy): Bacteria > Actinomycetota > Coriobacteriia > Coriobacteriales > Atopobiaceae > Paratractidigestivibacter. The sequence continues at coordinate 218,139 of JAUMVN010000001.1, read as the reverse complement.
GTGCGCGACCTGCGCTTCATTGACGTAAACATCGGCCGCCGCAGAGGCGCCTTCGAACTCCAGCCAGGCCTCCTCGTCAGCCGCAAGCTCAAGCGCCGGCAGTGCCATCTCGTACGTTGCCTGCCCGCGCCAGTAGTCCCCGCCGCCGTCCTGGCCGTCTATGGCGTTCCAAGTGTGCGGCAGCATGACCTTCTCGGAGTCGAAACCCTGGCGGGAGAAGTCCCAGGGGCCGGCCAGCTCAATCGTCCTTCTCATCGCCTAGGCCTCCTTCGCAGTCTCGTCGCTGTCTGCCGCGGCTTCACCGTGGTGCAGCGCGGCCCTCTTATCCGCGATGTCCTTCTGGACTTCGACCATGCGCGCGCGGCCCAGGTCGTAGTGCTTCATGGCAAACAGGCCTATCAACCAGCCCAACACGGGCAGGCCAAAGTAGAGGAAGAGGCCCATCGCCTTCAAGGCCGGCGTCGAGGGGTCGGTGGGCTGCGGAGTGGTGCTCGCGTAGCCCACAAACGAGATGCACACGGCCGCAATTGTGGAGCCCAGCGATGAAATGACCTGGTCGATGACGTTGTACGTGGCGTTGACCACGGCGGGCAGGTACTTGCCCGAGCGCGACAGCTCGTAGTCGATGACGTCGGAGCGCATGGCGTTGTCGGCCGTCGTGATGCACATCTTAAGGCCGTTGATGATAAGGATGAGAATAAAGAACACAATCATCTGCACCGAGAAACCGGCAATCGAGGTCATGTCGATGGCTGCACAGAATATGACCATCACAACGGTGACGGCGATACCCGTGATCATGGAAAACACAGCGATCTTCTTGCTGCCAACCTTGCCGCAGAACTTGCCCGCGACGATGGCGAAGACGATAGACGGCAGCATGGCCACGATGCTGATCATGGTTCCGTACTGGATGTTGCCGATGAGGATGCCGAAGACCACGGTGGTCACGATGGCCTGGCTCATGGTCTGCTGCGAGAGCTTGGAAGAGACGCAGTGCAGCACGTACATCTGGAAGGGGCGGTTGGCCTTGACCAGGCGCCACATGTCGGCGAGGCTCACGCCTGCGTCGTCGCCCGCGGCGCTCACGTTCTCGAAGTTCTCGGGTTTGTCGGCCTCGCTGATGCCAACGCAGGTCAAGACGAGAAACGCCAGCGAGACGGGCACGACGATGAGCGCCGTGGTCGAGAGCATCTGCGCCGTGTACTCGTTGCCGAAGCGCGGCAGGACGAGCATGACGATGAGGGCGGAGAGGGCTGTGGGCACGAGGTAGGCGTAGACCGTGCCCCACACGCCCACCATCGGGCGCTGCTGGGGGTCGTTGGTGATCACGGCCGCGGCCATGTTGCCCGCGATGTCGCAGGTGGAGGCCCCAATGATGTAGAGACAGTAGAGGATAACGAAGAGCACCGGCCCGCGCCCCGTGTCGGAGAGCCACACAAAGAGCAGCAGCACGGACAGGGTGCGCAAGAGCCAGCCGGCCACCATAAAGAGGCGCAGCTTGCCGTGCTTGGTGTTCACGCGGTCCATGAGAAGGGCCAGGAAGGGGTCGATCACGCCGTCAAAGAGGCGCGTCACCGTGAGGATCACGCCCGCGGCGGCCAGGGCAATCCCGTAGCCCACGTTGGCGAGGTAGCTCATGTACCCGATGAGCGTGTAGAACGTCATCGAGAGGGAATTGGACATCATGGTCAGGGCGATCTGCCATGTCTTGGCCCGGCGGTACTCCACGCCGTCGGTTTGTGACGCGGTTTGCTTAGGTCGCATGCTTTCCTCCTTCATAGGCGCCCGCGACGGGCGCGCATGTATCCGTGGCTCCATCGTGTGGTTACGGAGGCGGCGGAGTAAGGCTGCAAAACGCCTTAGATGCGAGGGTACAGCCAGACGATTCGTAGGGGCTGGTGCTGCCGTTCGCCGCCCTGCCGCACCCGCTCGCCGAGCGCGGCACGGGCGCGGCAGGGCGCCCTGCCTAGAGTGGCCCGCAGGTAGGGGGCCGTTGCCGCACTCGGCGACAGGACCGGCTGTGAGGGGGTCAGATGCTGCTCAGCGCCGACATACTCTTTGACCGGCTTCGCGATGAGCTTGGGGCGAGCGCCTGCGGCCCGGGCACGGATGGGCTACTGCTCAGGCGGGCGCTCGCCCTCGACGGAACGGCGACGGAACTCGCCGAGAACCAGCTCTACGTCTGCCTCGGGCGCCAGCTGCCCCGCTACCCGAGGCTGGGCCGCGGCGTGGTCGTGGTGGTCGTCGGCCGCGGCTCGCTTCTTTCTTGGTACGAGGACCGATGCCGTGTCATATTCGTGCCCGACGAGGGCGCCTTCTTCAAGGCGTTCAACGCCTGCCAACGTCTCTTCGACGAGCTCGACGACTGGGAGCGCTCCTTGGCGCGGGCGCAGGCGCTCGAGGAGCCTATCCAGGTCATGGCCGACGCTTCGCGACGGCTCCTCGCCGGGCAGATAGTCGTTATCGACGATTCGTTCCGGTTCCTCGCCCGCACCGACGCCGCGGATGAGCGCACGAGCATGACGCTCGACACCATTCAGCGCTACGGGGACGCCCGCGAGCTGGCCGCGCTGAGCGACGAGCCGTTCGTGCTGCGCCACGACTGTGGGGAATCCCTCTCGTTGAACCTGGTCGAAGGCGAGAGCTTCCTCGGTTGCGTGTTCGTGCTCTATGGCGAGGGGGAGATGCCCGCCGGTGCGTCCGCGCTTCTCGGTTATCTTGCCAGAGCAATCAAGAACTCCCTGCTCAAGGGGGCGAGGCCCTTCGAGACCGACGCGGATCTGCGCCGCTGGGCGCTGCACGGCCTTGTAGACGAGCGGCCGCTCGACCAGCGTGAGCGCGACCTGCTCGACGCCTCGCGAGACCTTGCGCACGTGTGCGTTTGCCTCGGCCTCAGCCGTTTTCGCGGCAGGCTGCCCGTGAGCTACCTGACGGCCCGCGTTGAGCGCGCGCTTCCCGGCTGCGCCGCGTTCGAGGTGGACGACGGCGTGCTCGTGGCGTTCGCGTCGTCGCCCGATGTCGCGCAGCTCGGCACGGATGCCGTGGTCAGCCTGCTGCTTCCCGTGCTCGCTAGCGCGAAGATGAGCTGCGGCATCTCGGAAACGTTCGACGATCCCTTTGCCGCGCGGATGTACTTCCTGCAGGCTCGAGACGCCCTGAACATGGGCCATGCCTTCGCCCCCGGGTCGTCGATTCACCGATTTGCGGACATAGCGCTTGCCGACGTGTTGCGCCGCGCGTTCAGCGAGTTGCCGATGGAGGCGTTCATGGGGGAGGGCCTGCGCAGGCTCGTCGAGCACGACTCCGCATCCCGTACGAGCTATCTCGCCACGCTCGCCGCCTATCTTGATAACAACATGAGCCCGACGGCGACCGCCCGCGCTTTGGGCGTGCACCGCAGCACGCTCGTGGAGCGGCTCGAGAGGGTGTTCGCCCTCTTGGGCAGCGACCTCTCGAATCCCGACGAGCGCCTTCTCGCACAGATCGTCCTTCGCTCGATGCGCTATCGGGGAGACATTTCGGGGGCAGGCGAAACGGCGGGCTGAAGCTTGCAGTTGCCCTACAAGCTGTATGGGTTTTGCGCGCGGTGATTCCCGCGCTCGCCGAATAGGCGGCCCCGGCGCGGGCGGCGCCCCCAAACTACGAGGGAACCGACAAGGGAAGGGGCGTTCCATGGCCAGGATTTCCATACAGCAGATCATGCTCGGCACCGTCACCGGGAGCGAGCCGTCGGCGGCGGCGTCGCTTGCCCGCTTGGCAGAAGCCGGGTTCGAGGAGATCGAACTCAATAACTTCCAGATCACTTCGACGCCCTTCTTGGTAAGGGCTCTCACACGGGCGGCGGGGATGCCGACCGGGCGCGGCGGCAAACTCGATTGGGCTCGTCTGGTACGCGATGCCGGCCTTGGGGTCACGTCGCTGCACATCGACCTGGGGTCCCTTAAGAAGGACCCGGCGGCCGTGGCTGCGCGGTGCCGCGAGCTCGGCTGCCGCTACGCCGTCATCACCGGCATGTACCGCTTCGACTACTCGGACAAGGGTGCCGTGCTCGGCCTCGCACGGAGCCTGAACGACTGCGGCGAGAAGCTCGCTGGGGAGGGTGTCGGCCTTCTCTACCACAACCATAACTGCGAGCTTCTGCAGGTTGAGCCTGGAGTTCGTGCCTATGACGTGCTTCTCGACGCCTGCGATGAGCGCTTCGTGAACTTCGAGTTGGACACCTACTGGCCGAGCGAGGCGGGCGCGGACGCACTGGCGCTGATGCGGATGCTGGGGAGCCGTATGAAGCTGTGGCACGTGGCCGACCGCGGCACGAGGCCTGCCGGCCCCAATATGACGCCTATCCTCAAGTCCGACTCCGTTGAGCTGGGGCGCGGCAACATTCCGCTTGAAGCCCTGTGCGAGCAGGCGCTTGCTGCTGGCGTCGATGCCGTCGTGCTCGAGAGCCACCGTAACTGGGTGGAGAAGTCCCCGCTCAAAAGCGCGGAGATCTCCGCCGAGTGGTTGCGCGCGCACGTGCGCTGAGGGCGTTGCGGGATTTGTCCGCGAATGCTGTCGCTTGGTGCCTGCTTTGGCCAAATTTCTGAGAAAGCACGATTGAAGCCGGGTGATGTCCACGGTCTTCCGCCCGCCGGGTCCGTCGCCCCTTTAACGACGGTTGCAGCAACGGTGGTGAGAAGCGCGCCCCTTTAATGACGGTTGCAGCAACGGCGATGAGAAGCGCGCCCCTTTAATGACGATTGCAGCAACGGGCGATTGCTGTAACCGTCGTTTAAGGGGCGAAAGGGCGCCTCACGTTGCTGCAACCGACATTTGAGGGGCGGGTTTGTCTCTCTTGCTGCTGCAACCGTCGTTTCCGGGGCGCGATGCCCGGCTGGCTATGCCCAGCGCGGCGCGTCTCAGTGGTCGATTTTCTCGGTAAGTGGTATAACTGAATTAAAGCGCTTCAATTGGCGCATAATGTCCATCGGTAAATGACCGGCGGGGGCCGGTCCCGAGAACTCTATTTTGGAGGAGAGCATGGCTAACCGTTTCGTTCTCAACACCATCAGCTATCACGGCAAGGGCGCCATCAAGGAGATCCCCGGCGAGCTCCAGCGCCGCGGCTACAAGAAGGTCTTCGTCTGCTCCGACCCCGACCTCGTCAAGTTCGGCGTGACCTCCAAGGTCACCGACGAGCTCGACGCCGAGGGCATCGCCTGGAGCCTCTACTCCGAGATCAAGCCGAACCCGACTGTGCAGAACGTCCTCGACGGCGTCGAGGCCTTCAAGGCGGCCGAGGCCGACTCCATCGTGACCATCGGCGGCGGCTCCTCCATGGACACCGCCAAGGCCATCGGCATCATCATCAACAACCCCGAGTTCGCCGACGTCCGCTCCCTCGAGGGCGTCGCCCCGACCAAGAACCACGCGGTCTTCACCATCGCCGTCCCCACCACCGCCGGCACCGCCGCCGAGGTCACCATCAACTACGTCATCACCGACCCCGAGAAGGTCCGCAAGTTCGTGTGCGTCGACGTGAACGACGCCCCTGAGGTCGCCGTCGTCGACCCCGACATGATGGCCACCATGCCCGTCGGCCTCACCGCCGCCACCGGCATGGACGCCCTCACCCACGCCATCGAGGGCTACACCACCAAGGGCGCCTGGGAGCTCTCCGACATGTTCCACTACGAGGCCATCTCCCTCATCTCCAAGAACCTGCGCGCCTCCGTCGAGGAGGCCAAGAGCGGCGTCCCCGGCGCCGGCCGCGAGGGCATGGCGCTCGGCCAGTACGTCGCCGGCATGGGCTTCTCCAACGTCGGTCTCGGCATCGACCACGCCATGGCCCACACCCTCTCCGCGCACTACGACACCCCGCACGGCGTCGCCTGCGCCATGCTGCTCCCCATCGCCATGGAGTTCAACAAGCCCGTCGTCGCCGAGCGCCTGGCCAAGGTCGCCTGCGCCATGGGCGTCGACACCGCCGGCATGAGCACCGACGAGGCCGCCGATGCCGCCATCGCTGCCGTCAAGCAGCTCTCCGAGGACGTCAACATCCCCAAGGTCTGCGAGGCCATGAAGGCCGACGAGATCGAGGTCCTGGCCAAGGACGCCGTCGCCGACGCCTGCTTCCCCGGCAACCCGCGCGACGCCTCCCTCGAGGACGTCGTCGAGCTCTTCAAGAAGATCTGCCCCGAGGGCTAAGGTCTTCTCGGCGCGCAGGCGCCCGCAGGACAACCTGACCGCTCGCACAAGGGCGTCGGCTTCGCGGCCGGCGCCCTTCTTGTCGTGGGCGCCTCGGCCGCGCACGGGGGCGCCCCGCTCGGTGCTATAGTGGCAAACGACAACTGCATACCGTCCAGGGGAGCTGGGGTGATTCGCCCGGCTGAGAGGAGCGGCCGCTTCGTCGCTCGACCCTTGAACCTGATGCGGGTAATTCCGACGAAGGGAGAGGTGCCATGGGCACGCATACGGAAACGAATCTCGTCACACAGATGGACTTCGCGCGGGCGGGGCAGGTCACGCCCCAGATGCGCGAGGTCGCCGAACGCGAGCATCGCGACCCCGAGTACATCCGGGAGCGCGTCGCGGACGGCCGCATCGCCATCCCGGCCAACGTCGTCCACATCAAGAAGGGCATGCGCGCCTTCGGCGTGGGCGAGGGCCTTTCCACCAAGGTCAACGTCAACCTTGGCATCTCGGGCGACAAGGCCGATGCCGCCGAGGAGTGGAAGAAGGTCGCCATCGCCGAGAAGTACGGCGCCGACTCCATCATGGACCTCTCCAACTCCGGCAAGACGCGCCAGTTCCGCCAGCAGCTCATCGACGAGACCGACCTCATGGTGGGCACCGTCCCCATGTACGACGCCATCGGCTACATGGAGAAGCCCTTGGTCGAGCTCACCCCCGATGACCTGCTGCGCGTTGTCCGCGCTCATGCCGAGGACGGCGTCGACTTCATGACCATCCACGCGGGCATCAACCGCTCGGTCGTCAAGACCTTCAAGGAGACCGGCCGCCTCATGAACATCGTGAGCCGCGGCGGCTCGCTGCTCTTCGGCTGGATGGAGGTCACCGGCAACGAGAACCCCTTCTTCGAGTACTACGACGAGCTCCTCGAAATCTGCCATGAGTACGACGTCACCATCAGCCTCGGCGACTCCTGCCGCCCGGGTTGCCTCTACGATGCCAACGACGCCACCGAGACGGCAGAGATCATCGAGATGGGCAAGCTCGCGGTGCGCGCGTGGGAGCGCGGCGTCCAGGTGATGATCGAGGGCCCCGGCCACATGGCCATCGACGAGATCGCGGCCAACATGAAGATGGAGAAGCGCCTGTGCCACAACGCCCCCTTCTACGTGCTGGGGCCGCTCGTCACCGACATCGGCGTGGGCTACGATCACATCACCGCGGCCATCGGCGGCGCCATCAGCGCGAGCGCCGGCGCGGACTTCCTCTGCTACGTGACGCCCGCCGAGCATCTGTGCCTGCCCGACAGCAAGGACGTGCTCGACGGACTTATCGCCACCAAGATCGCGGCCCACGCGGCCGACATCGCCAAGAAGGTCCCGCACGCCCGCGACGAGGACGACCGCATGGGCCAGGCGCGCCGCAAGCTCGACTGGCCGGAGATGTGGAAGCATGCCCTCGACCCGGACACCGGCCGCGCCCGCTACGAGGCCTCGCCCGCGGCCACCGAGGGAACCTGCACCATGTGCGGCAAGATGTGCGCCGTGCGGACCGTGAACAAGGTGTTCGAGGGCACGACCATCGACCTCGGCATGGACGAGTAGGGGGCATGACCATGGCAGAAACGACGAACTTTGATGCCCCGGCCCTCGGCGAGCGCGCCGCCCGCGTGCGCGCCACCGTGCCCCTCGTGCACTGCATCACCAACTATGTGACCGTCAACGACTGCGCCAACGCGCTTCTTGCCTGCGGCGGCTCGCCCATCATGAGCGACGAGCCCGAGGACGTGGCCGACATCACGTCGATCTGCGGCGGCCTCGTGCTCAACATCGGCACGCTGAACCGCCGCAGCCTCGAGGGCATGGCCGTGGCGGGCGTCCGCGCGACCGAGCTCGGCCACCCCATCGTGCTCGACCCTGTGGGCGCCGGCGCAAGCAGGCTGCGCACCGAGGCGGCGGCGAACATCCTGGACACCATGGCTGTGACGGTCGTTCGCGGCAACATGTCGGAGATAAAGGCCGTGGCCGGCGCGGCGAGCTCGACGCGAGGGGTCGACGTGGACCCTGCTGACGTCGTCACCGACGAAAACCTGGCATCGAGCTGCGCTTTCGCGCGCAACCTCGCCGAGAAGCTCGGTTGTGTGGTGGCCATCACCGGCGTCATCGACGTCGTGGCGGACGCGGGGCGCTCGGCGGCTATCCGCAACGGCCACCCCATCATGGGCAAGATGACAGGCTCGGGCTGCATGCTCTCGGCCGTCTCGGGGGCCTACGTGACCGCGAACCCCGACGACACGTTCATGGCCGAGGTCGCGGCGATCGCCGGCGAGGGGCTGGCAGGCGAGGTCGCCGCGTCGCGCATGGGCGAGCTCGACGGCAACGGCAGCTTCCGCACGTATCTGCTGGACGCGCTGTACAACCTGAGCGCCGAGCAGCTCGCGGGCGGCGCGCGCGTCGAGTGGGTGGCGTAGTGGCCGCGGGCGATGTCGCAGCGGGCGGCGCCGCTGCCGAGAAAACCGCCCCCTGCCGGCGCGGCCGCTGGTCGGCCGAGGACATCCGACGCGGCATGCTGCTCTATGCCGTGACCGACCGCGCCTGGCTTCGCGGGCGCACGCTCGCCGACTGCGTGCGCGAGGCCGTCGAGGGCGGCGCGACCTTCGTGCAGCTGCGCGAGAAGCGCGCGCCGCGCGACGAGGCACTGGCGCTCGCCCGCGAGCTCAAGACCGCGTGCGCCGAGGCGCGTGTCCCCTTCGTCGTCGACGACGACGTCGCGCTCGCCGCCGAGGCGGGCGCCGACGGCGTGCATGTCGGCCAGTCTGACACCGCGTGCGCCGAGGCGCGCCGTATTCTCGGCCCCGAGGCCATCGTGGGCGTGAGCGCCCGCACGGTCGCGGAGGCTCTCGAGGCCGAGGCGGCGCGCGCCGACTATCTTGGCGTAGGGGCGCTCCACCCCACGCCGACCAAGCCCGACGCCGTGGACGTCACCTATGATGAGCTGCGCGCCATTTGCGAGGCGGTGAGCATCCCCGTCGTCGGTATCGGCGGCGTGGACGCGACGACGGCCCATGAGCTCGCCGGCACGGGCGTCGACGGCGGCGCGGTCGTCTCTGCGATCTTCGCGTCTTGCGACTGCCACGCTGCGGCGCGCGAGCTGAGGGCGGCGCTCGAGGAGGCGGTAGGCACATGGGCACGCTGAGGTCGGTTCTCTCCATAGCCGGCTCCGACTCTTCCGGCGGCGCGGGCATCCAGGCGGACATCAAGACCATCGAGGCTATGGGCCTCTTTGCACAGACGGCCGTGACGGCGCTGACAGCGCAGAACACCCTGGGCGCGACGGCCGTCGCCGCGACCTCGCCGAAGATGATCGCCGCCCAGATAGACGCGGTGTTCGCCGACATCGTGCCCGACGCCGTGAAGATCGGCATGGTGCCCGACGGAGCCGCCGCGCACACGATTGCCGAGCGCCTGCGGGCCCACGGGGCGAGAAACATCGTGCTCGACCCCGTGATGGTTGCCACGAGCGGGGCCGTGCTCGCCGACGGCGACGCGGTGGCGGTCGAGGCGGCGGAGCTCTTCGGCATGGCCAGCGTGGTCACGCCCAATATCCCCGAGGCCGAGGCGCTTCTTGCCCTGGCCGGGCACGAGGGCGCGCGGGTGAGGGCCGAGGGCGACGCCGAGAAGGCCGCCCTCGCGCTTGCCCGCCGCTTCGGCTGTGCGTTTCTCGTCAAGGGCGGGCACGGCGCCCACGACGCGAACGACGTGCTGGTAGACATGGGCGGCGAGGTGCGCTGGTTCTGTGCCGAGCGCATGGGCAATCACAACACGCACGGCACGGGCTGCACGCTTTCCTCGGCCATCGCCTGCGGGTTGGCGCAGGGCGAGGACCTGCCTGCTTCCGTTGCCGCGGCCAAGAAGTACCTGACGGGTTGCCTTGCGGCCGGGCTCGACCTTGGGCGCGGCCCGGGTCCGCTGGATCACTTCTGGGCAACGCGCGGCCGGTAAGGGGCCTCGCGCGGGTAGGGCTTCTCTGAGCCCCTCTTGCCACAGAACCCCGGCTCCGGCGACGACGATACCGAGCGTCGCCACAGAACCCCGCCTTCGGCGACATGGCGACGTCGCCCGCACCGCGTATCTGTGGCGAGAAGGGCGTTTGACGTCACCGGGGCCGCGATTCTGTGGCGCATGGGGGTCCCTCCGTCGCCTGCGGCGCCGTTTTGTGGCGAGAAGACTTCGCCCCGCCCCGCCCCGACTGGGTATGCTGTCCAGGTGCCCGCGCGCGGCGCGGGCGACGGGACGGCGACGACTCGATTGCGAGGTCAGGCTTTGGGAGACATTCGTGACTACCTTGAGTGGAGGGGCGACCTCACCTTCGGCGAGCGTCCCTTCAACGACGCCGACAACCTCGTCGCCAGCTGCATCGCCTATCTTGACCTGGTCGGCATTGTGCCGGCGCCCTCCGACGGCGGCTCGGTCCCCGTTCGTGACGCGTGCGCTGCCTTCCTTGAGCGCGCTGGCGGCGAGGACGTCTCGCCGTGGGTGCGCTCCCTCGCGACCATCGACGCCCGCTTCGTCCGCGCGCTCGGGGCCTCGGCGCGCTTCGGCGACGCCCGGCTGCGCGCCTACGTCGACCTCATGGACGACCGGAGGACGCTGCAGTTCTCCGCGGTGTGCTGCGAGCTCGACGACGAGCGCTCCTACGTGGCCTTCCGCGGGACCGACAACACGCTCGTCGGCTGGAAAGAGGACTTCATGCTGAGCTTCACCGTGACGCCCGCCCAGAAGGCCGCGGCGCTCTACCTGGAGTCGCAAGCGCTGCGGGCGCGCGACGAGGGGCGCAGGCTCTACGTCGGCGGGCACTCGAAGGGCGGGCTTCTCGCCGCCTACGCGGCCGCCGTGCTGCCCGAGGCGCTGCGCGGGGTCGTCGACACGGTCTGGAGCGACGACGGCCCCGGCATGGCCTCGGAGGCCTGCCCGGTCCGCGCCCGCGACGTCTACGGGGACCGGTTCGTGCACGCGGTGCCGGCCTACGACATCGTGGGGTCGCTCTTCGACGACGGCACGCCCAAGCTCGTGGTGAGAAGCGACGCCGAGGGCGCCATGCAGCACGACCCGATGAGCTGGCAGGTCGACGCCGGCGGCCTCGTGCGCGCCGAGGGGCTCGAGCCCGACTCGGTGCGCCTCTCGGCGGCCCTCGCCGGCTGGCTCGAGGGCGTGGAGCCGGATGAGCGCGAGCGCTTCACCGACGAGCTCTTCGACGTGCTCCAGGCGGGCGGCGCGACGACGCTCGACGAGGTCATGGGCTCCGCCCAGTCGGTGCAGAAGGTGCTGGGCGCCCTCGGGGCGGCCGACCAGCGCACGAAGGACCTGGTCTGGGAGCTTCTCGGCGCCGCCGTGGGCGCGAACGTGGAGTCGGCCAAGGACGCGGCGGTGAGCCTCGCCGCGCAGGCCGTCGCTGGCATCGCGGGCGCCATCTCGGGGCTCGCGTCTGGCGAGGCGGACGGCGAGCAGGGCTAGCGGTCCGGCAAGAAGAAGACGGGCGGGGGAGCGCGTCCCCCGCCCGCCGTGCGCGGACCTTCTTTCCGGCCGGGCTAGTTGATGGCGTTGCTCACGACGGTGCCGACGACGGAGATCACGATGGCGCCGAGGAGCGCCGCGCCGAAGCTCTCGACGTAGATGCCGGCGTGGAAGATGTTGCGCGAGAAGTAGCTCGCCAGCTCGAGCACGACGGCGTTGACCACCAGGCTGAAGAGCCCGAGCGTCAGGACCTTGAGGGGGATCGAGAAGAACCCGATCACGGGCTTGATCGTGGCATTCAGGACGCCGAGGACGAGGGCGGTGAAGATGGGGGCCGCCCACGAGCCCCCGACGGCCTCGATGCCGGGGACGATCCAGATCGCGGCCGCGGTCGCGATGGCCGTGGCTATCCAGCTGCCTATGAATCCCATGGTTGCTCCTTCGGGGTGGGGTTTGGCGATACCTATGAGCCTACCCCAACGGGCGCCCCGGGTGACGCCCGCGTTATTCCCGCGCTGCGCGAGTGCTTTATTGCGCTAAAGTGTTCAAGGCGAAATCGATGGGCGGCGAGCCCCGGGAAGGACGTTTTCATGACGCAGACAGAGGCCCAAAGGCTCTTCGCGGCGCTCCGGTCGCTCAAGACCGACGAGGAAGCGGCCGCGTTTTTGGGCGACCTCTGCACCCCGCGCGAGATCGACGACCTCTCGCAGCGCCTTGCCGTCGCGACCCTGCTCAAGGAGGGCCGCTCCTACATGGACGTGAGCCGCGCCACGGGGGCTTCCTCGACCACGGTGAGCCGCGTCTCCAAGTGCCTGAACGGCGAGAGGGGCGGCTACCGGATGGTCCTCGGCCGCCTCGACGGGACGCGCTAGGGCACCGCCGGCGCCGCGCGGGGCATTTTCGTCACAACCCCGTCGTACCATTGGGAGATCTGCACGAGAATAGCGCCGACCGCCCGCCGGGCGATGGGGGAGCCGCATGTCGTTACACCTGATCCGAACCTGTAGAGAAGAGCTGCTCGCGCCGGCGGCGCTCGGCGCCCTTGCGGGCTTCGTGCGCGCCGACGGCCGCGCCGCCCTGCTCGTCCCCTCGTTCGACCGCGCGCTCGAGGCGCGGCGCCTGCTGGCGGGCGTGCCCGGCCTGGGCGTCGGCCTCGAGTGCACGACCCCCGCCGCCTGGGCGGAGTCGCGCTGGGGCGTCTGGGGCGACGGCCGCCGCTTCGCCGACGCCGCCTCCCGCGAGGTCCTGTGCGCCCGCGTGATCGGCCGCGCCGCCGCCGAGCTCTCCTCGGGGGTCATCGACAACCCGGGCACGCGGGCGCTCCTCTCGGCGCTCGTCGAGCGCGGGCTTCCCTGGGTCGCCGGCGCGGCGCGGCCCGAGGGCGTGACCGACGCCGAGGCGGCGGTCGCCGGCCTCGCCGCCGACTACGCCCGCGAGCTGCGCGAACTCGGGTTGATCGAGCCCTGCGAGGCCATGACGCTCCTGCCGGTCGCGCTTCTCGCCGCGGACCGGTCGGCCCTGGTGGTCGCCGGCTTCACCTCCATGCCGCGCGCCCAGCGCGAGATGCTGTGCGCGCTCGCGCGGGCGCGGGAGGTCCTCGTCTCCGTGCGCGCGGGCGAGCTCCCCGAGGACGAGCGGGGGCGCGCCCTCGCGGACGAGCTCGCCGGTTGCGCGGGGTCTCTCGGCGTGCCCGTCGAGGAGAAGGCCGAGACGGCGGGCGCTGACGGCGCTGAGGGCGCCGCGGACGCCGACGGCGCGCCCGCGCGCGCGGCGGAGCTCGAGGCGCTCCTCTCCAACCTGTACGCGCCGCGCTCGGTCCTCGATCCGACGGGCGCCGTGCGCGCGCTGCTGCCGGCCGGTCCCGCCGCCGAGCCGACGGCCATCGCCGACGAGGTCGCGCGCGCCGCGTCCGCGGGCGCCCGCGAGGTGCTCGTGGCCGCCCCCGACGCGGCCGCCGCCTGGCGCGAGCTCTCCGGCCGCCTGGTCGCGCGCGGCGTCTCCGCTCGCGCCCGGCTCTCGGTCCCGTTCGCCTCGCTCGAGGCCGGCCGCGCGTTCCTGCAGCTCGTCGAGGGGGTGGCACGCCTCGTGGAGCTCGACGCCTCCTGGCCCGAGCCCGAGCGGCTCGACCGGGGCGACGTCCGCGTCCGCCTGGCGGACATGTCCTGGTGGCCCCCGCGCGACCTCGCCGATTTCGCCGCGTCGTCCATCTCGGGCATCCCGGCGCGCCGCGCATGGTCGCTCGACGCCGCCTGGCGCGCGAACCGCCTGCTCACGCCCGCGGCCGTGCTCGAGCAGCTGCAGAACGAGAAGGCCACGTCCAGGCCCTGCGCCCTCGCCGTCCGCGAGCTCCTGCGCGGGCGCATAGGCTCCGCCGCCTCGAAGCTCCTCTCGCCGTTCGTGGGGGAGGAGGGCGACGGGGGGCCGCACGGTGACGGCGCGCAGGCGCCCGCCGGCTCCGGCCCCGCGGCCGAGCAGGCGGCTCTCGAGGCCAAGGCCGTCCTTGCCCAGGCGCTCGCCGTCTCCAAGTCGCTCAAGGAGTGCGGCGTCTTCTTCGGGCCTGCCGAGGAGGGCGGCGTCGGGCTGCCCGAGCTCGCCTCGCTCGCCTCGTATGTCCTGTCGCGCACCAAGGTCTCGCTCAGGCTCCGCCGCGAGGCCACGGGCGCCGCCTGCGAGGCGCTCATCGCGTCGGCCTCGTCCCCGGCCCCCGCGCCCTGCTCCTTCGACGAGGCCGTCCTGTGCGGCCAGACCACCGTCGAGTCGCCCGTCTCGGCGGCCGACGACGTGCTGCACGCGCTTCTCGCCGCGTACGGGGTCGAGCCCAGGCGCCCCGCCATGGCCGCGGCGCGGGCCTCGTTCGCCGCCCTCGCGCGCGCGGCCAGGGGCACCCTCGTGCTCGAGCGCACGCTCTTCGGCGCGGACTCGAAGGAGCGCTTCGCGAGCGTGGCCATGTCCGAGGCGCTCGCCTGCTACGGGCTTCCCGCCGACGCCTCGGCCGAGCGCGTGGCGCAGGCGCTGGGCGCCGAAAACGTCGTCTCCGCCGGCGAGACGGACGTCTGCCGCAACGCGTCTCCTGCCGGCGTCGCCGCCCCGGCCGAGGGCGCCGACGAACCCGCCCCGGCGGGCCGCATCGACCCGTCGCTCAGGCCCTGCGTGAACCCGCCACAGGAGGGCACGATGCCCGATGAGGAGGCGCCGCTCCTCTCGGCCTCGCAGATCGAGAGCTACCTCGAGTGCCCGTACAAGTGGTTCAGCCTGCGCCGCCTGCGCCTCCACGATGCCGACGCCCAGTTCTCCGGCGCCGAGACGGGCACGTTCGCCCACCGGGTTCTCGAGGTGACGCACCGCAACCTCCTCGCCCGCGCGGCCGAGAGGGCGGCCGGCGGCGACGCGCTCTTCCGCATCGAGGCCGGCGATCCCGACGGCATGCAGGCGAAGGCCTACTCCGAGGAGGCCGAGCGCCTGGTGCTCGCCGCCCAGGCCGACCCCGCGGCCCGCGTCCCCGGCTCGCGCGTGCTCGCCGACGCCTCCCTCGACGAGGCCCGCGACCTGCTCGGCCGCGAGTTCGACGCCCACCTGGCCCATCAGTACCAGCTCATCCGCGGCAAGAAGCCCCTGCCGCAGGCGCTCGTCGCGCACACGGCGGCAGACCTCGGCCACATCGACGGGCTGCGGCGCGACCTCCTGAGCCTGCTCGACTACGAGGCCGGGCTGCTCGTGGGCTACGAGCCGCGCTTCTTCGAGTGGTCGTTCGGCCGGCGCGGCCAGGTGGTCGAGTACGCCGGCGTCAGGATCACGGGCACGGTCGACCGCATCGACGTCGACGCCCATGGCCAGGCGGCCGTCATCGACTATAAGCACAAGGGCGACCGCGGCTTCCCCGCCGAGTACGACGCCTTCGGCCCCGAGGGCGCCGAGGCCATGTTCGGCCAGGGCGGGGACATCGCCCTGCCGCGCCGCGTCCAGTCGCTCATCTACGGGCAGGTGGTGCGGCGCGCCTTCCCCGGCCTCAAGGTGACGGCCGCCGTCTACCTGTGCACCAAGGGCGCCCACGAGCTCGCCGGCGCCGTGGACGCCGAGGCCGTGGACGCCGTGTTCGGCGAGGCCGGGCTGGGCCGCGGCCGCGCGGCGCGCCTCGAGGTCCCGCGCTCGCTCGACCTCGGCCGCGGCGGCGAGGGGGCGCCGCGCGGCATGGGCGCGCTTCTCGACGCCTGCGAGGAGGCCATCGCCGCCAAGCTCGAGCGCATGCGCGCCGGCGACATCGAGGCGCGGCCGATCGACGACCACGCCTGCCAGTACTGCCCGGTCCTCAACTGCGAGAAGAGGCGCTGCAAGTGACGAACACCGCCCAGAAACCCGGCGTGAGCCTCGATTCCCTCAACGAGGGGCAGAGAAGGATCGCCTCCACGCTCGACGAGCCCCTCTTCGTGGAGGCGGGCGCCGGCTCCGGCAAGACCTTCACGCTGACCCAGCGCATCGCCTGGGCGCTCAGCCCCGGCTCCGGCGAGGGCGGCGAGCCCTTCCTCGACGACCTGGGGCAGGTCCTCGTGATCACTTTCACCGAGGCCGCTGCGCGCGAGATCCGCGAGCGCGTGCGCGCCACGCTGCGCCGCGCCGGCATGGCCGAGGCCGCCCTCGCGGTCGACGACGCCTGGATCTCCACCATCCACGGCATGTGCTCGAGGATCCTGCACCGCCACGCGCTCGACCTCGGGCTCGACCCGGGTTTCGGGGTCGTCGCGGGGTCCGAGCAGGAGGCGCTCTTCTCGGCCGCCATGGACGAGGTCATGTCCGCCGCGCGCGAGGACGCCGGCATGGCCGCGGCCCTTTCCGAGGTCGACCTCGGCGGGTACAAGCAGGGCTCCGGCTACTCCGGCGCCATGGGCCTCGTGAAGGCCGTCTACGACGCGGGGCGCTGCCTGCCGTGCGGCCTCGCCGGCCTCGAGCCGGCCGAGCCCGGGGAGGGGTGCGACCTCGCGGGCCTCATGCGCGACCTGCTGCTGCGCATGGAGGAGCTCGGCGCCGAGAAGCTCACCGCCGCCGCGGCGGCCAAGGTCGGCCCCTCGCTCGAGGCCCTGCGCGCCTTCGACGCCCTCGCCCCCGGCCAGAAGACCGGCGAGGCCGCGGAGCGCGCGCTCGCCTCGGTCGAGCTGCCGCGCTCGAGCAAGGCGATCGCCGAGAAGCTCGCCGAGGCCAAGGCGGCCCACGCGGCGGCGGCCTGCGAGGTCGCCTTCCTGCGCGCGTCCGGCCACGCGCCCGCGTTCCTCTCGCTCGCGCGCCGCGTGGAGGAGGCCTACGGGAGGCTTAAGCGCGAGGCGGGCGTCGTCGACAACGACGACCTGGTCGCGCTCGCGCTCGCGGCCGTCCGGGACGAGCCCGAGGTCCGCCGCGACTACGCCGGGCGCTTCCGCCTCGTGATGGTCGACGAGTTCCAGGACACCGACGAGGGGCAGCTCGCCTTGATCGAGCTCCTGGCCGGCGAGGGCGCCCGCCACCTGTGCACGGTCGGCGATGCGCAGCAGTCCATCTACCGCTTCCGCGGCGCCGACGTCGGCGTCTTCTACCGCCGCGGCGAGGGCGTGGGGCCGGCCGGCACGGTGCGCCTCGACACCAACTACCGCAGCCACGGCGACGTGCTCAAGTTCGTGGAGCGCGTGAGCCGCGGCGCGTCCTGCGGCCTGGGCGCGGGCGGCGGCGAGACGGGCACCATGCGCTCCTTCATGCACCTCGACGACAACCCCGCGCGCAAGGACGCCCTGCGCGCCCGCGACCTGCCCCGCGTCGACGTGGAGGTCGTGTCCGGCACGGGCGCCTCCGGCCGTGCCACGGCGCACCAGTCGGCCGTCCTGGCCGCCCAGGTGGCCGATGCCCTGGCGCTGTACGCCGACCACGGCGAGCGCCCCGGCGACATGGCGCTTCTCCTCGGCGTGACCACGCACGCGGACCTCTACATCGATGCCCTGCGCTCGCGCGGGCTGGAGTGCGTGGTCACGGGCGGCTCGACCTTCACCTCGACGCCCGAGGTCAAGGTCATGTGCGCGCTGCTCCATACCCTCGCGAACCCGGCCGACACGCAGTCCGGGCTCTTCCCGCTGCTCGCGAGCGAGATGTTCGGCATCGACGCGAACGACCTCTGCGAGCTCG
Source organism: Coriobacteriia bacterium (assembly GCA_030530145.1). Lineage (GTDB taxonomy): Bacteria > Actinomycetota > Coriobacteriia > Coriobacteriales > Atopobiaceae > Paratractidigestivibacter. The sequence goes on along the minus strand of JAUMVN010000001.1, from coordinate 200,311 downwards.
GCACCCGCCTGCAGGAGAAGCTCCCGGCCCCGACCAAGCGCCCCATCGACCAGGGCCTCGCGTGCCTCGAGCTTCTTCCCGGCCATGCGCCCTCGGCGCGGCTGCTGCGCGCGCACGAGGTCCTGACGCGCGCCTGGGGCCAGGCCGGGAGCCGGCCGGTCGCCGACGTCTGCGCGGACGTCGTGCGCGACTCCGGCTGGCTCGCGCGCCTTCGGGAGCAGGGGGCCGAGGGCACGGCGCGGGCGGCCAACGTCCTCGCGGCGGTGCGCTACATCCGCGACCTCACGCAGTCCATGGGGCTCGGCTGCTGCCGCGCCGCCGTGGAGTTCGACCGCTGGCTCGCGGCCTCGAAGATCGCCCCGGCGTCGCTCGCCGGCGCCGACGCGGCGGGCGGCGGCACGGTCCGGATCATGACCATCCACGCCTCGAAGGGGCTCGAGTTCCCGGTCTGCGCCGTGGCGGAGTGCTGGGGCGCCCCGCGCGAGTCTTCCTCGCTGGCCGTCGTGCCCGCGATGCGCGGGCGCGGCCCCAAGCTCGTGCTGAGGCCCCTCGGCCTCGACGCGAGGGCGTCGGCGCGGCTGAAGAAGCAGCTCGAGCAGGTCGATGCCGAGGAGGCGCTCGAGGACCTGCAGCTCGGCCGCCCGCTGCCGCTCGCCTCGACCTACGCGGCGCTGCGCGCGCTCGACGCCGACGGCGCGGCCGAGGAGAAGGCCCGCCTGCTCTACGTCGCCATGACGCGCGCCCGCGAGGTGCTCATCCTCGCGGTGAACGGCGCCTCGGGCAAGGAGGGCGTCTCGTCGGCGCTCGCCTCCGACGCGCTGTTCGCCCTGACCGGCGCGCGCTCGGCGCCGGCCGCGGGGCTCTCGTCGGTGGACTTCGGCGGCGAGTCGGCCGCGCGCGTGCGCTGCGTCCTGGTCGAGTCCGAGGGCAAGGGCGCCGAGAAGGTCGTCTCCTGCGACTCGGGCGGCTCGTTCGCCGAGCTCGACGGCGTCCTTCCCGGCGACGCTGCCGCGATTGCCGCCGGCACGACGCCGCGCGGGGACGAGGCTCCCGGGGAGAGGCGCCCCTTCACGCTCTACGCCGTCGAGGGCGAGCCGGCCTCGGGCCCCGTGGAGAGCTGGCGCCCCCGCGAGGGCGTCTACAGCTACAGCTCGGCGCACGCGGCCGCGGAAGCGGAGGGCGCTCCCCGGCCGACGGCGGCCAACCCCCGGGAGCGGGCCGCCGAGGAGGAGGGCGCGCCGCCCGCGAGCGACGCCGACCGGGCGACGAACCTGGGCTCCGCCTTCCACGAGCTCGCGCAGGCCATGGCCGAGGGCGGGCGCGTGCCGAACGCGGCCATGGTGGACGCGATGTCCGCCCGCTGGAACCTCTCGGGCCGGGCGCACGCGAGGCTCGAGGCCGCCCTCGCGCGCTGGTCGCGCTCGTCCATCCGCGCCGAGGCGCTCGCGCACGGGCAGGTGCGCCCTGAGGCGCCCTTCTTCGTGCGGAGGCCGTCGGAGCACGGCGAGTTCCTTGAGGGCGCCATCGACCTTCTCTGCACCGACGCCGGCAGCGACGAGGCGCTGGTGGTCGACTACAAGACGGGAGACGCCGGGCTCGCTCCCGAGGAGGTCCGCGCGCGCCACGCCATGCAGGCGGAGTTCTACGCCGGCGTGCTCTTGCAACAAGGCTTTGCCCACGTGAGCTGCGCCTTCGTCTGCGTCGAGCGCGACGACCCCGAGGCGCCCGGCGAGCCCCTCGTGGCGCGCTACGAGTTCACGGCGTAGCCCCGGGGCCGTGCCCGGCGCGCGGAGCGCCGTTTCGATTGGCATGGGGGAGAGCAAGGCTTGGGAAAGACAGAAGGCGTGACGAGAAGGGCCTTCGTCGCGGGCGTGGCCTCGGCCGGCGCCGCAGCGACGCTGGCGGGCTGCTCGGCCACGGGTAACGCATCGGAGGACGGAGACGGTATGGACAGCACGAATCTTTTCGACGAGATTCGGATCACGGACATCGACGGGGTCCGCGTGGGCAACGCCCAGGACGCCGAGGCGAAGACGGGCGTGACGGTGCTCATCTTCGACGAGGGCGCCAAGGTCGGCATCGACGTCTCGGGCGGCGGCCCCGCTGCGCGCGAGACGCACCTCGCCGACCCGACGACCGCCGACAACCCCGCGAACGCGATCATGCTCGCGGGCGGGTCGGCCTTCGGCCTCGCGGCGGCAGACGGCGTCATGCGCTACCTCGAGGAACACGGCCTCGGCTACGACACGGGCTACGCGAAGGTCCCGCTCGTGCTCGGCTCCTGCCTCTACGACCTGGCCTACGGCAGCGCCGACGTGCGCCCGGACGCCGACATGGGCTACGAGGCGTGCGTAAACGCCGAGGCGAACGCTCCGAGGAGCGGTGACTACGGCGCCGGCTGCGGCGCGACGGTGGGGAAGATCTGCGGCATGGAGCGCTCGTCCAACTCGGGCCTCGGCATATACGCGGCGCAGCTCGGCGAGCTCAAGATGGCGGCCATTGTGGCCGTGAACGCGCTCGGCGACGTTTACGACCCCGCGAGCGGCGAGCGCATCGCGGGCCTCAGGTCCGAGGACGGCTCCGAGCTCGTCGACACCCGCACCGAGCTCTATAAGATCAGCAAGCAGACCGACATGTTCACCGGCAACACGACCATCGGCGCGATCGTGACCAACGGGTCCTTCACCAAGGCCGAGATGAGCAAGCTCGCGTCCATGGCGAGAAACGCCTACGCGCGCTGCATCAACCCGGTGGGCACCCTCGCCGACGGCGACACCATCTATGCCGCCTCGGTGGGCGACGTCGAGGTGGACGTGAACGTCGCGGGCACCCTCGCCGCCGACGTGATGGCCCGCGCCATCGTCGACGCGGTCAAATCGGCGTCGTAGCGGGCTCCCCGACGGGCCGCAGCCTTGTGCGGCACCGGACCGGCCGGCTCCGTGCGCAAAAAACCGAGGTTTTGCGTGCATTATTAAGTGTTTGATGCCAATGCCAGCACCAGCCAACTGGGAGAACGCCGGCCCGGGCGCCTTCAGTGCGCCCGGGCCGGCGCTATATGCGCGCCCAGAGCCGAAAAATCCACGCAGAATCTCGAAAAAGTTGTCGCGCAGCCGCCAAAACGGCGCGCCAGGCCCCAAACTCGGCGGTTAACGTGCAAGGGGGCGCCTCCACGCCAGCCCTCGCCGCGCATTGTGGCGAAGCCGGGCGCATCGGCCGGGCACGCGGGCTCCGCGGCCATCTGCGTTAAACTAGGGAATCCAGAAATCCTCTTCACGGGCCTACGGGCCCGACGCGTCCCTCCCGACCAGAAAAGGGCATCTCCTACATGGCCTTCGTTCACCTGCACAACCACTCCGACTTCAGCATCCTCGACGCCGCCACGCGCATCCCCGACATGGTCAAGCGCGCGGTCGACCTGCAGATGCCGGCCCTGGCCCTCACGGACCACGGCTACATGTTCGGCGTCCCCGACTTCGACCTCGAGTGTCGCAAGTACAACGACGCGCAGAAGGACATGAAGCAGTGGAAGCACGACGTCGAGTGCTTCAAGAAGGGCTGGGAGCTCGAGGAGCCCGCGCCCGACGCGCCCGACGCCGCTCCCCACGACCGCGTCCACGACCAGTGGGCCTCCGACGTCGCCGTCTGGGGGTCCTCAGGCCACGACCTCGCCGCCGTCGAGGCCAACCGGCCCGAGCTTCTCATCAAGCCGATCTTCGGCTGCGAGGCCTACTTCATCACCGACGACTGCATCGAGAAGGGCACAAAGCAGCACCGCTACCACCTGCTGCTCCTGGCCAAGAACGAGACCGGCTACGTCAACCTCATGAAGATGATGAGCGAGGCGGGCTCCGGCGACATGTTCTACTACTACCCGCGCACCACGCTCGACATGCTGCGCCGCTACCACGAGGGCATCATCTGCAGCTCGGCGTGCGTCTCGGGCATCATCCCGCGCATGTACTTCGCCGGCCAGCCCGACGAGGCGAAGAAGTGGGCGCTCACGTATAAGGAGATCTTCGGCGAGGACTTCTACCTCGAGGTCCAGGACCACGGCCTGGAGGACCCCGCTTGGGGCGGCTTCAACGACCGCTCGCTCTCCGAGCAGATACTGCGCCTCGGCCACGAGCTCGGCATCAAGGTCATCGCCACGAACGACAACCACTACCTCACGCGCGACGACGCCTCCACGCAGGACATCCTCTCGTGCATCGGCACGGCCTCGCTCGTCGACGACGTCAACCGCAAGCGCATGACCGGCACGGAGTTCTACATCAAGTCCGAGGCCGAGATGCGCGAGCTCTTCTCGTGGGCGCCCGAGGTCATCGACAACACCCTCGAGGTGGCCGCCAAGTGCAACTACGAGCTCGACTGGTCGAGCATGTACCTGCCCAAGTTCCCGGGCCTTCGCGAGGGCGAGACCTCCGAGCAGCGCTTCCGCGAGGAGTGCGAGAAAGGCCTGGCCGTGCGCTACGGCGAGGACTGGAAGAACGTGGAGATCGGCGGCTGGAACGTGCTCGACCGCCTGGACCACGAGTACAACATCATCTGCGACAAGGGCTTCGCCGACTACTTCCTCATCGTCCAGGAGTACGTCCAGTGGGCAAAGAAGAACGGCATCGGCGTCGGCCCGGGCCGCGGCTCGGCCGCGGGCGCCCTCGTGGCCTACGCCATGGACATCACCACCTTCGACCCGCTCTCCAACGGCCTGATGTTCGAGCGATTCCTCTCGCCCCAGCGATCGGAGATGCCCGATATCGATATGGACTTCGACGATGAGCGTCGCCTCGAGGTCGTCCAGCACGTCCGCGAGGTGTACGGCCCCGAGCGCGTCTGCCACGTCATCACCTACTCGACCATCAAGGCCAAGCAAGCCATCAACGACGCCGCGCGCGTGCTCGGGTTCCCCGTCTGGCAGGGCCAGAAGCTCTCGAAGATGATCTCGGGCGACCCGAAGGCCAAGCTCAAGTTCGTGCTCTCGAAGACCGAGGGCAAGGAGGACATGTACTCCCCGGACTTCGAGGAAGCCTACAAGAAGGACGAGGACTCGCGGCGCATCATCGACGCGGCACTCTCCATCGAGGGCCTGCACCGCGGCGAGGGCGTCCACGCCTGCGCCGTCCTCATCGCCCCGACGCCCGTCAACGACCACGTGCCCACCAAGGTCGACACCAAGGGCGGCGTCGAGATCACCCAGTACGAGGGCCACTCGGTCGCGGACATGGGCCTGCTGAAGATGGACTTCCTGGGCCTGCGCACCCTCACGGTCATCTCGAAGGCGCTCGCGAACATCCGCGCCACCTACCCGAACGTCTCCGACATCGACCTTATGCCCGACGTGGTCAAGCAGACCATCAAGCCGGGCGCGACCTGCGTGGACATCAACGTCGACAAGATCCCCTTCGACGACCCGAAGATCTTCGAGCTCATGGGCCGCGGCCACACGGCGGGCGTCTTCCAGATCGAGTCCGCGGGCATGACGGCCACCATCAAGGGCATGCAGCCCAAGGAGTACCGCCAGGTCGTCGCTCTTATCGCCCTCTATCGCCCGGGCCCCTTGGGCGCCGGCATGGTCACGAGCTACATCAACCGCATGAACGGCAAGGAGGAGATCGCCTTCTACGACGACCGCCTCTCCGAGATCCTGGACGAGACCTACGGCACCATGGTCTACCAGGAGCAGGTCATGCAGATCTCGATGAAGATGTCGAACTTCACCCCGGGCGAGTCGGACTCCCGCATCCGCAAGCCCGTGGCGAAGAAGAAGATCAAGATGCTCACGGACCAGGTCTTCCACTGGGAGGGCAACGGCGCCGACGAGACCATCTACGACCACTGGATCAACGGCGCCGTCGAGAACGGCTACAAGAAAGAGGTCGCCCAGCGCATCTGGGACGACGTCCTCGAGTTCGCCTCCTACGCCTTCAACAAGTCGCACTCCGCGGGCTACGCCATCCTCGTCATGCAGACGGCCTGGCTGAAGGCCTACTTCCCCAAGGAGTACATGGCCTCGGTCCTCACGTCCTACATGGGCAAGACCGAGAAGATCGTCCACTACGTCACCGCCTACCGCCGCGAGGGCGTGGCCATCCTGCCGCCCGACATCAACGAGTCCGGCCGCGACTTCACGGCCACCTCGGACGGCGTGCGCTTCGGCTTCGCCGGCATCCGCGGCGTGGGCGAGGCCGTCGGCGAGGCCATCATGGCCGAGCGCGAGCGCTCCGGCGACTTCCGCGACGTCTTCGACTTCGTCAACCGCATGGACTCCGGCGCGGCCAACCGCCGCGTGGTCGAGGCGCTTATCTGCTCGGGCGCCTTCGACTCCACCGGCTACACGCGCATGCAGCTCATGCGGCTCGTGGACAAGAACAACCCGGACAACATCATCGACGCCGCCACCCGCAAGCAGAAGATCCGCGCCACCGGCCAGGTCTCGATGTTCGACATGTTCGCGGGCGTCGAGGGCGCCGGCTTCGAGGAGTCCAACCCCGAGCCCGACGGCGTCGAGTGGGACCGCTCGGTCAAGCTCGGCCGCGAGCGCGAGGTGCTCGGCCTCTACGTCTCGGACCACCCGCTGCGCCCCTACGAGTACGCGCTGCGCAAGGCCCGCGACTACAGCCTGGCCGACATCGAGGTCTCCGACGAGGTCACCGACTCGGCCGGCGGCGTCCACGAGCAGTTCAAGGTCCCCGAGGGCAAGAACCTGCGCTTCGCCGGCATGGTCTCGGCCGTCATGAAGAAGACCACCAAGAACGGCGACCCGATGGCCATCGTCACCCTCGAGGACATGGAGGGCGAGGTCACCCTGGTCATCTTCCCGAAGCTGTACAAGAAATGCGCGTCGGTGCTCGCCGGCGAGGTCGACCCCGAGACCGGCGAGACCTCCGGCGACGTCTTCGTCAAGGTCAAGGGCAAGCTGGAGAGAAGCGACCGCGGCAACCAGGTCATCTGCATGGAGGTCGAGCCGCTCGTCCTGAACGACCGCACGAACCGCCCGAAGGTGCTCGAGATCAACATCCCCGCGGGGCTCCTCACGCGCTCGCGCCTGGACGACCTCGGCAGGATCCTGGCGGCCTACCCGGGCCTCGACCACGTGGAGGTCCGCGTGGAGTCGGCCAACGGCGACGTCATGCGCATGGAGCTGCCCGTGACCATCGACGCGAGGAACATGGTGCTCCTCGCCGAGGTCTCGGACGCTGTCGGGCGCATGGGCAAGGTCCTCGTCGCCTAGGCGGCGCGAGGCGGATTGGAGCGATCATGAGAATTGCGGTGGCACAGTCCCGCGGCTGCGCGGGCGACCTCGCCGCGGCCAAGGAGCGCGTCGTCGCCACGGTCGCGCGCGCCGCGGAGGCGGGCGCGGGGCTCGTCGTCTTCCCCGCGTACTTCTTGGCGCCGCCCGAGCCGATCTGCGAGTCCGACCGCGAGGGCTTCTTCGTGGACACGCTGCAGCTGCTCTCCGAGCTCCCCGGCTCGCTCGCGGCGCCTACCATCCTGCCGGTGGTCCTGGGCGGCGGCGAGGCGGGCTCCGTGCTCGAAGCGGCCTACATCGACGGCGAGTCCGTGGTCCCGCTGCGCCTCATGGGGCAGCTGCGGGAGGCGGCCCGCCGCGCGGGGGCGGCCGATGCGGAGGACGCGGCCGCGGGGCTCGCGCTGCCGCAGCTCGAGGTGGGCGGCCTCACCCTCGGCGTGGCCTTCACCCACGAGGACCTCGACGAGTACGTGGGCTACGACTACCACGTCGACGCGGTCCTTTTCGTCTCGACCTACGGCTTCGCGCTCGACGACTCCTCGAGCGCGCTCGGGGCCTCGCTCTCCGAGTCGCGCTTCGTCGACGACGCGGACGCCATGAACGCTTGGGTGGTCGGCGTCGGCGGCGTGGGCGCCTTCGACCTGGAGGTGCACGCGGGGTCGAGCTTCGCGCTCGCGCCCTGGGGCGAGCTCGCGGCCGAGGCGCCCGCCTTCGAGGAGGCGCTCCTGCTCGCGGACATCGACCGCGGGTTCGAGGGGCCGCTCAAGGAGCCGCTCCAGATGCAGGTCTTCGACCCGGCGCTCATCGCGTGGGAGGCCGTGGCCGAGGGGCTGCGCGCCATCGCCGCCGGCCTGGGCAGGACCGAGGCGGCCGTCGTCGTCGACGGGACGCTCGCCTCGATGCTGGCGTGCGCCGCGGCGGTCGACGCGCTCGGACCCACGCACGTGCGCCCCTTCGTCCTCGCGTGGGGCGACGCCCGCGACGCCTCCTCCCGCAAGCTCGCCAGGAACCTCAGGCTCGAGGCTGCCGAGCTCGACGCCCGCGCGCTCACGGGGCGGGCGGCGGGCGAGTCCCCCGACGAGGAGCTCGCCCGCGACGCCGCCTGGGCGCGGGCGACGGCCTGGGCGAGGCCCGCGGGCGGCTTCGTCGTCTCGGGCGCGGACAAGACGGGCCTCGCGCTGGGGTCGGCTGCCCCGCGCGACCTCGCGTGCGTCCTTCCCTTCGGCGACCTCTACCGCTCCGATGTCCTCGCGCTCTCGCGCCTGCGCAACACCATCTCGCCGGTGGTCCCGCTCGCGGCGCGCCGGTCCTTCTCGGCCGACGACCTGCCCGTTTCTCCGAAGGGTGCCGTGTCAGCCGAGAAGCGCATCGAGGTCGTCGACTCCCTTCTCTCCGGCTATGTCGAGTGGGAGCGGCCTCTTTCCGACCTCGCCGAGGAATGCGGGGACGAGGAGCTCGCGCGCGCGGTCGTGGCCGTGGCGAGAAAATCGATCAACGAGCTCCCCGGCCGCGTGCTCGCCCCGGTGCTCACCTCGAAGACCCTCGAGGAGGCCCGCGGCGCCTTCGGCCTCAGGTGGCGCGACCGCGTGAGGGCGCCTGAGGAGCGCCTGGACCTGAGCTCGCTGGCCGATGCCCTGCGCGCCGAGGGGGCTCCGGCCGGCGGAGGCGAGGGCGCGGCCCCGGCGTCCGCCGGCGCCGACGAGGAGCGGGCGCGCGACGCCCTCGACCTTCTCGGCATGCTCGGGGCGACCTCCGACGAGGCCGCCGACCCGCTCGACGCGCTCTTCGGTGGCCAGCGCCCGCCCGCCCCCGAGGACGGGCGCGGGCGCGGCCGCGGCGAGGGCGGCGGCTTCTTCTGGGGCGGCGGCCCCTTCTCGGAGAACTAGGCGCCCCCGCGCCGCCCCTGTGCTAGAATAGAACGAGCGTTCTTAGCATCACATGTTCTGTTTTAGGAAGGGGGCGGCGATGGTCATACTCGGCATCGACCCCGGGCTCGCGCACACGGGCTGGGGCGTGGTCGAGACGAGGGGCAGCGCCTGCCGCGCCCGCGCCTACGGCTGCGTCGCCACGAGGGCCCACGAGGCCATCGACTCGCGGCTCGGCAGGATCTACGACGAGCTGCGCGCGGTCATCGACCGCTACGGCCCGACGGAGCTCGCCATCGAGAACGTCTATTTCGGCGAGAACGTGAAGAGCGCCGTCGCCACGGCGCAGGCGCGCGGCGTGGCCATCGTGGCCTGCGCGAAGGCGGGGCTCACGGTGGGGGAGTACACCCCCATGCAGATCAAGCAGGCCGTGGTCGGCACCGGCGCGGCGGATAAGCGCCAGGTCATGTACATGGTGCGCAACGTCCTGTGCCTGGACCACGAGCCGCGCCCCGACCACGCCGCGGACGCCCTGGCCGCGGCCATCTGCCACGCCAACCTCACCCGAACGAAGTCCCTCGGCATCCAAAGGAGCGTCTTGCAATGATCGTCCAGCTCACCGGCACGCTCGTCGAGGCGCTGCCCACCCGTATCGTCCTCGATGTCCACGGGGTGGGCTACGAGCTCGGCGTCTCGTCCACGACGGCCGCGGCGCTGCCGCCGGTCGGGGAGGCCGGCGTCACGGTCCTCACGCGTCTCATCGTACGCGAGGACGCCCAGGAGCTCTACGGCTTCGCCACGCGCGAGGAGCGGGCGCTCTTCGACCAGCTGCGTGCCATCTCGGGCGTGGGGCCCAAGCTCGCGCTCGCCGTGCTCTCCACCTTCTCGCCCTCCCAGCTCGCGGCCGTCGTGGCCGGCCAGGACGCCGGCCGCATGGCCCAGGTGCCCGGCGTCGGGAAGAAGAAGGCCTCGCGCCTGCTCGTCGAGCTCTCCGACGTGTTCTCGAAGAACGCTGAGCTCAGGGGGCTTGTGGGCCTCACGTCCGCGGCTCCCGGCACCTTGCCGCTCGCCCCCGCCGGAAGCCCCGCCGCCGCGCCCGCGGTCGAGGCGGAGGCCGCCGAGGCGCTTCTCTCCATGGGCTTCAGCCCACAGGAGGCGCAGGTCGCGCTCGAGGGCCGCGAGGAGGCCGGCGCCCTCACCGTCGAGGACGCGCTCCGCTACGCGCTGAGGCGCCTGGGGGGTGGCCGCTGATGTGGGAGGCCGGCGAGAAGGACCTCTTCTCCACGAACGCGCCCGGCGTCTCGGGGGCGCCCGCGCCGCGCGCCGTCACCGGCGAGCTCACGGGGGACGACCTTGAGCAGGACCGCAGCCTCAGGCCCCGGACGCTCGAGGAGTACTGCGGCCAGGAGCGCGTCTGCGCCAACCTCAAGGTGCTCATCGAGGCGGCAAAGAGCCGCAACGAGCCCCTTGACCACGTCATCTTCTCGGGTCCCCCGGGCCTCGGCAAGACCACGCTCGCGGGCATCGTCGCCAACGAGATGGGCGCGAAGCTCCACACGACCTCGGGGCCGGCCATCGAGCGCGCCGGCGACCTCGCCGCCATCCTCACCAACCTCGAGGAGGGCGACGTCCTCTTCGTCGACGAGATCCACCGCCTCAACCACCAGATCGAGGAGGTGCTCTACCCGGCCATGGAGGACTTCTTCCTGGACATCGTCATCGGGAAGGGCCCCGCCGCCCGCTCGATCCGCATCGACGTGCCGCGCTTCACCCTCGTGGGCGCGACTACGCGCACGGGGCTTCTCACCGGGCCGCTGCGCGACCGCTTCGGCATCAGCTACCGCCTCGACTACTACTCGCCGGAGGAGCTTGCCTACATCGTCACGCGCTCGGCCTCGATCCTGGGCGTCATGGTGGACAAGCAGGGCGCGCTCGAGATCGCCTCGCGCTCGCGGGGCACGCCGCGCCTGGCCAACCGCCTGCTCAAGCGCGTGCGCGACTACGCAACGGTCAAGGCCGCGGGCGACATCACCTGGGAGGTCGCGGCCGAGGCCCTCGAGTTCTTCGAGATCGACGCGCTCGGGCTCGACTGGATGGACGTGAAGATCCTGCGCGCCCTCTGCGAGACCTTCCGCGGGCGCCCCGTCGGGCTCACCACCGTCGCCTCCGCCGTGGCCGAGGACCCCGCCACCCTCGAGGACGTCTACGAGCCGTATCTCCTGCAGCGCGGCCTCATCGTCCGAACGCCGCAGGGGCGCCAGGCAACCCTCGCCGCCTTCGACCACCTGGGGATCGAGGCCCCGGGCGGCAGGGGCTAGCCCCGGGGAGCCCCGCGCGGGTATACAATCGCGCAGGGAACACCCCGACCGAAAGGATGCACGATGCTGCAGCGCGACTACATACTCGAGCTCATCGCCCAGTTCGCCGAGTCCGTCAGGGACTCGCTTAAGCTGGCGTCGCAGAAGAAGGACCTCACTGCCTGCGAGGACGTGGAGCGCCAGATCGGCGAGCTCCTCGAGCTCGACTACCGCACGGCGCTGCAGCTCGCCCCCGACTCGCTCGTCACCATGATGGTGCTCTCGGGCATGGGCGACGCAGTGGCGTCCTACGTCTGCTTCGCGCTGCGGCGCCTCTCGGAGATCTATGCCGAGGCGGGCAACGAGGACCTCGCGCATATCCGCAGGGCGCAGGCCATGGCCGTGACGGAGTCCTTCAACTGCAGCGTGGAGGACGTCCCCGAGGAGTTCGCCGACCTGGGATAGGCCGTCGTCCCCGCCCGACCGACGCGCTTCGGCGCCCCCGGCTCGCAAAAGCCGATACTATTGGAAGTCAGACAAGAAGAACGGCGGGGCCCTCGCGGCCCCGCCTTAGTGTAGGGATGGCGCTCATGTCCCAGTATCGAGGACAGTATCCGAACGGCGGCTCGGCGGGCGGCTATCGCCGGGGCGGCTCTGGCGGTTCCGGCTCTTGGGGCCAGGGCTCCGGCGGCCGCGGGGACGGGTCCCCTCGCCGAGCGGGGCGCGCCTCCTCGTATCGTGACGGCTCCTACGGCTCCTCGCGCGACGGCGCCTATCGCGGCCGCGGGGAGGCGGGCTATGGGGAGGCCCCGTCGTATGAGCGGGCCTCTTCCCGCCGGGCGGCCTCCCGCGAAGTGTCCGGATCTTCTCGCCGCTCGGGCTCCTACACGGGCTCCGCAGCCCGCCGTTCCGCGGGGGTCGACGCGTATTCCGGCCGGCAGCGCCGCCAGGGCGCCTCTTCCCGGGGACGCTCGCAGCAGGGCATCGGCGGGTACGGCCGCGGCCCTGCGCGCGGCGGGCGCCGCGGCGGCCCCGCCATCGAGCTGCCGAGCCTCTCGACGCTCATCGGCGCCGTCGTCGTGGTCGTTGTCGTGGTCGCCGCCGTCGTGGCCTGGAACACGAGGTCGATCGACATCAAGCTCAACGGCTCGACCATGAGCGTGAGGGTCGGCAGCTCGCTCGCGGACATCATCAAGACCAAGCGCCTCTCGCCGAAGGCCGGCGACCTCGTGTCCGTCGGCGGCAACGTGCTCTCGCAGGGCGAGGGCTACAGCTTCTCCGCCTCCGTCAACGGGTCCGACATCACCATCGACGACCTCGACGCCTACAAGGCCGCCGACGGCGACGACCTCACCATCGGGGACGGCGCGGACAAGGTCGAGGACTATGACGTTCAGATCGAGGAGGAGCAGCCCAAGCTCGAGATGGGCGGCGAGTCGTGGGGCAACATCACCTACATCTCGCAGTGGCCGCAGGTGGGGAAGAAGGAGATCAGGCGCGGCAAGACCTCGGGCGAGACGGCCGACGGCGACGTGATCCAGGAGACCAAGAACTGCGTGGTCACCGTCCACCAAATCAAGCCCGACGACGATAAGAAGCTCGTCGCCCTCACCTTCGACGACGGCCCGTCCGCCACCTATACCGAGAAGTACATCGAGATCCTCAACCAGTACGGCATCCACGCGACCTTCTTCAACCTCGGCCAGAACATCGAGGAGTACCCCGAGCTCTGCAAGAAGATCGTCGAGTCCGGCAACGAGCTCATGAGCCACACCTATCAGCACCAGCAGCTCTCGACGCTCGAGTCCGCCGCGCTCCAGTCCGAGTTCTCCTCCGCCTTCGACACGATCTCGCAGGTCGCGGGCGTGCAGACCACGAGCTTCCGCCCCCCGTACGGCGACTTCTTGGAATCTACGTGGCTCAAGTCGGGCGGCCTCGCGAGCCTCTCGGTCCTGTGGAACCTCGACTCAGAGGACTGGCGCATGCCGGGCGTCGAGACGATCGTGAGCAACTCGACGAAGAATGCGTTCTCCGGGTCGATCATCCTCATGCACGACGGCGGCGGCGACAGGAGCCAGGACGTCGAGGCGCTCCCGCAGATCATCGAGACGCTTCAGTCCGAGGGCTACACCTTCGTCACCGTGGGCGAGCTGCTTAAAAGCGACTCGTCCATCCCGGAGGACATCGCGAGCGGCTACGCGCCGATGCCGTCCGACAGCGTCTGGCCGACGGAGATCGCACAGTAGAGGGTGCCGCCTGCGGCTTGGCGCCGGGGCGCTTATTACGCAGGGCTGCGCTCGCTTTGCTCGCTTGGATGCCCTGCTCCATAAGCGCCCCGGCGCCAAGCCGCAGGCGGCACAGGCCCTCATATGGGTGATTGGAGGGCAGGCGCGTTAATCCAGGGGAATGTCTCGCCAGTCGTCGAGCCAGAGGTCGGCGGCCTGTTGGAGCTTGGCGCGGGGCTGGAGAGGGTCGGTGCAAGCCACGGCGCAGACGGCGAAGCCGGCCGACTTCGCGCTTCTCGTCCCGGCGAGGATGTCCTCGAAGACGACGGTGCGCGCCGGGTCGGCGCCGATGCGGCGCGCGGCCTCGAGGTAGATATCGGGGCGGTCTTTGGGCACGCCGACCTCCTTGCCGCAGACCACCGCGTCGAAGAGCTCGCCGACTCGGATGCGCGGTGCCATTGAATCCAGGACCTGCGGGTCGTTGGTCGTGGCGAGGGCGAGCGGGACGCCTGCCCGCTTGAGGGCGCCCAGGTAGTCCTCGGCCCCGGGGCGCAGGGTCGCCTCCGAGGCGTAGAGCGCGGCGCCCATGCGGTTCCACTCGTCGCAGATGTCCTCGACGCTGTCGCGCACCCCGAAGCGCTCGCGGACCCAGTGCGCGCCGCCCGTGAAGCCCAGGGTCGCGAGCGTCTGGTGCACGTCGGGCGTGTAGGCGATGCCCCTTTGGGCGAAGAAGGCGCGGTCGACCTTCTCCCAGAGCTCCTCGGTGGCGCTGAGGGTGCCGTCGAAGTCGAAGATGGCGAACTCGAAGTCCGCGGGCCAAAGGGCCGGGGGCTTATTCATGTGTCTCCTAATAATCCGGCTCGTCCTCGAGGGAGCGGAGCACGCCGTGGTAGATGTCGTCGCGGGTGAGCGAGACGAGCAGGTAGACGCACTCGCGGGCCACGCGGAAGAGGTTCTCGTCCGTCGATGCGACGGCCGCCTCGTAGATGACCTCGGAGACCTCCTCGGTGGGGGCGACCGGGATCCCCTCGGTCCTGAGCACCTGCAGGGCGCGCTCGTCGGAGAGCGACTCCTGGGGCGTCGCGCCGAGGAGCGCCGCTATCTGCCGCGTCGCGTCGACGATGCCCGGCGGCAGGACCTTCGCCGCGAGCTGGTAGCAGGCCTGCGACGCCTGCATGCGGCCGGCCCTGAACTGCAGCTGCGCCATGTGGACGTAGCCGAAGCCGATGCCCTGCGGCTCGTCTGCGCACGCGAGCATCCTGGAGCACTCCGCGACGGCGCCTTCGAGGTCGCCCGCCTGCTCGAGGCAGTGGCTGTAGTTGAGCGCCGCCTGCGTGGAGAGGGGCGCGAGCCGCGCCGCCTGGCGCGCGAGCTCCAGCGCAGCCTCGGTGCGTCCCAGCAGCAGGTCGGCGAGCGAGAGCGTGGAGAGCGCCTCCAGGTAGGCCCGGGGCGCCAGGCGGACCTCGCCGCGCCCCTGCGAGAAGAGGCGGTTGTACAGGACCCGCTCCACGTAGTCGTCGAAGACGCGCCAAGAGACGCCCGCGGAGTCCCGGTAGAGGCCCTGCGCCTCGATCGGCGCGAGGGCGCGGGCAAGGCGCTCGGCCGCCTCGGACACTTCCCCGCGCAGCAGCTGGGACGTCGCCTGGTCGGCCGCGCGGGCGAGCTCGCCCTGCGAGGCGAACGCCTCGGCCACGGCCTCCGGGTCGCCCTCGTCGAGCTCCCCGTCGATGAGGGCGCGCGCCACGCGCCTGGAGGCCTGCTCGACGCCCTCGTCGCCGAACGAGCGCCCGACCTCGAGGACGGCGCGGACGCTCGACTCCGTCGTGGGGCCCAGCGCGGCCGCGGCGGCCCTGCCCGCCTCGGCGCGCAATGCGCCCTCCTCGCAGGAGAGGCCCTGCAGGCGCGCGCACCCGAGCGCGGCCGCGGCGGCGGGGGAGAGCTTGCCGTCCGAGAGCTCCGGCCTGGCGAAGCGCTCCTTGGGGCAGAACCTCGGGTCGTCGAGCGAGAAGCCCTGCGGGACGGGCGCGAGCTCGCCGTCCCTCTCGTCGAGGGCGGCGCACAGGAAGCGGAGCAGCGAGACGGGCTCGAGGCGGGCGAGGTCGATGCCCTCGAGGTCCTCGCGCTCGACGCAGGCCGAGGCGTAGCACGCGTGGCGCGCCGCGGTGTCGACGACGCCGGCTACGTAGACGCGCTCGATGTCCTCGGTCGCCGCGAAGACGTAGGCGGCCAGGAGCACGATCAGGCGCAGGTTGTAGTCGGTGGCCGCCCGGCGCCGCATCGACTCCGTGGCGGGCACCACCCCGATGCCGTCGACATAGGCGTCGCGCGGCATGAGGCGTGGCAGGACGAGGTCGCATTCGACGGCGGCGCAACCCGCCGCGGCGTTCACGCGGAAGCGCGCCGTCAGGCGATAAGGGAGCCGCAGGCACTCGATGCCGGCCGCGATGGCGTGGCGGTCGTGCCATTCGCCGCGGGTCGGCTCGCCCTCGAGGTCCGCGAGCGGCTCGGCCCCCTGCCGCGCGATGGAGCGCGCGACGCGCTGCTCCAACTTGACGATGTCCTCCCTCGTGGCCGAGGCGCCGTCCTTGAGCAGCGCCGAGCACAGCAGCGCGGAGTTCAGCGCCGCCTCGATGCCGAGGACGCGCAGCTTGGCCAGATAGGGTATCTGTTGGTCGTCGATGCGCAGGTAGAAGAGGCCGCTCGTCCTCGGCCGGACCACGTGGACCTCCGGGAGCTCGACGTCCTCGGCGAAGATGCCCGCCTCGTCGAGCCGCTCGGCCAGCCGGAGCTCCAGGGCGGACGCGCCGTCGGCGTCCTTTGCCTGTGCGGCGAACGCGGCGAGAAGCCCCATCGGGTCCTTCGCCGAGGCGAGCTCTCGCCCGAGCCGGTCGACGTCGAAGTCGAGCGCGGCCTCCCGCGCCGGCGCGACCGTCTCGGCGACGCTGTCCACCAGGGCGGCGAAGAGCCGCCCCAGGTCCCCGCGCCCTCCCGTGTTCTCCGGATGCCGTGCCATGGCCGACCTTCCCGCGCCTAGGCGCGGAACTCCGTGCGGGGCTCGGCGATCTTGCGGATGAAGAGGCCGCTGCGGAGCTTGGGCTCGAACCAGGTGGACTTGGGCGGCATGAGCAGGCCGGCGTCGGCGACGCGCATGAGCTCGCCGACGGAGGTCGCGAACAGGCTGAAGGCGACGCCCTTCTCGCCGGCGCGCCTCTCGAGCTCCGCGAGCGGCGCGTTGCCGCCCACGAAGCTGATGCGGGGGTCGAGCCTCGGGTCGCCGATGCCGAGGACGGGGGAGAGGACCTTGTCCTGCAGGCGCGAGGTGTCCAGCGAGGTCACCGGGTCGTCGCCGGGAAGCTCGCCGGCGGCCCAGCGCAGCTTCCGCCAGGCACCGGCCGCGTACATGCCGAACTCGCCCTTCTCCGCGGGCTCGACCGGCTCGGCTGTGGGCTCGCCTACCTCGAAGCCGGCGGCCTCGACCGCCTGGACGAGCTCCTCCGGGCTAAGGCCGTTCGTGTCCTCGACCACGCGGTTGTAGGGGAGCACGGTGAGCTCGCTCGCGGGGAAGAGCACGCACAGGAGCTGGTTGAAGGGCTCCTCGCCGGTGAGGGTTGCGCCCGCCTCCTCGCGCATGGACGCGCAGACGCGCGCCGCGGACGCCGCGCGGTGGTGCCCGTCGGCGATGTAGGCGCAGCCCATGCGCGCGAGCATGAGCTCCAGGGCCTCGACGGCCTCGGGCCTGCCGACGCGCCACACGGTCTGGCGAACTCCCTCCCCGTCCTCGAAGTCGTAGAGCGGCTCGGCCTTCTTCGCGGCGTCGACGAGGAAGGCGAGCGTCGGGTCGTCGCGGTAGGCGAGGAAGATGGGGCCCGTCTGGCAACCGGTCGCCTCGATGTGGCGGACGCGGTCGTCCTCCTTGTCGCGACGGGTGAGCTCGTGGCGCTTGATGGCGCCGCCGGTGTAGTCGTCGAGCGAGCAGGCCGCGACGATGCCGGTCTGGCTGTGGCCGCCCTGGGCGAGGCGATAGAGGTAGTAGCATTTGTTGGGGTCGCGCATGAGGGTGCCGTCAGCGGCGCGCTCCTCGAGGATGCGGCGCGCGGCGGCGTAGACCTCGGGGGCGTACATGTCGTGCCCCGGCTCGAAGGCGGTCTCGGGGCGGTCGATGGCCAAGAAGCTCCTCGGGTGGGAGGCGACGTAGTCAGCGGCTTCCCGGCGGTCGAAGACGTCGTAGGGGAGGGCCGCGAACTCGGCGGCGTGGTCCGGCGTCGGGCGCAGGCAGGCGAAGGGGAGGGCGTGCATCTGTGGTCACTCCTTGCGTGGAGGCGTGGGTGCGTTCTAACGGGAACTTATCTTACCTTGCGCGGGTCGGGCGGCCCTCTGGTATCCTCACTTTGTTACCTCGCTGGAAAGGAGAGCGGACGTGGAACAGGCTCAGGGAACGGCCGGCATCGCCGCGAAGAAGCTCGTCGTGTTCGATTTCGACGGCACGCTCGTCGACTCCATGCCCGGCATCGTCGCCACGGCGCGGCGCGTCATGCACGCCCACGGGTGGGACGACGAGTCCCTCGGCGACATGCGCCGGCTCGTGGGACCGCCCTTCCCCCAGGCCTTCTCGATGGTCTACGGGCTCTCCGCCGAGGAGGCCCAGCGTGTCACCGAGGAGTACCGCGCCATCTACCAGAACCTCGGCCGCGACGGCTGGCCGCTCTTCGACGGGGTCGAGGACCTGCTGCGGGACCTCAAGGCCGCCGGCAAGCTCTTGGGCACGGCCTCCTCGAAGCGCCTCTTTCTGCTGGAGCGCGGCCTCTCCACCAACGGGGTCCTCGACCTCTTCGACTGCCCGATGGCCAAGCTCGCCGACCACGGCGACTCTAAGGAAGCGGCGCTCGCGCGCGTCCTGAACACGCTCGGCGTCGACGCCTCCGACGCCGTGATGGTGGGCGACCGCCGCTACGACGCCGAGGCCGCCGCAACGGTGGGCGTCGAGTGCGTTGGGGTCCTCTACGCGGAGACGGCGCCGCGCTCAGAGCTCGAGGAGGCCGGCTGCGCGGTCATCGTCGACACGGTCGACGAGCTGCGTCGCGTTCTTCTCGGCTAGCGACCGCGCGTCTTCGGCGGACCGGCGCGCGCCTTTGCCGGATACGCGCGATAGGGCGCGCCCGGGTTGGGGTAGAGTGAGACCACGCGCGGGCTTCCGCCCGCCGATTCAACCATTCCCAGAAGGGAGCACACCATGGCCGGATTCGATATGACGGACGGGCTCCGCAAGGCGTTCCTCGCCGGTGTGGGCGCCGTCGCCCTCACCGCGGAGAAGTCCCAGCAGGTCGTGGACGAGTTCGTCAAGAAGGGCGAGCTCACCGTCGAGCAGGGCAAGGCCTTGAACGCCGAGCTCACGCGCAAGGCCAAGGAGGCGTTCGACAGCACCGTCAACGGCGCCACGGACGCCGCCCTGCGCACCAAGCTCGAGGGCATGACGCCCGAGGAGCGCGCCGCGTACGCGCAGAAGGTGGCCGACATGAGCGCCGCCATCGACGCCGAGAAGGCCGAGGCCGCCGAGGCGACCTCCGAGGACGTCGCCGACGCCGAGGACGCCGTCGAGCCCGACGACGCCGAGTAGCGCCCAGAGCGTGGCGCTGCGCGACACGAAAGATTCCGCCGTGGAGACGGGCGGGCCCGACGAGGCCGCCCGTCTCCACGAGTATGACCAGATACTCAACGCCTGGTACGACGAGGTGAGCCGCGCCGACGGCGACGACCCCGACACGATCGGCATCTTCGGCGGCCGCGCGGGCGGCTCCTCCCAGTACGACCTCTCGCGCGCGGCGCGCCTGCGGCGCATCGGCGAGATCCTGCAGATCGTGCGGCGCTACGACATCTTCCACGGCCTCACGCCGCGCAGCCTCCGCGAGATGCTCGAGGAGCTCGGCCCCATGTTCGTCAAGGCCGGCCAGATCCTCTCCATGCGCTCGGAGATCCTCCCCACGTCGTTTACCCGCGAGCTGAGGAAGCTGCGCACCGACGTTGAGCCGATGGACCGCGAGACGGTCCTCGCGGCCCTGCGCGCCGAGTACGACGACCCGATCGAGGAGATTTTCGACGCCATCGACGACAACCCCCTGGGCTCCGCCTCGGTGGCGCAGGTCCACAAGGCGCGCCTGGTCACGGGCGAGCTCGTGGCCATCAAGGTGCAGCGGCCGCATGTCCAGGAGATCATGGCCAAGGACATCTCGATCATGCGATCCTTGGCGCGCCGCCTCGGCGGTTTCCTCGGCGCCGACCAGTTCCTCGACCTGCAGAGCGTCGTCGACGAGCTCTGGCAGTCCTTCCGCGAGGAGACGGACTTCCTCGTCGAGGCCCGCAACCTCGAGGAGTTCCGCCGCAACAACGCGGGCTGTCGGTTCCTCGAGTGCCCGAAGCCCTACCCGGCCCTGTGCACCCGCCATGTGGTGGTCATGGACTACGTCGAGGGCATACCCATCGACGACACCGCGACGCTCACTGCCGAGGGCTACGACTGCGCCGAGATCGGCGAGAAGCTCATGGACAACTACACGGCGCAGATGCTCGACGACGGCTTCTTCCACGCCGACCCGCACCCGGGCAACCTCGTGGTCTCGGGGGGAAAGATCGTCTACCTGGACCTCGGCATCATGGGCAGGCTCTCGGCGGGCGACAGGCGCTGCGTGTCCGACATGGTCGTCGCGGTGGCCGGCCGCGACTCGGTCGCCCTCGCCGACGGCCTGCTGCGCTTCTCGAAGGGGGACAACGCCGAGGTCGACTACGCGCACCTGATCGGCGAGCTCGACGCCATTATCGCCAATTACGGCACGGCCGACCTCTCGGACCTGGACATCGGCTCTTTCGTGAACTCGCTCGTCTCGATGGCGCGCAAGAACGGCATCGAGCTCCCCGGCAGCGTGACCATGCTCGCGCGCGCCCTGGTGACGCTCGAGGGCGTCGTCGACAATCTCCTGCCGAGCGCGAGCATGGTCGACATCATCCGCCGGCACCTCGAGGCGCACGAGAGTCGCTCCGACATCGCCAAGCGCGAGGTCGAGGCGCTCGCGCGCGAGGGGGCGGGGGCTACCCACGGGCTTCTCGTCGCGGCCGGGGAGGCGGGGCACGCCATGCGCATGCTCACGCGCGGTCAGCTGCGCATGAACCTCGACATCGCGGGTACCGAGGACCCTTTCAAGGAGCTTGGGCACATCGTCGACCGCCTGACGCTGGGCATCATCGCCGCGGGCCTCTTCATCGGGTCGTCGGTCGTCTATTACGCGCGCATCCAGCCGGTCATCTTCGGCATCCCCATCATCGGCTTCGTCGGCTATCTGGTGGCCCTGGGCATCGGCCTGTACGTGGCGCACGAGATCCTCTCCGGCAATCGCCGCCGCAGGCGTTAGCCCGTCGCGCGGCGCTTTAGCGCTTCGTTTCTCGCTCGAATACCATTGCCTGGGCGCCCGCTGCTTGCAGATGGCGCCGAGTACCAATTTCCTTGAGCGGCAGCTCGCTTATAGGCCCGAATACCGCTCTCGGCGCTCCGCGGACCAAGCCGTTCGCTGTCGGACCGATAAGAATACGGGCGCGCCCCGGGAAACGGTACTCGGCCGATTCCCGGGGCGCGCCCGCTGCGACGCTTGCGCGAACGCGCTACTCGAGCTCGAAGGCGCCGGTATAGAGCTGGTAGTAGTAGCCCTTCTTGGCGATGAGCTCGTCGTGGTTGCCGCGCTCGATCACGTGGCCGTGGTCGAGGCAGATGATCACGTCCGAGTTGCGCACGGTCGAGAGGCGGTGCGCGATGACGAACGTGGTGCGGCCCGTCATGAGGGCATCCATTCCGCGCTGGACGATGGCCTCGGTGCGGGTGTCGATGGAGCTCGTGGCCTCGTCGAGGATCATCGCGGGCGGGTCGGCGACGGCCGCGCGGGCGATGGAGATGAGCTGGCGCTGGCCCTGGGAGAGCTGGGCGCCGTTGCCGGAGAGCATCGTCTGGTAGCCGTCGGGGAGGCGGCGGATGAAGTCGTCGGCGCCCGAGAGCTTGGCCGCGGCCATGCACTCCTCGTCGGTCGCGTCGAGCTTGCCGTAGCGGATGTTGTCCATGACGGTGCCCGTGAAGAGGTTCACGTCCTGCAGGACGACGCCCAGGGAGCGGCGCAGGTCCGACTTGCGGATCTTGTTGATGTTGATGCCGTCGTAGCGGATCTTTCCGTCGGCGATGTCGTAGAAGCGGTTGATCAGGTTCGTGATCGTGGTCTTGCCCGCGCCCGTGGCGCCGACGAAGGCGACCTTCTGGCCCGGCTTCGCATAGACCGAGACGTCATAGAGCACCTGGTGGTCGGGGGTGTAGCCGAAGTCGACGCCCTCCATGCGCACGTCGCCGGCGAGCGGGGTGTAGGTGATGCTGCCGTCCTCGTGCGGGTGCTTCCAGGCCCAGTCGCTCGTGCGCTCGGGGCACTCGACGAGGTTGCCCTCGCGGTCGTACTTGGTGTTCACGAGCGTGACGTAGCCGTGGTCCTCCTCAGGCTCCTCGTCCAGGAGCTCGAAGATGCGCTCGGCGCCGGCGAGGCCCATGACGACGGCGTTGATCTGCATGGAGATCTGGCCGATCTGTCCGCAGAACTGCTTGGTCATGTTGAGGAAGGGCACGACGACCGCGATGGAGAGCTCCATGCCGGACAGCGACACGTTGGGCGTCCCGCTGGCAAGAAGAACGCCGCCGGCCAGGGCCACGATGACGTAGATGAGGTTGCCGACGTTCATGAGGATCGGCATGAGGATGTTGCCGTACATGTTCGCCTTCTGGGAGACCTCGTAGAGGTGCTCGTTGAAGGCGTCGAAGTCCTTCTCGGCGGCGCGCTCGTGGCAGAAGGCCTTGACGACCTTTTGGCCGTTCATGATCTCCTCGATGTTGCCCTCGACGACGCCGAGCTCGCGCTGCTGGGCGACGAAGAACTTGGCGGACATCGACCCGAGGACCTTGGTGAGGAACGACATGAAGAGGACGCCCAGGACGATGACGGCGCACATCCACACCGAGTAGTAGATCATGATGATGAACACCGTGACGAGGACGACGACCGTCTGTAGCAGGTTCGGCAGCGACTGCGAGATCATCTGGCGCAGGGCGTCGATGTCGTTGGTGTAGTGGCTCATCACGTCGCCCCGCTGGTTGCGGTCGAAGTAGCTGATGGGCAGGTCCTGCATGCGGTTGAACATCTTCTCGCGGAGCTGCTCGAGCGATCCCTGCGTGATGGTTGCCATCGAGCGGTTCCAGAAGAAGGTCGCCGCGAGGCCGGCGGCGTAGACGCCGGCGAGCTGGATCACGAGCGTGAGGACGCGGGGCTGGACCGCGGCCCAGTCGCCCGTCTCCCAGACCTCGGAGATGAGGGAGAGCGCGTTCTGCAGGAAGATCGTGCCGAACGAGGTCAGGACAGCGCCGAGCAGGATGCAGACCACGACGGCGGGCAGCAGGTGCGGGTAGAACGAGCCGATGGCCTTGATGAGGCGAGCGGCGGTCTTGGGGTTGATCTGGGCCCTCTTCGGGGCGGTCTTCGCGTTACTCAAGGCCCTCGCCTCCCTTCTTCGCGTCGGCGTCCGCGGCCGCGTCGGCCTCCTCGGCGCTCATCTTGTTCTGCGAGGTGTAGGTCTCGCGGTAGATGTCGCAGCGGCCCATGAGCTCGGCGTGGTTGCCCACGTCGGCGATGCGGCCGCCGTCCATGACGACGATGCGGTCGGCGTCCTCAACGGAGGCCGTGCGCTGGGCGATGATGATCTTCGTGGTGTCGGGCAGGTAGGAGGCCAGGCCCTCGCGGATCTTCGCGTCGGTCTTGGTGTCGACGGCGGAGGTGGAGTCGTCGAGGATCAGGACCTTGGGCTTGCGGAGAAGGGCGCGCGCGATGCACAGGCGCTGCTTCTGGCCGCCGGAGACGTTGGAGCCGCCCTGCTCGATCCAGGTGTCGTAGCCCTTGGGGAAGCCGTCGACGAACTCGTCGGCGCAGGCCAGGCGCGCGGCCTCGCGGACCTCCTCGTCGGTGGCGTCCTCGTCGCCCCAGCGCAGGTTCTCGGCGATGGTGCCCGAGAACAGGATGTTCTTCTGCAGGACCATGGCGACGTTCGTGCGCAGGGTCTCCAGGTCGTAGTCGCGCACGTCGACGCCGCCCACGCGCACGGAGCCGGAGGTGGTGTCGTAGAGGCGGGCGACCAGGTTGACCAGCGTGGACTTCGCCGAACCGGTGCCGCCGATGACACCGATCGTCTCGCCGCTCTTGATGTGCAGGTCGATGTCGGAGAGGGCCTCGCGCTCGGCGCGCTCGGAGTACTTGAAGCCGACGTGGTCGAAGTCGATGGAGCCGTCGGCGACCTCGGTCACGGCGCCGGTCTCGGGGGCCGTGATGGTCGGCTCGGCCGTGAGCACCTCGTTGATGCGTCGGGCTGACTCGTCGGCCATGGTGACCATGACGAAGATCATGGAGAGCTGCATGAGGCTCATGAGGATCTGGAAGCCGTAGGTGAAGATGGCCGACATCTGGCCCACGTCGAACTGCGTGCCGCGGCTGGTGATGATGACCTCGGAGCCGAAGTAGATGATGACGACCCAGGTGATGTCGATGGCGAGCTGCATCATCGGCGTGTTGAAGGCCAGGAGCTTCTCGGCGCGGGTGAAGTCGACGCAGACGTCCTGGGCGGCGCGGGCGAACTTCTCCTTCTCGTAGTCCTCGCGCACGTAGCTCTTGACCACGCGCATGCCGGTGACGTTCTCCTCGATTGACTCGTTGAGCGCGTCGTACTTGTGGAAGACGCGCGTGAAGATCGGGCGCACCTTGTTGATGATGAAGAAGAGGCCGAATGCCAGAAGCGGGATCACCACGACGTAGACGAGCGCGAGCGGGCCGCCCATGACCGTCGCCATGATGAAGGCGAAGACGAGGCAAAGGGGCGAGCGGACGGCGATGCGGATGATCATCATGAACGCCTGCTGGACGTTGTTGATGTCCGTGGTGAGGCGCGTGACGAGCGAGCTGGAGCTGAACTCGTCGATGTTGGCGAAGCTGAAGCGCTGGATGTTGTAGAACATGTCGCGGCGCAGGTTCTTGGCGAAGCCGCAGCTCGCGTAGGAGCAGGTCACGCCCGCGGCGGCGCCGAACGCGAGCGAGAGCAGGGCGAGCGCGATGAGGATGCCGGAGGGGCGAAGGAGCTCCTCGACGGTCGCGCCGGCCTTGATGTTGTCGATGAGGGCGGCGGTGAGGAAGGGGATCGCCATCTCGCAGACGACCTCGCCGAGCACCAGCAGGGGAGTGGCGCGGGTGACCGTGGTGTATTCCCCGAGACCCCTCATCAGGTTCTTCATGATCGCGCCGTAGTTGACCTTCTCGGTCTTCTCGGCGTCTAGTTCTTGCTGCACGGGCAAGCCTCCTTGTCTAGTTTCTCGTGTTCTCTCCAGTAGTCGAAGATGCGGTCGAGCGTCGCGAGCAGGTCGCGCTTCTCGTCGTCCGAGAGGATAGAGAGGGCGTTGGCCTCGAACTCGCGCTCGTTCTCCACCATGGTGCGGGCGAGGCCGGTGCCCGTTTCGGTGAGCACGATCTCGAGCTGGCGCTTATCGGCCTCGGAGCGCTCGCGGCGGATAAGGCCCGCGCGCTCGAGCTTGCCGAGCACCTCGGAGAGCGACGCCGAGCTGATGCTCATCTCCTCGAGCAGCTCCCGCTGGGTCATCTCGCCGCCGGAGCCCAGAAGCGTCTTGAGCACATGCTGCTTGCCGCCGAGCCCGCCGCGCTTGACGAACATGTAGTGGCCGAAGTAACCGAATGCGTGAAGAATGCGCTGGTCAACGGTCTCGTTCGCGCGACATTCCGCGAGCTTCTCGTCAGAAATCCTCATCGTTCGACCTCCTTTCTCGATGTTTGGAAGTGTTTTTGTCTGGGTTACCTTACGGCTGTGAAGCGATGATTGCAAGGTACCAAACGAATTTCGTTCGGTGCCGAACAATCTCTACAATTGCGGAGGGCCGGGGGATGTTCGGTCGCGCCCTCTTAGTGACGGTTGCAGCAATTGGTCCCGCTGAGTTGCCCCTTTGAGCTCGGTTGCAGCTGCAGGGCGGGGCTTCTTGCCCCCTAAACGACGGTTGCAGCAACGATGGACTGCTGCAATCGCACTTTAGGGGGCAACAAGAACTGTCGCTTTGCTGCAACCGTCATCTGATGGGCGGGTAGAGGACGCGGGTTGCTGCAACCGTCATCAGAGGGGCGACGACGAATTTCCGACGCATTCGTTCAGGCCTCTTTGTAAGAATTCCTTGCAGGGTGTTCGTTTGTGGCGGGGCTGTGGAGGGCGTCGGTTGAACGGTTGCGGTTCGGAGGGTGAGCGGCCTCGCGGCTCGCGGACGGACTTCTTATCAGGCTTCTTCCTCGGAGCAACTACCTGGCAATGTTGAAAACTCGGGAAGAATTCCGGCAGAATTCGGTTAGACAACTCTAGAGAAATCGCATGTCAGACACCATAGGAGCTCCCGATTAGTTATCGTCTGCCTATGGATAACCTGCTCTCACATAAAACAGCGCTGCGCCTGCTTCGCCACCCGGAGCTTGAGCTCGTTGAGCGACCGACGAACACGACGGCGCTCTGCGCGCCGGGGCGTCCGGTCGACGCGCTCACGGTTCGCGAGCTTATGTGCGAGAGCTCGGCGCTGCGCCGCGCCGGGGAGCCTCTTGAGTTCGTTACTTCTGACCACGGCGGGGCCCGCCATCAGGCCTCTTACATTTCTCATGTGTTCGGTTCGTCGCTGCCTGTCGGATCCGTCTTTCAGTTGAGGAGAGGCCTGTGGTGCTGCGGCCCCGAACTGACGGCGCTCCAGCTCGCCACGTGCCTTTCCGAGCTTGAGCTCGTTGTTGTGCTGTGCTGTGCGAATTCATGGGCACCTATTCCTTGGCGCCGGGTCGCGATGGAGGCCTGGTCCAACGTTCGCGCCCGTTGACGGATCCCGATCGGCTCAAGGCGTTTCTTGGGGAGCTTAAGGGCGCCGATGGCGTTAAGGCCCTGAGGCGCGCGGCGGCGCTTGTCCTTCCCGGCTCGGCCTCTCCGCGTGAGACCAAGCTCGCGCTCAGGCTTTGCCTGCCCGCGAAGAAGAAAGGTTACGGCCTCAAGCTTCTTTCCATGAACGAGCCTCTTGCGGTTGGTCGGCTCGGCTCTGGCAATAAGGTCCTGCGCAAACCGGATATCCTTATTGCCCCGTACGAGGGGTCAGGGGCCAACCCCGTCGCCTTCGAGTACGACGGCGAAGAGACGCACATGACGCGCGAAGGCGTTCTTTCCGACACCGTGCGTGGAAACGAGCTCAAGGCCATGGGCATCTCCGAGTACCGCATCAACCGAGAGCTGTATCGCAACATCAACTACATGGAGGATATCGTCGCTGCTGCCCGTGCTGAGGCGGGCTATCCTCGGCGCCATCGCTCCCCCGAGTATGAGTACCGTCAGAAGCTGAGGCATATCGAGCTTTACCGGGAGCTCGAGCGAGCCGGAAATGTAGTCTAGCCGAGCGCTCGCCCTCTTAATAACGGTTGCAGCAATAGGGCCCGTCATGCCGCCCCTTTGAGCGCGGCTGCAGCTGCAGAGCGGGGCTTCTCGCCCCCTAAAAGACGGTTGCAGCAACGTTGGATTGCTGCAACCGTCATCTGAGGGGCGGCAAGAGGCGCCGTGTTGCTGCAACCGTCATCTGAGGGGCGGCAAGACACGTTCCATTGCTGCAGCCGCACATTGAGGGGCGGGGTGCGGCGCTGCGGGGCGGGCGCCGAACGTAAGGCGGCTTACAAAGCCGATGGAATGCCCGTCGCTTTGTAAGCCAGCAGGTAGAGCGCCTGACGTAACCGCGCGGTAATCGAAATCGGCGCGAATGTTAAGCCAATGTAAGCCGCAATCAGGCGTCCGTAAGCGTCGACGAATGTCGCTTTGTAAGCTCGGGGCGGGCCATAGGATGCTCCTTGACACGGCCGGAAGCCAGCATGCGTGCGGGGCGCCGGCAATCCATTGGAAGGAGATCCATGTCCAAGCTCGATAGCCTCTCTCGTCGTCAGTTCGTCGCCGGCTTCGGCGGCACGCTCGCCGCGGTCGCCGGCCTCGGCCTCGTCGGCTGCGGAGGCTCCGGCAACTCCGAGTCCGGCTCCGACGCCGCTTCCGTCTCCGGCACCGTCAACTGCTCCGGCGCCACTTCTTTCCAGAAGCTCGTCGAGTCCGCCGCGACCAAGTTCGAGGACGCCTACCCCGACGTGACCGTCGCCATCACCGGCGGCGGCTCCGGCCAGGGCCTCTCGGACGTCAAGGACGGCAAGGCCCAGATCGGCCGCTCCGACGTGTTCGCTGAGGAGAAGCTCGAGGCCGCGGACGCCGCCAAGCTCACCGACAACACCGTCGCGGTCGTCGGCATGGGCCCGATCGTGAACTCCTCCGTCGACGTCGACGGCCTCACGACCGAGCAGCTCAAGGGCATCTTCACCGGCGCCATCACCGACTGGTCCGAGGTCGGCGGCACCGCCGGCAAGATCCAGGTCATCGAGCGCAAGGCCGGTTCCGGCACCCGCGCCACCTTCGAGGCCGCCGTCCTGGCCGGCGAGAAGGCCCCGGACACCTTCGCCCCTGTGGCCGAGGAGGACTCCTCCGGCACCGTCGTCGAGAAGATCCAGGCCACCGAGGGCTCCATCTCCTACCTCGCCTTCTCCTACTTCGACGACACCAAGTTCAAGGCCCTCAAGGTCGACGGCGTCGAGCCGACCGCCGAGAACGTCTGCAGCGGCGACTTCAACATCTGGGCCTACGAGCACATGTACACCGCCGCCGACGCCGACGAGGCCACCCAGGCGTTCATCGACTTCATGCTCTCCGATGAGGTCCAGGGCTCGCTCGTCGAGGAGGAGGGCTTCATCCCCGTCTCCGACATGAAGGTGTCCAAGGACGCCGACGGCAAGGTCTCTTCCAAGTAGCCTTCCCTTCCCTCGAGGTGGCGCCCGGAGCTTACGTTTCGGGCGGCACCTCGTTTTATGTCCCTAGACAGAAAGGTCGCTTAATGGCTAAGCAACTGCTGCCGAAGCGCCGCCTGGAGAACGTGGGCCTGGGCCTCACCGGGGCGTGCGTCGCCCTCGTGGCCGTCATCGTCGTGACCCTCATCGTGATGGTCGCCCAGCAGGGCCTCTCGGCGTTCTTCGTCGACGGCATCGACTTCGGGGCCTTCATCACCGGGACGAGCTGGGTCCCCTCCGACGGCAAGTACGGCGCGCTGCCCCTGATCGTCACCTCCTTCGGCGTCATGGTGCTCTCCACGCT
Source organism: Coriobacteriia bacterium (assembly GCA_030530145.1). GTDB lineage: Bacteria > Actinomycetota > Coriobacteriia > Coriobacteriales > Atopobiaceae > Paratractidigestivibacter. Next base: position 171,372 of record JAUMVN010000001.1, on the reverse strand, counting down.
CTTCACGCTGCCGGTCGCGCTCGGCTCCGCCATCTTCGTCGTGGAGGTGCGCCCGGGCTTCGGCCGGAAGGTCTTCCAGCCCCTCGTCGAGCTGCTCGTCGGCATCCCCTCGGTCGTCTACGGCCTCATCGGCCTCACCGTCGTCAACGCTGCGATGCGAGCGGTCTTCGGCGACGCGGCCGGCACGGGCGCGGGCATCCTCTCGGGCGCCATCGTCCTGGCCGTCATGATCCTGCCGACCGTGACCACGCTCTCCATCGACGCGCTCGCCGCGGTGCCGAACCAGTACCGCGAGGGCTCCTATGCCCTCGGCTGCACCCGCTGGCAGACCGTCTGGCACGTGGTCCTCAAGTCCGCGCTGCCCTCCCTCATGACCGCGGTCATCCTCGGCATGACGCGCGCCTTCGGCGAGACCCTCGCCGTCCAGATGGTCATCGGCGGCGTCGAGAAGATCATGCCTGCCGGGCTTCTTTCCCCGGCGGCCACGCTCACGACGGCGCTGACCTCGGGCTTCGCGAACGCCACCACCGGCTCGGTGCAGTACCACGCGCTGTGGGCGCTCGGCCTGCTGCTCATGGGCATGTCGCTCTTCTTCATCCTGATCATCCACCTCATCGGCAGCAAGGGGGCGAAGGACCGTGGCTAGCATCACCACCTCGAAGGCGGCCTCCGTCGAGTCCGGCGGCCTGGGCGTCGACCTCGACGCGCACGCCAGGCGGATCGGCAAGCAGGACCGCGTTGCGACGGGCATCCTCACCGTCATCGTGGCGTTCGTGCTCTTCCTCCTGGGCGCCATCGTCGCGTTCATCCTCGTCAAGGGCCTCGGCAAGGCGCTCGCGCCGGGCTTCCTCACCACGGCGCCGACCGCCGCGGAGAACCCCGGCATCAGCTCGGAGCTCTTCGACAGCTTCTACATGCTGATCATCACGCTGCTCATCAGCGTGCCGATCAGCCTCGGGGCGGCCATCTTCCTCGTCGAGTACGCGCCCGACAACTGGGTGACCAAGGCGGCCTCCACCGCCATCGAGACGCTCTCGAGCCTGCCCTCCATCGTCGTCGGCATGTTCGGCTCGCTCTTCTTCGTGGTCACGCTCGGCTGGGGCATCTCGATTCTCGCCGGCGCGATGGCGCTCACGATGTTCAACATCCCCATCCTCGTCCGCGTGATCCAGCGGGCGCTCGAGGACGTCCCGCGCAGCCAGCGCGACGCAGGCCTCGCCATGGGCCTCACGCGCTGGGAGACGACCCTGCACGTGCTTCTCCCCGCGGCCATGCCCGCCATCGTCACGGGCGTCGTGATCTCGGCCGGCCGCGTGTTCGGCGAGGCCGCGGCCCTTATCTTCACGTCCGGCTCCGCCGCCGTGAACATCAACTTCGCGAGCCTGAACCTCGCGAGCCCGCGCAACCCCTGGAACATCTTCCGCCCTGCCGAGACCCTCGCGGTCCATATCTGGAAGCTGAAGATGGAGCCCTCTCCCGGCAACGACGAGATCGTCTGGGGCACGGCCGCGGTCCTTATCATCTGCGTGCTGCTGTTCAACGTGCTGGCGCGCGTCCTCGGCAAGTTCCTGGCAAAGAAGATGACGAGCGAATGAGCGAGACCATGAGAAACCAGACCCCCGCCGGCACGCCCGCCGCCCCCACGGTCACCTCGGCGCACCTGCTCGAGACCAACGACGTCACCGTCAAGTACAACTACACGAAGGAGTCGCTGCACCCGACGAGCCTCTCCTTCGACAAGGGCACCGTCACGGCCCTTATCGGGCCCTCGGGCTGCGGCAAGTCGACCTTCCTGCGCTGCCTGAACCTCATGAACCGCGAGATCCCCAAGTGCGTCGTCGGTGGGCAGATCATCTACCACGACCACGACATCAACACCAAGGATGAGAACCTCTTCGAGCTGCGCAAGTCCATCGGCATGGTCTTCCAGCAGCCGACGCCCTTCCGCAAGTCGATCCGCGAGAACATCCTCTTCGCGCCCAAGCGCCATGGCCGCGTGGCCGACAAGGCGTCCGCGGACGAGCTCGTCGAGAAGAGCCTCTCGCAGGCGGCCCTCTGGGACGAGGTCAAGGACAAGCTCGACCAGAGCGCCCTCGCGCTCTCGGGCGGCCAGCAGCAGCGCCTGTGCATCGCGCGCACCCTGGCCATGAAGCCCGACGTGGTGCTCTTCGACGAGCCCTGCTCGGCGCTCGACCCGATCTCGACCTTCGCGGTCGAGGAGACGATCCGCGACATCGCCGACTCGGGGATCTGCGTCGCCATCGTCACGCACAACATGGAGCAGGCCACCCGCGTCTCCGACCGGACCGCCTTCTTCTATATGGGCGACATGATCGAGTTCGGCGAGACGCGCCAGATCTTCTTGGCCCCTAAGGACCAGAAGCTCGTCGACTACCTGACCGGCAGGTTCGGCTGATGGAGAAGACAATGCAGAAAGAGTTCACCCAGGCCGACCACCGCGGGATCGACGGCGCCGACGTCGCTCTCGGCATCCGCGGCTTCGACCTCTGGTATTCGGACTTCCAGGCCCTGAAAAAGATCGACCTGGAGATCCCGGAGAAGCGTGCGACCGCCTTCATCGGTCCGTCCGGCTGCGGCAAGTCCACGCTCCTGCGCACCTTCAACCGCATGTGCGACTTCGTCGAGGGAGTGCGCACCGAGGGGACGATCGAGTTCCGCGGCTCCGATATCTTCAAGATGGACGCGAACGCCCTGCGCGTGCACGTCGGCATGGTGTTCCAGCACCCGAACCCCTTCCCGATGAGCATCCGCGACAACATCCTCTACGGACCCGCCCGCATGAAGCGCCTCACGCGGTCCGAGGGCGACGAGATCGTGGAGCGCTGCCTCACGCGCGCCGCGCTCTGGGACGAGGTCAAGGACAAGCTCGACCAGTCAGGCCTCGGGCTCTCGGGCGGCCAGCAGCAGCGCCTGTGCATCGCGCGCGCCCTCGCCACGAACCCCGAGGTGCTCCTCATGGACGAGCCCACCTCGGCGCTCGACCCGATCTCGACCCTGCAGGTGGAACAGCTCATGGGCGAGCTCGCCTGCGACCACACCGTGGTCGTCGTGACCCACAACATGCAGCAGGCCGCGCGCGTGGCCGACAAGACCTGCTTCTTCTACCTGGGCGAGCTCATCGAGAGCGGCCCCACGAAGGAGCTGTTCGGAAACCCCAAGCAGACCCGCACGCAGGAATATCTCTCAGGAAGGTTCAGCTGATATGGTTATGCAGACCCGCACCAAGTTCACCAGCCAGCTCGGCGGCATCAAGGAGCTCATCGACCGCCTCAAGGAGAAGTGCGTCTCCGACATCCTCGCGGCGGGCCTCGCCGCGAGGGGCGACGAGGGCGCCAAGGAGGGCGTGGCCGGAGGCCGTAAGGACGAGGACCGCCTGCGCTCGGCGATCGAGGACAGCTGCCTCGACGCGATGCTGCTCCAGCAGCCCCTCATCGGCGACGACCTGCGCCTCGTCTCGGGCGCGTTCCGCATCGTCTCCGACCTCTCGCACATCGACGGGATGACGCGCGACGTCGCCTTCCTCGTCGAGGAGCTCCCCGAGAAGGCCGCCTCCAAGGTCTCGGCCGAGGTCGGCTCCATGAGCGAGATGTGCGCGAAGATGGTCGGCGACGCGGTGGACGCCTTCATCAATTCCGACGTCGAGCTCGCCCAGAGCGTCATCGAGGCCGACGAGAATGTAAACTCGGTGTACTGGGAGGTCCACGCGAAGCTCGTCAAGCTCATCCGCGACGGCAAGTCCTCCGCCCAGTACCTGCCCGAGCTGCTGATGGTCGCCAAGTACTTCGAGCGCATCGGCGATTTGGCCAAGCGCGTGGCCGCGTGGGCCATCTTCCGCGTGACCGGCGAGCACACCGTCGCGCCGAAGGCAAGCCAGCCGGACACGCTCGAGCAGTAAGGAAGCGTGCACACGATGGGAGCATCGAACGTGGTCTATTACGTCGAGGACGACAAGAACATCCGCGAGCTTACGGTCTACGCCTTAGGACAGGGCGGCATCGAGGCCGTGGGCTGCGCGAACGACGCCGAGTTCCGGCGCGCGTGCGCCGAGCGGACGCCCGACGCCGTGCTTCTCGACATCATGCTCCCGGACGCCGACGGCCTCGACATCCTGGCGCGTATCCGCAAGATGCCCGGGCTCGCCAACGTCCCCGTGATGATGCTCACGGCCAAGGACACCGAGCTCGATAAGGTCCGCGCCCTCGACGGGGGCGCCGACGACTACCTCTCCAAGCCTTTCGGGATGATGGAGATGGTGAGCCGCACGCGCGCGCTGCTGCGCCGCGCGGGGCGCGAGCCTGCGCAGGCCGAGTCCGAGTGCCTGACCGTCGGGCCGGTCTCGGTGTGGCCCGACCGGCGCGAGGCGACGCTCGACGGGCGCGAGCTGCAGCTCACGATGCGCGAGTTCGACCTCCTGAGCTTCCTCATGAAGTCCCCGGGTGTCGTCTTCTCGCGCGAGACCCTGCTCCAGCGCGTGTGGGGCTGGGACTTCGACGGCGGCTCCCGCACGGTCGACGTCCATGTCCAGCAGATCCGCGCCAAGCTCGGCGACGCGAGCGACCTCATCGAGACGGTTCGCGGCGTCGGCTACCGCGTCCACGGCTAAGGAGCGCCTTTGACCTGGGGTCCGTTCAATACATCCGGCGGCGCCAAGAAGACCTCGCTCTCGAGCCAGGTCTTCTTGGCGCTCGTCACCGCTTGCGCCGCCGTGGCCGTCGTGGTCACGGCGGCCTCCGCGTTCGTCTTCCAGAACGCCTTCCTCGCCGATGAGCACGAGCAGCTGGCCGGAGAGTGCGAGACGCTGTGCTCGCTGCTCGACCAGACCGAGGACGACCCCTCGGTGCTCGCCTCGCTTTCCCTCGGCAACCTGCGCGCGACGCTCGTCGCGCCCGACGGTCAGGTGCTCTACGACAGCTCCGCGGAGGCCTCGACGCTGCCGAACCATGCCGACCGCCCCGAGGTCGCGGCGGCGCTGGCCGACGGCCGCGGGCAATCCGACCGCAGCTCACAGACGGTGGGCTACGTGAGCCTCTACAACGCGCAGCGGCTCGAGTCGGGCGACGTGCTGCGCATCTCGGTCGAGCGCGCGAGCGTCGTGGCGTTTCTCTCCAACGACATGATGCTGCTCATCGCGCTCGCGTGCGCCGTCGTGGGCGTGAGCTGGTTCGTCGCGCGCCGGCTCTCGGCGGGCATCGTGCGCCCCATCCTCGAGATCGACCCGGCCGCCGAGGAAACGAGCGCGCCCTATGAGGAGCTCGGCCCCCTGGTCTGCCGCCTGAACGAGCAGCATAAGCAGCTCATCAGTCGCATGAGCGCCATCCAGGACGCCAACGACATGCGCCGCGAGTTCACGAGCAACGTGACGCACGAGCTGAAGACGCCCATCGCGAGCATCAGCGGCGCGGCCGAGCTCATACGCGACGGCATCTGCCGCCCCGAGGACGTCCAGGACTTCGCCGACCGCATCTACAAGGATGCGCGCCGGCTGTCGAGCCTCGTGAACGACATCCTCATGCTCTCGAAGCTCGACGAGACGGAGCGCGCCGGCGAGCGCGACTCGCTCTTCGGGCCGAGCGAGCGGGTCGACCTGCTCGGGGTGGCCCGCGACGTCTGCAGCCGACTCGAGCGCCGCGCGAAGAAGGCGGGCGTGCGCCTTAAGTGCGAGGGCGTCTCGACCTGCATCGAGGGCAATGCGCGCCTGCTCGACGAGCTCGTCAAGAACCTCGTCGAGAACGCCATCCGCTACAACCGGGAGGGCGGCCGGGTCTTCGTATGGGTGCTCCCCGTCGACGGGAGGCCGACGCTGCGGGTGAGCGACACGGGAATCGGCATCCCCGAGGAGGCGCAGCAGAAGGTCTTCGAGCGCTTCTACCGCGTGGACAAGGGCCGCAGCCGCGATATGGGCGGCACGGGCCTGGGCCTGGCCATCGTCAAGCACGCCGCCGCGTTCCACGATGCCGACATCAGGCTCGAGAGCGACCTCGGCAAGGGGACCAGCATCACCGTCTCCTTCTGAGGCCCCCTGCAACTGGCTCCCGGCTTCTCCGATAGCCAGTTGCAGCAAATGCCGTGCGTGACCGGGGGTTTATTGCCGTTATCCTTTCCATAAGCTAAGTGCCACGCCGTCGAAAGGAAGCGACCATGAGCCTCTGGGCAGACCTCGACAAGCTGAAGCAATGCACGTGGGTGGAGCTTTCCCATCCGCTGACCAACGATAGCCCCTACTGGGGAGGCATGCCCGACGGCGTGGTCGAGCTCTGCAACACGGTGTTCGACTACGACGAGGAGATCCTCTCCTGCCGCATCCAGACATACAAATTCCCCGGCCAGTTCGGCACGCACGTCGACTTCCCGAGCCACTTCACGGCCGGCAAGGCCGGCTCCGAGGCGTTCGGCCCCGAGTACCTAGCGCTGCCGCTCGTGGTGATCGACCTCACCGCGAAGGTGGCGGCCGAGGGCCCCGACACCGCCGTGACGGTCGCCGACATCGAGGCCTGGGAGGCCGAGCACGGGCGCATCCCCGAGGGGTCGTTCGTCGCGCTGCGCACCGACTGGTCGAAGCGCTGGCCGGACAACGACGCGCTCAACAACTTCGACGAGGAGGGCGGCGAGCACGCGCCCGGTTGGTCGCTGCCGGCGCTTCAGTTCCTCTACAACGAGCGCGGCATCAAGGTGAACGGTCACGAGACCTTCGACACCGACGCCAGCTTCCTCGCGGTCGAGGCCGACGACCTCGCCTGCGAGCGATGGGTCCTCGACCAGGGGCACATCCAGGTCGAGGTCATGGCAAGCCTGGACCAGGTGCCGGCCACGGGCGCCATCGTGTTCGTGAGCTGGCCGCGGATCGAGGGCGCGACGGGGCTTCCCGCGCGCGTCGTCGCAGTGTTCGAGTAGCGACGGGGATGTAAAAGAAGCGAGAAGCGCCGCGGACCAGCGTGTCCGCGGCGCTTTGTTCGCGTAAGGGCCAAAGGAAGAGCCGTGCCTCTTGCCAGGGAGGGCGGCTAGAGCTCCTTCTCCCAGAGGTTTGTGTAGCCCGGTAGCGGAAGGCCCGGGTAGGGGAGCCAGATGGGCTTGTGGCGCGTGAAGCCTTCGCGCGCATAGAGGTTGTTCGCCTCGACGTTGGCCACGCTCGTGTTGATGCGCACGATGCTCGCGCCGAGGTCCCGGGCGCGCTCGGCCGCGGCGGCGAGAAGCGCGCTCGCCACGTGGCGACCGTGCGCCGCGGGGTCGACGGCGAGCAGGTGGTAGCAGGCGACGGTTCCCTCGGGCAGCGGTTCCCAATCGGCGCCGCCTTGGCCGCGGCCGTGCCCGGCCTCCCAGCCGTCGCCCATGTCGGCGTCGAAGTCCACCGAGACCGCGCCCAGCAGCTCGGCCGTCGCGGGGTCGAGCGCGGCGAGCGTCTTGCCGGCGCAAAGCAGCTCGCGCGCGAGGCCGGCCGGCGGCCAGATGCCCTCGACCCAGCCGCTCGTGCCGGGGGCGTCCGTCACGTGGGCGTACATCTCGTCCACGGCGTCGGCCCAGGATTCGTCGATGGGAACGACGAGCACGTCGGAGGGGGCGTCGAGGTCGAGAGCGGGGTGGCGCGCGTCGTTTTGCGCGATGGTCTCGAGCAGCACCTCGGCCATGATGCCGGGGGTCTCTTTAGGCAGGGTGTGACCCGCGCCGGGGACGATATAGGTCTCGGCGCTCGGGATCGCCGCCGCGATGCGCTCGGTCTCCTCGGGCAGGATGACGTCGAACTCGCCGGCCATCACGGTGACGGGGCAGCGGATGGAGCCGAGGCTCTCGGCGTCGATCTGCGGCTGGTCGACCATGAGCTGCAGGAGCTCGGCGATGCGCCCGGCCTCGGCGGGCGAGGGGACCTCGTTGCCCTCCTCGTCGCGCTCGCCTTCCCAGCCCTCGGCGGCCCAGGCGGCGTTAGCCTCGGCGGCCTCCGCCATAAAGCGCTGGTCCTCCTCCGGAAGGCCCGCGGGTGTGAGGTTCGCGCCGGACGCGGTGAGCGAGAGCACGTGGTCGCCCCAGTCGCGGGCGAGGATAAGGCCCAGGATGCCGCCGTCTGAGAAGCCGAGCACGTGGCAGTCCCAGACGCCGAGGCGGTTCATGACCTCGACGGCGTCGGCGGCCATGAGCTCGTAGGCGAGGGGCGCCTCGCCGCGGGTCGACTCGCCCTGGCTGCGGGAATCGACGGCAATGACCGGGCGGCCGGTGGCTACGACCGCGTCGATGACAGGGCCGAAGATACCGTGCTCCTCTCCGTTGCCGTGGAGCATGAGCACGGGCGGGACCTCGCCGGAGATGCCGAAGGGGCGCCCAGGCTCGTCGCGGACGCCGTGCGGCGCGTAGACGAAGGCCGCGATGCGCGCGCCGTCCTCTGTGGGGACGTCGACGCGGGCGACGAGGTTGGACTTCGGGCGCTCGTAGGGGCTCGGGACGTGGACGGGCGGGGGAGTGACGGGCATGGGGGCTCCTTCTGAGGGGTTGCGATTGTTGCGCTGGCTTGGGGATCACGGTGCCGAATCGAACGGGTCGGGCGCCGTCAGGTTCGCTGGGCAAAGAAGAAGGCCGCCCGGACGTGGGTTCCGGGCGGCCGATGAGGCGACTTGGGGGCTACTTGCCCTTCTTCACCTGGCTCGGGTGCTTCTCGAAGAAGTCGAAGCGAGGCGGCAGCGGCACGATGGCGTGCTCTTCAAGCTTCTCGCCTGCGAGCGCGGCGAGCTCGGCCGGGCCCTCGAAGGCGTGCTCCCAGCTAAAGAAGATGTCCGCGTCAAAGCCCATGTGCTCGCAGATCTTCTCGCAGCCGCCGGGGACCGCGGGGTGCATGAGCAGCGTGACCGTGCGCAGCGCGCAGAACGCGTCGGCGAGGGCCTGCGCGTAGGCCTCGTCGTCGCCCTTGGCCGCCTTGCTCGCGTCGTCCCAGCGCTTGTTCTCGGCGCGGGCTAGCTCCTCTGCGATGCCGAGGGCGCCGTGGGCGTCGAAGGCGTGGGCCGCGGCCTCGAAGTCGAGCGTCGCCTTGCGGCAGGCTTCGACGACCTCGGCGTGCGGCGCGGCCGCGGGGAGCTTGGCACCGCAGACGTTGTTCGCGCCGTAGAAGCAGCTGCGAGCGAGGCGGTTGAAGATGTTCGTGAGGAACGCCGACTCCTTGAGCGCCGGGTCCACGATGCGCGGGTCGTCCTTGACGAGGACCTCCTCGCCGGTCTTCTTGTCCTTGTGCGAGACGCTCGTGTCGAAGGGCTTGGGGTTGAAGCTCACGGCCTTCTGGTCGAGCCCGAGCGAGAGCCAGTGGGCGCGCAGCTGCTCGGGCGTGTAGACGTCCAGCAGCTCGGCGGCCATCGGCGGCTTGATGGCGCCGGAGCTCGAGGCCTTCTTGTTCATAAAGAGGATGTGGTAGTTGGCGATGGGCGTGTCCTGGAAGAGGCCCCAGTCGAGCGCGTCCCAGAGGGCCGGCTGCGCCACGCAGTAGAAGTAGATGTTGTCCTGGCCGATGAACTGGTAGACGCGCGCGTCGTCGGCGCACCACCAGTCGCGCCAGTCGTAGCTCGAGTAGCGCTCGCCGCCGGCCTTCTCGTCCTCGCCGAGGGCCGTCTGCGTGAAGCTGATCGGGGCCCAGAGGCTCTCGGGCCAGCACCAAACGGTGAGGTCCTTCGTGCCCTCGAGCTCGGGCGCGGGCACGCCCCATTCGATATTGCCGGTGATGCGGAACGGCAGCAGGCACTTGCCGGTGCGGAAGCGCACGCCGCCGGCGTCGAGCACCTCGCGCGCCTCGTCGCGGGCCTCCCAGTCGGCGAAGGTCACGGAGAAGGACTGCTGGTTGCCCTCGGCCTCGGTGAGGCTGTGGGCGGGGAGCTTCTCCTCGACGGCGTCGAAGGCCTCGCGGAACTTGGTCTGCACGTAGATGACGGGGTCGACGAGCGACTCGCGGACGGTCTTGGTCACGATGGCGCGGACCTGCGGGTCGGCGTCCCACTCGTCCATGAGGGCCTCGAGCTCGGGGCGGAACGTCGGCAGGTCGAAGTACCAGTTGTCGACGGGGCGGAGCTCCGGCGTGGTGCCGGTGAGCTGCGAGACGGGGGCGATGAGCTCCTCGGGGTCGAACTGGTGGCCGAGGTCGCACTCGTCGGCGTAGGCCTTCTCGGACTTGCAGCCGCGCACGGGGCAGCGGCCGATGACCTGGCGCCCGTTGAGGAAGGTGCCGGCCTGCGCGTCGTAGAACTGGCGCGTGGAGCGCTTGGTGAGGTAGCCGCGCTCGTGGAGGCGCCGCAGCAGGTCGTCGGTCAGGTTGTGGTGATAGGTGCGCGCGGGCTCGAGGCCGGAGCCCTCGAAGATATCGAGGCTGATCTCGTAGGCGTCGAGCGCGGCCTTCTGGGCGGCGTGGTTGGCGCCCACGTAGTCGTAGATGGTGCCCTCGTAGCCCTCGTTCTCAACCTTCTTGCGGTAGCCCTCCATGATGGGGGAGCCGTAGCAGTCGGTGCCGGAGACGAACAGGACGTTCTTCTTGCCGATGCGGTCGCGGAGGAACCGGGCGAAGAAGTCGGCGGGCACGAAGACGCCGCCGATGTGGCCGAAGTGCAGGTTCTTGTTGCCGTAGGGCATGCCGCCGGTGACGACGGCGCGCTTGGGGAAGGTCGGGCGGGTCTCGGGCATCGCGTTGCTCCTTTGCGTTGCGCCTGAATCGGGTTTCAACCTGCTTAGTATCCCACATTGGGCGGCGGCCGGAGTAATCTGGGTGGCATGAGAAAAATCGCCGACATAGACATCCTCGCGGATGAGGCGCTGCGGGGCCGGATGGTCGCCTGGTCGCTGGCGTTTCTGGTCGCCGGCGCCGCTGCTTGCGCGCTCATGTTCGCGGCGGGCGCCGCCGAGGCGTTCGGGCTTCGGTGGGCGATCTGGCTGGTTGCGGGGTCGCTCGCGGCGCTGCCCGTCCACGAACTCGTTCACGCGGCGGCGTTCAAGCTGCTCGTGCCCGGCGCCCACGTGACGTTCGGCGTCAAGGACGCCTTCCTGTACACGAGCGCGAACGGCGCGGTGGCGAGAAGGGCGGCGGAGGTCTGCGTGCTGCTCGCCCCCTCGGTGCTGGTGACGGCGGCGCTCGCCGCGCTGGCCGTGGCGGCCGGGCGCCCCGCGCTCGCCGTCGCGCTCGCGGCGACCCATCTGTCGGGGTGCGCCGGCGACCTTCTCATGGCCGCCGAGATCGTCCGCGAGCCGACGTGCACGCACGTTGCCGACGCGGAGTTCGGCATCGTGCTCCTCTCTGATACGGAATCGTAGGCCTAGGTCACGGATTCGGTCACGGATTCGGCACGGCGTCACCGTATAGTTAGGTGCAACCAGGCGCGCTGCCCGCGCCGTCCCCTATGCGAAGGAGCGTAATCGCAATGATTCTCTTGATCGTCCTCGCGGTGGTCGTCGCCGCGACCGTCCTGTCCACCGGCTACGTCGTGCGCCAGCAGCACGTGGCCATCATCGAGCGCCTGGGCCGCTTCGCGGGGATCGCCGGACCCGGCTTCCACGTCAAGGTGCCGTTCGTCGATATGACCCACGACGTCGACCTCATGACCGAGGACGAGCACATGACCTTCGACGCGAAGACCTCCGACAACGTGACCATCGAGCTCGACGTGTCCATCCAGTACCACGTGGACCAGACGAACATCCACGGCGGCGAGGAGTCGGGCATCTGGAAGAGCTTCTATACGCTCACCGACCCCGTCGCGCAGATGAAGGACTACCTGGCCGACGCCCTGCGCAGCCAGATTCCGAACCGCACGCTCGACGAGGTCTTCTCCGAGAAGGACGCCATCGCCACCTCCATCGACGAGGTCGTGGCAAAGAAGATGCTCGATTACGGCTACGTGCTCGTGACCACCCTCATCACCTCGATCCGCCTGCCGAAGGAGGTCCAGGAGTCGATGAACCGCATCGTCGCGTCGAAGAACAACCTCGCCTCCGCGCAGAACGACGCCAACGCCGCCCGCGCGAAGACCGTCATCGCCGCGCAGGCCAAGGCCGAGGCCATGGCCGCCGAGGGCAAGGGCATCGCGGACCAGCGCATCGCCATCGCCCGCGGCATCAAGGAGTCCATCGACACCATCAAGGGTTCCGAGCTCTCAAGCGCCGAGGCGAACCGGCTCTTCGAGTACACGCAGTGGGTGTCCATGATGGAGGCGTTCGCCGCGAAGGGTTCCTCGTCTGTCGTGCTGCCGGGCGACTTCGCCGCGTCGGCCGACTTCTATAAGCAGCAGGTGGCCGCGCACGTGACGCCGAACCCGCAGGGCGGTGAGTAATAGGTCCGTGAGCTGCGGTTCATTTAACGTAAGCGAGTGCCAGGGGCATGCGGGCGGCCGCGTGCCCCTGGCTCTTCACGCCTGCTGCGGGCCGTGCTCGCTCGAGCCGGTCAAGCTCCTGCGCGAGCAGGGCTTCGAGCCGACGATCATCTGGACGAACCCGAACATCCAGCCGGTGTCCGAGCACGAGCTGCGCCTCTCGACGCTCCGCGCGTGGGCGGCCGACGTCGCCCACGTCGACGTTGTGGTTGCGGGCGACGACCGCGGGGCCTGGGAGCGCGCGGTCTCGCCGCGCGGGTTCGACCGGCGCGCGCGGTGCCGCGCCTGCTACGCGCTGCGGCTCGCCGAGGCGTGCCGGGTCGCGCGCGAGCGGGGCTTCGCGCACGTCTCGACCACGCTCGCCGTCTCGCCCTACCAGCTCTTCGACGACTGCGGCGAGCTTCTTGCCAAGACTGCCGCCGCGCAGGGGCTCGAGGCCGTCTGGCAAGACTTCCGGCCCTTCTACCCGGAGGCAACTCGCGAGAGCCGCGAGCTCGGCATGTACCGGCAGAACTACTGCGGTTGCCGCTTCTCCGCGGCCGAGGCCGCCATGGAGCGGCATGAGGCGCGCGACGAGCGCAAGCGCCGCAAGGCCGAGGAGCGCGCGCGGAAGGGCGGGGGAGATACGGGCGCTTAGAGGGCGATCGCCTGCGCTATCGCCGTCCGACGCGTCCGTTTGGGCCGATTGCCGAGAGGCCCTTCCCCAATTCGCCCCCACGTTTTATGGTGTGTCGCACTAAATTCGGCTTGCCCGCGCGCCCGCGCTCGGAGCCGACGAAACAAGGAGGCACATAATGGGCCTGTTCACTGGGAAGACCGTCATCGTCACCGGCGGCGGCAAGGCGACGCTCAAGGACGGCAGCGCCGGCTCCATCGGTTACGGCATCGACATCGCCTTCGCCAAGGAGGGCGCGAACCTCGTCATCACCGGCCGCAACGTGGCCAAGCTCGAGGCCGCCAAGGAGTCGCTCGAGGCCGACTACGGCATCGAGGTCCTGCCCGTGCAGGCAGACGTCTCGGCCGGCGCGGACAACGAGGCCGTCGTCCAGAACGTCATCGACAAGGCTATCGAGAAGTTCGGGCGCATCGACGCCGTGGTCAACAACGCGCAGGCCAGCGCCTCGGGCGTGACCATCGCCGACCACACCATGGACCAGTTCAACCTGGCCATCTACTCGGGCCTCTACGCCGCGTTCCTCTACATGCAGAAGGCCTACCCCTACCTCAAGGAGACCCAGGGCTCCGTGGTCAACTTCGCCTCCGGCGCCGGCCTCTTCGGCAACTACGGCCAGTGCTCCTACGCCGCCGCCAAGGAGGGCATCCGCGGCCTTTCCCGCGTGGCCGCCAACGAGTGGGGCAAGGACGGCATCAACGTCAACGTCGTCTGCCCGCTCGCCTGGACCGCGCAGCTCGAGAACTTCGAGGCCGCCTACCCCGACGCCTTCAAGGCCAACGTCCACATGCCGCCTGCCGGCCACTACGGCGACGTCGAGAAGGAGATCGGCCGCGTGGTCGTCCAGCTCTGCGGCCCTGACTTCAAGTACATGAACGGCGAAACCGTCACCCTCGAGGGCGGCATGGGCCAGCGGCCGTAGCCCCTGGGCTGGGTATTTCGCCATTCAAGGAGCAGGTCATGACCCACAAGGTCTATGACCTGCTCCTTTCTTGTCGAGTTGCTTCGGCTCGGGGGTGCGGCCGCTGGTGCCGCCTTTCTTTCCAGCAAGGCGGCACATTCGGGCGCGCGCCGCGCCGCGTTCTTCTCGCCGCGCTACACTGGTTCGCGGAAAACGACGAGAGGATTACTATGCGCACCGACGATTTCGATTACCCGCTGCCCGACGAGCTCATCGCGCAGGCCCCTGCGGAGCCCCGCGACTCTTGCCGCCTGCTCGTCCTCGACCGCGAGGACGGCCACGTGGAGCACAAGGCCTTCTCGGACATCACCGACTTCCTCGAGCCGGGCGACCTTGTCGTGGCCAACAAGACCCGCGTCCTGCCCGCCCGCCTCGTTGGCAAGAAGCGCGGCACCGGCGGCGTCTGCGAGACGCTGCTGCTCAAGCGCCGTGAGGACGTGGACGCCATGGGCCATGTGTGGGAATGTTTGGTCAACCCCGGCAAGCGCCTGAAGCAGCCGGGCATCGTCATCGAGTACCGTGCGGGCGGCCTGCACGCGCCCGACTCGGCCCCGGTCGTGCTCACGGGCACCATCGTCGACTTCGTCGAGGACTCCAAGGGCGGCCGGCTCGTGCGCTTCGACGCCGCGGGCACGCGCGCCGACGGCACGCCGATGACGCTCGACGAGGCCATCCACGCGGCGGGCCATGTGCCGCTGCCGCCCTACATCACCGAGTACGAGGGCGACCCCGAGAAGTACCAGACCGTCTACGCCATGCGCGAGGAGCACTCCGCGGCGGCCCCCACGGCCGGGCTCCACTTCACGCCGGGGCTCATCGAGCGAATCCGCGAGAAGGGCGTGCAGTGGGCCTGCGTCGAGCTCGAGGTGGGCATCGACACGTTCCGCCTCGTGACGGAGGACGACCCGACCGACCACGTCATGCACACCGAGCGCTACCACGTCTCGCAGGAGGTCGTCGACGCTGTTCACGCCACGAAAGCGGCTGGGCACCGCGTCGTCGCCGTGGGCACGACCTCGGTCCGCTCGCTCGAGAGCGCGTGGGAGGCGGGCGCCGCGGGGGAGCCCTGCGGAGTCTCCGCGCGACGTTTCGGGCCGGAGCCGGGCGATATCGTTGCCCGAGAGAACGCCACCACGAACCTCTACCTCATGCCGGGCTCCTCTTTCCATGTGGCCGACGCCATGATCACGAACTTCCACGTGCCGAGGAGCACGCTCATGATGCTCGTCTCGGCCTTCGCCACGCGAGAGCAGGTCATGGGCGCCTACCAGGCCGCCATCGACGAGCGCTACCGATTCCTCAGCTTCGGCGACGCCATGCTCATCAAGTAAGCGCTTCTCACACCGCGCCCCACCCCCTAAAGCCCGGTTGCAGCAAGCAGACAGCGCCGGGCGCCCCCGAGATCGCGGTTACAGCAATCGTCGCTAAAGATTCGCCCCCTAAACGCCGGTTGCAGCATCAAACGATTGCTGTAACCGTCGTTTGAGGGGCGATTTCTTCCCCATCGTTGCTGCAACCGTGATTTACGGGGCGGTCTCGCCGCGCCGGTTGCTGCAACCGTGATTTACGGGGCGCAATATGCGTGCCCGATCCTGACAGCGCCAAGAATAAAGGCGGGCCTGCTCAAGGGGCCCGCCCACAATGTGAGGGATTCGCTCCGGGCGCCGGCTACCTCGCCGTGCAGCTGATGACGAGAAGGACCACCACGGCCAGCGCGATGATCGCCGCGGCCGCGAGCGCGAGCCGTGACCCGCGCGTCGCCAGGCGGAGCTGCTTCTCGCTCTCGGCCAGGTGCTCGATCTCGGCGTTCGCCTCGTCGAGGTCGACCTGCTGCCCCGCGATTGAGCGCACGAGGCGCTCGGTCTCCTCGGGCGTGGAATGGATGAGGTTCGCCTCGTCCAGGAGACCCTGCGCCTCGTCGAGCGCCGCCTGCGCCTCGTCGAGCTCGTTCGCGAGGGCGTCGATGGCGCGCTTCTTCTCGTCGATTCGCTCCTGCAGCTCGGCCTCCTTCGCCTGCGCGGCGGCATGGCGCCTGTCGTAGTCCTCCTTGTGCGCCGCGTAGCGCCCCTGAGCGTCCTGCGCGGCGCGCTTGGCGCCGTCGACGGACTGGTTCTGGGTCCAAAGGTGCGTCTGCGCGTTCTCGACGGCGTTCTGGCCGTCTTTCATCGCTTTGTCGACCTCAGCCTTCGCGTTCGTCACGGCTGCGAGCGCCGCCACGTTTTCGGACTGGAGCTTACCCACCGAGGGCGAGCCCGTGGCCTGGGCATGCTTGAGCTCGTCCTGCACCTTGCGCTGACGGGCCTGAGCGTTGTCGAGCGAGCGGCTCGCGGAGTTGACCTGGGAGTCGCGCCGCTCGCTCGCCTCCTTTGCCTGGGTCTCGGCGACCTTCAGCGCGCGCTTGGCCTCGGTGAGCGTCCTGTTGGCGTCGTCGAGGCCGCCCTTGGAGGTCTCGACCAGGCGCTTGTAGGGGCGCAGCTCGCTCGCGTTAGAGGCCTTGAGCTCGTCGAGGTCGGCGACGAGGGCGGAGTGCTCCTCGTCGAGCGCCGCCGTCTTCTGCTGGGCGGCGGATATCCTGGCCTGGGATTCGCGGACGATGCGCGACTGCTCCTCGACGATTCGGTCATAGCCCGACTCGACCTCGTTGCGGTGCGCGAGCGTGGCGCGGTCGGTCTCGAGCGCGTCCTCGATGGTCCTGGCCTGGGAGCGGGCGCTCGCGCTCTGGCGGCTCGCGTTGCGCACGTCGCGCATCGCGAACGCGCCGGCCCGCAAGGTCGAGGCCGCCCCCATGGCGGCGCGTGCCGCGGCTCCGGCCGCCTTGGCGGCGGGCTCGGGGATGGAGATGGCCTTCTCGTTGCCTTCGCCGCTGCCGTCGAACGTCTCCTGCGCCTGCGTAGCGGCGTCCTCGGAGACGCCTTCGGCTGCCGCGTCCCCTTCGACGGCGGCACGCCCCTCGGGATCCTGGGCGCCGGATCCGGCCGGCGTCTCGGCTGCTTCCTCGCGCTCGGCTCTCTGGGTCGTGTCGTCCATCGGTTCCCTCGCTTCTCTTCTCGGCGGTCTCGTCGCTTGCCGGGGTGTCGGCGAGAAGCGCCCTTCTCGCCGGCCCCGGTTCGGTCGATCACCTCATTTTGACGCAAGCGGGGGCGAGCGCGCCCGACGCGGCGGCGAACGCCTTACTTTGCGCCCTTGTGAACATCGCCGGTTTTCTTTTTCCTAACCTTTGCTACTATATCCACAGGTTGGGGGGACATCCTTCCCCCATCGTCAGAACTATCGGAAAGGGAGTCCCCATCATGGTTTCTAAGCAGACCAGCATCACCAACGCCACCGGCCTTCACGCGCGTCCCGCGTCGCTCTTCGTGACCGAGGCCAAGAAGTACCAGTCCAACGTCACCATCAAGAACGTCGACAAGGACTCCGCGCCCGTCAACGCCAAGTCCATCATGATGATCCTGGCCGCCGGCCTCGGCACCGGCACCACCGTCGAGGTCGCTTGCGACGGCGAGGACGAGCAGGCCGCCCTCGATGCCCTCATCGCTCTCATCGATTCCCGTTTCGGCGAGTAGCGAGCATCTCCTTTAGAGCTAAACTGGTTGGCCCGGCGCCCTCGCGGTGCCGGGCTTTCTTTGTCCGGAACGGCGGCGTTTCTCGCCGCCCGACACGAGAGGCGTTGGTTCCCATGTGCGAGCATGAGCAGCAGAGGATGGCGGGCGCGGGGGAGGCCGTGCCGCGGGAGAAGTGGTTCACCTACGACGTCGTGGCTGAGGACCCCTCGACGCATGCGCGCGCGGGCGTCTTCCACACGCCGCACGGCGACATCCCGACGCCAATCTTCATGCCGGTCGGCACGAAGTCGACGGTCAAGGGCATCCTGCCGGCGACCCTCGAGCAGATGGGCACGAAGATCCTCCTCAACAACCTCTACCACCTGTCCCAGCGCCCGGGCGCCGACCTCGTCGAGCGCATGGGCGGCGTCCACGAGTTCATGCGCTGGGGCGGCCCCATCCTCACCGACTCCGGCGGTTTCCAGGTCTTCTCCCACGAGGAGTTCGTCAAGCTCTCCGACGACGGAATCAGGTTCCGCGCGGTGGACTACGACGGCCGCTGGCAGGAGTGGTCCCCCGAGGAGAACATGGCCATCGCGCAGAAGCTCGGGGCCGACATCACGATGCAGCTCGACCAGTGCGTGGGCTACCCGGCGAGCAGGAAGAAGGTCGAGCGCTCCGTCGAGCTCTCCAGCATGTGGGCCGACCGCTGCTTCGCGGCACATACCCGCGAGGACCAGGCCCTCTTCGGCATCGTCCAGGGCGGCATGCACCTCGACCTTCGCGTCCGGAGCATCCGTCACCTCGAGGACGCGGGCGATTTCCCCGGCTACGGCATCGGCGGCTACTCGGTGGGGGAGGACCACGACACCATGTTCGAGAGCCTCGAGCCCCTCTGTGCCGAGCACATGCCGAGGAACAAGCCCCGCTACCTCATGGGCGTCGGCAACCCGACGACACTCGTGCGCGGCGTCGCCGCCGGCATCGACATGTTCGACTGCGTCCTTCCCACGAGGACCGCGCGCACCGGCACCGCCTTCTCCAACGAGGGGCGCATCAACCTCAAGAACGCACGTTTCCGCGAGGATGACCGGCCCCTGGACGAGGGCTGCGGCTGCCCTTCCTGCGCCGCCGGCTTCACGAGGGCCTATATCCATCACCTTGTCCGCCAGAAGGAGATGCTCGGCTCCATCCTCATCTCCCAGCACAACATCTGGTACCTGCTCGACCTCATGCGCCGCGCGCGCGAGGCGGTCGTCCAGGGGGCCTACGGCGAGTTCGTCGACGCCTGGATGGCCTCGCCGGCCTCGAGGGACTGGTAGTCCCTCCGCGGGGCGAGGCGTCGTGGCCATCGGCGAGGGGGCTCGGCCGGGCCGCCCGCTCGTCCGCCGCTGGTGACGAACGCCCTTCTTCGGCGGTTCGGCGCCCCCGCTGGTTTATAATCGTTAAGTTCAAACAGCGGGGGCGCTTCGCCCCATTACAACTGACGAGGTTCAACCATGGCCAAGAAGGTCGAGACCGACGCGCCCAAGACCGGCGTCGACAGGTGGCGCGAGGCCACCCATACCGAGGCAACCCCCAACCCCAAGTCCGACCGCTCGCGCGGCAAGAAGCGCGCGAGCGCCGCCGTGCGCGGTAGCCGCGCCACGCTCGCCTGGGCCGCCGTCCTGTGCGCCGTCGCCGTCGCCTGCGGCATCGGCTTCTTCGGCAGCCTTTCTATCGGCGTTGACGTGAGCGGCGGCCAGCAGCTCGTCTTCACCGCCTGGCAGGAGGGCGACGGCCCCTCGCAGGACGAGATGTCCGAGGCGGCCGACGTCCTGCGCTCCCGCCTCGTCTCCCAGGGCATCTCGGGCGGATCGGTCAAGGTCGACGGCGACACGGGCCTTCTCGTCAACGTCCCCGCCACCGACGACCCCGACGCCCTGGCGTCCACCATCGGCGAGACGGGCAAGCTCGAGTTCGTGCGCGTCGACGAGATCGGCGACGCCGAGGCCATGGCCAAGCTCCAGAACGGCACGGAGGACGTCGAGCTCGAGAGCGATGTCTACACCGCCTTCCTGGACGGCTCTCACGTGACCAAGGCGCAGGTGCAGCTGGCGAGCAGCTCCTCCTCGAGCAGCTCTTCGTCGACGTCCTACGCTGTCGTGGTCACCTTCGACTCGGAGGGGGCCGAGACCTTCGCCGAGGTCACCAAGGAGCTCGCCGAGACGAGCGGCCAGATCGCCATCGTCGTCGACGGCGTCGTCAAGTCCGCCCCGTCGGTGAGCTCGGAGATCGACGGCGGCACGGTCTCGATCTCCGGGAACTTCACCCTCGACGAGGCCCTGCAGCTCAAGAGCAGCCTCGACTCGGGCACGCTCCCCGTCAACCTCACCTACGAGGAGGTGCGCGACCTCGTCCCCGTCCTCGGCGTGCGGCGCGCGCTCATCGCGTTCGGCGCCCTCGTCGCGCTGGTCGCCGTTGTCGGCATCGTCGCCTTCAGGCTCCTCGGCCTCGCCGCCGCGCTCGCCTCCGCGCTGACCGGGGCCCTCGCCTTCGGCTGCCTCGCGGTGCTCTCGGCCGCGGGCGCCTCGTTCGGCTTCACGCTCTTCTCGCTCGCGGGACTCGGGATCTCCGTCGCCCTGTCCGCCGGCGGCTCCTTCGCTCTCTTCGGCTCGTTCCGGCGCGCCGTTCGCTCGGGCACGTCCATCAGGAGCGCGTCGGTCGCGGCCTGCTCCTCCGTCGGCGGCCCGTGCGGCGCGGCCATCGCCGTGGGGGGCGTCGTGGCGGTCGTCCTCGTCTTCGCCGGCGCGGGCGATTTCCAGAGCATCGCCATCGCGCTGAGCCTCGGCGTCGCGTGCGCCGCCGGCTCGACCCTGCTCGTGTGCGTCCCCTTCCTGCGCCTCGCCGGCGCGGGCGCCGCCAAGAAGAGCCCCGCCCTCTGGGGCGTCGCCGGCGCCCCCTCCGCGAGCGCCCCCTCCATCTCGGGCGACGGCGACGAGCCCGCCGAGGACGGGGAGTAGCATGGCGAGCCTCGCGGGGAGCCGGCGCTGGTCGGTCCTCGCGCCGAACCCCGCGGCCGAGGTCGAGCTCAGGCGCGGGCTGGGCGTCACGCCCCTTGTGGCGCGGGTGCTCGCGGCGCGCGGGCTCGTCGACGTGGAGGACGCGCGCGCGTTCCTCTCTCCGTCCCTCGAGCGCGACTGGGCGGACCCGCTGGCCATCCCCGGCATGCGCGAGGTCGCGGACCGCGTCGAGCAGGCCGTCTCGGGCCGCGAGGCCATCGCGGTCTTCGGCGACTTCGACGTCGACGGCATGAGCTCGACCTGCCTGCTCACCCTCGCGCTGCGCAGGCTCGGCGCCGAGGTCCACCCCTTCATACCGCACCGCTTCGGCGAGGGCTACGGCATCTCCGACGAGGCCATGCGCAGGGTCCTCTCGTCGTGCTCGCCCTCGCTCGTCGTCACCGTCGACAACGGCATCGCGGCCGCCTCGGAGGTCGAGAAGCTCCTCGAGCGCGGCATCGACGTGGTGGTCACCGACCACCACGAGCCCGCCGACCTCGTCCCGAGGGGCGTGCCGGTGACCGACCCCAAGCTCTCGGCCGACTGCCCCTCGAGGGAGCTCGCGGGAGCCGGCGTGGCGCTCAAGCTCGTCCAGGTGCTCGGGCAGAGGCTCGGCTGCCCGGACCTGTGGCGCGAGTACACCGACGTCGCCATGCTCGGCACCCTCTCGGACATGATGCTGCTGCAGGGGGAGAACCGCGCGCTCGTCGCGGACGGCCTCGAGCGCATGAAGGCGCGGCCGCGCCCCGGCATCGCGGCCCTGGCGGCAACGGCCAACATCCAGCTCTCCGAGGCGACCTCGGACTCGCTGCCCTTCTCCATCATCCCGCGCCTGAACGCCGCCGGCCGCATGGGGACCACCGACGTGGCGTTCGACCTGCTCATGGCCTCCGACGAACGCGAGGCCGGGCTGCTGGCGACGCAGCTCGAGGAGACGAACGCCGAGCGCCGCGCCATCGAGTCGCGGCTGACCGAGGACGCCATGGCGAAGATCGAGGCCGAGGGCCGCG
The DNA here is from genome assembly GCA_030530145.1 of Coriobacteriia bacterium. Lineage (GTDB taxonomy): Bacteria > Actinomycetota > Coriobacteriia > Coriobacteriales > Atopobiaceae > Paratractidigestivibacter. The sequence goes on along the minus strand of JAUMVN010000001.1, from coordinate 149,807 downwards.
CCGGCGCGCGCTGCGTCGTCGTGGGCGGCGAGGGCTGGCACGAGGGCGTCAAGGGCATCGTCGCCTCCCGGATCGTCAACCGCTACCACGTGCCCGCGATCCTCTTCTCGATAACCGACGGGGTCGCCCGCGGCAGCGGCCGCTCGGTGGGCGACGTCGACCTCTTCCACGCCGTCGAGCAGTGCTCCGACTGCCTCGTGCGCTTCGGCGGGCATGCCGGGGCCGTCGGCGTCACCTGCGACGCGGGCCGCCTCGACGAGTTCCGGGAGCGCCTCGACGCCGTGCTGAGGGAGCTGCCCGACGAGCAGTTCGAGAGCACCGAGGAGGTCGCGGCGGTCGTCGGCCTGGGCGAGGTCGACGTCCAGACCGTCGCCTCCCTCGAGGCCCTGCAGCCCTTCGGCCAAGGGAACAAGAAGCCGTTGCTGGCCGCGCGCGGCGTCAGCATGCGCAACCGCTCCCGCGTCGGCGCCGAGGGCGCCCACCTGCGCTTCTTTGCCACGGACGGCGTCGGATGCGTGCCCGCGATCATGTTCCGCGCCCCCGAGCCCGAGAGGCTCGTCGAGTGCGACGGCGCGGTCGACATCGTGTTCGAGGCGGTCAACGAGACCTGGCAGGGGAGGACCAAGGCCAAGCTCATGGTAAAGGACGTCCTGGTGAGAACCGGCGCCGAGGACGCTCCCGAGGAACCCTGCGGGCTGGAGACGGGCCGCCTGGAGGACGCGTGCCTCGAGGGCGACCCCTCCCCGGACGCAGCCGCGGTCGCGCGCGTGCCCGCGCCGGCGGACGCCGCCCTTCTCGGCTCCATGGGGGAAGACGAGCTCACGGCCGAGCTCGCGCGCAGGCTCATCGGCGGGCACGGCCTTCTTCCCGCGCAGAAACGGGCCCTCGACATCCTCGCGGCGGGGCGCTCGTCGCTCGCCGTCATGGCGACCGGCCGCGGCAAGTCGCTCATCTTCCACCTGCACGCCGCGCGCACGGCCCTGCAGGGAGGCGGGGCGTCTGTCTTCGTCTACCCGCTGCGCGCGCTCGTGGCCGACCAGGCGTATCACATGCAGGGCTCCCTCGGCGCGCTGGGGCTCTCCTGCGCCGTGCTCACCGGCGAGACGCCCGAGGAGGGCCGGAAGGCGGCTTTCGCGGCGCTCGGCGACGGCTCGCTCGACGTCGTCCTGACGACGCCGGAGTTCCTCGCCATCCACTCGGGCCGCTTCTCCCGCTCGGGCCGCGTCCGGTTCCTCGTGGTCGACGAGGCCCACCATGCGGGCGAGTCGAGGTCCGGGCACCGCAGCGCCTACGCCGAGCTGCCCCTCGTCCGCCGCGAGCTCGGCGAGCCCGTCTGCCTGGGCGTCACCGCCACCTCCGACGACGCGTCGAGCGCCGAGATCTGCCGGCTCCTGGGCATACGGGAGGCCGACGTCGTCGTCGACGACGCTGCGCGCGAGAACCTCGCCATCGTCGACCACCGCAACCTCCACGACCGCGAGAGCGCGCTCGTGAGCCTGGTCTCGTCGGGCGAGAAGTGCATCGTCTACGTCACCTCCCGGCAGCAGTCGGTCGAGGTCGTCCGCCTGCTCCGGCACCGGCTCCCCGACCTCGCGCCCCGCATCGCGTTCTACAACGCGGGGCTCCCCAGGGACGTCCGCGGCCGCGTCGAGCGGGCCTTCCGGGCCGGCGACCTCTGCTGCATCGTCTCGACGAGCGCGTTCGGCGAGGGCGTGAACCTCCCCGACGTACGCGACGTCGTCCTCTACACGCTGCCGTTCGGGCGCGTCGAGTTCAACCAGATGAGCGGGCGCGCGGGCCGCGACGGCGCCCGCTCGAGCATCCACCTGCTCTTCGGCGGCCGCGACGTCAGGCTGAACGCCCGGATCCTCTCGTCTGCCGCCCCGGAGCGCCGCGACCTCGTGGCCCTGTACCGCGCCTTGAGGACGCTCGCCGGCGAGGCGGGCGAGGAGGGCTTCCCCATGGACATGGAGAGGATCCTCTCGATCGCCGCGGCCTGCGACCCCACGGGGCCCATCGACGCCGCTGAGGTCGAGAGCGGCGTCGGGGTCTTCGCCGAGCTGGGGTTTCTCTCCGTCGAGGGCTTCGGCGACGCCCGCCGCGTCCGCATGAACCCCGCGCCCGCGCGCATGGACCTCGAGCGTTCCGTCCGCTATCTTGAGGGGTTACAAGGCAAAGACGAGTTCGAGGACTTCTGCGACTGGGTGCTACATTGTCCCGAGGAAGAGCTTCGCGCCCATATCGTGAGGCCGATCGCCCCGAGCTTCGGGGCCGTCGTGGGGGAGGGATAGCCATGCAACCAAAGCCTGTGCCCGCCGAGGGCGGCGCGCCCGCCGTCGGGGAGACGCCTGCGGCCAAGCACAAGCCGACCATCAAGCAGCCGCCTGCCGCCGCGAACTTCCGGCTCCTTGAGCAGGCCTGCCGCTCCTACATGGACGAGGACTCCCTCGAGAAGGTCGAGAGCGCGTACCGCTTCGCGGCCGACTATCACCGCGACCAGCGCCGCCGGTCGGGCGAGCCCTACATCAACCACCCGGTCGAGGTCGCCCTCATCCTCGCTAAGGACCTGCGCATGGACGAGGACACCATCTGCGCGGCCCTTCTCCACGACACCGTCGAGGACACCTCCGCCACCTTGGACCAGCTCAAGGGCCTGTACGGCGAGACCGTTGCCGACCTCGTCGACGGCGTGACCAAGCTCACGAGCGTCAAGGTCGCCTCCATGGACGAGAAGCAGGCCTGGAACCTGCGCAAGATGTTCCTCGCCATGAGCCACGACATCCGCGTCGTCATCATCAAGCTCGCCGACCGCCTGCACAACATGCGCACCCTCGCGGCGCTGCCGCCCGACCGCCGCGTCTTCAAGGCGCGCGAGACGATGGACGTCTACGCGCCCCTCGCGGACCGCCTGGGCATGAGCTCCGTCAAGTGGGAGCTCGAGGACCTCGCCTTCTTCTGGCTCGAGCCGGAGGAGTACCAGCGCGTCGCCCGCATGGTGCAGGACTCGCGCGCCCAGCGCGAGGACGACGCCGAGGTCGCCATGAAGACCCTCTCGGACGAGCTCAAGCGCGTGGGCCTCAAGGATTTCCAGATCACGGGGCGCCCCAAGCACCTGTGGTCCATCTACCAGAAGATGACCCGCAAGGGCCGCGAGTTCTCCGAGATCTACGACCTCATCGCGCTGCGCGTGATCACGCAGACGGTGGGGGACTGCTACTCGGCCCTGGGCGCCGTCCACACGCTGTGGCACCCGCTGCCCGGCCGCTTCAAGGACTACATCGCCACGCCTAAGGCCAACCTCTACCAGTCGCTCCACACCACCGTGGTCGGCCCCGACGGCCGTCCCATCGAGATCCAGATCCGCACCGTCGAGATGCACGAGGCCTCCGAGTACGGCATCGCCGCCCACTGGCTCTACAAGAAGTCCGGCAACTCCCGCGGAAAGATGAGCGCCGAGGACCGCTCAATCGACTCGACCATCAACTGGATCCGCCGCAGCCTGGACTGGGCCGTCGAGGACGACGTCGACGACGCTCACGAGTTCCTGGACAATCTCCGCGTCGACCTCTTCGAGCACGAGATATTCGTGTTCACCCCCAAGGGCGAGGTCATGAGCCTGCGCCGCGACTCCACGCCGCTCGACTTCGCGTACGCGGTCCACACCGAGGTTGGCAACCACTGCGTCGGCGCCAAGGTCAACGGCTCGGTCGTCCCGCTCACCTACAAGCTCGGGATGGGCGACCGCGTCGAGATCCTGACGAACAAGAACGCCAAGCCCAGCCACGACTGGATGAGCATCGTGGTCACGCCGTCGGCCCGCGCGAAGATCCGCAAGTACTTCTCGACGGAGACCAAGTCGGACGACGCCGAGCAGGGGCGCGTCCTTCTTGCCCGAGAGCTGCGGCGCCGCGGGTACGGCATCGGGGCGAAGAGGACCGTCAAGGCCGTCGAGCGCGCCTGCGAGGCGCTCAACTTCAAGGACGCCGACGACCTCTTCGCGGGCGTCTACACCGGCAAGGTCACCGCCAACCTGGCGGCCAACCGCATCGAGGAGATCCTTAACGAGGGCTCTCCCGAGCAGCTCGCCGCCGCGGCGAAGGAGGCCGAGGCCAAGGCGGCCCGCGCCCGCGCGCTCGCCGGCGACAAGCCCGTCATGAAGTCCTACGCCATCACCCAGACGGCCAAGGGCAAGAAGAAGCGCTCGAACTGCGGCGTCGTCGTCAAGGGCGACGCGGACCTGCTGGTGCATCTCGCGCACTGCTGCAACCCGGTCGCCGGCGACGAGATCGTCGGCTTCATCACCCGGGGCCGCGGGGTCTCGGTGCACCGCGCGAGCTGCCCGAACGTCACGAGCCTCATGGTGCACCCGGAGCGCATGATCGACGTCGCGTGGGACACCTCCGGCGCCACCGAGTTCCGCGTGGAGATCGTCGTCGAGGCGACCGACCGCATGGGCCTGCTCAAGGACGTGACCATCGCCATCGGCGACGCGGGGGGCAACATCCTCTCGGCCGCCACCACCACCTCGAGCCAGGGCATCGCGCGCCTTCGCTTCCTGGTGTCCATATCCGACGCGAGCCTGCTCGACTCCCTTCTCGCCATCGTGAGCCGCGTGCCCTCCGTCTACGACGCGCGACGCCTCATGCCCGGCGAGGGCGCCCAGCAGCTCGGCAAGAAGCGCTAGGGAGGGCATATGCCGACCGGAAAAGACGAGCTGCGCTGCTTCGCGGTTGGGCCGCTCCAGACGAACTGCTACGCCTACATCAGCGACGGGTCGTGCATGGTCGTCGACCCCGGCGGCCAGGGCGCCGAGGTCGCCTCTGCGCTCGGCGACGTGAGCGTGGGGCTGATCGTCGCGACCCACGGCCACGGCGACCACGTCGGCGGCGTGCTCAAGCTCAAGGAGGCGACCGGCGCGCCCTACGCGATACACCCTGCGGACGCGGAGCGCGCGACCCACGCGGGCGAGGTCTCGGAGATCGGCATCGCCTACGATGACGACGCGCCCCTTCCCGACCGCGAGATCCGCGAGGGCGACGTGCTCCGCGTGGGGACTGCTTCCTTCGAGGCCGTCGAGGCCCCGGGGCACACCCCCGGCGGTGTCGTCCTTCTCGGCGGCGGGTCGGCTGAGGGCGTCGCCTTCGTCGGCGACACGATCTTCCCGGGCAGCCATGGCCGCACGGACCTCGACGGCGGCGACGAGGCGACTATCCTGGCCACGCTCCACAGGCTGGCCGGGCTTATTCCTGCGCAGACCACCCTCTTCTGCGGGCACGGTCCCTCGACCACCATGGCCGCCGAGCTCGCCCGCAACCCCTTCCTCTAGCCCTTCTCACAAGTTCGGAAGGCTTCCAAACTTCGGAAGCCTTCCGAACTTGTTCCTAATCCTGTGTTTTCGCAGGTAAATGGCTTGCACGCACAATCGATCGGCTCATTTGAGAGTTTGGAAGCCTTCCGAACTTGCGGAGGTGCGGGGGAGACGGGCGAACGGCATGAAAAAGGCCCCTTCTGGTGAGGGGCCCTGCTGCTCTCTGGTGCCCGAGGTGGGACTCGAACCCACACGGTCTCCCAGCGGTTTTTGAGACCGCCGCGTCTGCCATTCCGCCACTCGGGCGCGCTCTGCGCCGATTCAGTGTAACAGATAAGAATCGCTCGCCGCGGGTATAGAACCGTACAAAAGGCAACACAACGACAAAGAAAGGAACCGCCATGGACGCCAAGCTTGCCGAGCTTCTCAACCACCAGATCAACGAGGAGCTCTATTCCGCCTATCTCTACCTCACCTTCGCCGACTACTACGAGGACCGCGGCCTCAAGGGCTTCGCCAACTGGTACATGATCCAGGTCCAGGAGGAGGTGGCCCACGCGAAGATCCTGCGCCGCTACCTGCTCGACAACGACGTCGCGCCCAAGATGGCCGCGATCGCCGAGCCGGACAAGACCTTCTCGAGCGACCTCGAGCCCCTCGAGGCGGGCATGGCGCACGAGAAGCACATCACCGAGTGCATCAACCGCTGCTACGCGGCGGCGAGCGAGGTCCACGATTTCCGCGCGATGCAGATGCTCGACTGGTTCGTCAAGGAGCAGGGCGAGGAGGAGACGAACGCCTCCGACATGATCAAGAACATGCAGCTCTTCGGCAGCGACCCCAAGGGCCTCTACGACCTCGACCGCGAGTACCAGACGCGCGTCTTCGTCGCCCCCACGATGCCGATGTAGCGCGTTTCTTGGAGCAATTATGGAAGCGTCCGCGGCTCGCGGATTTTGCCCCTTGCCCGCGGGCGCTTCTTGCTCTAGAATCCTCGGTTGGAAAAGCGGGCCGGAACGGCCCCACCTACACGGCGCCTTTCGGGCAGCTGTCTGGTCAGACAAAGAATGCTTCCTCGCGGTCACTGCGGGGTTATTGTCTCCCGGATGCTGTCTTGGCGCCGGGAGATTTTCTATGGCGGCCCTCGGGGCCTCCACGAAAGGAAGGTGTGTACGATAGCCAGAAACGACGGTCCTCGCATTAACGGGGAGATCACTTCTCGCACGTGCCGACTCATCGGCGTCGACGGTTCCCAGCTCGGCCTCTTCGGCGTTCGCGACGCCCTGCGCATCGCCAACGACCAGGGTCTCGACCTCGTTGAGATCGCCCCCAACGCCGAGCCCCCGGTCTGCAAGGTGCTCGATTACCGCAAGTACAAGTACGAGCAGGACCGTAAGGCCAAGGCGGCCCGTAAGAACCAGGCCAAGGTCGAGATCAAGGAGATGAAGTTCCGTCCCAAGATCGACGTCGGCGATTACGAGACCAAGAAGGCCCACGTGGTGCGTTTCCTCAAGAAGGGCGCCCGTGTCAAGATCACCATCATGTTCCGCGGGCGCGAGATGGCCCACCCGGAGCAGGGTCGGAATGTGCTCGACCGCCTCGCAGAGGACCTCAAGGACGTGGCGACGGTCGAGTCGAAGCCTCAGATGGAAGGCCGCAACATGCACATGCTCATCGTCCCCATCAAGGGCGCCTTCGACGAGAAGGCCTCTGACGATGACAAGAGCCAGAAGGAGAACTAGCATGCCCAAGATGAAGACGCACAAGGGTACCGCCAAGCGCTTCCGCAAGACCGGTACCGGCAAGATCATGCGCGCCAAGGCTTTCAAGAGCCACATCCTCACCAAGAAGTCCCCGAAGCGCATCCGCGGCTTCCGCCAGGAGACCGAGCTCACCGGCGCTCAGGCCAAGACCGTTTCCGTCCGCATGGGCAAGTAAGGCGCCCACGCGTCCCCGAGATTCTTATCCCAAGGAGTTGATCATCAATGGCACGTGTTAAGCGCGCAGTGAATTCCAAGAAGAAGCGCCGTACTCTCCAGGAGCGCACCAAGGGTTATTACGGAACTTCCTCCCGCACCCTCCGCGGCATGATGGAGCAGGACCGTCACTCCGGTCAGTACCAGTACCGCGACCGTCGCGCCAAGAAGCGCGAGTTCCGCAGCCTCTGGATCCAGCGCATCAACGCCGCCGCCCGCCAGAACGGCCTTTCCTACAGCACCCTGATGCACGGCCTCAAGGTCGCCGGCATCGAGCTCGACCGCAAGGTCCTCGCCGAGATCGCTTACTCCGATGCCGACACCTTCGCCGACATCGCCGCCGAGGCCAAGAAGGCCCTCGAGGCTTAAGCGAGATAGTCGCTTTTATTTAAAGCCCCCGAACGACACAGCCGCTCGGGGGCTTTTTCATGCCGTTCGCGGCTGTCTTTGAATCAATTGATTAAGCCGCTCGGCTGTGGGGATACTCGAATCAACAAAGAAAATCGTCGCTACCCACAAAGCGACCGACGAAGGAGGCGAGTCCAGTGAACACAGAAGATTCAGCATCGTTTGGGCCCGCCGACGCCACCGAGGTCTAACACTCACCGGCGAGCGAACTCGCCAACTCCCATCGACGACATCTCGGACATAGGCCGCAGAAGGGAAGCGATCGACGGGCCCATTCGTTAATCGATAGTCCTACACCTTCGATTCAGCGAAAGACGGCGATTCCAAAGTACAAAGCAACGCGGGGAGCCTTCGGGCTCCTCGCTTTTTTATGCCGCCCGAGCCGATTTCGACGCGACCGATATGGTAGTGTGTACCCATTGAGCAAATGCGACGACAGGGCAAGTAAGCGCCTCATCCGTCCCACAGCGAGCGGGAACCACGTGAGACCCCGCGGCGGACGGCGACGAACACACCCTCGAGCAGCTCGACCGAACGCCCTTCTCCCTGAGGACACCACCTTATGGAGCGCGGGCCAGTACGCCGGGCCGGGACCCTCCGTTACGGGCATCGAGCGGTTGCAGAGCGCCGTCTCGCATTTCTCACACGTTTTGGAGAGGAAGCGAGAAGGACATGCAGCTTAGAAGCGATGCCATCAAGAAGGGCCTGGCGCGCGCCCCGCACCGAAGCCTGCTCAAGGCCGACGGTATCACCGATGAGGAGATGGACAGGCCGCTCGTGGCGGTCTTCAACTCACGCAACGACATCATCCCCGGGCACAACAACCTCGACAAGATCGCCGAGGCCGTCAAGGCCGGCATCTATCTCGCCGGCGGCGTGCCCTTCGAGATCTCGACCATCGGCGTGTGCGACGGCATCGCGATGAACCACGACGGAATGCACTACAGCCTCGTCTCGCGCGAGACGATCGCCGACAGCTTCGAGTGCGCCGTCCAGGGCCACGCCTTCGACGCCGCCGTCTGCATACCCAACTGCGACAAGATCGTCCCGGGCATGATCTTGGGCGCCCTGCGCGTGAACATCCCCACGGTTTTCGTCTCGGGCGGCCCGATGCTGCCCGGCCACCAGCCGGGAAAGACCTGCGGCCCCACCACCGACCTGAACTCCCTCTTCGACGGCGCGGGCCAGGTCCAGGCGGGCACCATGACCGACGAGGAGCTCCTTTACCTCGAGAACACCGCCTGCCCCACCTGCGGCTCCTGCTCCGGCATGTTCACCGCGAACTCCATGAACTGCCTCTGCGAGGCGCTGGGCATCGCCCTGCCGGGCAACGGCACCATCCCCGCCGTCTACTCCGAGCGCCTGCGCCTGGCCAAGCATGCCGGCATGAAGGTCATGGAGCTTCTCGAGAAGGGCGTCAACTTCCGCGACCTTATCTCCGAGGCCGCCATCCACAACGCCATGGAGTGCGACATGGCGTTCGGCGGCTCCACGAACACGGTGCTGCACCTGACGGCCATCGCCATGGAGGCGGGCCATCCCATCACCATGGACGACTGGGACGCCGCCTCTGCCCGCACCCCGCACCTCGTGAAGCTGCAGCCGTCCGGGCCGCGCCCGCTCCTGGACCTCTACGCCGTGGGCGGCGTGCCCGTGGTCATGCACGAGCTGCACGAGCTCGGGCTTCTCGACGAGTCGGCGCTGACCTGCATGGGGACGATCCCGGAATATCTCGAGAAGTGCGCCAAGCCCGCGGACGGGGAGGTCTGCCGCACGCACGACAACCCCTTCTCCAAGGTCGGCGCCCTGCGCGTCCTGCACGGCAACATCGCCCCCGACGGAGGCATCGTCAAGAAGGCCGCGGTCGACCCCTCGATGATGACCCACACGGGCCCCGCGCGCTGCTTCAACTCCGAGGAGGAGGCCTGCGAGGCCATCTTCGGCGGGAAGATCAACCCCGGCGACGTCGTCGTCATCCGCTACGAGGGCCCCGCCGGCGGCCCCGGCATGCGCGAGATGCTCACCCCGACCTCCGCTATCTGCGGCATGGGCCTCTCTACCTCGGTGGCCCTTATCACCGACGGGCGCTTCTCCGGCGCCTCCAAGGGCCCCTGCATCGGCCACGTGAGCCCCGAGGCCGCCCATGGCGGGCCGATCGCGCTCATCCAGGACGGGGACCTCATCACCGTCGACATCGAGGGCGGCAAGCTCGAGCTCGAGGTGTCCGACGAGGAGCTGGCGGCTCGCCGCGCGGCCTTCGTCGCGCCGGAGCCCAAGCACAACCACGGCGTCCTCGCCAAGTACGCGAAGCTCGTTTCCAGCGCAGACAAGGGGGCATATCTCGCATGATCACGCTCGACGAAAAGCTCGCCATGCGCCGGCGCGCGATCGAGGGCAGGCCGTTCGGGCCCGGTAGCCAGACCGAGCACGAGGGCATGACCATGACCGGCGCGCAGGCCATCATCGCGAGCCTCGAGGCCGAGGGGGTCGACACCATCTTCGGCTATCCCGGCGGCCAGGCCATCAAGATCTACGACGCGCTCTACGACAGCAAGAAGATCCACCACGTGCTCGCCCGCCACGAGCAGGGCGCCACCCACATGGCGGACGGCTATGCGCGCGCGACGGGCAAGGTCGGCGTCGTGCTCGTCACCTCGGGCCCCGGCGCCACGAACACCGTCACGGGCATCGCCACGGCCTTCATGGACTCGGTTCCCATGGTCGTCATCACCGGCCAGGTCACCCGCGGCGTCATCGGCACGGACGCGTTCCAGGAGTCCGATATCGTGGGCATCACGATGCCGGTGGTCAAGCACAGCTTCCTGCTCCAGTCCACCGACGAGCTCACGCGCACGTTCCGCGAGGCCTTCTACATCGCGAGCACCGGCCGCCCCGGCCCCGTCCTCATCGACATCCCGAGCGACATCTCCGGCTCCGAGATGGTCTTCCATTATCCCGACAAGATCAGCATCGCGAGCTATAAGCCGACCTATCGCGGCAACGCGCGCCAGGTCAAGGCCGCGGCCGACCTTATCTGCCAGGCGAAGAAGCCGCTCATCTACGCCGGCGGCGGCATCGTGACGAGCCACGCCTGCGGCGAGCTCACCGCGATCTCCGAGCGCATGCAGATCCCTGTGGTCACCTCCCTCATGGGCAAGGGCGCCATGCGCTGCTCGAACCCCCTGAACCTCGGCCCCGTGGGCATGCACGGCTCCAAGTACGCGAACATGGCCGTGACGGAGTGCGACCTCCTCATCGCCGTGGGCGCCCGCTTCTCCGATCGCGTGACCGGCAAGGTCTCCGAGTTCGCGCCCCACGCCAAGGTCATCCACATCGATATCGACCCTGCCGAGATCGGCAAGATCATCAACCCCGACGTGCCCATCGTCGGCGACGCGAAGGTGGTTCTCGGGGCCCTGAACGACCGCCTGACCAGGAAAGAGGCGCAGCCCATCGACGAGCAGTGGGTCAAGGACGTCTTCACCTGGCGCGACCGCTGGCCCTTCTACACGAGCGACTTCGCCGACTATCCCGACGCCATCGCCCCCGAGGTCGTGCTCCACAGGCTCTCGGAGAAGCTCGACCCCGAGGCGTCCATCGTCACGACCGAGGTCGGCCAGCACCAGATGTGGGCGCACCAGAACATCCACCGCGAGCACGCGCGCACCTTTATCAGCTCCGGCGGCCTCGGAACCATGGGCTTCGGCTTCCCCGCGGCCATCGGCGCCAAGTTCGGTTGCCCCGACTGCGAGGTCGTGTGCGTGGCGGGCGACGGCTCCTTCCAGATGAACACCCAGGAGATGGCAACCGCCGCCATCAACGGCGCCAACGTCAAGGTCATGGTCATCGACAACCGCGCGCTCGGCATGGTCCACCAGTGGCAGAGCCTCTTCTACAACAAGCGCTACAGCTTCACCGAGCTCGCCGACAACCCCGACTTCGTCAAGCTCGCCGACGCATACGGCTGGCGCGCCAGGCGCATCACCAAGCCGGAGCAGGTCGACGAGGCCCTCGACGAGATGCTTGCCTCCGAGGTCCCGTACCTGCTCGACGTCATGATCCCGCGCGACCAGACGGTCTACCCGATGGTAGCCCCCGGCGCGCCCATCGACGACATCATCGGCGCGCTCGACGTCACCCTGGGCGGCGTGCGCGTGTCCGAGAAGGGCTTCGGCAAGCTCCACCGCAAGGGCGGCCACGCGGCCGACTTCGAGGACGGCGACGATACGAAGGGAGGGGAGTAGCATGGCCGACTCCTACGCCTCCAAGCATATCCTGAGCGTGACCGTCGAGAACAAGTCCGGCGTGCTCTCGCGCGTCACGGGCATGATCTCTCGGCGCGGCTTCAACATCGACTCGCTCACGGTGGCCCCCACCGAGGACGAGAGCCTCTCGCGCATGACCATCATCGTCGAGGCCGACGAGCTCGGCTTCGAGCAGATCACCAAGCAGCTCCACAAGCTGGTGAGCGTCTACCACATCAGCGACCTCACCGAGGAGGACGCCGTCGAGCGAGAGCTCGTGCTCTTCAAGGTCCAGGCCTCGCCGGACCGCAGGCACGAGATCATCGAGATCGCGAACGTCTTCCGCGCCAAGGTCGTCGACGTCGGCAAGAACACCCTCACCATCGAGGCCACCGGCAACGAGTCCAAGCTCGACGCCATGGAGGACCTGTTCCGCGGCTACGGCATCCGCCAGCTCACGCGCACCGGCAAGATCGCGATGGGCCGCGGCCACGACGCTTAAGGACGCCGCCGAGCGCCCGGGCCCCTCTGCGCCCGAAGATCGGTTTCTCCCGCCAGGCCAGGCGGTTGGAATACGCACTGCAAGATGCACCACAAGACTAAGGAGTTTTAAGCATGGCCGTCACCATCTACTACGAGAACGACTGCAAGCCCGAGGTCATCCAGGGCAAGAAGATCGCCATCATCGGCTACGGCTCCCAGGGCCACGCCCACGCGCTGAACCTCATGGACTCCGGCTGCGACGTCCGCGTCGGCCTGCGCGAGGGCTCCGCGTCCGCCCAGAAGGCCGCCGAGGCCGGCCTCAAGGTCGTCGACATGGACACCGCGGCCGAGGAAGCCGACGTCATCATGATCCTCACCCCCGACGAGACCCAGCCCAAGGTCTACGAGGAGCACATCAAGGACCACCTGAAGGCTGGCGACACCCTCGCCTTCGCCCACGGCTTCAACATCCACTACGGCTACATCAAGGCCCCCGAGGACGTCAACGTCATCATGTGCGCCCCCAAGGGCCCGGGCCACATCGTCCGCCGTCAGTTCACCGAGGGCTCCGGCGTGCCCGACCTGGCCTGCGTCGCGCAGGACGCCACCGGCGACGCCTGGGACATCGCGCTGGCCTACTGCTGGGGCGTCGGCGGCGCCCGCTCCGGCATCATCAAGGCGACCTTCGCCCAGGAGACCGAGGAGGACCTCTTCGGCGAGCAGGCCGTTCTCTGCGGCGGCCTCGTCGAGCTCGTCAAGGCGGGCTTCGAGACCCTGACCGAGGCCGGCTATCCCGAGGAGCTCGCCTACTTCGAGTGCTACCACGAGATGAAGATGATCGTCGACCTCATGTACGAGTCCGGCATCCACTTCATGAACTACTCCATCTCGAACACCGCCGAGTACGGCGAGTACTACGCCGGGCCGAAGGTCATCAACGAGCAGTCCCGCGAGGCCATGAAGCTCATCCTTAAGCGCATCCAGAACGGCGAGTTCGCGCAGGAGTTCGTCGACGACTGCAACAACGACCACAAGTGGCTCCTCGAGCAGCGCGAGGCCATCAACACGCACCCCATCGAGGTCACCGGCGAGAAGATCCGCTCCATGTTCTCCTGGATCAAGAAGTAGCCAAGGCCGTTTCGGGCCCCATCCGGGCACTTGCTTGAGCTAAAGGCCTTGCCGCCGGGACTCTCGCGGCAAGGCCTTTTTCGGGCGCCTGCCCGGTTGTATCCTTAGGTCCCTTGAAGCACACCGACGAGAGGAGGGGCTGTGCGCACAACCGATCCCGGCATCGCGCTCGTCGTCCCCGCCTATCGCCCCGACGCGCGCCTCGTGGAGCTGCTCGTCGGGCTCTCCGGCCGGTGGGGCGGCCCGGTGGTCGTCGTTGACGACGGGAGCGGCGAGCCGTATGCCCGCGTGTTCCGGCGCTGCTCGGCGCTCGGCGCCCTGGTGGTGCCGCGCGGCGAGCGCGGCGGCAAGGGGGAGGCCCTCAAGACGGGGTTCGCCGCCGTCGCCGGGATGGACCCGCGCCCGTGGGGCATCGTGTGCGCGGACGACGACTGCAGGCACCTGCCCGCCGACGTCGTCACGGTGGCCGAGCTCCTCGCCGAGCGGCCGGGCGCGCTCGTACTGGGCTGCCGCGACTTCCGCTCGCCGCAGGTCGCTCCCCTGACGCATTTCGCGAACCTGTGCACGCGCGTCGCGGTCCGCCTGTTCTGCGGCGTTTCGGTCTCCGACACCCAGAGCGGTCTTCGCGGCCTTCCCACCGGCTTCGCGCTTCGCATGTGCGAGGAGGAGCGCGGCGGGTTCGAGTTCGAGGCCGCTATGCTCGCCGAGGCCGAGCGCGGCGGCGTCCCCTTCGCCGAGGCCCCGATCTCCTACGTGAGCGACCCGGCCGCGCCCGGCTCGGACTTCAGGCCCTTCGTCGACACGGCCCGCATCCTCGCGGTCATGCTCGAGCTCTTCGCCAAGTACGCGCTCTCCTCGGTCTTCTGCTATGCGCTTGACCTCGTGCTCTTCGGCGCGCTCATGGCGCTCATCGGCTCGGGCGCCGGGGCCTGGGGGGTCTATGCGGCCACGGTCGCAGCGCGCGTGGTCTCGGCGGGCACGAACTTCGCCGTCAACCGGCGAAAGGTCTTCGGCGGCGGGGTCTCGGGCAAGAGGATCGCGCGCTACGTCGCGCTGAGCGCGGGCATCATGGCGGCGAGCGCGCTCGCCGTCGGGTGGATCGCGCCCGCGACGGGCGTTCCCGCGGTCGTCGTGAAGCCGCTCGTCGATTTCCTGCTCTTCTTCGTCAACTATAAGGCGCAGCAGCTCTGGGTATTTGCCTAGGGCTCGCTGCGCGTCTTCGCCGGGAAGCCCCCGGACACGCATGAAAGGCAATTCCCGTGAACGATGCGACGCCCCTGTTCCGGATCCACGACGCGGAGGTCGTGCGAGGGTCGAAGACGATCCTTCGCGTCGACGACTTCTCGCTGGCCGCCGGCGAGCACGTGGCGCTTCTCGGCCCGAACGGGGCCGGAAAGTCGACCTTCATCCAGCTGCTCACGCGCGAGGTGTTCCCGCTTTACCGAGACGAGCCCCCGGTGCGTTTCCGCGGCGCGGCGCGCCCGCTGCTCTCCGATATCCGCTCCACGCTCGGCGTGGTGAGCTCCACCATGCACGACCAGGTCCGCGTCCACCTGCCGGCCATCGACATCGTCGTAGGTGGGATCTTCGGGACGCTCGGCCTGCCCATGCGAGGCGAGGTCACCGACGCGCACCGCGCGCTCGCCCTCGACGCACTGGAGCGCCTGGGCATCCCCGAGATCGCCGGGCAGGACATCATGACCATGTCCACAGGACAGGTCCGCCGCGTGCTCGTGGCGCGCGAGCTCGTCCGCGACCCCCAGGTCCTCGTCTTCGACGAGCCCTGCACGGGGCTCGACCCCGAGGGCATGTACCACGTGCGCGACACCATGCGGACGCTCGCCGAGGAGGGGCGCTCCATCATCCTCGTCACGCATTACCCCGAGGACATCATTCCCGCCATCGACCGCGTCCTCCTCATCAAGGACGCCTCCGTCTTCGCGGACGGCAAGAAGGGCGACCTGCTCCGCGACGACGTTCTCTCCGGCCTCTTCGACGTGCCGCTGGCGGTGGGGGAGCGCGACGGCTGGTACTCGCTGCGCGGCAGGTATTGACGGAGCGGGCACGGGCCCTCAATTTCCTTGAAATCGTGGGTTGACACGCGCCGGCCGGCCTGCCACAATAACCAACGCGCAACAGCGCCTGGGGATGTAGCTCAGCTGGGAGAGCGCTGCCTTCGCAAGGCAGAGGCCGAGGGTTCGAATCCCTTCATCTCCACCAGGAACTTTAAGGCCTGGACGTCAGACGGCGTCTAGGCTTTCTTTGTATCTATCGTCTGCTTGAGATTTGGAAAGAGGCGCGCCATGGCCGACATGCTCACCCTCGAGGCGTTCGAAGAGGCTTCCGAGAAGGTCAAGGAGGTCACGCTCGAGACCAAGCTCGTCGAGAGCCCTTATCTTTCCTCCGCCACCGGCAACCGCGTCTGGCTCAAGCCCGAGAACCTGCAGCGCACCGGCGCCTACAAGCTCCGCGGCGCCTATTACAAGATCTCGAAGCTCAGCCAAGAGGAGCTCGACCGCGGCGTCATCACCGCGAGCGCCGGCAACCACGCCCAGGGCGTCGCCTATGCCGCGACCCACGCGGGCGCCCGCTCCGTCGTCGTCATGCCGACGACCACGCCCCTCATCAAGGTCGAGCGCACCAAGGACTACGGCGCCGAGGTCATCCTCTACGGCGACGTCTTCGACGACGCCAAGAACAAGGCCGTCGAGATCGCCGAGGAGCAGGGCCTGACCTATATCCCGCCCTTCAACGACACCACGGTCGCGACCGGCCAGGGCACGATCGGCATGGAGATCGTCCAGGAGCTCCCGCTCGTTGACACCATCCTCGTCCCCGTGGGCGGCGGCGGGCTCGCCTGCGGCGTCGCAACCTTCGCCAAGCTCTACAACCCGAAGATCCGCGTCATCGGAGTCGAGCCGGCGGGCGCGGCGAGCCTGACCGCGGCGCTCGAGGCGGGCCGCGCCGTCAAGATCCCCTCGGCCGACACCATCGCCGACGGCACCGCCGTCCTCGAGGTCGGCGACCGCGTCTTCCCGTACCTCAAGGAGAACCTCGACGACGTCATGACCGTCGAGGACGACGAGCTCGTGGTGAGCTTCCTCGACATGGTCGAGAGCCACAAGATGATCGTGGAGAACTCGGGCCTGCTCACTGTGGCCGCCGCCAAGCACCTGCCCGCCGACGGCAAGCGCGTGGCCTGCGTGCTGTCCGGCGGCAACATGGACGTCATCACCATGAGCTCGGTCGTCCAGCACGGCCTGATCCAGCGCTCGCGCGTCTTCACCGTGAGCGTGCTGCTCCCGGACCGCCCCGGCAGCCTTGTGCGCGTGGCGAGCGTCATCGCAGAGCAGAACGGCAACGTGATCAAGCTCAAGCACAACCAGTTCGTGACCACCAACCGCAACGCCGCGGTCGAGCTCCGCGTGACCATCGAGGCCTACGGCCCCGAGCACCGCCAGCAGATCATCGACGCGCTCTCCGCCGCCGGCTTCAAGCCCGAGCTTCCCTCCGGCCGCGAGTCCCTCAACGCCATGGGTCTCAAGCCCGAGCGGGCGTAGGCGTTTCGCCCGAGGCGGCACGCGGGCCTTTGTTCACGTGAGTTTCTGGCACCGGGCCCCGCGCCTCTCCTAAAAATAGTTCCGCATGAGCCGAAGGCCACTTAATGTGGCCTTCGTGCGAGTCAGGACTGTCCGTATTTTTAGGAGAGGCGCGGGGCCCGGTGCCAGAAGCGCCGGCATGAAAAAGTCGCCCCCTGCGCCGATTCATGAACCCACCTTCAAAAGGTGGGCGTCCGCATCGCGCGTTCCGGCTTTCCCAGCAACGGGGAATTCCCGTACTGAACACGAGATTTAGGACTCCCAAGTAACGCTTGTCGGTTCACCCAGTTAATGGCGCAGGGAGGCGACAACTCAAATATAAACGTGCGGTGTGCCAGGTAAAGACTTGACTTCGGCCATTTTTCCGTGTGTGGAGTGCTCGAGACCGTCCGGGCTTGCCGATGGCCCCGCCCTCCCGGTTCTTGTAAACTTAATAAGCTATGCGCCTGGGGACCCGGGCGCTTATCTGCCGCGAACAAAGAGGGGAGAGGCGCTTGAGCGGGCACGTTCCCGATTGGATACCGTTCACATGCCTGTTCGTCGCCGCCCTGGCGACCACGCTCGCGGCCACGCCCCTGGCGCGCCGGGTCGCGGTCCGTCTCGGCGCCATCGACAAGCCTACGGGGCGCCGCGTGAACAAGGTACCTGTGCCGCGCATGGGCGGCATCGCCATCTTCGCGGGAATCGCCGCCGCCTTCGCCGTTCAGTACGTCGGCACGATGTACCTGGGGTGGCCGGTCGTGCTCGTCCCCTCACCGCGGATGAACGTCAACTACTGGATGCTCGTCCTCGCGTTCTCGGTCATCTTTGTCACGGGGCTTCTCGACGACAAGTTCTCGCTCAAGCCGAAGCAGAAGCTCGCGGGCCAGGTCGCCGCCGCGGTCATCGCGGTCGCGGGCGGGCTCGTCATCGGCGACATCTCGAACCCGCTCGGCCCCGGCTTCGTGAGCCTCGGGTGGTTCGCGTACCCGGTCACCGTCGTGTACCTGGTCGCCTACGTGAACATCATCAACCTTATCGACGGCCTCGACGGTCTCGCCTCGGGCATCTCGGCCATCGCGAGCTTCACGATGTTCGTCCTCTCGGTGCTCGCGGGCCGGCTCGACGCGGCGGCTCTCTCCATCGCGGTCACGGGCTCGGCGCTCGGTTTTCTCCGCTACAACTTCCACCCGGCCTCCATCTTCATGGGCGATTCCGGCTCCCTTACCCTCGGCTTCGCGCTCGGCTGCGCCTCTCTCCTCTCCGTCACGCGCTTCGCCGGCCTGACCACGATCATCGTGCCGCTCGTCATTGCGGCGGTCCCCATCCTCGACACGCTCTCGGCCATCGTGCGGCGCACCCGTGCCCACGTGAGCATCGGGCAGGCCGACCGCGGCCATATCCATCACCGGCTCATGGACGAGGGCTTCGATCAGCGGCAGGCCGTGCTCGTCATGTACGCCTGGACGCTGCTGCTGTGCCTCGGCTCGGTCGTCATGACGCAGGTGGGGACCCTGCCCCGCGTGCTGATCTTTGCCGCGCTCGCCGCCGCCTCGTTCTTCTTCGCGAAGAAGCTCAGGCTCTTCGAGCCCGTGCTCCTGCACCACTACAACCCCCGCACGGGCGAGGACGAGCTGATCACCCCCGCCGACGACGCTTTCGAGGCGGAGGCCGAGAAGCGCGCCGAGCAGCACTGGTGGGAGCGCGACAAATAGTGGCCGCTATAAGCCCCTTCTGCTCCGCCGGGTTCGTGGACGCCCCCTACGACGCCTGCGCGCTCTGCCCGAGGCGCTGCGGCGCCGATCGCGCCCATGGCAAGAAGGGCTTCTGCGGCATGGGCGCCCGCCCGCTGGCGGCGCGCTCGGCGCTCCATTTCTGGGAGGAGCCGCCCATCTCGGGCGAGTGCGGTTCGGGCGCCGTCTTCTTCTCGGGCTGCACCCTGCGCTGCGTCTTCTGCCAGAACCACGAGATCTCGACCGGCGGATTCGGGCTCGAGGTCACCACAGGCCGTCTCGCGCAGATGATGCTCGAGCTCCAGGGCCAGGGCGCCGCGAACATCAACCTCGTGACCGCGCTGCATTTCGCCCCGACGGTGCGCGACGCCGTGCTTCTTGCCCGCGAGGAGGGGCTGCGCCTCCCGATCGTCTGCAACACGGGCGGCTACGAGCTCGAGAGCACCGTGCGCGCGATGTCCGACGTCGTCGACGTGTGGCTTCCCGATTTCAAGTACGCCGACGCCGCGGCCGCCCGCGAGCTCTCGTGCGCTGCCGATTACCCCGAGGTGGCCGCCCGAGCGCTCGCCGCCATGCTCGAGTGCGTGGCGCGGGCGGGCGGAAGGCGGGTGGACCCCGAGACGGGCCTCATGAAGCGCGGCGTCATCGTGCGGCACCTGCTGCTGCCCGGGTATCTGCGGAACACGCTCGACGCCCTCGACCGCATCTGGGGGATCGCGGGCAACGACGCCGATCTCTCGCTCATGAACCAGTACACGCCCAACGAGGCGTGCCGCGAGGCGGGGGGCGACCTCTCGCGCGCGGTGAGCGACGACGAGTACGAGATCGCGCTGTGCCATGCCGACGATCTCGGCTTCGAGAGGATCTGGTGGCAGGAGGGCGGGACGGTCTCGGAGAGCTTCGTGCCCGCCTTCGACGCGACCGGCGTCGCGGGGCCCGCGGCCGCCCGGCCGAGCGGCCAAGTTGTATAGTCTTCACAGCGTCACGTCACAGCTTACGGAGGAACGATGGCAGAAAACGAGGTCCTTTCGGACGCCGAGCGCGCCGAGCTCGAGCAGCTGCGCGCCGAGAAGGCCGCGCGCGAAGAGGCCGAGCGGGCCGCGGCCGAGCGCGCCGAGCTCGAGGGCCTGCGCGCCGAGAAGGAGCGCGCCCGCCGCGCCGCCGAGGAGCAGGAGCGCGACCGCGCCCGCCAGGCGCAGGACGCCGCCGACCGCGAGCGCGCCCGTCGGCTCATGGAGCCCGATGAGGACGACCTCAAGATGGCCCCTGGGCAGAAGATCGTCATTCTCGTCGTCGTGGGAATCGCCTTGCTCTGGCTCCTTCTCACGGTCTTCGGGTAAGGAGGAAGCAGCATGTCTCTCACCGACCGCACCAAGCCCACCGACGTCTCGCTGAACACCGACCTGTACGAGCTGACCATGGCTCAGGGGTTCTGGGAGTCGGGCCTCGCCTCCTCGGAGGCCTGCTTCAACGCCTTCTTCCGCGAGAACCCCTTCGGGGGCGGCTACGGCGTGGCGTGCGGCACGGGGCAGATCGCCGACCTCGTGGACAACTTCGTCTTCGACGACGAGGACATCGAGTACCTCGCCGGCATAACGGCCCCGGGCGGCGGCCCGCTTTTCAAGGAAGGTTTCCTCGAGTTCCTGCGCGGCCACCGGCTCGACCTCACCATCGACGCCGTGCCCGAGGGCGAGGTCGTCTTCCCTCGCGAGCCCATGGTCCGCGTCATGGGGCCGATCATCGACTGCCAGCTCATCGAGACCGCCCTGCTCAACCTCGTGAACTTCCAGACGCTCGTGGCGACGAAGACCGCCCGTGTGGTCAAGGCCGCCGAGGGGCACCCGGTTTCCGACTTCGGCCTGCGCAGGGCCCAGGGGCCCGACGGCGGCCTCGCCGTGGCGCGCGCCTCCTACATCGCGGGCGCCTCGTCTACCTCCAACGTCCTCGCCGGCAAGATTTACGGCATCCCCGTGTTCGGCACGCACGCGCACTCCTGGGTCATGGCGTTCCCGACCGAGCTCGAGGCCTTCAGCGCCTTCGCGAAGTCGAGCCCCAAGAACTGTTGCCTGCTCCTGGACACCTACGACGTGCACCAGGGCATCCGCAACGCGATCGCGTGCGCGAAACAGATGGAGGAGGCCGGCGAGCGCCTCGCCGCGGTGCGCATCGACTCGGGCGACCTCGCTAAGCTCTCCAAGGACGCCCGCGCCGCTTTCGACGAGGCGGGGCTGCCCTATGTGAAGATTTCCGTCTCCAACGACCTCGACGAGTACACCATCCAGTCGCTCTTCGCCCAGGGGGCTCCCATCGACTCCTTCGGGGTCGGAACGAAGCTCGCCACCTGCGACCCGCAGCCGAGCCTCGGCGGCGTCTACAAGCTCTCCGCCATCCGTCGCGGGGCCGACGAGCCCTGGAGCCCCGTCATCAAGCTCTCGGAGCAGGCCTACAAGCGCACGATACCGGGCATCCAGCACGTCCTGCGCTTCTACGACGAGGCCGGCTGCCCCGTGGGGGACATGATCTGCCAAGAAGGGCAGGAGCCGCGCCTCGACGAGATGGTCGACATCCTCGACACCTACCAGTCCTACCGCCTCTCCGGCTCCCCGCAGGAACTCCTGCGCCGCGTCGTCGAGCATGGGCGCGGCACCGAGGCGGGGCGCAACACCATCGAGGAGGCGCGCGAGCGCTGCAAGACGGCGATCATGCACCTGGATCCCGCCATCACGCGCTTCCTGAACCCCCAGACCTATCCCGTCGGGCTCGAGCTCGGGCTCGCCAAGCTGCGCCACGACCTCTCGGCCGAGGAGCGCCGCAGCTCCGGGAGGGCCCTCATCGACTGACCCGGCCGCTTTCCGGCTGCTCGCGGGGCGCCTCGGTTCCGTGGCGCCCCGCGTTCTTTTTGATACACTCTGAAATCGTCTTTTTGTTGACCCAAAAGGGGAGAAACCATGCCCGAGAAGCTCGAGGAACTCGTCCGCGCCGCCCTTGCCGCCGCCCAGTCCGCCGGCGACCTGCCTGAATTCGAGGTGGCCGACATGGGCTTCGAGCGACCGGCCGACTCCGCCAACGGCGATTGGTCCTCCACCGTCGCCATGCGCTCCGCGCACCTCGCTCACTGCGCCCCCGCGAAGATCGCCGCGGCCATCGTCTCCCGCATGCCTGGGGACCCCGCCGTAGCCAAGGTCGAGGTCGCGGGCCCCGGATTCATCAACTTCTACCTGAACGCCGCGTCGGCAAACGACGTCTTCCGCCGCATCCGCGAGCAGGGCGCCGACTTCGGCCGCTCCGACGCCGGGGCCGGCAAGAAGGTCCAGGTGGAGTTCGTCTCCGCGAACCCCGTCGGCCCCCTGCACATCGGCCATGGCCGCTGGGCCGCCCTGGGAGACTCGCTCTCGAACGTGCTCGAGCACGCCGGCTACGAGGTCGAGCGCGAGTACTACATCAACGACCACGGCTCCCAGATGGACGTCTTCGGCCACTCCATCTCCAAGCGCTACCTGCAGCTCCTTGAGCTCATGGGGGAGGGCAAGTCCCGCGATGAGGCCGTGGCGGCGCTTCTCGCCGACCGCGAGGCGTACGTGGCCGATGAGCAGGACGCCCATCCCGAGCTCCATCCCTACACCGACGCCTTCAACGAGGCCCTCGGCGGCAACGCCTACGCGGGCGACTACATCGTCGACCTCGCGGCTCGCTTCGTCGCCGGGGACGGCGACGCCCTGGAGGGCGCGGACGAGGACGAGCGCTGCGCCTCTTTCCGCGAGCGCGGCTACCTGATGATGCTCGACTCCATCCGCGAGACCTGCCATAAGGCCAACTGCGACTTCGACGTCTGGTTCTCCGAGCGCAGCCTCTACGAGAAGGGGGAGGACGGCACCTCCGCCGTCGACCGCGCGCTCGACAAGCTCGAGGGCCTCGGCCACCTGTACCGCGACGAGGGCGGCGCGCTGTGGTTCCGCTCCACCACCTTCGGCGACGACAAGGACCGCGTCCTCATCAAGACGAACGGCGAGTACACCTACTTCGCCTCCGACGTCGCCTACCACTGGAACAAGTTCCACCGCGTCGACCACGTCATCGACCTGTGGGGCGCCGACCACCACGGCTACATCAAGCGCATCCAGTCGGTCTGCGAGGCGCTCGGCTATCCCGATCAGTTCGAGGTCGTCCTCGGCCAGCTGGTCAATCTCCTGCGCGACGGCGTGCCGGTGCGCATGTCCAAGCGCAAGGGCACCATGGTAGCCTTCGACGAGCTGCTGGAGGAGGTCGGCTCCGACGCCACGCGCTACACGCTCGTCGCCAAGTCCAACAACCAGATGATCGACTTCGACATCGAGGCCGTTAAGCGCCAGGACAACACGAACCCGGTCTATTACGTCCAGTACGCGCACGCGCGCATCTGCTCCATCCTGCGCCGCGCCGCGGGCGTGAGCGTCGAGGAGGCGGCCGAGCTCGGCATGGACGCCGTGGCCGGGCGCGCCGCCGGCGACAACTGCGACCTCGGGCTTCTCGCCGACCCCGCAGAGGCTGCCCTCGCCCGCAAGCTCGGTGAGTTCCCGGGCCTCGTGGAGTCCTGCGCGCGCGACCGCGCGCCCTTCAGGCTCACCCACTACGCCGAGGAGCTTGCCGCGCACTTCCACTCGTTCTACGCCGCCTGCCAGGTCCTGCCGAGCGAGGGGCACCCGCTCCCCGAGGGCCTCTCGGAGGCGAGGCTCGCCGCCATCGACGCGACGCGCCGCGTGCTCGCGCTCACCCTGGGCCTCATCGGGGTCTCCGCGCCGCAGGCCATGTAGGCAGCGTTGCTGACCTTCGTCACTTTTTATATTTCAATTTTATGTACCGTGCGCGGGGGGGAGGGGCTTCCCCCGCGCACGTTGCGTATAATCACGACGCGACGAGGCGCCGAATCCCAGGTACCTTGTGCATGGCAAAGTTGTTCGATCATCAGGGGTAGAGCATGGATCTTCGCGAGTACATGTCGGTAAGAAGGGCTTACAACATCGTCCGTCAAAAGGTCAGCTCGGACGAGCGCCTCACGTTCGAGGAATACGCGATTCTCTGCAGGCTCGACGTCGCAGACGCCCCCATAAAGACGTCGGCCATCGCCGAGTACCAGGGAGCCCTCCGCCCCACCATGACGCACCGCACGAACCACCTGGCCGGTCTCGGCTACATCGAGCGCGGCGAGGGCTCGACCGACCGCCGCAACGTCGTGTGCAGCATCTCCGATTCCGGCCGCGAGGCCGTCGCGAACCTCTCCGCGCTCACGCGGGCGCAGATCCCCAACGGCAAGGCCCTTTCCCGCACGTCCGCCGACCGCATCTGCAAGTACGTCGACGCCATGGGCTCGGTCTTCTGCAAGGCCGGCGACCTCGTTCTTCTGGGCATCTACACCAGCGACGAGGAGAGCCTCACCATCATGAAGCTCGTCGACGTCCTCGGCCTCCTGCAGCCCACCGTCTCGATGAGCGTCGCCTCCCTGGCCGACCTCGGGCTCGTCGAGCGCGAGCGCGAGACCGGCGGGCAGCACACGACCTGCGTTCGCCTGACCGACACGGGGCGCGCCCGCGCCGAGTCGCTCGCGGGCACCATCCAGTCGGTGGTCGTTCGCCGCAAGCTGCGCAAGCCCCGCGATTAGCCTGCCCGACGGGTTTCTTTCCACGCCGGAGATATCAAACGATTTTTGCGAAACCCCGCAGCGATGCGGGGTTTTGTTTGCGCACGCCCGTTCTAGCTGCTATAGTTTGGCTCATTACGGGGCGCTTAAGTCCGCCCGTGTTCTCCCACCTTACATATCGCTTATTTCGTGTGGGATAGGAAAAGCACGTTCAACGGCTTTGCGGCCAGCCATACCGGCCGCGCATACAGAGAGGTCATGGATGACTGAAGAAAATCCCATCGTCGCCGAGGCGAGCGCGCCCGCAGACGAGAAGCCCGCGCCGAAGAAGCGGGTCCGCCGCAGCGTGAAGAAGGCGGCGCCCGAGGCTGCTGTGGACGCCGTCCCCGCGGAAGATCGCGGCGGGGAGGCGGCCGAGCAGCCCGCTCCCGAGGAGAAACCGAAGCGCCGTCCCGGCCGCCCGCGCAAAGCGAAGGCGACTGAGGAGGCCGTGGCGGACGTGCCGGCGGCCGCCGACGCCGCCTCCTCGGGCAACGCCGCCGAGCCTGTCGCTGAGGCGGGGGCGGAGAAGCCCAAGCGCCGCCCGGCGCGCGCCCGCAAGCCCAAGGCGACGGACGACCCCGAGCAGGCGCAGGCAGCCGCGCCCGAGGCCGAGCATGCCGCCGCGAGCGAGGCTCCCGTCGCGGCGGGGGACCCCGCCGAGCCCGCGGCCGAGAAGCCCAAGCGCCGTCCCGGGCGCCCGCGGAAGGCCAAGGAAAGCTCCGCCGTCGAGGAATCCGCCGCCCACGATGTGGAGGAGCTGAACCGCATCGCCCGCGAGGCGACGTCGGCGAGCTCCGAGCCGACCGACCCGCCCGCGTCGACCGTCGCCGACGCCGATGCCGCCGCCCGCGGCAGCCAGCCCGCCGCCGAGGGCGCTGCTCCGGACGCCGCGGCCGCCGAGGCCGCCGAGGCGCATGAGGTCCCGCGCGCCCAAGAGGCCGAGCAGGGCGGCCGCCGGGCCCGCCGGAACCGGCGCAACAAGTTCGACCGAGAGGGTTCCGACGACGCGAGGCAGCAGGGCCAGGGCGGCAACCAAAACGCACAGGGCAACGGCCAGGGCGCCCAGGGCGGCAACCAGAACGCGCAGGGCAACGGCCGCAACGGCCGCAAGAACCGCAACAAGCGCAACCGCGAGGTCGTCTCCGAGCCGTCCCTCTCGCTCGAGGAGGTCGCCGAGATGAAGGTCGCCGACCTTCGGTCGAAGGCCGCCGAGCTCGGGGTCGAGTACGTCGGCCTGCGCAAGCCTGAGCTCGTCGAGGCCGTCTACGCCGCCGCCGCGCGCGCCGAGGGGTTCCGTTCCGTCGACGGCATCCTCGAGATCGGCAACGAGGGCTTCGGCTGGCTGCGCACCGGCAATTACATGGAGGGCGACGACGACTGCTTCGTCCACCAGCAGATGATCAGGAACCTCGGCCTGAGGCCCGGCGACCGCGTCGCGGGCACCGTCGGCCCGGGCCGCGGCAACGCGAAATACCCGCCCCTCGTCAAGGTCGCGACCGTGAACGGCCACGCCCCCGAGGGCCTGAAGGCGCGCCCCCGCTTCCGCGACCTCACGCCCGTCTTCCCCGACGAGCGCCTCGTGCTCGAGCACGGCAAGGACTCCATCACCGGCCGCGCCATCGACCTGGTGAGCCCCATCGGCAAGGGCCAGCGCGGCCTCATCGTCTCGCCCCCGAAGGCCGGCAAGACGACCTGCCTGAAGAAGATTTGCCAGTCCATCGCCCTGAACAACCCCGAGGTGCATCTCTTCTGCCTGCTGGTGGACGAGCGCCCCGAGGAGGTCACGGACATGGAGCGCTCCATCAAGGGCGAGGTCGTCGCCTCGACCTTCGACATGCCCGCCGACAACCACACCCACGTCTCCGAGCTCGTCATCGAGCACGCCAAGCGCCTGGTCGAGCTCGGCGAGGACGTCGTGGTCGTGCTCGACTCCATCACCCGCCTCGCGCGCGCCTACAACCTGGCCCAGCCCGCGAGCGGCCGCATCCTCTCGGGCGGCGTCGACTCGGCCGCGCTCTACCCGCCGAAGAAATTCCTCGGCGCCGCGCGCAACATCGAGAACGGCGGCTCCCTCACCATCATCGCCTCGGCCCTCGTCGACACGGGCTCGAAGATGGACGAGGTCATCTTCGAGGAGTTTAAGGGCACCGGCAACATGGAGCTCAAGCTCGACCGGGAGCTCGCCGACAAGCGCATCTTCCCGGCCATCGACCCGGTGAGCTCCGGCACGCGCAACGAGGACCTTCTCATCCCGGTCGACTACCAGCCCTTCGTCTGGGGCATCCGCAGGATCCTCGCGAACATGAACAACACGGAGCGCGCCGCGAACGCGCTGGTCAAGGGCCTCAAGGGGACCAACGACAACCGTGAGTTCCTCATCAAGAGCGCGAAGAAGGCCCAGCAGACCGACTACATCGCGTAAGCGGGCGAGTCCCGCGTCGCCTCGGCGCCCGGCGCCGTTCGTCCACGTTTTGTGCAACGTATCGTTGCGTGGGCGAACGACGCCGGGCGCCGCGCCTTTTCTGCGCTATAGTGTTCTGAGAAATTCGTACGTTGCGGCATACACACCTCAAACGAACCCGCCCGCAGCTGTTTTGAGCGGCCCATCTGCATGGGCCCTTCTTTCCCGGCTCCATAGGTTCGGCAAGGTATGCCCCGCAGGCACAGCGGAGGTGCTTCGAACATGGAGAAGAGAAGGAACCCGGCCATCGCTGCCGGACTCGCGGGCGCGTGCGTCCTCTGCGCCCCTCTTCCCGCGCAGGCCGCCCCTTTGGACGAGGCGCTCGCGCTCATCGTCGAGAACCCCGCTGCCAGCTTCTTCGCGGGCGTGGCCGCGGGCGTCGTGGCAACCGGAATCGTTTCGGCAGCCGTCTGCCGCGCCGTCATCGAGCGCGAGCGGGAGGCCGACGAGCTCTCCTCCCTGGGCGACCTCGCCGCGACGGGCTCGTTCCGGCTCCCGTACAGCCCTGAGGGGCGCGAGCTCGAGCTCGGCGATGTCGCCCCGCTTCAGCAGGGCGATGCCCCGGTCAAGGCCGCCCGGGCCGTGGTCGCGTCGCCCGCCCGGTCGGACGGGGCCTCCAGGAGCGTGAAAGCGACTGCTCGCCCGGCTTCCGCGGGCGCCGCCGGGCAGAAGGCCGCGGCCCCGGGCGCCCATGCGACCGACGACTACGAGCAGATCGCCCAGAACTACGTGAGGCACAAGAGCCTTCGCGAGAAGATGGCCACCCGCGCGCAGGGCGTCGCCCAGACGCTGCGCGAGCGGATGGACGCCGAGATGATGGACGGCCTGCCCGTCATCGAGCGCGCGGACGGCTCGGTCGCCGACGTGGGGACCTCCTGGTGGAACACGTCGGTCGGCGTCGGTTCCATCAAGAAGCTCGACGACTTCGTCGACGAATCGCGCGACGAGGGGCTCGCCATCCCCTCGAGCTTCTCGGCGGCCACGGGCAAGGACCTTCTCGTCGAGGCGGCGCAGGCTGCCGCTCCCGCGCAGGAGTTCATGCGCGAGGGCATCTCGAAGCGCGTCGCCTTCGTCGACGAGGGCGTCTTCCCCGAGGTCCACGACGCCGACGACTCCGTCTCCGACGACGACTGGGCCTCCGCCCTGAAGTCCATGGACGAGCGTTTCAATGCGCACGCTAGCGTCGCGGAGCCCGAGCCGGCCTTCGCCGCGCCCTTCGCCGACGTCGTGGGCGATTCGGACACCCTCGACGAGCCGGACGGCCTCGAGCAGAGCACGGCCTTCATCCCCTTCAAGCCGGTCGCCGGGCACCCCGAGATCGTCGACACCGAGACCTACGTGAACCACCTCATCGAGGAGGAGTTCGAGCGCAACTCCTCCAAGGCCACCCGCAACGTCGCCGGCCGCTTCCTGCGCCTGCTCGACGGCGGCAGCGGCACGGCCTCCTTGCCCGGCCGCGCGCGCAGGCCCGACACCGGCAGCCTCCAGCTCGTCGGCGAGAAGCCCCTGTACCGCCCGAAGCACTTCGCCCAGGCCGACCTCGAGCTCGCGAAAGAGGCCTGAGTTGGCTGAGCCCTCGAACGCCGGGGCCCCGCGCGGCGCGTCCATCTCCCCGGTGGCTTGGCTGGTCGCGGCCCTCGCCTGGACTTGCTTCATCTGGGGGCATTCCCTTGTCCCGGGGACTCAGTCCTCTCAGGAGAGCGGCGCCGTCTACGCCGTGCTGCAGCCGCTCTTCTCGCTTCTCGGCATCGTCGACGCGAGCCTCTGCACGTTCCTGATCCGCAAGGCCGCCCACGTGTCGGAGTATGCCGTCTTGGGCCTTCTGGCCGCGCTCCTGGGCCGCTCGCTGGCCGTGGGCGGCGGGGGAGGCCCGCGCCTCCGGAGACGCGCTCCGGTGCTCTTCGCCCTCGTCCCCGTGGTCGATGAGGGCATCCAGCTCTTCGTTCCCGGTCGCACGGGACAGCCCCGCGACGTGCTCATCGACCTGTGCGGCATGCTTTTGGGGGCCGGTATCGCGACGGTTGTCGCGAAACTTCGGCCAAAGGCATAAGCGGATACGGCGAGCGGCGCTTTATTACCGATAGATTATTTTATGTTTCGCTGGATTTAAGCTCTGCTTAGTTCCCAACAGGTGACGCGGTTGAGCGTCTATTCTCCTTACCAGCTTATTCAGCTGCATTATTTGGGAGGAGAACATCATGCTCAACAACGTTTCCCGTCGCCAGTTCCTCGAGGTCTCCGGCCTCGTCGCCGCGGGCCTCGGCCTCGCCGGCTGCGGCTCCAGCTCCAGCTCCGACTCCGGCTCTTCCGACGGCTCCATCAAGGTCGGCGTCATGGGACCGCTCTCCGGCTCCGTCGCCCAGTACGGCGTCGCTTGCCGCGACGGCGCGCTGCTCTACTTCAAGCAGGTCAACGCCGACGGCGGCATCAACGGCAAGCAGATCGAGACCGACGTCCAGGACGAGAAGGGCGACGCCACCGAGGCCGTCACCGTCTACAACAAGCTCGTCGAGGACGGCGTGACCGCCATCGTTGGCGACGTCACCTCCAAGCCGACCATCGCCGTGGCCCAGAAGTCCGTCGAGGACAACATGCCCTGCGTCACCTCCTCTGCCACCACCGCCGACGTCATCTCCTACGGCGACAACTACTTCCGCGCCTGCGTGACCGACCCGTTCCAGGGCAAGGTCATGGGCGACTTCGCCGCCAAGCAGGGCTACAAGACCGTTGCCACCATCTTCGACTCCGGCGACGACTACGCCTCCGGCGTCGCGGACGCCTTCAAGGAGGAGTGCGCCGCCAAGGGCATCACCGTCGCCTCCGAGCAGGGCTACGCCTCCGGCGCCACCGACTTCAACGCCCAGCTCACCGCCATCATCGCCACCAACCCCGACGCCATCCTCTCGTCTAACTACTATCAGGACGACGGCATGATCGTCACCCAGGCCCGTCA
The DNA here is from genome assembly GCA_030530145.1 of Coriobacteriia bacterium. Taxonomy (GTDB): domain Bacteria; phylum Actinomycetota; class Coriobacteriia; order Coriobacteriales; family Atopobiaceae; genus Paratractidigestivibacter. The sequence goes on along the minus strand of JAUMVN010000001.1, from coordinate 119,879 downwards.
GCTCGGCTACAAGGGCGTCTTCCTGGGCGCCGACGGCTGGGCCGGCATTGTCGGCGGCGACCAGGACTACGCCTCCACCGCAGACCTCGAGGGCTGCTTCTATTGCTCCTCCTTCGTCGCGACCAACCCCGACGAGTCCGTCCAGAAGTTCATCGAGGACTTCAAGGCCGAGTACAACGAGGCCCCGACCAACTTCAACGCCCTGGGCTACGACGCCGCCGCCATCGTGTGCGCCGGCCTCGAGGCCGCCGAGGAGAAGGGCGGTACCCCCGGCTCCGACGACTACAAGCAGGCCGTGATCGACGGCATCGCCGCCGCCAAGGTCGAGGGCGTCACGGGCACCATCTCCTACTCCGGCACCGGCGACCCCGAGAAGTCGACCCTCGTCATCACCTTCAAGGACGGCACCGAGGAGATCTTCGACACCATCGAGCCGTAAGGGTTTCTCGCCCGCGCGTCCATTCGACGTCAAACCTGGGCACCGAGAGAACGGCGCTTCCGCGCGCCTCTCGGTGCCCTTCGTACTATCGGAACACGAATCGGAAGGGAGTGCTCACCGTGACGTTTTTGACCCAGGTCCTCAACGGACTCTCGCTCGGCAGCATCTACGCGCTCGTCGCGCTCGGCTACACCATGGTGTACGGCATCATCCTGCTTCTGAACTTCGCCCACGGCGACATCATCATGGTGGGCGGCTATATCGCGTGGATTGCGATGGCGAACCTCGGCCTGCCGCCCGCGATCGCCGCCATCCTCGCCGTCATCGGCTGCATGGCCCTCGGCGTCCTCATCGACAAGATCGCCTACGCGCCCCTGCGCGACGCCCCGCGCCTCTCGATCCTGATCACGGCAATCGGCGTCTCGTACTTCCTCGAGAACGGCGGCCAGCTCGCTTTCGGCGCGGCGGCCAAGGTCGTCCCCTCGTTCGGCGACTTCGGCAGCATTCAACTGGGCGACGCGTCGCTCTCTGGGCGCGCCATCCTCACGGTCCTCGTCACGGCCGCTGCCACCGCGGTCCTCACCTTCCTCGTGCAGAAGACCAAGCTCGGCAAGGCTATGCGCGCCGTGTCCGAGGACATGGGCGCCGCCCGCCTCATGGGCATCAACGTGAACAACACCATCTCGTTCACCTTCGCCGTCGGCTCCGCGCTCGCCGGCATCGGCAGCGTCCTGTACTGCATGGCCTACACGCAGGTCACGCCGACCATGGGCATCATGCTCGGCACCAAGGCCTTCGTCGCCGCGGTCCTGGGCGGCATCGGCTCCATCCCCGGCGCCGTCATCGGCGGCCTGATCGTCGGCTTCGCCGAGGTGTTCGTCTCGGCCATCGGTCTCTCCGTTTGGCAGGACGCCGTCGTCTTCCTGCTGCTCATCATCGTGCTCGTCGTCAAGCCGACCGGTCTTCTCGGTAGGCCCATGACGGAGAAGGTCTAAGGGGGTGCTGCGAGAATGAAGGATTACTACAACAAGGGCGAGGAGCGCCCGACGCTCTCCGCGTCCGTCGCCAAGCCCGCCGGCGTCTACCGAAGCCTCCCCATGCCCGCGCGCTACGCGATCAACGCCGTGCTCGTGCTGCTGTTCCTGGTCATCGGCGAGGGCCTGATCTCGGGCGGCGTCGTCAACCGCTACCAGTCCGGCGTCCTCGAGCAGGTCGGCATCTACATCATCATGGCCGTCTCGCTGAACATCGCGACCGGCTACCTCGGCCAGCTCCCGCTCGGCCACGCCGGCTTCATGAGCGTGGGCGGCTACTCCTGCGCCCTGTTCATCATCCACATGATGCCCGTGCTCGGCGTCGAGACCAAGGCGATGGCCGCCATGTCGAGCCCCGCCGCCATCGGGCTCTTCGTCATGGGCGTCGTCTTCGGCGGCATCTGCGCCGCCGTCTGCGGCCTCATCATCGGCATCCCCGCCCTGCGCCTCAAGGGCGACTACTTGGCCATCATCACGCTGGGCTTCGCCGAGATCATCCGCGTCGTCATCAACAACATCGACGGCGTCCTCGGCTTCGACTTCACGGGAGGCGCCAAGGGCCTCTCGGGCATCCCCGGCTACACGAACTTCCTGAACGTCTTCCTCACGGTCGCCGTCGTCATCTTCCTTATCCACACGATGATGAAGTCCCGCCACGGCCGCGCGATCCTCGCCATCCGCGACAACGAGATCGCGGCCGAGGCCTCCGGCGTCAAGACCACCTACTACAAGACGCTCGCCTTCGTGGTCTCCGCGTTCTTCGCGGGCGTCGGCGGCGCCCTCTACGCCGGCTGCATCGGCGTCATGGACCCCTCCAAGTTCGGCTTCATGAAGTCCGTCGAGATCCTGGTCATGGTCGTCCTCGGCGGCATGGGCTCCATGCTCGGCTCCGTCGTGTCGGCCTCCGTGCTCACGATCCTGCCCGAGGCTCTTCGCGCCTTCTCCGAGTACCGCATGGTCGTCTACGCCGTCGTGCTCATCCTCGTCATGATCTTCCGCCCGCAGGGCCTCTTCGGCAGCTACGACTTCTCGCTCTCCCGCGTGGTCGAGCGCTGCCTGAACAAGGACTTCCCCTGGAAGAAGAAGCCCGGCGCGCCCGCCGAGCCCGCCAAGGAGGTGAGCGCCGATGAGTAAGTCCATCCGCGGAGACGTCAAGCTCGTCGAGCCCAAGTCCCCGAACCTCATGACCGAGCGCGACGTCGACAAGCCGCCCGTGCTCGAGGCGACGAACCTCGGCATCGACTTCGGCGGCCTCACCGCCGTCGACGACTTCAACCTCGCCCTCGGCCGCACGGAGATCTCCGGCCTCATCGGCCCCAACGGCGCCGGCAAGACGACCGTCTTCAACCTGCTCACGAACGTCTACCAGCCGACGCGCGGCTCGATCCTGCTGGACGGCACCGCCACGGCAGGCAAGTCCGTGACCGAGGTCAACCACATGGGCATCGCCCGCACGTTCCAGAACATCCGCCTCTTCTCGCAGATGACGGTCGAGGAGAACGTCCTCGTCGGTTACGGCAACAGCATGAAGACGCGCCTCATCGAGGATGTCCTGCGCCTGCCGAGCCACTGGAAGCAGGAAGCGGAGTTCCACGACAAGGCGCTCGAGCTCCTCGATATCTTCGATATGCGCAAGTTCGCGAACGCCCAGGCGGGCAATCTTCCGTACGGCGCGCAGCGCAGGCTCGAGATCCTCCGCGCCCTGGCTACGCAGCCCAAGGTCCTTCTCCTCGACGAGCCGGCGGCCGGCATGAACCCGGCCGAGACCGAGGAGCTCATGGAGAACATCCAGCGCATCCGCGACGAGTTCGGCATCGCCATCCTGCTCATCGAGCACGACATGAGCCTCGTCATGGGCGTCTGCGAGGTCGTCGCCGTCCTCGACTACGGCCGCATCATCGCCAAGGGCTCCCCGGAGGACATTCAGAATAACCCCAAGGTCATCGAGGCGTACCTTGGCAAGCAGGGGGTGAACTAGCGTGTCCGATACGTTGCTTTCCGTAAACGATATCCACGTGAGCTACGGCGCCATCAAGGCGGTCCGCGGCATCTCGTTCGACATCAAGAAGGGCGAGATCGTCACCCTCATCGGCGCGAACGGCGCCGGCAAATCGACCACGCTGAACACCGTCTCCGGCTTGATCAAGCCCGATCAGGGCGCCGTCGAGTTCAAGGGCGAGTCCATCGTGGGCGTCAAGGCGCACAAGATCGTCGAGAAGGGCCTGGCGCTCTGCCCTGAGGGCCGCCGCGTCTTCCAGCAGATGAGCGTCGCGGAGAACCTCGACATGGGCGGCTATACCCGCTCCGATGCCGAGAACAAGGAGACGATCGAGGTCGTCTATGAGCACTTCCCGCGCCTGAAGGAGCGCATGGGCCAGATGGCAGGCACGCTGTCCGGCGGCGAGCAGCAGATGCTCGCCATGGGCCGCGCCCTCATGAGCAAGCCCGACCTCCTCATGCTCGACGAGCCCTCCATGGGCTTGGCGCCCATCCTCGTGCAGGAGATCTTCGACATCATCAAGGAACTCAACGCCGCGGGCACGACGATCCTTCTGGTCGAGCAGAACGCGAACATGGCGCTGTCCATCGCCGACCGAGCCTATGTCCTCGAGATCGGCACCATCAAGAAGACCGGTACCGGCGCCGAGCTGCTCGTCGATGACGACGTCCGTAAGGCGTATCTCGGCGGCTAAACAGCTGCCCGATCAACAGGCGCTTAAGATCACGGCTCCCCAACGAAGCGCAGTTGGGGAGCCGTTTTTGTGTGCCTATAGAGCATTCTCGGCGCAGAGAGCCGACGCTCGCGGATATGCTAGCGGATGAAGTTAGTCCTCTTCGCGGGCTCGGGCTCGGGGAGCTCGACGCCGGCCGCACGGCCCGCCTCGATGCACTTGAGCAGCCATGCCATGTTGCGGCCGAGGACGCGCATGGTGTAGAGGCCTTCCTCGTCCTTCTCGACGTCGGCTGCGCAGGAGCCGTGGACGTTGTTCCAGTAGCGCGAGGCCACGATCGGCATCTGGTTGATGGTGAAGAACTTCTGGATGTCGTCGAGGGCACAGGTGGTGCCGGCGCGGCGCGCGGAGGTTACGGCGGCGGCGGGCTTGTGGGCCATGGCTGCGCCTGCGCTCATGAAGAGACGGTCCATGAAGCCCAGGAGCGAACCGGCTGCGTGCGCGTAGTGCACCGCGCCGCCGAAGACGAAGCCGTCCGCATCGGCGGCCTTGGCCGCGAACTCGTTGACGGCGTCGTCGTAGACGCAGCGGCCGAGCTTGGCGCAGCCGCCGCAGCCGACGCAGCCGCCCACGGGCCTGCCGCCGATCCAGAAGATCTCGGCCTCGACGCCGTTCTCTTCGAGCGTCGCCGCTATCTCCCTGAGCGCGCGGTCGACGCAGCCCTCCTTGTGCGGGCTGCCGTTTACCAGCAGAACCTTCATGCGAGTCTCCTCTCTCCAGCGCTGCCGCCCCCTCGGCGGCCTGTCCCTCATTTGAGGGAGACGGGGAGGCCCCCGCCCGCTACGGTGTTCGCGAATCGATAACCCATTTTAGGGAGGATTGCCATGGAGAGGGCGGTCATCGTAACGGGCGGCACAAACGGCATAGGCCTCGCGTGCGCACGGAGGTTCCTTGCGGCCGGCGACAAGGTCTTTTACCTTGGGCGGCACCAGAAGCCGGAGGTCGACGTGGAGCTCGCGGCGCTGGGGGAGTGCCGTTTTCTGCGCTGCGACGTCGCCGTCGAGGAGGACTGTCGCGCCGCCGTCGAGACGTGCGTCGCGGAGTGCGGGCGCGTCGACGTGCTCGTGAACGTCGCGGGCATCGTCGGCGAGCGCAGCGACTTCTGCGACATCGACCTTGACGACGTGCGCTCCGTCGTCGAGACGAACCTCATGGGCACGCTCTACATGGGCTGCTTCGCCGCGCCCCATATGCGCGACGCGCGCTCCGGCGTCATCGTGAACATCGGCTCGATCTGCGGGCACATCGCCAATACCGAGAACATCGCCTATCACGCGAGCAAAGGCGGCGTCTCGATGCTCACCAAGGCCGAGGCCCGCGAGCTCGCTCCCTACGGCGTGCGCGCCGTCGAGGTCGCGCCCGCTTGGGTGCATACCGGCATGCTCGACCCCTCCATCCTCGAGATCGGGGGGAAGCTGCACATGGGCGGCCGCATCGTCGAGCCGGAGGAAATCGCCGACCTGGTGTTTCTCGCCGCGTCCCCGGAGGCTTCCTGCTGGAACGGGTCCTGCCTCATGGCCGACAACGGCTACGCCTCTTTCAAGGGTCTCGACGGCTTCATCGCCTAGGACGAGGCGCCCTGCGGGGTCTTGCGACTCCGTAAGCCCATCCGCGCCGTCGTGCCGCCCGCATGGAAAGAAGCCCGCGCCCCTGTTCGGGGTACGCGGGCTTCTTTCTGCGCCTATTTCGCGGGGTCTCGCGGCCGCTACCAGCTCAAGAGCTCGTAGCCGTCCTCGGTGACGACGAGCTGGACCTCCCACTGAGCGGAGTCGGAGCCGTCCTTGGTGCGGACGGTCCAGCCGTTGGGGTCGCTCATGTCGATGCCGGGCGCGCCGGCGTTGACCATGGGCTCGATGGTGAAGCACATGCCCGGGGCGAGCACGACGCCCTCGCCCGGCTCGCCGACGAAGCCGACGAAGGGGTCCTCGTGGAACTCGAGGCCGATGCCGTGGCCGCCGAACTCGCGGACGACGTTGAAGCCTGCCGCCTCGACGCAGGACTGGACGGCGTGGGCCATGTCCCCGAGGGTCGCCCAGGGCTTGACCTCGGCGAGGCCGGCGTACACGGACTCGCGCGTGACCTCCACGAGGCGGCGGCGCTCGTCGGAGACCTCGCCGATGCAGAACATGCGGCTCGAGTCGGAGAAGTAGCCGTCTAGGATGGTCGAGCAGTCCACGTTCACGATATCGCCGTCCTTGAGGACATCGTCCTCGCTGGGGATGCCGTGGCAGACCACGTCGTTGATGGACGTGCAGACGCTCTTCGGGTAACCCTCGTAGTCGAGGTCGGCGGGGATGCCGCCGTGCTCGGTGGTGTAGTCGTAGATCCACTTGTCGACCTCGGCGGTGGTCACGCCGGCTCGGATGTGCTCGCCCACGTAGTCGAGGACGCCGATGTTGATAGCCGCCGAGCGCTTGATGCCCTCGATGTCCTCCGCGGTCTTGAGGAGCCCGCGGGGCAGCACCTCCAGGCCCTCGCTGCTCAGGCGGTCGAGCTTCTGGTCAATGGCGGCGTGGCACTTCTTGTATTTCTTGCCGGAGCCGCACCAGCAGGGCTCGTTGCGGCCGGGCACGTAATCGTTGTCATACATGGTTAACTCCTTTTCATCCCGCATGAGTATGACACGTCGCGCCCCACCACGTGCCAAGAAACGCATCGGTCCCCGTCGGCCTACTTCCGCGGAGGCCCTCCGCCAGGCCCTCCGCCCGCCCGAGGGAGGCGGCGATGTCGGATGCCGAGAGCCCCTGGCCCGGTGCCTCGGGGAGGTCCGTCTCGAAAAGCAGGCGATCGCCCGGCACCCGCCGCGCGTACTCGCGGCCGCGCCGCGTGGCGAGCATCCGCTCGCCGACCGAGAACCAGCACCCGGCGCCTATGGCGCGGCACAGCTCCTCCGAGGTGCCGCTGAACCAGTGGAACACGCAGACGCAGCTCTTCAGGGCGCCGGTCTCGGACAGGACGTCGAGCGCGGCGCCCGCGGCGCGCACGCTGTGGACCGAGAGGACCTTGCCCCCCGCCTTCGCGCATGCGGCGCAGACGGCGCGGAACGCGGACAGCTGGAGCTCGGCGGTCCGGGCGTGGCGCGCCCCGAAGTCGAGGCCCACCTCGCCGATGAAGCGGGCGCCGCGCGCGCACTCCGCCGCGAGCCCGACGTCGGCTCCCTCGACGTGCCAGGGGTGGAGCCCCGCCGCGACGGCGACGTTCGGATGGCCGTCGAGGACATCGCGCGCCCGCTCGTAACCGCCCGGGCCGACCGTGCAGCAGAGCAGGTGAAGCCCGAGCCTTTCGGCCTCGCGGGCTACCTGCGCAGGGTCGGCGGCCCAGTCCAGGTGCACATGCGCGTCGAGCAGCGCCGAGCCCTCCATGCGTCGTGTCCTTTCTCCGGCGTGGTATCCTTCTTCTTTGTTATAGCTGCTTTATGTCGAGCGCGCCACGCGCCACAAGGAGATTCGCCGTGGAAGAGATGCCCAAGACCTACGACCCGCAATCCAAGGAGCCCGAGCTCATCCAGAAGTGGATCGACGCCGGCTGCTACCAGCGCAACAAGGGAGTGGGGGACTGCACCGTCGTCATCCCGCCGCCTAACGTCACGGGCATCCTGCACATGGGCCACGCCATGGACGACTCCATCCAGGACACCTTCGTGCGCTACAACCGCATGCGCGGCCGTTCGACCCGCTGGATCCTCGGCACCGACCACGCCGGCATCGCCACGCAGACCAAGGTGGACAAGAAGCTCAAGAGTGAGGGCGTCTCTCGCCTGGAGATCGGCCGCGAGAAGTTCCTCGACGCCTGCTGGGACTGGACGCACGAGTACGGCGGAACCATCGTCTCGCAGATCAAGCGCATGGGCTGCTCGGTCGACTTCGAGGACGAGAAGTTCACGATGAGCCCCGAGTTCTCCCGCGCCGTCCGCCGCGTCTTCTGCGACTGGTACCACGACGGCCTCATCTACCGCGGCAAGCGCATCGTCAACTGGTGCCCCAACTGCTGCACCGCCATCTCTGACGACGAGGCCGAGTACCACGACGAGAAGGGCCACCTCTGGTTCCTGCGCTACCCGCTGGTGGAGCCCGTCGACGGCGTCGAGTACGTGACCGTGGCCACCACCCGCCCCGAGACCATGCTCGGCGACACCGGCATCGCCGTGAGCCCGTCGGACCCCGAGAAGGCCAAGCTCGTGGGCGCTAAGGTCATGCTGCCCATCGTCGACCGCGAGATCCCCATCTTCTCCGACTGGCACGTCGACGCGAACTTCGGCACCGGCTTCGTCAAGGTGACGCCGGCCCACGACCCCAACGACTACGCCATGGGCCAGACCCACGGCCTCGAGCAGATCAACGTCTTCGACGAGCACGCCGTCGTGGTCGAGGGCTACGGCGAGTTCTCCGGCATGGACCGCGATGAGGCGCGCAAGGCCATCGTCGCCTGGTTCGAGGAGAACGGGCTTCTCGTCCACATCGAGGACCTCGACCACTCCGTCATGCACTGCTACCGCTGCGACTCCGCGCTCGAGCCCTGGCTCTCCGAGCAGTGGTTCGTCGCCGTGGACAAGCTCAAGGAGCGCGCCACCCAGGTCGTGCGCGACGGCGAGATCAAGTTCCACCCGGCCCGCTGGACCGACACCTACCTCACCTGGATGGACAACCTCAAGGACTGGTGCATCTCTCGCCAGCTCTGGTGGGGCCACCGTATCCCCGTCTTCCACTGCGAGGACTGCGGCTGGGAGGACGCCCTCATGGAGGACACCGACGTGTGCCCCAAGTGCGGCGGCCACCACGTGCACCAGGAGGAGGACGTCCTCGACACCTGGTTCAGCTCGCAGCTGTGGACCTTCGCCACGCAGGGCTGGCCTGACGACACCTCCGAGCTCGCCGAGCACCACCCGACGAAGGTGCTTGTCACGGCCCGCGACATCATCGCCCTGTGGGTCGCGCGCATGATCATGAGCTCGCTCTACTGCACCGACGAGATCCCGTTCCACGACGTCTACATCTACGCCACGATCCTGGCCAAGGACGGCAGCCGCATGTCCAAGTCCAAGGGCAACGGCGTCGACCCCATGGCGCTCATGGACAAGTACGGCGCGGACGCCATGCGCTACAACCTGCTCACGCTCATCACCAACAACCAGGACGTCAAGTTCGATGCCAACATCGACAAGAAGACCAAGGAGCTCGTCGACAGCCCGCGCACCGAGCAGGCCCGCGGCTTCGTGACCAAGATCTGGAACGCGAGCCGCTTCGTCCAGATGAACCTCGAGGGCTACGAGCCGGGCGCGCCCAAGGCCGAGACCGCCGAGGACGCCTGGATGCTCTCGCGCCTTGCCCGCACCGTGGCGCTGGCCACCGAGCAGCTCGAGACCTACAACTTCGGCGACTACGCGCGCAACATCCAGAGCTTCTTCTGGGGCGACGTCTGCGACTGGTACATCGAGCTCTGCAAGGGCCGCTTGCTCGACGGCAGCGCCGACGAGAAGCTCCAGGTCCAGCGCAACCTCGTCTATGTGCTCGACGTCTCGATGCGCCTGCTCCACCCGGTGATGCCGTTCGTGACCGAGAGCGTCTGGGACGCGCTGCCGGCCTCCGGCCTCGACGCGCATGACGCGCAGTTCCTCATGATGGCCGCGTGGCCCGAGCCCGAGGCGCTCGCCGGCTTCGTCAATGAGAAGGCCGAGGGCGACTTCGAGCTGGCCAAGCGCGTCATCTCCTGCGTGCGCTCCACGCGCGCCCGCTACCGCCTCTCGCCGAAGGCCGAGCTCGCGGTGGCCGTGCGCTGCGACGAGGACGACGCCGAGGTGCTGGCGTCTCAGGAGGGCTTCATCAAGTCCGTCGGCCGCGTGAGCGAGTTCGCTGCTGCGGACAATGCCGAGAAGCCTGCCGGCGCGGTTTCTGTCGCCGACGGCGCGCTCGAGATCTTCGTCGACCTCGGGGGCTTGGTTGACCTCGCGGCCGAGTCCGCGCGTCTTGCCAAGGAGCTCGCCAAGGCCGAGAAGGAGCTCGCCGGCGTCGAGCGCACGCTCGGCAACGAGGGCTTCGTCGCCAAGGCAGCGCCCACCGTCATCGAGAAGAAGCGAGTCCAGCAGGCCGAGCTCAGCGCCACGATCGAGCAGCTCAAGGCCCAGATCGCCGACTTCGCATAGTTCGTTCCTGCAAATGGGGAGGCCCCCGGCTTTCCTCGGTGCTCAAACAGTCCTGATTCGCGCGGAGGCCACATTTAGTGGCCTCCGGATCATGCGGAACTGCGCCCGAGGAAAGCCGGAGGCCATTTTCATGCCGCGTTTCTCATGGAATGGCTTTGGGTCTTGGCTGCCCGATGCTCTATGTTTCTCAAGGTATGGAGGCGTCATTTGATGCTGGTCGGGTAGTAGGACTAAATGACGAGGGGAGGGTTATGTTCTACGACTATTGCGAGCTTGCGGATGGGACACAGGTCGGATACTCGGAGCGGCTTCATGACGGAAGCGTCGAGGTTGTGGCTGAGCTCCCGATTTATGAGGGCTTTAAGACCGCTCGTTTTACGCTGCCTGCCATGCTCTGCACTTTTAACGACGGTTTTTCTGATAATGAGTTGAACGATCTGTCAACTTTCGTACGTAATAACTCGCAGCTCATTTTCCGTTTTTCGGATGAGGTTTCCAAAGATTATGCCTAATCTTTTTAAGTTTAAAGGATTCGTTATATTCTTTTTGGCCCATGGAGAACGGCGAGCCGGTCCATGTTCACGTGCGGAGGGGTAAGCCTTCCAGCGGCTCAACAAAGATTTGGCTTACCGGGACCGGCGGCTGTATCGTGGCCAATAACGATTCCGCTCTTAACAGGCGCGAGCTGGCGGATGTGTGTGAGTTCATTTGTGCGAACCATGGGGCTATTTGCGAAGCATGGAGCTCCTTCTTCCATGGTGACCTCGCTTTTTACAAGTAGGGCAAAGGGCACTATTCGGAGTCGTGTAATTTCCTCAACCTAAGGCGTTTGGCTTAGCGTGAGTTTCCCGGTTCTCCAAGCGGCGACGCCTGCGTGGGAGACGGCGAAGTTCGTGAACCGTCCGATTGGGATGACCCACCAGGTGGCCGCGACGCCGAAGATGGGCGTGAGAAGGTGCGCGAGGCCTACGCGTAGGCCTAGGTTGATGACGTTTGCCCAGGTAAAGATGCGAGTGTCGCCGAGGCCTCGAAACATGCCGTCCGCTACGTTCTTGAGGCCGATGAGGGCGTAGCACCAACCGACGAAGCGCATGTAGGCGACGCCGACGCCCGTTGCCTCCACAGAGGCGTCTGCCCCGAGGAACATCGACATGAGCTGCTTGCAAAAGAGTTGGTAGACGATGCAGATGGTGACGGCCGTCACGGCAACGACTCGCTGCGAGGCCCGATACCCCTGCTCGGCGCGGTCGCCTCGGCCGGCGTGCCCAATGCCTCGAGGATAAATTCTGCCAAGGGGAGCCCGGCTACGCCGATGGCCGTGCCGGTCAAGGTGAACAACGCGGCGGAGGTCCAGATAACGGCAGAAGCCTCGTCGCGGGCTCCCTCGCCGAATCGCCTCGCGGTGAGCACGCCTGCGCCGATCCCGCATCCTAGAGCGGCATATACGAGGACGTTGCACAGCGAGAAGGACGCGCCGACGGCGGCTACGGCGTTCTCGCCGAGGAAGTTACCCGCGATGATGGAGTCGGCCATGTTGTAAAGCTGCTCGAGGAGGCTCGAGAGCGCGATGGGCACGGCGAGGCCGGCTATTGCCGTGAAGGGTGGCGCGGTCAGGAGCTCGCCGTCCTCGGTTTTGCCCATGCGCGCCCTCCCTAGTCATTCCTTAAGCTTAGACACCCTACCATGTAACAGTGCCGTTTCACGACACGGGTCGGTTTATGGGCTTGCGCGCAATTGTTGTCCCGTGGTCGGCTTAGACTTAAGGAAATAGGCTGGGAGGTTAAGCATGGACATGATGCGCGCGATGATTTTCCTCGGGCTGGCGGCGACGCTCGCGCTCGGAGGCTGTGCTTCGTGGGGGAACTCACGCGACGTTTTCGCTTCGCCCTCTTCTCCCCAGACGCAGCGCGATTCAGATTCCTCCGCTGATAAGGGCTCGTCGGTCGCGCAAGGCCCATCTTCGACGGCGTCCGCGACGCCGGGCGGGGGAGATGCAGAGCCAGCGCTCGACGTAAGCGACAAGCTCCCGTACAAGGGGATGCCCGCTGAGTACATCGATCAGACGTGGCTGGGGCCTGCCGACGAGATGGGCGACCGGATCTCGGGCGGCAAGTACAGCGGCGGCGCCCCGTATTACTGGTGCGCGCGAAACGGCACTGATGACCTCGTGTTTGCCGCGTATGTCAAAGACGGCGAGGTCGCAGGCGTCGCCAAATTCAACCTCGGCAAGAACTACTGGGACGGAGGTTCCGAGTATCCAGACCTCGAGGCGTCCGGCGAGGCTGCGGACAAGCACGGCTCCGCGCAAGCGGCAAAACCCGACCCCGACGGCTGGGACGACGCCGAGGACTACGCAAACGCGAATTCTTCCTACTTCAAAAGCTGGGAAGAAGCCCACGACTACTGGCTCGAAGAAATGACCTGACCCGAAGAGCTAGAAATCCCCTTAAGCATGCATAGCCCGCCGTCGTGGCGACCCTCCGGGCTGGGGAGAAGGTCGTGCAGCCCGGCGAGGGGAGGGGCCGGGGTTTCTCGGAAAAGCTCTTTCGAGCGCGTCCTGTGCGCTCGTAGCTTTGCGAGAATCCCCGGACCCTCCCCTCGCCGGGCGGTGGGTCAAGCGCCCCAGCCCAGAAGGTCGCGGATCACGCGGCTGGCTATCATCTGCCCCATGATGGGCGGGAAGTAGCTCATGGTCCCGAGGAGGCTGCCTGACTCCATCCATTGCTCATCGGTGATGGCCTCCATCTTCACCGGCTGCTCGTCCGAGTAGAGTACCTGGAGGCCGTGGATGCCGCGCCGCCGGCACTCCTTGCGCATGATGCGCGCGAGCGGGCAGTTCACGGTATCCTCGATGGTCGAGAAGCGCAGCCGGCACGGGTCGAGCTTGTTGCCCCCTCCCATGGCGGAGATCTCGCGCAGGCCCTCGGCCTGGCACCACTCGGCGAGGCGCAGCTTCTGCGCCACCGTGTCGATGGCGTCGACCACGTAGTCGGGGCGGGGGAGGGCGCTCAGCTGCTCGGCGATGCGGTCCTTCTCGAGGAACGCGTGGACGGCGCAGACCTCGGCCTCGGGGTTGATGTCCTGTATCATCGCCGCCATGACGTCCGCCTTGACCTTGCCGACGGTGCTCGTGAAGGCGATGGCCTGGCGGTTCACGTTCGAGGGCGCGACGACGTCTCGGTCGAGGAGGACGAAATGCCCGATCCCGCCGCGCGCGAGCGCCTCCGCGCAGTTGGAGCCGACGCCCCCGAGGCCGATGATCATGACGGTCGCCTCGTCGAGGCGCCTGAGCCCTTCTTCTCCGAGGATGAGCCTCAGACGGTCCTTGGTCGTCTCCTCTGCCGGTTTCTCGCTCACGTTTCCTCTTTTCGTGTCCCGCTTCTTTGTCGCAGAAGATGGTACACGACCGAAACCTTACTACCGTATAGTTATGCGTTACCTGTTTCGAAACGAGGAGGGCCCATGGCCGATTACAAGTCCGATATCGAGATCGCCCAGGAAGCGCAGATGCTCCCCATCTCCGAGGTCGCCGCCAAGGTCGGGCTCACCGAGGACATGCTCGAGCACTACGGCAAGACCAAGGCCAAGGTCGACATCCACGCCCTTGCCGACAAGCCCCGCCGCGGCAAGCTCGTGCTCGTCACCGCCATCAACCCGACGCCCGCCGGCGAGGGCAAGACGACCACCTCGGTCGGCCTCGCCGACGCCCTGAACGCCATGGGCAAGCCGACCATGCTCTGCCTTCGCGAGCCCTCGCTCGGCCCCGTCTTCGGCATCAAGGGCGGTGCGGCCGGCGGCGGCTACGCCCAGGTCGTCCCCATGGAGGACATCAACCTGCACTTCACCGGCGACTTCCACGCCATCGGCGCGGCCAACAACCTCTGCGCGGCCATGCTCGACAACCACATCAAGCAGGGCAACGCGCTCGGCATCGACCCGCGCCGCATCGTGTGGAAGCGCGTCGTGGACATGAACGACCGCCAGCTCAGGCAGGTCGTCGACGGCCTCGGCGGCATCGCGAACGGCATGCCGCGCGAGGACGGCTTCGACATCACCGTGGCCTCCGAGGTCATGGCGGCCTTCTGCCTCGCCTCCGACCTCATGGATCTGCGCGACCGCCTCGGGCGCATGGTCATCGCCTACACCTACGACCGCCAGCCCGTCACGGTGGCCGACATCCACGCCCAGGGCGCCATGGCGGCCCTGCTCAAGGACGCCATCAAGCCGAACCTGGTGCAGACCCTCGAGGGCAACCCCGCCTTCGTCCACGGCGGCCCCTTCGCCAACATCGCCCACGGCTGCAACTCGCTCGAGGCCACGGACTGCGCGCTTAAGCTCGCCGACTACGCGGTGACCGAGGCCGGCTTCGGCGCCGACCTCGGTGCCGAGAAGTTCCTCGACATCGTCTGCCGCGCGGGCGAGCTCACGCCCTCCGCGGTGGTGCTCGTGGCCACGGTGCGCGCGCTCAAGTACAACGGCGGCGTGCCCAAGACCGAGCTCACCGCCGAGAACCTCGGGGCGCTCGAGGCCGGCCTTCCGAACCTGCTGCGTCACGTGTCCAACATCAAGGACATCTGGGGGCTGCCCGTCGTGGTCGCCATCAACGCCTTCCCGACCGATACGGCCGCTGAGCTCGCCCTCGTCGAGGAGAAGTGCCATGAGCTCGGCGTCAACGTGGCGCTCTCCGAGGTCTGGGCCAAGGGCGGCGAGGGCGGCCGCTCGCTCGCCGAGGAGGTCGTGCGCCTCTGCGAGGAGCCGAGCGACTTTGCCTACGCCTACGAGCTCGACCAGCCGCTCAAGGCAAAGATCGAGGCCATCGCCAAGCGCGTCTACCACGCCGACGGCGTCGCCTTCGAGCCCAAGGCGTCCCGTATGCTCAAGCAGCTCGAGGAGCAGGGCTTCGGCGGGCTGCCCATATGCATGGCCAAGACCCAGTACAGCTTCACCGACGACCAGGCCAAGCTCGGCGCGCCCGACGGCTTCACCATCACCGTGCGCGACGTGCGCGTCTCGGCCGGCGCGGGCTTCGTCGTGGCGCTCACGGGCTCCATCATGACGATGCCGGGCCTGCCCAAGGTCCCTGCCGCCGAGAAGATCGACGTGACCGCCGACGGCAAGATCGTCGGACTGTTCTAGGAGAAGCATGTCTGAACCCCTGACCTCCGCGAGCTGCTCGGAGTTCTCGCGCCAACTCGCGTCCAAGCGGCCCGTCCCCGGCGGCGGCGGCGCGGCCGCGCTCGTCGGCGCCCTCGCGGCCGCGCTCGCCTCGATGGTCGGCAACTACACGGCCGGCAAGAAGCTCTACGCCGCATACGAGGCGGACATAGAGCGCGCGCTCGACGAGGCTGAGACGGCGCGCCGCGCGCTTCTCGCCCTCGTGGACGCCGACGCGGCCGCGTTCGAGCCGCTCTCGCTCGCCTACGGAATCCCGAAGGGGGACCCCGGGCGCGAGGCGGCCCTCGAGTCCGCCACGCGCCGGGCCCTCGAGCCGCCCCTGGCCATGGTCCGGGAGGTGGCGGGCCTCGTGCCCGTCCTCGAGCTCCTCGGAAAGAAGGGCTCGCGCATGCTCCGCTCCGACGTGGGCTGCGGGGCCTACCTCGCCGGCGCCGCCCTGCGCTGCGCCGCACTCAACGTCTACGTGAACACGCGCTCACTCGCCGACCGCGCTTACGCCTCCGCGCTCAACGACGAGGTCGAGGACCTTGTCTTCGAGTTCGGGGAGCGCGCCGATTCCCTTGCGGAGAGCGTCAGCGCCCACTACCTGGAAAGGGGCTGACCATGGCCGAACTCCTGCTGGGCCTGCCCGTGGCCAAGGCCATCAACGAGCGGCTGCTCCCGCGCGTCGAGGCGCTCAGGGCCGCCGGCGCCGCGCCGAGGCTCGCCATCGTGCGCGTCGGCGCCCGCGAGGACGACCTGTCCTATGAGCGCGGGGCGCTCAAGCGCTGCTCCTCGCTCGGCATCGAGGCCGAGGTGCACGAGGTCGACGCCGCCTCGGCGACTACGGAAACGCTCGTCGAGGCCATCGAGGGCCTCAACGCCCGCGCGGACGTCCACGGCGTCCTCATGTTCAGGCCCCTGCCGCGGGGAATCGACGAGGCCGCCGTCTGCGACGCGCTCGACCCCGCCAAGGACGTGGACTGCCTCACGCGCGGCTCCCTCTACGGCGTCCTCGCGAACAAGCCCTGCGGCTTCGCGCCCTGCACGGCCGAGGCCGTGATCGAGCTCCTGGACCACTACGGCGTCGAGCTCGACGGCGCGAACGTGTGCGTGGTCGGGCGCTCACTGGTCATCGGCAAGCCCGTCTCGCTCATGCTGCAGGCGAGAAACGCTACCGTCACCATGTGCCACACGCACACGCGCGACCTCGCGGCCGCCTGCCGCGCGGCCGACGTGGTCGTCGCCGCGGCCGGGCACGCGCGTACCATCGGCGCCGACGCCGTCCGCTCAGGGCAGGTCATCGTGGACGTGGGCATCAACTGGGACGCCGCCGCGGGCAAGCTCGTTGGCGACGTCGATTTCGAATCCGTCGAGCCCGAGGTCGCCGCCGTCACGCCGGTGCCCCGGGGCGTCGGCTCAGTGACCACGGCGGTTCTCGCCAAGCACGTGGTCGAGGCCGCAGAAAGGACCCTTGCATGAAGCTGACCGAGAAACCCTCCTCGTCGTACAGCGGGGCGATGACCCCCGCGTCGATCGAGCACAAGGCCGAGCGCGTCGCCGCCACGAAAGCCGCGACCGAGCCCGTCGCCGCGTTCGCCCTGGCCGTGCTCGCGGGCTTCTTCGTGGCCATGGGCGCCACGTTCATGCTCGTGGTCAAGTGCGACTCGACGCTCCCGTTCGCCGCGACCCAGCTGCTCGGCGGCTTCTCCTTCACCCTGGGCCTCTTCCTCATCCTCGCCGCGGGCGCCGAGCTCTTCACGGGCAACTGCCTCATGGTCATGGGCCCGCTCTCGGGGCGCTTCGGCTGGGCGGACCTGCTCAAGAGCTGGCTCGTCGTCATCCTCGGCAACCTCGCCGGCAGCGTCCTGGCCGCCGCGCTCCTCGTCGGCGCGGGCGCGGCCTCGGCGAACGGCGGGGCCTTCGGCGAGGCGGCCGTCGCGGTCGCCACGGTGAAGACGACCCTTCCCTGGGCCACGGTCTTCTTCCGGGCCGTTCTCTGCAACATCCTCGTGTGCCTCGCCGTGTGGTGCGGCCACGCGTCGACCAACGTGACCGACAAGTTCTTCGCGGCGCTGCTCCCCGTCATGGCCTTCATGGGCGCGGGCTTCGAGCACTGTGTGGCGAACATGTTCTTCTTGCCGTACGCGCTTATGCTCCAGGCCACGGGCGCGGCGGGGTCCGTCACCCTCGGCGGCGTCTGCATGAACCTCTCGGCCGCCGTCCTCGGCAACGCCGTCGGCGGCTGCGCGCTGGGCGTCGCGTACTGGTTCGTGTACGGCCGCAAGCGGGGAGAGGAGTAGCTCCATGGCGAACGGCATCGACAAGCTGCGGATCGAGGCGGCCGTCCGCGAGTTCCTCATCGGCATCGGCGAGGACCCCGACCGCGAGGGGCTGCAGGGAACCCCCGACCGCGTTGCGCGCGCCTGCGAGGAGATCTTCGGGGGACTCGCCGAGGACCCGGGCGCCCACCTGCGCAAGCAGTTCCACGAGCCCGGCAACGAGGAGATGGTCGTCGTGCGCGGCATACCCTTCTCGAGCATGTGCGAGCACCACCTGCTTCCCTTCGTCGGCAAGGCGCACGTGTGCTATATCCCGCGCGACGGCCACGTTACGGGCCTCTCGAAGATCGCGCGCTGCGTCAACGGCTATGCCCGCCGCCCCCAGCTCCAGGAGCGCCTGACGGGGCAGATCGCCGACGCCCTGGTGCGCGAGCTCAACCCGCTCGGGGTGCTCGTGGTCCTCGAGGCCGAGCATACCTGCATGACCATGCGCGGCGTCCGCTCCGCCGGCGCCGTCACCGCCACCTCGGCGGTCCGCGGCGCCCTGCGCGAGATCAAGACGAGGCAGGAGGCCATGCGCCTGCTCGGCAAGTAGCCCATACGGATGAACCCGGCGCGCCCCCGCGGCGCTCCGTTGCCAACGGAGGTTTTCGTTCCATGTACCGCCTTCCCTTCGATGTGCCCGAGCTCTCCTACGAGGATTCCCTCGTCGAGCTCCACTCGGCCCTTCGCTTCGGCATCTGCCCTTTGCTCGAGACCGTGGAGGACATGCTCGCCGAGCTCGGGGACCCCGACCTCGCCTTCGACTGCGTCCAGGTCGCCGGCACCAACGGGAAGACCTCGACGTCCCGCTATACGGCCGCCATCCTCGCGGGCGAGGGCAAGAAGGTCGCCCTCTATACCTCGCCCGAGCTCGTGAGCTACACCGAGCGCATGGAGGTGGCCGGCTCGCCCGTGCCCGAGGAGCTCTTCGCTCTGGGCATCTCGGCTGCCGCGGAGGCTGGCCGGCGGGTGAACGCGCGCCGCTCCGCGGCGGGGGAGCGCCCTTACGACATCACCGAGTTCGACACGCTGACCGTGGCCGCCATGGTCGTCTTCGCGCTCGAGGGCGTCGAGGTTGCCGTGCTCGAGTGCGGCATGGGCGGGCGCTGGGACGCGACGTCGGCGGCCAAGTCCATCAGGTCGGTCGCCGTCACCGGCATCGGCCTCGACCATGTCCGCGTCCTCGGAGACACCCTCGAGGCCATCGCCGGCGAGAAGGCCGCCATCATCAAGCCCGGGCGGACCTGCGTCCTGGGCGTCGGCACGGCGACCCCCGATTCCGTCGAGGACGTCTTCCTCTCGAGGTGCGCCGAGGTCGGCGTCGCCCCGACGCTCCTTCGCCCCGACGCGCTCTCCGACGCAGAGGGCGAGATGCAGCCGGGTGTCCCGAGAGAGCACGCCGACGTGCCGCGCGCGGGCTATCGCATCACCAAGCGCCCGTCGCGCATCGGCGCGCCCCTCGAGGTCGAGGTCGCGAGCGCCCGCGCCGTCTACCCTGAGCTCGCCGCCCTCAAGCCTTCCTATCAGGCTGCGAACATCGCCTGTGCCGTCTGCCTCGCCGAGGACTTCCTGGGCCGGGCCCTTGACGCCGAGAAGCTCTTCGAATCGGTCGTCGGCTGCCCGACGCCCGGGCGTTTCCAGCTGCTGCGACCCGAGCCGCCCCTGCTCATCGATGCGTGCCACAACCCGCAGAGCGTCCAGGCCTTCCTCTCGGCCGTGCGCGCCGTGCACCCCGACGTGGCCTCGCGCCCCGTCCTTCTCTGCGCCGTGCTCGCCGACAAGGACGTCGAGGGCATCGTCCGTCTCCTCGCCGCGGACTTTCCCCGGGTCGCCGCGACGCAGACCTCCTCGCCGCGCGCCCTGCCCGCCCATGATCTCGCCGGGCTCTTCTCCGCGGAGGGGTCGACGGTGGTCGGCGAGTACCCGACCGTGGCGTCCGCTTTATCAACCCTTTGTGGAGAATCCCTCGTGGCCTGCGGCTCCATCACCCTCGCGGGCGAGGTCGCAGGTTTGATGTCCTAGGCTCTGCTACAATCTTTTACGCCTGTGCGGCACTTTCTCGTCGCGCGGCTGAAACCAGCTGTTACACGGAAGGGTCCCTAATATGCAGGAACTTATCGACCAGATCCTCACGCCTGAGGTCCGCATGGTCCTCTACCTGATGGTCGTGTGCGTCGTCATGCTCTATATCCTCTCCATCGTCTACGTCGTGCGCGACGCGCAGCGCCGCGGCGCCGAGCCTTGGTGGATGTGGGCCGTCATCTCCGTCATCCCCATCGTCGGCCTGCTCGCCTACGTCATCCTGCGCCCGAGCTCCTACCTGATCGACCGCGAGGAGCAGGACCTCGACATCGCGCTGCGCGAGCACCAGCTCTCGCACTACGGCATCTGCCCCAAGTGCGGCGCGCCCATCGACCGCGACTTCGTCGTCTGCCCGATCTGCAACACGCAGGTGCGCAACGTCTGCCCGACCTGCCACCGCCCGCTCAACGCGGACTGGAAGGTCTGCCCCTACTGCCGCACCCGCATCCAGTAGCCGGCGCCGCCCCACAGTGCACAAAGCCCCCGCCCGCGCGGGGGCTTTTTTGTTACGGGGTTTCTAGCAGCCCTTATTTGTGGTAAACCTATACCAGCTCACGCGAAGAAAGGCTTGCAAGCATGCTCCACATGCACGCGCTCGACGCTCGAACTCAGACTATTTAGGCGCCTGCCCCATGATCCGCGGCTCGCGAGGCCGCGTGGCAGGCGCCGCATATCGCCCCTATGCCGCCCGGCGGCGTGAGGGCGTTTTTCATGTAGAGCACGATCTCGCTCCATAGCTCAAGGAAGAGGTTCCCAATGAAGATCCTGCAGAACGACGGCCAGGTCATCGAGTGTCCCGAGGACCAGGTCACTCACGTTGTGCGCCACTCCGCCGCCCACATCATGGCCCAGGCCCTGAAGCGCCTGTATCCTGAGTGCGACTTCGCCTACGGCCCCGCCACCGACAACGGCTTCTACTACGACGTCGACCTGCCCGAGGGCGTCAAGGTCTCCGAGGACGATTTCCCCGCCATCGAGGCCGAGATGAAGAAGATCGTGAAGGAGAACCTCAAGTTCACGACCTTCGAGCTTCCCCGCGCCGAGGCCGTCGCCCTCATGGAGGAGCGCGGCGAGAAGTACAAGGTCGAGCACATCGGCGACCTCGCCGACGATGCCCGAATCACCTTCTACCAGCAGGGCGAGTACATCGACATGTGCGTCGGCCCCCACCTCTGCTACACGAAGGCGCTCAAGGCCTTCAAGCTCACCGGCGTGTCGGGCGCCTACTGGAAGGGCGACAAGAACAACAAGATGCTCACCCGCATCAACGGCACGGCCTTCGCCACGAAGGAGGAGCTCGACGAGCACCTGCGCCTCATCGAGGAGGCCAAGAAGCGCGACCACCGCAAGATCGGCCGCGAGATGGACCTCTTCATGATGCGCGACGAGGCCCCCGGCTTCCCGTTCTTCCTCCCCAACGGTATGGTGCTCAAGAACGCCCTTCTCGACTACTGGCGCGAGATCCACCATAAGGCCGGCTATGTCGAGATCTCCACGCCGATGATCATGAACAAGCAGCTGTGGAAGACCTCCGGCCACTGGGACCACTATAAGGACAACATGTACTCCACCGTCATCGACGACGAGGAGTACTGCATCAAGCCGATGAACTGCCCGGGCGGCGTGCTCGTCTATGCCGCGAAGCCGCACTCCTACCGTGAGCTGCCCATCCGCGCCGGCGAGATCGGCCTCGTTCACCGCCACGAGATGCGCGGCGCCCTCCACGGCCTCTTCCGCGTCCGCTGCTTCAACCAGGACGACGCTCACCTCTTCGTGCGCCCCGACCAGCTCACCGACGAGATCGTGGGCGTGGTCAACCTGATCGACTCCGTGTACCAGAAGTTCGGCTTCAAGTACCACGTCGAGCTCTCCACGCGCCCCGAGGACTCCATGGGCTCCGATGAGGACTGGGAGCGCGCGGAGAACGGCCTCAAGACCGCGCTCGCCCAGCTCGGCATGGACTACGAGCTCAACGAGGGCGACGGCGCCTTCTACGGCCCGAAGATCGACTTCCACCTGGAGGACTCCCTCGGCCGCACCTGGCAGTGCGGCACGGTCCAGCTCGACTTCCAGATGCCGCTCAACTTCAACCTCGAGTACGTCGACGCCGACGGCGAGAAGAAGCGCCCCATCATGCTCCACCGCGTCTGCTTCGGCTCCATCGAGCGTTTCATCGGCATCCTCATCGAGCACTTCGCAGGCAAGTTCCCGACGTGGCTCGCGCCTGTGCAGGTCGACGTCCTGCCCGTCTCCGAGAAGAGCCGCGAGTACGCCCGCGCGGTCGCCGAGAAGCTCGACGCCGCCGGCGTCCGCGTCCACCTCGACGAGCGCGACGAGAAGATCGGCTACAAGATCCGCGAGGCCCGCTCCATCGACCGCGTGCCCTACATGCTGATCCTCGGCGAGAAGGAGGTCGAGGCCGGCAACATCTCCGTCCGCGACCGCAGCAACGAGACCGTCCAGAAGGGCCTCGACGAGTTCATCTCAGAGATCTCGGCCGAGATCGCCGAGCGCCGTTAAGGCACGGGCGTTGGACCTCACGCACACAAACGAGAAGAGCCCCGATCTCGGGGCTCTTCTTCGTATGCGGGAATCGATGCCGGAGGGGGAGTGGCGCCTCCGCTCCGATGCCGCTCAAGTGGCGGCCAACTACCTGCGGTGTCATCCCCGCGTCGCCGAGGTCCGCTACCCGGGCCTCACCTCCGACGAGGCGTACCGCGAGGCGTCGAGCACGCTGCGGGGCGGCTTCGGGCCGCTCGTGTGGCTTCGCCGGGTCGGCGAGGGCTCTTGGCTTCTGTTCGAGGCTTCCTGCGCCGATCCCCGCGAGCAGGTTCTCGAGCTCGAGCGCTTCTTGGCTGGGCGGTAGCGCCTAGAGCACCTCGACGTCGGCCTCCTCGCAGCTCTTGAGGAAGTGCTCGGAGAGCTTGCCGTCCGAGACGACGACGTCCACATCCTCGAGGCCGCAGATCCTGAAGGTGCTCTTCTTCCCGAGCTTCTCGGAGTCCATGAGGACCACGGTCTTCTCGGCGCGCGAGATCAGCGCGCGCTTGAGGGCGGCCTCGTCGTCCGAGCCGCAGGCGAAGCCCGTCGACGAGGCGTAGGACGTGACGCCGAGGAAGAGCACGTCGAACGAGAGGCCCGAGATCTCCTCGATCGCCTTGCCGCCGTTCAGGCTCATCGAGTAGCGGTTGAGCGTGCCTCCTATGACGATGGTCTTGAGCTCGGCCATGCGCGCGAGCTCCGCTGTGCAGCTCAGGCTGTTCGTGAAGGCGATGGCGCGCGTGTCCGCGAGCGCGCGGGCGAGCTCGGTCGTCGTGGTGCCCGAGTCCAGGAAGAAGGTCGTGTTCGGGCGGACGAGCGCCGCGGCCTTCTTCGCGATGGCGGCCTTGGCCTCGGTGTTCCTCGATTGGCGGTTGAGCAGCAGGTCGTCGGTGCCGACGACGTACTCGACCGATCGCGCGCCGCCGTGCGTGCGCACGATCCTGCGCTCGGCGTCGAGGGTCTTCAGGTCGGTGCGCAGCGTCATGTCCGAGACGTCGGAGAAGTTCTTCTTCACCTGGGCGAAGGTGACCGTGCCCAGGGAGTTCACGAGCTCGACGATCGCGTCGCGCCTCTCGTTCATGTTCGCTGCCATGCGCGTCTCTTTCCTGCTGGAGGGCCGTGGCCCCGCGTTCCTCTTTCCGAACATTCTAGCAAGGCCCCGGCCGCGGATCGGATGCGCAGCCGGGGCCTTCGGGCTTTCGGTTGGCTTTTCGTTCGTCGGCGCTAGTCGATGGCGTCGAAGTTGGCGAGCAGGTAGCGCTCGGCCTCGGGGCACCACAGGCCGTTGTTACCCTCGACGATGTCGGCGAGGCCGGCATAGCGCTCGTCCTCGGCGGCCTTCGCGCGCAGGTCGGTGAGGGCGGTCAGCGGCATGGAGATGTGCGTGTAGATGAGCTTCTTGCCGCCGGGGATCTTGGGCAGGTTGAGGGTCGTCTCCGCCGCGGCGTCGAGGCCGCCCACATGGGTGACCATGACGGCGGGGTCGATGCGGCCGGCGGCCGTGAGCTCGAGCGACTCGATTTCGTCGGCGGTGTTGCCGCCCGTCGTGCCCATGACGTGGGTGGAGCCGTAGTGGACCTCGTAGAAGTTCATCGGCGCGGAGAACTTCTTGTCGGTCGGGCCGGCGAAGAAGTTGAGGCACCCGTCTCGGCCGAGAAGGTCGGCCGAGAGCGTGACCACGGGAGCCACCGGCGCGTAGCAGAGCACGTCGTCGAAGCCGGTCCCGCCGCTGATCTCGCGCAGGCCCGCGACAGGGTCCTCCATCTGGCCGTTGTTGGCGAAGACGAGGTCGATGCCGGTCTCGGCCTTGATCTGCTCGGGCGGGAAGAGCGAAGCCGCGCGGTCGAGGCGCTCCTGGTTGATGTCGGCCACGACGACGAGGCCCGGCCTGCGGTCGCAGTGCAGCGCGTAGGTGAGCGCGCCCAGGCCCATGGGGCCCGCGCCCGCGACGATGGCGAGCTTGCCGCCCTCGCGGATGCCCATCTCGTGCGTGTAGACGCCCATCTGGGTGTGGTAGGCGGCATGGAAGGCGCCGATGGAGCAGCTCATCGGCTCGGCGAGGGAGGCCTGGTAATACGCCTCGCCGGTGTAGGCGAGCAGGCAGTCGCACTCCATGACCTCGGCGGGAAGGATGCAGTAGGTCGCGTCGCCGCCGCAGAACTCATAGGAGTAGCCGGGGCTCCACATGGTGCCCTTGTAGTTGAGGGCCGGCTGGATGGTGAACTTCATGCCCGGCTTGAAGCGGTCGGCCCACTTGGCGCCCACCTCGACGATGTCGCCGGCGAACTCGTGGCCCATGATGGCGGGGTGCTCGGCCACCTCGGCGTGGACGCGCTTGTGGTCGGTGCCGAGGGTCGCGCACTTGTAGGTGGACATGCAGATGGAGTCGCTCACGACCTTGACGAGGACCTCGTCGTCGGCGATCTGGGGAAGCTCGAAGTCGTCCATTCGCAGGTCGTTGGCACCGTGGAGACGAACAGCCTTTGCTTTCATGATGGTTCCTTTCGGTTTGTGTGTTGATGGGGGAGGACTTGGCGGTTTTTAGGCGAGGACCTCGACGGTCACCTTGGGAAGAAGCTCCTCGATGGCCTCGCGGCTCGCGGCCTGCGTGCCGGAGCACATGACGTTGGCCGATCCGGTCGCCACGGCGAGGCGGGCGGCCTCTTCCAGGGGAAGGCCGGAGATCTCGGCGCAGGCGAGCGCCGCGACGACCGAGTCGCCCGCGCCCACGGTCGAGCCGACCTTGACCTTCGGCGCCTTGGCGAGAAGCGCGGTCCCTGCCGTGACGAAGAGAGCCCCGGCTCCGCCCATGGAGACCACGACGCGCTCGATACCTCCAGCGACCAGGTCTTTTGCAGCCTGGGCGATCTCCTCGACGCTCTTCAGCTCATGGCCGACGAGGCCTGCGAGCTCGTGGTCGTTGGGCTTGATCAGATAGGGCCTCGCTTTGAGGGCGAGCCTGAGCGGCTCCCCGTCGGCGTCGAGGAAGACCTTCGCGCCGAGCGAGCGCAGCGATGTGACGAGAAGGGCGTAGGAATCGGGGCCGAGCCCCTTGGGAAGGCTGCCGGCGAGCACGACGACGTCTCCTTGGCCGACCTCATCCGTGAGCGCCCTCGCGAAGGAGGCGAACTGTTCGGAGCCGACGACCGGGCCGGGTTCGTTCACGTCGGTGTTCGTCTTGAGCCTGGGGTCGACGACCTTGAGGTTCGTGCGCGTCTCTCCCTCCACCTCGAACGCCTTTGTCTCGATGCCCATGTCCGCGAGGGCGGCGGAGATCTTCTTGCCGGTCTGGCCGGCGAGGACCACGTGCGCGACCGATGCGTGACCGAGCTCGGAGGCGACCTTGCTGACGTTGATCCCCTTACCGCCCGGGTCCACGCGCAGGTCCGTGAGGCGGTTCACGGTGTCCACCGTGAAGCCCTCAACGACCGCGGTCTTATCGAGCGCCGGGTTGAGCGTGACCGTGTGCAGCATCTTTCTCCTTTCGTGACGACATTCAATTACTGTTGCGGCGAAAGTCAATACCCATAGTAATCACGCCAAAGCTGTTGTCAAGAAAGTCGTTTGACTTTCGTAAATATAGCCGCTATCGACCGTTTATCGGCATAAACCCTCCGTTTACCCCTTAAATCGGCTCTCCTCTTGTATTGTTGAAACAAAAGCCATTATTGTTTCTGCCAGCGAAGCGAAAGTCACGCGCCTCGGCGCATACTCGTAAAGGAGAGGGGCCGCCCAGAGCGGCGGCCGCATGCACAGAAAGGGAAAGGCCATGTCAGATGTTCGAGACGGTCTCTCTCGGTTCGGTAAGTTCCTGAGCGGCATGGTGATGCCCAACATCGGCGCCTTCATCGCCTGGGGCTTCCTCACCGCGCTCTTCATTCCCACCGGCTGGATTCCCAACGAGGGCTTCGCGAGCGTCGCGGGCCCGATGCTCACCTACCTGATCCCCGTGCTCATCGCCGCCCAGGGCGGCTATCTGGTGGGGGCGGACCGCGGCCGCATCGTCGGCGCCATCGCCGTCATCGGCTGCATCGCAGGCGCCCCCGACACGACGATGCTCATGGGCGCCATGGTCATGGGCCCCGCCTCCGGGTGGCTGATCAAGAAGTTCGACGAGCTCATGGACGGCCGCACGCCCGCCGGTTTTGAGATGCTCATCGACAACTTCTCCGTCGGCATCCTCGGCATGCTGCTCGCGATGCTCGGCTACCTGGTCATCGGTCCCGTCATGAACGCCATTCTCGTCGTGCTCATGGCCGGCGTCGCGTTCCTCGTGCAGTACAGCCTGATGCCGCTTCTGGCCATCTTCATCGAGCCCGCAAAGGTCCTCTTCCTCAACAACGCCATCAACCACGGCATCTTCACGCCCATCGGCATCACGCAGGCGCAGGAGACCGGCCGCTCGATCATGTACCTCCTCGAGGCCAACCCCGGCCCCGGCCTCGGCGTGCTGCTCGCGTACTGCTTCTTCTGCAAGGACGCCAAGACCCGCCAGTCCGCGCCCGGCGCCGTGATCATCCACTTCCTCGGCGGCATCCACGAGATCTATTTCCCCTACGTGCTCATGAACCCGAAGGTCATCGTCGCCCCCATCGTGGGCAACGCCGTCGCCATCGCGTGGTTCTCCTTCACCGGCACCGGCCTCACCTCGGCGGCCTCGCCCGGCTCCATCATCGCCGTGCTCTCCATGGCCCCGGCCGACTGCATGGTCCAGGTGATCATCGGCGTCGTGCTCGCCTGCGCCGTCTCCTTCGTCATCGCCTCTCCGATCGTGAGGGCCTCCCAGGCCTCCGACCTCGACTCCGCCAGCGAGAAGATGCGCCAGATGAAGGGCTCCGCCGAGGCGGCCGTGGTCTCCGACACCAAAAACGGCCTCATCGTCTTCGCCTGCGACGCCGGCATGGGGTCGTCGGCCATGGGCGCCACCCGTTTCCGCAACCGCATCAAGGCCGAGCGCCCCGACCTCACCGTCAAGCACTCGAGCGTCGACACTGTCCCCGCGGAGGCCGCCATCGTGGTCTGCCAGCGCGCTCTCTCCGAGCGTGCCCGCAAGAGCGCCCCGCAGGCGCAGATCGTCACCATCGACAACTTCCTCGACGACCCCGCCCTCGACTCCCTCTACGATGCCCTGACGAGCCTTCCGCAGGCTTCGCAGCTGAAGGAGCCGCCCGCGCCCGCGCCGGCAGCTCCCGCCGAGGAGCCCAAGCCTTCGCTCTGCATCTCCCGCGACGACATCCAGCTAGGCTGCGCGAGCGTCGACCGCGAGCGCTCCATCCGCGACTCCGGGGCCCTGCTCGTCTCCCGCGGCTACGTCGACGCCCCCTACGTCGACGCCATGGTCGACCGCGACCGCCTCACGAGCGTCTACATAGGCATGGGCATCGCCATCCCGCACGGCACCAACGACGCGAAGGAGAGCGTCCAGCGCACGGGCGTCGTCCTGCAGCAGTACCCCGCCGGCGTCGACTACGACGGCGAACGCGCCCAGCTCGTCTTCGGCATCGCCGGCAAGGGGGAGGAGCACCTCGAGGTGCTCGCCAACATCTGCCGTATCTTGGAGGACGAGGAGGTCCTCGAGAAGATGAAGACCACCGACGATATCGACTGGGTCCTGAGCGTCCTCTCGTAGCCCTGCCGCCCCGCGGGCCTCGCCCCTGGGAATAAAAGCGCTTCAATCGATAGTGAAACCGTTTGCCGAGCGAGCTCAATCTTCTTCAGGCGGAAAGAACCGCATTTCACTGGCTTGTTTTGTGCAACTGTCTCAAACTTGACTTAGGCGAAAGGTTCCTCTTCGCCCGTGAACGGTCGCCCCGTATACTTAATTTTGGTGCGTCTAGGGACTATCGCCGTTCGTACCGTTGTTGCCCGTGTTCTATTGGACCGACGCCGCCGGCGCCGGCCAAGGAATTGGAGGAAGCATGGCAAAGAAGACCGTTACCGTCATCGACAGCGTCGAGGCGCTGCAGGAGCGCCTGAAGTCTATGCGCGCCGCGCAGGCCGAGTACGCCAAGTTCACCCAGGAGCAGGTGGACAAGATCTTCTACGAGGCCGCCATGGCCGCGAACAAGCAGCGCATCCCGCTGGCCAAGATGGCCGTCGAAGAGACGGGCATGGGCATCGTCGAGGACAAGGTCATCAAGAACCACTACGCGTCCGAGTACATCTATAACAAGTACAAGGACATGAAGACCTGCGGCGTCATCGAGGACGACAAGGCCTTCGGTTACAAGAAGGTCGCCGAGCCCATGGGCGTCGTGGCCGCCGTCATCCCGACCACCAACCCCACCTCCACCGCCATCTTCAAGTGCCTCCTGGCGCTCAAGACCCGCAACGCCATCCTCATCTCGCCGCACCCCCGCGCCAAGGCCTGCACCGCCGAGGCCGCCCGCATCGTGCGCGACGCCGCCGAGGCCGCCGGCGCCCCCAAGGGCCTCATCGACTGGATCTCGGTCCCGTCGCTCGAGCTCACCAACACCCTCATGCACGACGCCGACATCATCCTGGCCACCGGCGGCCCGGGCATGGTCAACGCCGCGTACTCCTCCGGCACCCCGGCCCTGGGCGTCGGCCCCGGCAACACCCCGGTCATCATCGACTCCACGGCCGACATCAAGCTCGCCGTCAACTCGATCATCCACTCGAAGACCTTCGACAACGGCATGATCTGCGCCTCCGAGCAGTCCGTGACCGTCCTCGCCGACATCTACGACGCGGTCAAGGCCGAGTTCAAGGCCCGCGGCTGCTACTTCCTCAAGGGCGAGGAGCTCGATAAGGTCCGCGCGACCGTCATCATCAACGGCTCCGTCAACGCCAAGATCGTCGGCCAGTCCGCCTACAAGATCGCCCAGATCGCCGGCGTCGAGGTCCCGAAGGCCACCAAGGTCCTGATCGGCGAGGCCACCTCCGTCGAGCCTTCCGAGGCCATGGCCCACGAGAAGCTCTCCCCGGTCCTCGGCATGTACAAGGCCAAGACCTTCGACGAGGCCCTCGCCAAGGCCGAGCGCCTGGTCGCCGACGGCGGCTACGGCCACACCTCCTCGCTCTACGTCAACGTGAACGAGACCGAGAAGATCCAGAAGCACTACGAGGCCATGAAGACCTGCCGCGTGCTCATCAACACCCCGTCCTCCCAGGGCGGCATCGGCGACCTCTACAACTTCAAGATGGCGCCGTCCCTCACCCTCGGCTGCGGCTCCTGGGGCGGCAACTCCGTCTCCGGCAACGTCGGCCCGCAGCACCTCCTCAACTACAAGTCCGTCGCGGAGAGGCGTGAGAACATGCTTTGGTTCCGTACCCCCGAGAAGATCTTCTTCAAGAAGGGCTGCATGCCCGTCGCCCTGCAGGAGCTCGGCGAGGTCTACGGCAAGAAGCGCGCCTTCATCGTCACCGACTCCTTCCTCTACACCTCCGGCTTCACCAAGAAGATCGAGGCGTCCCTCGACGAGCAGGGCATCGTCCACACCTCCTTCTGGTCCATCTCGCCCGACCCGAAGCTCCAGGACTGCCTGAAGGGCCTCGAGCAGCTCCGCGCCTTCGACCCGGACTGCATCATCGCCATCGGCGGCGGCTCCGCTATGGACGCCGGCAAGATCATGTGGACCATGTTCGAGCACCCGGAGGAGAAGTTCGAGGACATGGCCATGGACTTCATGGACATCCGCAAGCGCGTCTACAAGTTCCCGAAGTCCGGCACCAAGGCCTTCTTCGTCGCCATCCCGACCTCTTCGGGCACCGGCTCCGAGGTCACCCCGTTCTCCATCATCACCGATGCCGAGACCGGCACCAAGTGGCCGCTCGCCGACTACGAGCTCCTGCCGAACATGGCCATCGTGGACACCGACAACATGATGACCCAGCCCAAGGGCCTGACCTCCGCCTCCGGCGTCGACGTCCTCACGCACGCTCTCGAGGCCTACGTCTCCGTCATGGCGTCCGACTACACCGACGGCCTCGCGCTGCGCGCCATGAAGCTCGTCTTCGAGTA
Organism: Coriobacteriia bacterium; assembly: GCA_030530145.1. Classification (GTDB taxonomy): domain Bacteria; phylum Actinomycetota; class Coriobacteriia; order Coriobacteriales; family Atopobiaceae; genus Paratractidigestivibacter. Next base: position 89,450 of record JAUMVN010000001.1, on the reverse strand, counting down.
CCTGCCGCGCGCCTACGACAACCCCAACGACGTCGAGGCCCGCGACCACATGGCCAACGCGTCCTGCATGGCCGGCATCGCCTTCGCCAACGCCTTCCTGGGCGTCAACCACTCCATGGCCCACAAGCTCGGCGCGTACCACCACATCCCGCACGGCTGGGCCAACGCCGTCATCCTCACCCGCGTCATGCGCTACAACGCGGCCGAGCGCCCGACCAAGATGGGCACCTTCCCGCAGTACGACCACCCGAAGACGCTCTCCCGCTACGCCGAGGCCGCCCGCTTCTGCGGCGTGACCGGCAAGGACGACCTCGATGTCTTCGAGAAGTTCGTCGCGAAGATCGAGGAGCTCAAGAAGCACGTGGGCGTCAAGGAGACCATCAAGGACTTCGGCGTCGACGAGCAGTACTTCCTCGACACCCTCGACGAGATGTCCGAGAACGCCTTCAACGACCAGTGCACCGGCGCCAACCCGCGCTACCCGCTCATCTCCGAGATCAAGGAGCTCTACCTCGACGCGTACTACAACCGCGAGCCGAGCTTCTACCAGGACTAGCACCGCTTAACGGACGAGGCGGTTCGCTCGCCGCCTCGTCCGTCCTCACCTGCACTGCGTTCTTAGAATGGTTTCACAGCACGACAAGTTGCTTACCAAAGGAGGCAGTTTCTCATGGTTATCTCCGATAACAAGGTCGTTCTCGTCGAGCGCGCCGAGAAGGTCGTTTATCAGGACGGCGCCAAGGTCATCAAGGCCTTCAAGCCCTCCAAGCCCGCTTCCGACGTCCTCAACGAGGCCCTGAACCTCTCCCGCATCGCCGAGGCCGGCGTCGCCGCGCCGAAGGTCATCGAGGTCTCCCAGACCGAGGACGGCGGCTGGGCCCTCTCCCACGAGTTCATCCCGGGCACGACGGTCCGCAAGCTCATGGACGAGGCGGACGCCGCCAAGAAGTCCGAGATCCTGGCTAAGTTCGTCGACCTTCAGGTCAGCGTTCAGAACACGAAGGCACCGGCGCTTCTCAACAGCCAGCGCGCGAAGTTCAAGACCATGATCGAGAAGGTCAAGGACCTCGACCCGACCCAGCGCTACGAGCTCGAGATGCGCGCCGACCGCATGCGCGGCCACCACTTCATCTGCCACGGCGATTTCAACCCGTCCAACGTCATCATCGGCGAGGACGGCAAGGCGTACGTGGTCGACTGGGCGCACGTGACCCGCGGCCTTCCCGAGGCCGACGCGGCCATGACCTACATCCTCTTCAAGATGTACCACGCCGATCAGGCCGAGGAGTACCTCGATCTCTACTCTGCCAAGGCGGATATGCCCAAGCAGAAGATCATGTACTGGGTGCCCGTCGTCGCCGCCGCTGAGCTCGCCCGCGGTCGCAAGGACTCCGAGGAGATGCTCAAGAGCTTCGTCGAGGCCACGAACGACTACGAGTAATCTCGTCCGCTAAGCTTTACCATGAGAAGGGCCGGGAGCTGATTCCCGGCCCTTCTTCGTATGTTTGGAGCTCAGTGCATGAAGCCTCGCTTTACCGTTGTCTGCAGCCTATTTCTCGCCATCGTTGTCTCGTTCGGGCTTTGCGCCTGTAAGTCGGAGGCCGACAAGGTCACGGAGGCCTTGCGGCCGACTCTGGAGTCGTATGTCGAGCAGGACGACGATGATAAGAAAGAAGAGGCTCCCGATCCCGATTACGGCGATTCCGAGACGGCCTCGGTGCTCGAAGCTTACGGGCTCGACGCGGATAAGCTCCATGAGCTCTGCTTTGCTCGCTACAGCTTTGAGATCGGCGACGTGAGCGTTGCCGACGACGGTACCTCGGCGAGCGTGGCGGTGAGCATCACGAACGTGAGCCTCGCGTCCGCCGCGACGAACGCCGCGTCGGACTACGAGGCCTATCAGAGCTCGGACGAGGCGCAGAGCGCTTATGCCGAGAACGGCCATAAGGCGCTCTTGCAGCACCTGTTCGACCTGCTCTGTGCCCATCTGCAGTCTGACGACACGGTGACGACCGAGGTCACGCTTTCGCTCACAAAGAACGAAGGCGGCGAGTGGACCTTCGACAAGTCCGACAACGCCGCCTTCTATAACGCGCTCTATGGCGGGTCGAACGTGCTCGGCGGCCTCGCCGCGGCCGTCGAGTAGCGAGAAGGGCTAGGCCGACTGCTCGTAGGTCACGAACTCGAACTCGATGCCGGCTTTCGTGGCGCCGCCCTCCGCGACCTCGCTCACGTGCCACGCCGGGTCGGCATCGAGGTCCGGGAAGAACGTGTCCGCCTCTCGGACGCAGTGGTTCTTCGTCACGACGGCGGTGGCGCACAGGGGAACGAGCGCCTGGTAGACCTGGCCGCCGCCGATGACCCAGACCTCATCGTCCCCGCACACGAGCTCGAGCGCCTCCTCGAGGCTGTGCGCCATCTCCACTCCTTCGGGAGCGTAGCTCGGGTCACGGGAGATCACCACATTGCGGCGGTCCACGAGCGGCTTCGCGTCCGGGAAGCTCTCAAGGGTCTTGCGGCCCATGAGGACGGTGTGGCCCTTGGTGTGCGCGACGAAGGAGCGCATGTCCTCTCGGTTGCGCACGAGCATGTCGCCGTCCTTGCCGATGCCCCAATCGTCGCACACGGCGACGATGGCATGGAGGTTGGGGAGGAAAGTGACGGCTTCTTTGACCTGCGGTTCGTTCTCGCTCATGGCGCCTCCTAGACGGCGATGGGGATGTTCTTGACCTGTGGGCCGTGCTCATAGCCCTCGACGATCAGGTCGTCGGTGGTGAAGGCGTAGAAGTCGGTGACGTCCGGGTTGAGCGAGACCTTCGGCGCGTCGAACTGCGGGCGGGAGATAAGCTCGCGAATAATGCCCACATGGCGGTCGTAGATGTGCGCGTCGGCGATCATGTGCACAAGCTCGCCGGGAATCATGCCGACCGTCTGCGCGACCATCATGAGCAGGATCGCGTACTGGCAGACGTTCCAGTTGTTCGCGGCGAGGATGTCCTGGCTGCGCTGGTTGAGCAGCATGTTCAGCGTGGGCTTCGCGTCGCCTGCGCGCTGCGTCACGTTGTAGGTCACCGAGTAGGCACAGGGGTAGAGATTCATCTCCGAGAGGTCGCTGAACACATAGGTGTTCGTCATGATGCGGCGGGAGTACGGGGTCTCGCGCAGGTCGTAGAGCACCTTGTCCATCTGGTCGAGGTCGCCTTGCGGGTAATGCGACCTCACGCCGATCTGGTAGCCGTACGCCTTGCCGATGGACCCGGTCTCGTCGGCCCATTCGTCCCAGATGTGGCTGTTGAGGTCGTGGATGTTGTTGGACTTCTTCTGATAGATCCAGAGCACCTCGTCCATCGCCGACTTGAGCGCGGTTCGGCGCAGCGTGAGCGCCGGGAACTCCTCGCGCAGGTCATAGCGGTTGCAGACACCGAACTGCTTGATGGTGTAGGCGGGCGTGCCGTCCTCCCACTTGGGGCGGACCTTCTGGCCCTCGGTGGTGGTCCCGTTCTCGATGATGTCCTCGCACATCGAGCAGAAGATCTGGTCGGCCTTGCTCATTAGAGGTGCTCCTCTTCGAAGTACATGTCCCAGAACATGCCGAGCTTAAGGGCGACCTCGTGGTCGGCGGACAGCCAATCGACATCGGTGAGCTGGTCTTTATTGATCCAGCGGAGCTCGGCGTGCTCGCGCGCGCGGGGCTCGGCGCCCGGAGCCATGGTGCAGACGAAGACATCCATGGAAAGATGGAAATCGGGGTAGTCGTGCTCAACCGTATCGAAGGGCAGGATCATCTGCAGCTTGCAGCCGAGCTCCTCGTCGATCTCGCGGCGCAGCGCGTCCTCGGGCGACTCGCCCTCCTCGACTTTGCCGCCGGGGAACTCCCAAGCGGCGTCCTCGGCGATGTCCGCGCGCTTGGCACAGAGGATTTCCTTGCTGTCGTTCTCGATGATGGCCGCGGCCACGTGAATGGTGTCCATGCTTTACCTTTCCTGGAACCTGACGACGGCGAACGTGTCGCCTTCTGAATTGTTGAGCTCGACGTCGTGGCCGCCGTCGCAGGCATGGACGCATGGGAAGACGTCGTCGCCGAGACGGGCCATGCTGCGGTACTGCACGCTCAGGCGCGCGAGGGTCGCCTCGATGCCCAGCCCGGAGAGCGCGTCGATGGCCATGAGCACGTACTGCGCGTTGTTGACGTGCCGGTTCGTGTCGAGATGCTGCTCGCTCACGTGGATGGGGGAGCAGGCCGTGCCCTCGCCCTCGCACTTGAGCTTTCTGGCGAGCTTCGGCATCTCGAGCCGCGGCGTGTCCTCGAGGTAGTAGTGCTGGTCCTCGGGGATGCGCACGACCTTGTTGCCGTTGAGGTCGTAGAGGAACCATTGGGACTCGGCGCGCACGATGCTCGTGCCGTCCCCGTCGCAGATCTGGAAGTTGCGGAGCGCGTGGAGGCGCTTCATCTCGTAGCACCAGGTCGAGACGGTGATGCTCTCCCCGAACTCGGGCAGCCGGTCCACCTCGATCTGCCACGCGGCGAGAATCCAGCCGAGCCCTCGCCGCCCGAGCTCTCGGATGCCCTCGCCTTTATCCTCGCAGTGGAAGGTGGAGCAGTCCTGCAGGTAATTGATCATGGGGACAACGCCGAGCCGCCCGTTCTCGTCGCATTCGCTGTAGCGGACGCGCGCGTCGAATGAGTACATCTCTCTCCTCCTCGTTTTCTCGTATGAATGTTAACCGCGCGAGAGCCCGGCCAGCCGATAGAATTCAAAGAAAAGCAGGCCCGTGCAAACAAAGGGAGAGAACCATGGGCAAACTTCGATTCGCCACCATCGGCACGAGCGGGATCACCGGGCAGTTCCTCGACGCGCTGGCCGACGTCGGGGACGTCGAATACGTCGCCGCCTATTCCCGCGACGCCGAGAAGGCCCGCGCCTTCGGCGAGCCGCGCGGCGCCCGCCGATTCTTCGGCGACCTGTCCGAGCTCGCCTCCTGCGACGAGGTCGACGCCGTCTACATCGCCTCGCCGAATGCGCTGCACGCCCCGCAGGCCAAGCAGCTGGTGGCGGCGGGCAAGCACGTGCTCGTGGAGAAGTCCTTCGCCTCGAACGAGCGCGAGGCGGAGGAGGTCTTCGCGCTCGCCCGCGAGAAGGGCGTCGTCGCCATGGAGGCCATGCGCAACATCCACGTGGGAACCTTCGGCGCCGTGCGCGACCAGCTCGGGCGTCTTGGCCAGGTCCGTCTCGTCGACCTCGGTTTCTCGAAGGTCACCTCCCGTATGGCCAGGTTCCTGGCGGGGGAGCGCGTGAACATCTTCGACCCGCGCCTGGCCGCCGGCGCCCTCATGGACATCGGCGTCTACTGCGTCGCGCCCGCCGTCGCCCTCTTCGGGAGGCCCGAGACCGTCAAGGCCGTGGGCGTCACGGCCGCGGTCCCCGGGGCCGACGGCGGCGACCCTTGCCGGACCGTCGACCTCTCCGGCGTCATTCTGCTGGGGTACGCCGACAAGGCCGTCAGCCTCACCTACGGCAAGGTCTCGGACGACCAGCTGAGCTGCCAGGTCCAGGGCGAGAAGGGCACCCTCGTGTGGGACCAGGTGTCCTGCCCCGAGAACCTGCGCTTCTTCGGCCACGAGGACAAGGGGATGGTCTATCGCATGGAGAGGACGGAGGGCGAGGCCATCGAAGCCGCGCCGCCGGCGCGAGACATGGCGTGCGAGATCCGCGATTTCCGCGATGCCGTCGCCGGGGCGCTCGACGCCGGCTTCTTCGAACGGGCGACGCTCGACGCGCTCCACGTCATGGACGAGGCGCGCCGCCAGATGGGGGTCGTCTTCCCCGCGGACCTCTAGGCGGGGTAGGCGGCGTCCTCGGTGCCCCCGAAGCGCGGCTCCACGTCCTTCTTGCCGTAGGGGCTCACGGGGTCGACGACGACGCGGGCGGCGCCGGGGAGCGCGCGGGCCTCGTAGCGCGTGACGAGGCCCGGCTCGACCTCGCCGTCGACCTCCACGGGGAGGGGCGCCGAGGACTCCACGACGACGGTGCTGCCGGAGTACGTCTTTATGTGCGGGCGGCCGATCTTCTTGCCGCTGCGGTCGAGCAGGCCGAAGAAGAGCGGCCTCACGAGCTGGACGGGGTTCTCGATCTCGACGACGATCACGTCCAGCTTGCTGTCGTCGATGAGGCAGCCGGGCACGATCGATATGTCGTTCTGGATGGTCGCGCAGTTGGCGACGAGGCACATGATCCCGTGCTCCTCGTGGACCTTCCCGTCGACGGTCACGCGGAAGTCGACGGCGTCGGGGGTCGGGTTCGCGAGGGCCGCGGCGTAATAGGCCGCCTCGCCCATGGACGCCTTGTTGGGGATGGCGGCGCGCATGAGCTGGGCGTCGTATCCGATGCCGGACATGAGGGCGAAGTCGCGGTCGTGGGCGCGTCCGGAGTCGTCGACCCATTCGATGCGCCCCAGGTCGACGTCGGCCGTCTGACCGATGCGGCAGGCCCGCGCGAGCGACTGCGGCTCGGGCGCGTTGCCGAGGTTCGCGCTGAAGAGGTTCGCCGTGCCCGACGGGAAGACGCAGACGGGCACCTTGGTCTCTTTGAGCGTGTGCAGCACGGACGAGACGGTCCCGTCGCCGCCGGAGACGACGACCATGTCGAAGCCCTCGGCGTCGCAGGCGATGTCGGCAGCCTTGAAGCCCTCGTCGAGCATGCGGAAGACGCACTCGTCGCCGGCGCGCAGCAAGGAGCGCTGGAATTGGAATATGGCGTCCGAGCCGTAGCCGGACTTCGGGTTGTGGACTATGAGGGTGCGCAAGGCTTCCTCCTCGCGTGCTCGGTTTTCTTTGTATGATGGAGGACGCTGGCGCAGCGCCGCCAGCTGTCATGTTACCCGTACCGGCACAGAATCGAGCGTGCGTGTACCTTTCCACCCAAGACGAGCTCAACGAGTTCTGCGAGGAAGCGTCGAGATGCCCCGTCGTGGCCGTCGACACCGAGTTCCTCCGCGAGAAGACCTATTATCCCAAGCTTTGCCTGGTCCAGGTGAACGCCGGCGGCCGAATCGCCGCCATCGACCCCATCAGCATCCCCGACCTCTCGCCGTTGGCGCGCATTTTCGAGAACCCCGACATCGTCAAGGTCTTCCACGCCTGCTCGCAGGACCTCGAGGTCATCTACGACGGCATGGGGTGCCTGTGCCGCAACGTCTTCGACACCCAGCTCGCGGCGTCCTTCCTGGGATACCGGCAACAGATCGGCTACGGGTCGCTCGTCGACGCCGTCTGCGGCGTCTCGCTCGCCAAGGCCGAGGCCCTGACCGATTGGTCTCGCCGCCCGCTCGACCCCGAGCAGCTCGTCTACGCCGAGGACGACGTGAGGTACCTCCTCGATATCCACTCCGATTTCAAGCGGCGCCTTATCGAGAAGGACCGGCTCTCGTGGGTGCTGCCCGAGATGGAGGAGATAAGCGACCCGTCGCGCATCCGGAAGGACCCCGCAGACGCCTATCTGCGCCTTAAGCGCGCCTCCTCCCTCACGCGCCGCCAGCTCGCCGTCGCTCGCGAGGTGTGCCTTTGGCGCGAGCGCGCCGCGGCTTCTCGGGACGTGCCCCGCAAGTGGCTGGTCTCCGATGAGGTCGTCATCGAGCTGTGCCGCCGAACCCCCACCTCTATGCCGCGCCTCCGCCGCATTCGCGGGCTCGAGAAGACCCCCGAGGCGGAGTGCCGCCAGGTCATAGCCGCCGTCGAGCGCGGCCTTTCGTGCAAGCCCCAGGACTTTCCGCCGGCGATAAAGCAGCACGCCAAGGCCTCTCCCGAGAAGGACGGCGCCATCGACCTCATGAGCGCCGTGCTCCGCGTCGTGGCCGAGAAGGAGGGCCTCGCGCCCCAGGTCATCGCCAACAAGGACGACCTCGCCGAGCTTCTCGCCGGCAGCACCGGCGGGCGGCTCTCGAGGGGCTGGCGCCACGAGGTCGCGGGCAAGGCGCTCGAGCGGCTGCTCGCCGGCGAGCTCGGCCTCACGGTCAAGGACGGGCGGGTAGAGATCCTCTAGCCGCGGGAAGCCGCGGCCTTTGAGAGCCGCGGGCATTGTCGTCACAACCCCGTGCTAGCCTCTCTTCAATGGTTCGTCTGGGTATAAGCTGCTCGGTATCCTCGACTCTCAAAGGGAGGCTTCCCCCATGGGCTATTACGGCTTCGGCTACGGTTACGACCCCGTCTATCTCCTGCTCGTCGTGGTCTCGCTCGTCTTGGGCCTTGCCACGCAGGGCTACATCAAGAAGACCTACGCCAAGTGGTCGGCGGTGCCCGCCTCCATCCCGGGCACGGGCGCGCAGGTGGCGCGCAGGATGCTCGACCAGGGCGGCGCCTCCGGCATTCGGATCGACCGCATCGGCGGCGAGCTCACCGACAACTTCAACCCTGCCGACGGCTGCCTGCATCTGTCGGGCGACAACTTCGGGGGAGCGAGCGTGGCCTCCGTCGCCGTCGCCTGCCACGAGGCGGGCCATGCCGTCCAGGCGGCTAAGGGCTTCTCGATGTATCGGCTCAGGACCTCGCTCGTGCCCGTGGTGAGCTTCGCGTCGAACGCATGGACCGTCGTCCTCATGCTCGGCGTGCTCATGAACGCCATGGGCCTCGTCCAGGTGGCCATCGTGCTCTTCGCCGCGACGGTCGTCTTCGCCCTGGTAACGCTCCCCGTCGAGATCGACGCGTCGCGGCGCGCGGTCGAGTACCTCGGTTCCTGCGGCTCCGGCCTCGACCAGCGCGGCGCCAAGGAGGTCCTCACGGCGGCCGCGCTCACCTATGTCGCGGCGGCCCTGGTCTCGCTGTTGCAGCTCGTGTACCTTCTTGGCCGCTACGGCGACCGCGACCGGAGGTAGCGGATGGAGAGTAACGAACAGGGCGCCCTTTCCGTCTCCGAGGCCGTCGGGCTGGCCAAGTCGAACGTCTCAGCCTGGCCCGCGCTTACCGTCACGGGCGAGGTCTCCGGTTTCCGCGGCCCCAACGCGCGCAGCGGGCACTGCTATTTCGAGGTCAAGGACGACGGCGCCGCCATGAGCGTGATCGTCTGGCGCGGCACCTATGCCAAGGCCGGGTTCGAGCTGCGCGACGGCCTGCAGGTCCAGCTCACGGGCAAGTTCGACATCTACAAGGCTTCCGGCAAGTTCTCGTTTGTGGCGAGCAGGATCTCGGTCGCCGGCGAGGGCATCCTGCGCCAGCAAGTCGCCGAGCTCGCGCGCAAGCTTGAGCGAGAAGGGCTCATGGACCCCGCCCGCAAGCGCCCGATCCCCGCGTTCTGCTCTCGCATCTGCGTGTGCACGTCGCTTTCCGGCTCGGTCATCGAGGACGTCAAGCGCACCCTCGCGCGCCGCAACCCGCTCGTCCTCATCGACGTGGTGGGCTGCAGCGTACAAGGCGCGACGGCCCCGGCGACCATCGTCCGGGCACTCGCCGTCGCGGCCGCGAGCAGGCCCGACGCCATCCTCCTCGTGCGCGGCGGCGGCTCGTTCGAGGACCTCATGTGTTTCAACGACGAGCGGGTCGCGCGTGCCGTCGCGGCCAGCCCCGTGCCGGTCGTCACCGGCATCGGGCACGAGCCGGACACTTCCATCGCCGACATGGTCGCCGACCGCCGGTGCTCGACGCCCACGGCCGCCGCGGAGTCCGTGGCCCCGGCCATCGATGAGGTCGAGCGCCAGATGATCCAGCGCCAGGCGAGGCTGGGCCGTGCTATGTCCTCGATGCTCGAGCATTCTTCCGATTCCGTCGATTCACTCTCGAGGCTCGCTGCCAACGCCATCGCCTCGTCGATTGCGTCTAGGCGCGCTGCCGTCGAGTCGTTCGCGAGCCGGCCGTGCCTGATGGACCCCGCGGCGGGGCTCCGTTCCAGCGCATCGGAGCTCGAGCAGACCGCCGAGCGACTCCATGCCGCCGTGCCCCGCTCTCTTTACCGCAAGAGGGAGGACTGCGAGCGCGAGGCGAAGCGGCTGGTCGCCGTCGCACCGAGGCTCCTGCGCGCGCCTGAGGCCGAGGTCGGCAGGCTCGCGGCCACCCTCGACGCGCTGAGCCCGCTCAAGGTGCTCGGCCGCGGCTACTCGATCACGCGGGACGCCGAGGGGCATGTGCTTAAGGAGGCTTCCGGCGTTTGCGTCGGCGAGCGCGTCTCGGTCCAGCTCGGCTCGGGATTGCTTCGCGCCGATGTGGTCGAGGTCGAAGGGTAATAGAATCAGCTCAGGGCGCTCCCGCGCCTGGAAAGGAGGCCGCGATGGCCGACAAGAACATCGACGAGATGACCTTCAAGGAGGCCTCGATCGAGCTCGAGAAGATCGTCCGCTCGCTCGAGGCGGGGGACCTCGAGCTCGAGGAGTCGCTCGAGCGCTACGGCAGGGGAGTGGAGCTGCTCAAGAGCCTCCGCACGCGCCTTACCGAGGCCGAGCAGAAGGTCCGCGTGCTTCTCGACGCGACCGACGAGGACGCCGCCGTGACCGACACCCAGTCTGCGCCCTCGACCGCCTATATCAACGAGTAGCCTCGCGGCGCCACCGCGAGCGAACAGGAGAGGAAACACCATGTCCGACTGCATTTTCTGCAAGATCGCCAACGGCCAGATCCCGAGCGATTTTCTCTATGAGGACGACGACGTCGTCGCCTTCAAGGACCTGAACCCTCAGGCCCCGGTCCACGTCCTCGTCGTGCCGAAGGCCCACCACGACAACCTCATCGACGGTGTCCCCGCCGAGACGCTCGCCTCCATGGCCGCCGCCGCTAAGTCCGTGGCGGAGCAGACCGGCATCGACAAGACGGGCTTCCGCAGCATCATGAACACGGGCGCCGACGCCGGCCAGACCGTCATGCACCTGCACATGCATGTCCTTGGCGGCGTCAAGCTCGGCGAGGGCCTTCTTCCGAAGGAGGCCTAGGAATGGAGTCCAGGATCTCTGATTGCGCGGCCCTGCACGACAAGGGCTATAACTGCGCCCAGGCCGTGGCCTGCGCCTACGCCGACCTCGTCGGCGCCGACAAGAAGGCCCTTTTCGCCGCGACCGAGGGACTCGGCCTCGGCATGGGCGGCATGGAGGGCACCTGCGGCGCGCTCTCCGGCGCTTGCATCGTCTGCGGCCTCGCGAAGAGCGGCGCGGACCTCGAAAACCCGACCACCAAGGGCGCGACCTACAAGGTCTCCCGCGAGCTCGTCTCGCGCTTCGCCGAGCTCTCCGGCGCGACCCGCTGCCGCGACCTCAAGGGCATCGACACCGGGACGGTGCTCTGCAGCTGCCCCCAGTGCATCGAGAACGCCGCCCGCGTGCTCGAGGATGTTGTCTTTTCTGATTAAGCGCTTATTTTCTTTCGGATGGGTGTAACGTTAATCCGCATGGCGCAAATTCTGAGCGGGAACGCCCCCGCACGAGAGGAGATTCATGAACGTCCTGGTCATCAATGCCGGCAGCTCTTCGCTTAAGTACCAGCTGCTCGACGTCGACACCCGCGAGGTCTACGCCAAGGGCAACTGCGAGCGCATCGGCATCGACGGCTCCTTCATCGGCCACGAGGAGAACGGCTCCGGCAAGCAGAAGCTTGAGGTTGCCCTTCCCGACCACAAGACCGCCGTCAGCCACGTCTTCGAGATCCTGAAGAGTGTCCCCCAGAAGGTCGACGGCATCGGCCACCGCGTGGTCCAGGGCGGCTGGTACTTCCCCGAGTCCGCCGTCGTCGACGACGACGTCCTCGCCAAGGTCCGTGAGGTCGCCCCGCTCGCCCCGCTGCACAACTACCCCGAGGCCGACGTCATCGAGATCTGCCGCGACATGTTCCCCGAGCTCGGCAACGTCATCGTCCCGGACACCGCGTTCCACTACAACATGCCCGAGCACGCCTGGCGCTACGCGCTTCCCCGCGACGTCGTCGAGAAGCTCCACATCCGCAAGTACGGCGCCCACGGCACCTCTCACCGCTACATTTGGCGCGCGACCAAGCAGTTCCTCGGCGACGAGTGCCACAAGCTCGTGAGCCTTCACCTCGGCTCCGGCGCCTCGCTCTGCGCCATCGAGGACGGCCGCTCCATGGACACCACCATGGGCCTCACCCCGCTTGACGGCCTGGTCATGGGCACCCGCTGCGGCACCGTCGACCCCGCCACCGTCTTCTTCCTCTCGCGTGAGGGCGGTTACTCGATCGACGAGATCGACACCATGATGAACAAGCAGTCCGGTCTTCTCGCCGTGTCCGCCAAGTCCAACGACTCCCGCGACATCGAGGAGGGTGCCGAGGCGGGCGACGAGAACTGCCAGATGGCGCTCGAGATGTTCTATTACCGCACCGCTCAGCTCACCGCCGAGATGGTCTGCTCCATGGAGGGCGTCGACACCATGGCCTTTACCGCCGGCATCGGCGAGAACTCCGCTGAGATGCGCCAAGGCGTCGCCGACCGCCTCGCGTGGATGGGCGTCAAGCTCGATCCGGAGCTCAACGCTATCCGCTCCGACGACCCGCGCGTGATCTCCGCTCCCGACTCCAAGGTCAAGGTCCTCGTCGTTCCGACGAACGAGGAGTACATGATCGCCCTCGACGTCGCCGAGCTCCTCGGCAAGTAAGGGTATCGGCCATACTCGCCTCTGAGCGCCCCGCGGTCACTGCCGCGGGGCGCTCTGTGTTACGGTTGTCTGAATCTGTTTTCAGGTAAAGCGATAACAGGCCATTGGGAATTGTTATAAACATACCTGCCGACTAGGATTATAAAGACGACTTTAGTCGGGTATAGTGGTTCCCAGCGTCCCGACCAGACACGTATTCATGGGACCCGACAATAGGGGAGGAACACCCACATGAGGAAGTTCATGCTCGATCGTCGTCAGGCCGTCCAGTTCGGCTTTACCGCTGCGGCCGCCCTTGGCCTCGCCGCCTGCTCCGACGGTCCTTCCGACTCCGGCTCCAGCTCTTCGAGCTCCGAGTCCAGCTCTTCGTCCGACACCGCCAGCACCGACATCGATAAGGACGCCTTCGACGCCCTCGTGGCCTCTGTCGAGCAGGCCGACGACGCGACCATCGAGGCCAGCGCCTGGGCCAAGGCGGTCAAGGAGAACGGCTCCCTGCGCATCGGCGCCACCCGCACCTCGGCGCTCTTCTCTCAGCTCGACGAGACGACCGATAAGGTCTACGGATTCGACGCCGGCCTGTATCTCTCGCTCACGCGCTACATCCTCGGCGACGAGACCAAGTACGACTACACGCAGGTCACCTCCGACACCCGCGAGTCCGTGCTGCAGAACGACCAGGTGGACACCGTTTTCGCGAGCTATACCATCAACGATAAGCGCAAGGCCGTCATCTCGTTCGCCGGCCCTTACCTGACCACCCAGCAGGCGATCCTCGTCCTCGCCGACAACACCGATATCAACTCCGTCGACGACCTCGCGGGCAAGAAGGTCGCGGTCCAGTCCGGCTCCACCGGCCCGCAGCAGCTCGCCGATGCCTGCCCGACCGCCGAGGCCCAGGAGTTCACCAAGGACGACGAGTGCCGCGCCGCCCTTGAGCAGGGCCGCGTCGACGCCTACGTGGTCGATAACACCCTCCAGATGGGCAACGTCATCAAGAACCCCGGCAAGTACCGCATCGCCGGCGACCCCTTCGGCCCCGAGGACAAGCTCGGCATCGGTGTGCCGCTCGGCTCCGACGGCGTCGACTTCATCAACGGCTTCCTGAAGAAGTTCGAGGACGACGGCAACTGGGCGAAGCTCTATCAGATCGCCATCTGCGACCGTACGGGCATCGCCTCCGTCCCCGAGCCTCCCGCGCTGGGCGCATAACCGCTTTTCCCTTGCTCGATCAGGGCCCTCTCGGCCGGCTTCGGCCGCGAGGGCCCTTACGCTGTATTGGAGGTCTTCGTGGGCGTCACGGATCTGCTTGCCGCATACGGCCCCAACTATCTCTCGGCGCTTCTCACCACGTGGAGGCTCACGATCGCGTCGTTCGCCCTGGTCATGGTCCTCTCGATTGTGGTCACGGTCATGCGGGTTTGCCCCTTCAAGCCGCTGCGCCTGCTCGGCGACCTGTACGTCCAGGTGTTCCGCAACGTGCCGGGCGCCGTCCTCATCCTCATCGTGGTCTATGCGCTGCCGTACCTGAAGATCGTGCTCGACTACGAGCCGAGCGTCGTGCTCGTCACGGTGCTCCTCGGCGCGTCGTTCGGGTCGGAGAACTTCATGACCGGCATCAACACCATCGGGGTGGGCCAGATCGAGGCTGCCCGCTCCATAGGGCTCTCGTTCGGGCAGATTCTCCGGAAGATCGTGATCCCGCAGGCGCTCCGCTCGACGGTGCTGCCCATGACGAACCTGCTCATCGCGGTTATGCTCACGACGGCCCTCGGCTCTCAGGTCCCTATGAGCACGCCTGAGCTTACCGGTATCGTGAGCTACATCAACACGCGCGAGTCCGCCGGCGTCGCGACCTTCTTTATCTCGGCCTGCGGCTATATCGCGACCGCGCTCGTCATCGGGTTCGCCGGCAATAAGCTCGACCAGAAAGTGAGGATCGCACGATGAGCGCAAAGGTTGCTTCCGCGCCGAGCATGCGCGACGCCCTCTACGAGCCGCCTGGTCCGAAGACGCGGAAGAAGATGATCGTCGGAACGGCCGTTACCTTGCTCGCGGTCGTCGCGCTCGCCGCCTGGGTCGTCTATCGCTTCTGGGTCACGGGACAGCTCTCCGCGAAGTACTGGCAGCTCTTCACTTGGCGCACCACATGGATCTACCTTGCCCGCGGCCTGGCGGGGACCTTTGAGGTGGCGCTCGTCTCTGCGGCCATCGCCATTGTCCTCGGCTTGGCGCTCATGCTGGGGCGCACGGGCCGAATCGCCTGGCTGCGAGTCCTCTGCGCCGCCGTCACGAACTTCTTCCGCGGCGTGCCGAGCCTGCTGTTCATTTATTTTTTCTTCTTCACGATGCCTTCCGTTGGCGTGTCCATGCCGCCGTTCTGGATGATGGTCCTGCCTATCTCGTTCGCCGCCTCGGGTGTGCTCGCCGAGGTGTTCCGCGCGGGCATGAACGCCGTCCCGAAGGGCCAGACGGAGGCGGGCCTCTCCATCGGTCTCTCTCCCTGGAAGGTCAAGACGAAGATCGTGATGCCCCAGGCCATCCGATTCGTCATCCCATCGCTCATCAGCCAGCTCGTGGTCGTGGTTAAGGACACCGCACTCGCGTACGTGGTGAGCTATCCCGACCTCATGCAGAACGCCCAGGTCCTGCGCACGAACTACGACGCCATGGTGTCGACGTTCCTCGTCGTCGGGCTCATCTACATCGTCATTAATTACCTTATCAACAAGGTCTCCGTCTACGTGTCGCGCCGAACCGGCGCCAAGATCATCCGCTAACGGGCGAACCTCGGAAGGATACTACCATGAGCGATACCCTGCAGGACAACCAGCCCGTCATCGAGCTTCGCCACGTCGAGAAGCACTTCGGCGATCTTCACGTGCTCAGGGACATCAATCTCGAGGTCGACCGCGGCGAGGTCGTCGTCGTCATCGGCCCCTCGGGCTCCGGCAAATCGACCATGTGCCGCGCCATCAACCGCCTGGAGACCATCGATTCCGGCGAGATCCTCATCGAGGGGAAGCCGCTGCCGCAGGAGGGCAAGGAGCTCACGAAGATGCGCGCCGAGCTCGGTATGGTCTTCCAGAGCTTCAACCTCTTCGCCCACATGACCATCCTCGAGAACGTGACGCTCGGCCCGATTGAGGTCCTGGGGATGAAGAAGGAAGAGGCCGAGAAAGCCGCTATGGAGCTGCTCGCCCGTGTCGGCGTGGCCGAGCAGGCTAAGAAGGTCCCCGCCCAGCTCTCCGGAGGCCAGCAGCAGCGCGTGGCCATCGCCCGCTCGCTCGCCATGAACCCGAAGGCGATGCTCTTCGACGAGCCGACCTCTGCGCTCGACCCCGAGATGATCAACGAGGTCCTGGACGTTATGGTTCGCCTTGCCAAGAAGGGCATGACGATGATCGTCGTCACGCACGAGATGAATTTCGCCCGTCGCGTCGCCGACCGCGTCGTCTTCATGGCAGACGGCCAGATCGTCGAGACGGGCACGCCCGACGAGTTCTTCGACCACCCGAAGACCGATCGCGCGCGCGACTTCCTCAACTCGATCAAGGGGCATTAACCGATGGCTTCCTGCGTCTCCTGCGACACATGCGACCCGTCTTGCCCCGTCCACGGCGGCGACGCCCGCTCGCGGCCGCTCATCTTCGTCGCCCCGCGCCTCGAAGCCGGCAAGCTCTACGGAGAAGAGCTTCTCTCGCCGAACGAGACCACGACCAAGTGCTACGTCGACGCCGTCTTCGAGGCCGGCGGCCTGCCCGTCATGATGAACTTGACCGAGGACGCCTCGCTTATCGAGGAGTATGTGCGCCGAGCCGACGGCGTCTGCCTTCCCGGCGGGCCCGACGTGAGCCCGCGCCTCTGGGGAGACTCTTCGGTGCACCCTGGCTGCACCTCTTGCCCTGAGCGCGACACTTTTGAGCTGGCCCTTATTCGTGCCTGTGTCGAGGCGGACAAGCCGCTCTTCACGATCTGCCGAGGAACCCAGATGCTGAACGTCGCCCTTGGCGGCACCCTCAACATGGACGTGCCGAGCATCCCGCGCAAAGCCGGCTCTGTGCCCCACGACCATGCGAACCTCATGTACGAGCCGAGCCACGACGTGCTCATCGCCGAGGGCTCGTTGCTTTGCCACGCCTGTGGGGGAGAGGCGCGCTACGCCGTCAACTCCGCGCACCACTGCTGTGTCGAGAAGCTCGGGCGCGGCCTCGTTCTCTCTGCCGTCTCCGACGACGGCATCCCCGAATGCGTCGAGCTGCCCGGCAAGAAGTTCGTCCTCGGCGTCCAGTGGCACCCCGAATACACCTGGCAGTCGAGCGACCTCGACTTCCTGCTCTGGAAGTCCTTCGTCGAAGCTTGCCGTTAAGTCTCCGCCCGAAAGGCCCGTCCCTCCGTCCGTCCGCGGGGTCGCTTTGCCGCTCAGCGCTCGCTGCGCTCGCTCGCTGGCGCGATTCGCGCAAAGCGACCCCGCGGACGGACGGAGGGACGGGCCTTTCATGCCTCATTGGATTTGGGTCCTTCAAGGCATTGCTTCTCTTGAGCCCTGTACCCCAGGGCTCTTTGATGTTCTAAAAGCATCGTCAATGTAACGGAAGCTCCCGGCTGCCCCTGCCCGGGGCTCGCTTCACGCGAATCGCGTAAGCGAGCGAGCGCAGCGAGCGCTGAGCGGTGAAGCGAGCCCCGGGCAGGGGCAGCCGGGAGCGGGCGGATCGGGCCCCTTAGAACGGCGTGACGGTGAAGGTGAGGGCGGTGGACTCGCCGGGTGCCAGCACGATCGTGTCGCGCTTGTCCTCGAAGCTGTCGCTCTCGTCGTAGGCGGACGCGCACCCGTGCCACGGCTCGATGGCGACGAAGGGCGCGGTGCTCGAGGCGCTCCAGACGCCCAGGTAATCGAAGCCGGGGAACTCGAGCTCGACGCCGTGGCCGCTCTTCTTGCCGACCAGGCTCACACGGTTGCCGGGGACGTCGCAGAAGACGATGGTCAGGAGCTCGTCGATGAGGGCGTGGCTCAGGTCCATCTCGTCGCTGTCCTCGAAGAGGGTCGTCATCTGCGAGAAGTCGTGGAGGCCGGCGTCATCGATCTTGGGCACGGACGCGGTCCACTTCTTCGGGAAGACGAGCTTGTAGTCGTCGAAAGCCTCGTTCTCGGCTCCGGGCACGGGAACGTTGAAAGCGGGGTGGCCGCCGAGCGTGAACGGCAGGTCGACGTCGCCCGTGTTCGCGACCTCGAAGGTCTGGGCGAGCGAGGTGCCGTCGACCGCATAGGTCATGTTCAGGCGGAAATCGTAGGGGTAGGCGGCGCGGGTCTCGTCGGTGGACGGGAGCTCGAAGGTGACCGAGCTGCCGGTGTTCTCGACGACCTTGTGGTCATAAAGGCGCGCGATGCCGTGGCGCTTGAGGCGCACGGGCCCCTGCGCGCTTTCGGCCGCATCGCCCTTCAGACACCCGACGATGGGGAAGAGGACCGGGGCGCGTCGCGGCCAGAACTCGGGGTTGCCTTGCCAGAGATACTCCGCCTCGCCGACCCTGAGGCTCATGAGCTGGGCGCCCATCGAGTCGATCGTCGCGGTGAGGCCGTCCTTCGTAATCGTTGTGAGAGCCATAAAACCACCCTTCTCGGAAAAAACCAACCACCCGTAGAACTTTACCGTTTGGCAATAGATGTTCAGGGCAAAATGGCGGTTATGAGTGTCGCAGGGCGTACATGGCCTGTGAGCGGCACGTGGTTGTTTATCAATCGGGCCCGGTGCGGCCGTTCACCGCGGCGGGCCTCGTAAAGGAGGCTCTCATGATCATTGAGGAACTCGCGCACTACGGAATCGCCCACACCGACGACATGACCTGGATCGACTGTTCCCCGGCCGTCCTCATCGAGAAGGCCGTCGACCGTGGCGAGGGAACGCTCGCGAGCACCGGCGCCCTGTGCGTCGAGACCGGCCAGTACACGGGCCGCTCGCCCAAGGACCGCTTCGTCGTCGATACCCCCGAGGTCCACGACAGCATCGCGTGGGGCGAGGTCAACGTCCCCATCTCCATCGAGGACTACGCTCGCATCAAGGCCGAGGTCATCGCCCACTTCTCCGAGCGCCGCCTCTTCGTCGTCCACGGCATCGCGGGCGCCGACCGGCGCTACTCCCGTAAGTTCACCGTCATCACGGAGCTCGCGAGCCAGGCGCTCTTCATCCACCAGATGCTCGTCCGCCCGACCGAGGAGGAGCTCGCCGACTACGGCTTGGCCGACTTCGTGGTCATGGCGGCGCCGAAGCTCAAGCTCGACCCTGCCGTCCACCACACCCACTCCGAGGCCGCCGTCATCATCAACTTCACCGACAAGGTCATCCTCGTCGTCGGCACGCAGTATTCCGGCGAGATCAAGAAGGCTATCTTCTCCACGATGAACTACCTGCTGCCGGTCGAGGACCACGTGCTTCCCATGCATTGCTCCTGCAACATGAACCCGGTCAGCCACGGCACGACGGTCTTCTTCGGCCTTTCCGGAACCGGCAAGACCACGCTCTCCGCTGCCGAGAACCGCAAGCTCATCGGCGACGATGAGCACGGCTGGGCCGAGGACTCCGTCTTCAACATCGAGGGCGGCTGCTACGCCAAGACGATCAACATCACGGAGGAGACCGAGCCCCAGATCTGGCACGCCATCAAGTTCGGCTCCATCTGCGAGAACGTGGTCGTCGACAAGTGGAGCCGCAAGGCCGACTACTTCGACACCTCGCTCACCGAGAACGGCCGCGTTGCCTACCCGGTCGAGTTCATCGACAATGCCGTGCTCAAGGGCTGGGCTAAGCGCACCCCGGACGTCGTCATCTTCCTCACGGCCGACGCCTTCGGCGTCCTGCCCCCGATCTCCAAGCTCGACAAGAACGCCGCCATGTATCACTTCATGACCGGCTTCACGAGCAAGGTCGCCGGCACCGAGCGCGGCGTCAAGGAGCCTCAGCCCACGTTCTCGAGCCTCTTCGGCGAGCCCTTCATGCCGCTCGACCCCATGGTCTACGGCCAGATGCTCGGCGAGAAGATCGAGCACGGCGGCACCCGCGTCTACCTCATCAACACCGGCTGGACGGGCGGCCCCTACGGCGTGGGCTCGCGCATCAAGCTCAAGTACACGCGCAAGATGGTCGAGGCCGCCCAGTCCGGCATCATCGACGATTGCGAGTTCGTCCACGACGAGCGCTTCAACCTCGACGTGCCCACCGCCTGCCCGGATGTGCCTTCCGAGCTCCTCGACCCGAAGAGCACCTGGTCGGACCCCGATGCCTACGACGCGACCGCCGAGAAGCTCGCCTGCATGTTCGTCGAGAACGCCGAGAAGCGCCTTCAGTCCATGTCCGACGAGGTCCGCGCCGCCGGCCCGCATCCCCTCGCCTAACAATCGGCTTTAGTCATCGCACGCATAAGGGCCCCCGCTTCGTAAAGAAGCGGGGGCCCTTCCTACCTACCAGTCGCTGTCCGTCCCCGCCGTCCTTCCAGCCAGCCAAGCACCAGCCGGCATAACGAAGCCCCCGGCCTCCCCGGGTTTGCCGTGAAGCGAATCGCGCAGCGAGCGAGCGAAGCGAGCGCTGAGCGGAACGACAAACCCGGGGAGGCCGGGGGCGGTCAGGTTAAATCGACCTGCCTACTCGGCCATCTGCGCCTGGACGGCGGTGATGGCCACGACCCCCACGATGTCGTCCGCGGAGCAGCCGCGGGACAGGTCGTTGACGGGCTTGGCGATGCCCTGGAGGATCGGGCCGTAGGCGTCGGCGCCGCCGAAGCGCTGGACGAGCTTGTAGCCGATGTTGCCGGCCTCGAGGTCGGGGAAGACGAGGATGTTGGCGTTGCCGGCGACCTTGGAGCTCGGGGCCTTGAGGTCGGCGACGGACTGGACGAGCGCGGCGTCGAGCTGCAGGTCGCCGTCGAGGGCGAGCTCGGGGTTCTTCTCGTTGGCGAGCTTGACGGCCTCCTGGACCTTGGTCGGGACGTCGCCCTTGGCGGAGCCCATGGTCGAGAAGGAGAGCATGGCGACCTTCGGCTCCTCGCCAGGCATGAAGGCCTTCCAGGACTCGGCGGAGGCCAGCGCGATCTCGGAGAGCTCGTCGGCGTTCGGGTTGATGTTCAGGCCGCAGTCGGCGAAGAGCAGCGTGCCCTCGGCGCCGTACTGCGGGGTCTTGGTGCACATGATGAAGAAGGCCGAGACGAGCTTGGTGCCCGGGGCGGTCTTCAGGATCTGCAGGGCGGGGCGCAGGGTGTTGGCGGTGGAGTGGCAGGCGCCGGAGACGAGGCCGTCGGCATCGCCCATCTTGACCATCATGGTGCCGAAGTAGGTGGCGTCGTTCATCTGCTCCATGGCCTCGGGAAGGGTGACGCCCTTCTTGGCGCGCAGCTCGGCGAACTTCTCGGCGTAGGCCTGCTTCTTCTCGGCGCGGCGCGGGTCGATGACGGTGGCGCCGGGGACGTCGATCACGTCGGGGTCGCCGAGGATGACGAGCTCGGCCAGGCCCTCCTCGATGATCTTCTTCGCGGCCTCGATGGTGCGCGGGTCCTCGCCCTCGGGCAGGACGATGGTCTTCTTGTCGGACTTGGCGGCCGCCTTCATGCGGTCAAGAAAGTCGCTCATTGCTTCTCCTCCACAAAATCTGCTCTGCTGATGCGCGCTTGGCCCCGCATTTCGTGCCTTGTGTCGGTGCCGCGGGGGTCAAGCGGAGCCATTATAGGAGTCTGGTGCTAGAATCTTCCGGACATTACGGCAAGAGGTGAACGTTTTTCCTTTCACCGGCTCGCCGCTGGCCCCCCGGGTCAGGACTGTACATATCCTGAGAGGAACTACATGAACATTCAGAGCGGTCTCGGCGCGGGCTTCAACCCCGAATCCTACGATGTCCTCGTCGTCGGCTGCGGCTACGCCGGCTGCGTCTGTGCGCGCCGCCTCGCGGAGGCCTGCGGCTGCAAGGTCGCCATCATCGAGCGCCGCGACCACATCGCGGGCAACGCCTACGACTACGAGGACGAGGCCGGCATCCTCATCCACAAGTACGGCCCGCACATCTACCACACCACCAACGAGCGCGTGAACTCGTTCCTCTCCCGCTTCACCGAGTGGACCGACTACCAGCACAAGGTGCTCGCCAACATCCACGGCACCCTCATGCCCGTCCCCTTCAACCACAAGTCGCTCAAGCTCGCGTTCGGCGACGAGAAGGGTGAGCGCCTCTACCAGAAGCTCGTCGCGACCTTCGGCGAGAACAAGAAGGTCCCCATCATGGAGCTCCGCGAGAAGAACGACCCCGAGCTCGTCGAGGTGGCCGACTACGTCTTCGAGAACGTCTTCCTCCACTACACGATGAAGCAGTGGGGCCAGACCCCCGACCAGATCGACCCGTCCATCACGGGCCGCGTCCCGGTCTTCGTGGGCGACGACGAGCGCTACTTCCCCGGGGCCCCCTTCCAGGGCATGCCGGCCGAGGGCTACACCAAGCTCTTCGAGCACATGCTCGACCACGACCTCATCAGCGTCTTCGTCGACGTCGACGCCCGTGATTTCCTCAAGGTCTCCGGCGGCCGTGTGCTCGTCGGCGAGAAGCCCTATGCGGGCGAGGTCATCTACACCGGCCCGCTCGACGAGCTCTTCGGCCTCGACCTCGGTGCCCTGCCGTACCGCACCCTCGACATGGTCTTCGAGACCCTCGACCAGGACCAGTTCCAGCCGGTCGGCACCGTCAACTACACGACGAGCGAGGACTTCACCCGCATCACCGAGTTCAAGAACATGACGGGCCAGGTCGTTCCCGGCAAGACCACCATCATGAAGGAGTACTCGAAGGCCTACACCCCCGGCTCCGGCGAGACCCCGTACTACGCCATCCTGGAGGACGCCAACACCGAGCTTTACAAGAAGTACCGCGACCGCGTCGCCGGCGCGCTCAACTT
Source organism: Coriobacteriia bacterium (assembly GCA_030530145.1). Lineage (GTDB taxonomy): Bacteria > Actinomycetota > Coriobacteriia > Coriobacteriales > Atopobiaceae > Paratractidigestivibacter. The sequence goes on along the minus strand of JAUMVN010000001.1, from coordinate 66,944 downwards.
CCACTGCGTCGGCCGCCTCGCCGAGTACCGTTATTACGATATGGACGGCGTCGTGGCCTCCGCGCTCGACCTGTCCGACGAGCTCATCGCCGCGCGCAACTAGCGCCCGCGGCTCACGCACCCAGGGGCGGGCCGACGGCGGCCCGCCCTTTCTTCATTTTTAGAAGGAAGTGACCATGTCCGCCCCAGCAAAGAAGACCATCACCTTCGGCATCCCGTGCTACAACTCCGCCGAGTACATGGACAAGTGCATCCTCTCGATCCTCGAGGGCTCCGACTATGCCGACGACGTGCAGATCGTCATCGTCGACGACGGCTCGGCCAAGGACGAGACGCCCGCGAAGGCCGATGAGTGGCAGGCCAAGCACCCCGGGCTCATCAAGACCGTCCACCAGGAGAACGGCGGCCACGGCATGGCCGTCATGAAGGCCGTCGAGCACGCCGACGGCGCCTACTTCAAGAACATCGACTCCGACGACTGGGCCGACGCCGACGCGCTCAAGGCGCTTCTCGCCCAGCTCCGCCGCTTCATCGAGCTCGACGAGAAGGTCGACCTCGTCATCACGAACTACGTCTACGAGCACGTCGAGGACAACACCCGCAACGTCGTCGACTATCGCCACGTGCTGCCCGTCGGCAAGGTCTTCTCGTGGTCGCAGATCGGCCACTTCAAGCTCTCCCAGTACCTGCTCATGCACGCGCTGACCTACCGCACCGAGGCCCTGCGCGCAGCCGACCTGCAGATGCCCGCCCACACCTTCTATGTGGACAATATCTACGCCTACGTCCCGTTCCCCAAGTGCCGCAGCCTCTATTACCTCGACGTCGACCTCTACCGCTACTACATCGGCCGCGAGGACCAGTCCGTCAACGAGAAGGTCCTGACCGGCCGCGTCGACCATTACTGGCGCGTGGCTCGCGTGATGATGCGGGCCTACCACGTCTATGACGACATCGACTGCGTCCAGCTGCGCTCGTACATGATGAACTACTTCACCATGATCATGGCCATCTGCTCGGTCTTCTCCAAGCTCTCCGACCGCGAGGACGCAATGGACGAGCTCGGAAAGCTCTGGGCCGACCTCAAGGCCTACGACCAGCGCATGTACCGCCGGGCCAAGCACGGCGTCGTCGGCATCGCCACGAACCTCCCGGGCGCCCTCGGCAAGAAGATCACGATCGGCGGCTACCACGTCGCGCAGAAGGTCGTGAAGTTCAACTAGCGGCTTGTCCGCCCCGCGGCGAAGGCCCCGGACACCAGGCGTGATTGCTCAGCGCTCGCTTCGCTCGCTCGCTGGCGCGATTCGCATCACGCCTGGTGTCCGGGGCCTTCGCAGCCGTTCGCGCTCTCCATGGCCGCAATTCCCGTTGCGGCGACCTGATACTTCAACAGCGGTTGAAGGTCTGGTCGCGGGGTACCATTGCCCGCAGTCGTCCGCCAACAAGAATGGAGGCACCATGTCGTTCAAGCTCGAGGAGTGCGTGTATCGGGGAGAGGGGAAGTTCTGCATCTCGGACTACCCGACGTCGGTCGAGGTCGATAAGGGCGAGAAGGAGAAGTACGTCCAGCTCACCGAGGAGAACACGGCGAGGATGGCCGAGCTTCAGGACAAGCTCTACGCCGAGGCCAAGGAAGGCGTCGTCATCCTTATCCAGGCCATGGACGCAGCCGGAAAGGACTCGACCATCAAGCACGTGATGAGCGGCGTCAACCCCCAGGGCTGCGTCGTCCACAGCTTCAAGCAGCCCTCCCACGAGGAGCTCGCGCACTCGTTCCTCTGGCGCGCCATGATGCACATGCCCCAGCGCGGCTATCTCGGCGTCTTCAACCGCTCGTACTACGAGGACGTCCTGGTCGTGCGCGTCCACGACCTGCAGCGCGGCTACGCGATGCCCTCCCGCTGCATCGACATGGACTCCGGCAAGTTCTTCGAGAAGCGCTACCGCCAGATCTCCGACTTCGAGGAGTACCTGTGGGAGAACGGGTACCGCGTCGTCAAGATCTTCCTCAACGAGGGCAAGGAAGAGCAGGCCAAGCGCTTTCTCGCGCGCATCGAGGACGAGTCGAAGAACTGGAAGTTCTCCGAGGCCGACATGAAGGAGCGCGCCCTTTGGGACGAGTACCAGAAGGCGTACGAGAAGGCCATCGGCAGCACCGCCTCCAAGCATGCCCCCTGGTACGTCATCCCCGCCGACCAGAAGTGGTTCGCCCGCTACCTCGTCTCGGAGGCCATCGTCGGCGTCCTCAAGGACATTGACCCCCGCTACCCCGAGATGCCCGCCGACCAGAAAGCCCATCTCGCCTCCTGCAAGCAACAGCTGGAGCAAGGCGCGTAAGGGGCCCGCTCACGACCGGCCGACGCGTTTCTTCTCTCCACGGACTCAGCGCTCGCTTCGCTCGCTCACTTCGTGATTCGCCCCTGGAGAGAAGAAACGCGTCGGCCTGTCCTCCTCGGAGCCGAAATGGTTGTCAGCCCCGGTCTCGCCGCGCCGCCTTCCCCGACGGGCGAATCGCGCCAGCGAGCGAGCGAAGCGAGCGCTGAGCCCGTGGGGAAGGCGGCGCGGCGAGACCGGGGCTGCGCGCTGGAGGCCGATTGTGTCCCTACGGTGAAACGGTGGGGAAGTGTGGTAACCTACCGAAGGTTTGTTGGTACCTCTTACTTGGTCGTCGGCCCAACCACCGGCCGCGAACCCAGTTTGGGGCGAATTCACAGAAAGGTGGATCTAGCATGATCACCAAGGAGCAGAAGGCCGAGCTCGTCAAGCAGTACGGCAAGAACGAGCAGGACACCGGTTCCGCCGAGGTCCAGGTCGCCATCCTCACCGCCCGCATCAAGGAGCTCACCGAGCACATGAAGTCCCACAAGAAGGACTTCCACACCCGTCGCGGCCTCCTCATGCTCGTCGGTAAGCGCCGTCGTCTTCTTTCTTACATCAAGAAGAACGACATCGAGAACTACCGTAGCCTCATCAAGAGCCTCGGCATCCGCGACAACATCCAGTAGGTCGCACAGATTCTCAAACACGGGGGCACCTGCGGGTGCCCCTTGTTGTGTTTTCCGGGAGGAGCCCGGGGAACGCCGCGGGGAAGGGCCCCGCAAGAAGGCCCGCCTGCGATGTGGCAGGCGGAGATAAGGGAAAAGAAAAATGGCAAAAGTCACCCATGAGTTCGACCTCTACGGCAAGCACTACGTCCTCGAGACCGGCGAGCTCGCCAAGCAGGCCACCGGCGCCTGCCTCGTGAAGAGCGGCGACTCCACGGTCCTTCTCACCGCCGTGGTGTCCAAGGAGCGCAAGGACTACGACTTCTTCCCGCTGACGGTCGACTTCATCGAGAAGATGTACGCGGTGGGCCGCATCCCCGGCGGCTACCTCAAGCGCGAGGCGCGCCCCTCCGAGAAGGCCACCCTCACCGCCCGCATGATCGACCGCCCGCTGCGCCCGTCCTTCCCGGCCGGCTTCCGCAACGAGGTCCAGGTCGTCGCCACGACGCTCGTGGCCGACCAGGTGAACCCGGTCGACACCATCTGCATCATGGCCGCGTCGGCCGCCCTGACCGTCGGCGGCGTGCCCTTCGAGGGCCCGCTTGCCTGCGTGCGCATCGGCCGCGACCGCGACACCCACGAGTTCATCGTGAACCCGACCTACGAGGAGCGCGACAACTCCGACCTCGACCTCGAGCTGGGCGGCTCCGCCGACTTCATCTCGATGCTCGAGGCCGGCGCCGAGGAGATCTCCGAGGAGGACATGCTCGCCGCCATGGCCTTCGGCCAGGAGGCCATCGCCGCCTTCTGCGAGGAGCAGAAGAAGTTCTTCGCCAAGGTCGAGGAGGCCAACGGCCCCATCCAGCAGCGCGAGTACATCCTCGACGAGCCGACCCCCGAGGTCCACGAGCGCGTCTTCGCCCACTTCGACGAGATGGACGCCGCCCTCAAGGACGCCGACAAGCTCTCCCGCATCGCCAAGGTCGAGGCCCTGAAGGCCGCCATCAAGGCCGAGTTCACCGAGGAGGAGCAGGCCAAGTACGGCCGCGAGATCCCCGTCGAGCTCAAGGCCCTCGAGAAGCACGCCATGCGCCTCATGGTCGTCGAGACCGGCGAGCGCGTCGACGGCCGCGCCGCCGACGAGGTGCGCCCGCTCATGATCAAGCCCGACTACCTGCCCCGCGTCCACGGCTCCGGCCTCTTCCAGCGCGGCCAGACCCAGGTGCTCTCCGTCTGCACTCTGGGCATGCTCAACGAGTGGCAGCGCCTCGACACCATCGAGCCGGTCGACGGCAAGCGCTACATCCACCACTACAACTTCCCGCCGTACTGCACCGGCGAGACCGGTCGCATGGGCTCCCCGAAGCGCCGCGAGATCGGCCACGGCAACCTCGCCGAGCGCGCTCTTCTCCCCGTGATCCCCTCCGAGGAGGAGTTCCCCTACACCATCCGCGTCGTCTCCGAGGTCATGGAGTCCAACGGCTCCTCCTCCATGGGCTCGACCTGCGGCTCCACGCTCGCGCTCATGGACGCCGGCGTGCCCCTCAAGCGCCCGGTCTCCGGCGTGGCCATGGGCCTCATCCAGGAGAACGGCAAGACCGTCGTCCTCACGGACATCCAGGGCCTCGAGGACTTCCTCGGCGACATGGACTTCAAGGTGACGGGCACCACCAAGGGCATCACCGCCATGCAGATGGACAACAAGGCCACCGGCCTCACGCCCGAGATCCTTCGCTCCGCCCTTATGCAGGCTCACGAGGGCCGCATGTTCATCCTCGACGCCATGCTCGAGCAGATCCCCGCGCCCCGCGCTGCCACCAAGGAGTGCGCGCCGCAGATCATCAGTCTCCAGATCCCGACCGACAAGATCCGCGAGGTCATCGGTTCCGGCGGCAAGGTCATCCGCGGCATCCAGGAGGACACCGGCGCCACCATCGACATCCAGGAGGACGGCACCGTCTTCATCGCCGGCACGAACGGCGCGGGCGACGCCGCGGCCGAGCGCATCAAGGCGATCGTCAAGGTCCCCGAGGTGGGCGAGGAGTACACCGGCCGCGTCGTCGGCATCCAGCCTTTCGGCGCCTTCGTCGAGCTGCTCCCCGGCAAGGACGGCCTGCTCCACATCTCCCGCGTCGCGCAGGGCCGCGTCGACAAGGTCGAGGACGTCCTCAACATCGGCGACGAGGTCAAGGTCCGCGTCCTCGAGGTCGACGAGAAGGGCAAGATCAGCCTCGACCGCATCGACAAGCCCGAGGCTCCCGCCGGCTCCGGCAAGTCTTCCGAGGGCGAGGGCCACGGCCGTCGCCACGCGGACGGCGAGCGCCGTCCCCGCCGTCGCCCCGGCGACAACGGCGGCGAGAAGCGCCAGCCGCGCCGTCACCACGACGCTTAGGCGCCGGCTATAAGCCGACTCGAGAGGAGGCCCCGCGCACGCGGGGCCTCTTTTTATGTAAGTGCGCGAGCGGGCCTCATTCTTAGTTACAATGAATCAGCTTGCGCAATCGGCGCACGGACTGGATTGTTCGGTTGGCGGCACTGCCAATCGTCGAATAGCACCTATCGGCTTAATCAGAAAGGTTCAGTTTTAGGAATGCCCAAGAAAGATATCGCCCTGAAGATCATCCCGCTGGGTGGTCTCGACGGCATCGGCAAGAACATGACCGCCTTCGAGTACGGGGACGACATGGTCTTGATCGACGCCGGATTGATGTTCCCGGACGACAATATGCCCGGTATCGACCTCATCCTGCCTGACTACACCTATGTGCTCGAGAACGAGCACAAGCTGCGCGGCATCGTGATCACCCACGGCCACGAGGACCACACCGGCGCGCTGCCGTACCTGCTCATGGACCTCACCAAGAAGGTCCCCATCTACTCGAGCAAGCTCACCCTCGGCATGATCGAGGGCAAGCTCGCCGAGCACAAGATCAAGAGCCCCAAGTTCCGTGAGGTCCAGGACGGCTCGAACGTGAACCTCGGCGCCATCAACCTGACGTTCTTCTCGATGACGCACTCCATCCCGGGGGCGCTCGGCGTCTATATGCAGACCCCGGCGGGAACCGTCATGCACACGGGCGACTTCAAGCTCGACAACACGCCCATCGACGGTCGCAGGCCCAACTACCAGGCCATCAACAAGTTCGGCGGCAACGGCATCGACCTTCTGCTCTCCGACTCGACGAACGCGACCCGCCCCGGGTACACGCCCTCCGAGGCTGCCGTCGGCCCGAACCTGCGCCACATCATCAAGAACGCGCCCGGCCGCGTCTTCGTCGCGAGCTTCTCGTCGCATATCCATCGCCTGCAGCAGGTCTGCGACGCCGCCACGTCCGTCGGCCGCAAGGTCGTCGTGACCGGCCGCTCCATGGTCACGAACACCAAGGTCGCGCGCGAGCTCGGCTACCTCAAGATCGGCGCCGACGACATCATCGACGCCTTCGACATCGATAAGCTCGATTCCGACCAGATCGTTGTTCTCTGCACCGGTAGCCAAGGCGAGCCGCTCTCGGCGCTGGCGCGCATGGCCAACGGCGAGCACAAGTCGCTGTCCATCAACGCCTCCGACACCGTGATCATCTCGGCCACGCCGGTGCCCGGCAACGAGAAGAGCGTCCAGGCCATCGTCAACTCGCTCTCCAAGATCGGCTGCGACATCTACGACAAGAGCAAGACCCTGGTCCACGTGTCGGGCCACGGTTCCCAGGAGGAGCTCAAGCTCATGCTCTCCATGGCCCGCCCGCGCTATTTCATGCCGGTCCACGGCGAGGCGCAGCACCTGCGCGCCCACGCCCAGCTCGCGCTCGACCTCGGTATGAGCGAGAAGAACGTCTTCATCCTCGACAACGGCGACTCCCTCGAGCTCGTGAACCACAAGGTCCGCCGCGGCCGCGCGGTCGAGTCCGGCGTCGTCTACGTCGACGGCGGCACCGTGACCGAGGCCGACCCCGTGGTGCTCCGCGACCGCCAGAAGCTCGCCGACGACGGCGTCGTAACCTGCACCATCGCCCTCACGGGCAAGAAGGGCACGGTCAAGGCCATCGAGATCAACGCCCGCGGTGTCTCTTTCTCGTCCGACCCCGCCTTCCTCGAGGACGCGCAGCTCATGATCCGCCAGCAGGTCGAGAAGCTCACCAACGCCGACGGCGTGAACATCGACGCCGTCCGCCGCAACGTCCGCAACCAGCTCTCAAACCTGCTCTGGAACAAGACCCATGCCCGCCCGATGGTCATCCCGGTCGTCCTGGAGGTCTAAGGGATGCCCTCCAGCCGCAGCAGGAACGCAGCAAAGAAGGGCTCGCCCAAGGCCAAGGGCGGCAAGGCCCGGCCCAAGGCCGAGGGCATCGTCCTCACCGACGCGGAGCGCGACATCGCCGGGGTCGTCCTGGCGGTGCTCGCCATCGCGATGTTCGTCTCGGTCGTCGTCCCCTCGGGCGCCGTCGTCACGAGCGCGGTGGGCCATGCCCTCACCATGTGCTTCGGGGCGGGCGCGGTGCTCGTCCCCGTGGCGCTGTTCCTCTTCTCCACGACGTTCTTCATGGGGGAGGACGGGCCCTTCTCCGGCCATGTGGCGGCGGGCCTCGCGCTCGTCGTCCTCGCCGTCCTCGCCATGATCTCGCTCAACCAGCCCGGCGTCGGGGATAACCCGGAGCTCGCCCTCTCGGCCGAGACCGTCGGCGAGTCGGGCGGCTACGTCGGCGGCTTCGTCGCGTTCTGGGCGGCGAAGCTCGTCGGCGTCATCGTCGGCAACGTCTGCCTGCTCGGCGTGGTCGCCGCGGGCATCGTTATCTGCGGCTTCTCCATCTCCGACGCGGTCACGCGCCTCGGCGAGGGAATGCAGCGCGCCCGCGAGGACGTCGCCGCCCGACGCGAGGAGCGCCTCGCGGAGCGCGCCGAGACGCGCCTGCAGACCATGCAGCGGCGCGAGGAGGCCCAGCAGCCCCGGGGCGGGTCGTCCTCGGGCTCCGCCGCCCAGCCGTCGCTCTTCGACGAGACGGGCGAGGGCGAGACGACCTTCCTCGGAAACCGGAAGACGACCGTTCTCAAGCGCGGCCAGCAGCCTGCCGAGCGGAAGGCGCGCTCGACGGCCTCCATCGCTGAGGAGTTCGCGGCGGCGGACGACCTGTCGGACGTCGAGGAGGCCGCCACCTCCCTGCTCGAGCCGCGCACCCGCCGCAAGCAGGGGGCCAAGAAGGCGAAGGGCCCTGCCGGCGCCCCCGCTGCCGCGGATGCCGCCGCGGCCGGGTCCGTCCCCGCGTTTCTCGCCGGCGCAGCGCGCGCCGACGCCCCCGCCGGCGAGGCCAAGGAGCAGCCGGCGCCCCCGACCGAGATCAAGCGCCCGGGCGATGGGAACGATTCCTACGAGCTCCCGCCCCTCTCCATCCTCAAGGAGAACGCGGGGTTCTCGGGCAGCTACGCCAACGACTCCGAGCTCGCCGGCACGGCGCAGAAGCTCCAGGGGACCCTCGAGGAGTTCGGCCTCACCTCGCGCGTCGAGGGCTGGATCGCCGGCCCGTCGGTCACGACGTTCAAGATCTCCATGGGCGAGGGCGAGCGCGTGAACAAGATCGTCAACCTCGAGGACGACATCGCGCTCTCGCTCGCGGCCAAGTCCGTGCGCATCTTCGCCCCCATCCCGGGGACCTCGCTCGTCGGCATCGAGATCCCGAACGAGAAGCCCCAGCCGGTCTTTCTCTCCGACGTGCTCCCGTACGCGAAGGGCGGCCCGCTCGAGTGCGCCTTCGGGCGCGATTCCGAGGGAAAGCCCATCGTCGTCGACCTCGCTGGCCTGCCGCACCTCCTGGTTGCCGGCACGACCGGCTCCGGCAAGTCGGTGCTGCTCAACGCCATCGTCATGAGCATGCTCATGCGCTCGACCCCCGAGCAGGTCCGCCTGATCATGGTCGACCCCAAGCGCGTCGAGTTCACGGGCTATGCCGGCCTGCCGCATCTGTACGTGCCGGTCGTCACCGAGCCGCGCCAGGCCGCGAGCGCCCTTCAGTGGGGCGTGACCGAGATGGAGCGGCGCCTGAAGGTCTTCGAGCACTACAAGGTGCGCGACATCAAGACCTTCAACGGCAACGTCGACGGCGACAAGTACGCGGACATGGAGAACCCGCCGAAGCACATGCCCTACTTCGTCATCGTCATCGACGAGCTCGCCGACCTCATGATGGTCGCCGGCAAGGACGTGGAGAGCTCCATCGTGCGCATCGCCCAGCTCGGCCGCGCGGCGGGCATCCACCTGATCGTCGCGACGCAGCGCCCGTCGGCGGACGTCGTCACCGGCCTCATCCGCGCCAACATCGACAACCGCGTGGCGCTCTCGGTCGACAACTCGCTGAACTCGCGCATCATCCTCGACCAGAAGGGCGCCGAGCAGCTCCTGGGCAAGGGAGACATGCTCGTCAAGCTCCGCGGAAAGAAGCCCACGCGCGCGCAGGGGTGCTGGGTCTCCGACGGCGAGATCGAGGAGACGGTTAGTTTCATCAAGGGCCAGGTCACGGCCGACTACCACGAGGACATCCTCACCGCCGTGGTGCCGAACGCGCCCGGCGCGCCGGCGGGCCCCGACGCACCCAAGGACGACGACCCGCTCATTTGGGAGGCCGCCCGCATCGTCGTGGATTCTCAGCTGGGTTCCACCTCGAGTCTTCAGCGCGCGCTGTCCGTTGGGTATGCTAGGGCGGGCAGGATCATGGACATGCTCGAGGCCAAGGGCGTCGTCGGCCCCGCGAACGGCTCCAAGCCGCGCGAGGTGCTCCTCGACAAGGACGGCCTCGAGGACCTTAAATTGGCGGACGCACAGTACGGGGAGGTTTAGCAGGGGATGGCTCGCCAGCGTTTCAGCGATATGCTCAGCTCGCGCAGGCGGCAGCTGGGCCTTTCCCTCGAGCAGGCCTCCCGTATCCTCAGGCTGCGCGAGGACGTGCTCATGGCCTTCGAGGAGGGCGACTTCGAGCGCATGCCCCAGAGCGGCTATGCGCAGGGCATGCTGTCCTCGTACGCCCGCTACCTCGGCCTCGACCCGAGGCAGATCACCGGCCTGTTCCAAGACGAGCTCTCCGCCTATGTCGACGAGCGGTCGGCCGGCGGTTCCCGCCGCGGCAGGGGAGGGGTCGGCGACCTCTCCTCGCGCCCGAAGGCCTATGTGGAGTACCACGGGCTTCTTCCCACGTCCGGCGGTCCCGCGGGCGACATGGGCGCGTTCGCAACGACGACGCCGGTCCGCTCGAGGCGCTCGCTTCCCCTCGCGGGGTCTGGCCCCTCGGCCGCGGAAGCGTATGCTTCGCAGGGCTACGGCCCGGAGGGCCAGGGCAGGCAGCGCAGGCCCTACAATACCCAGAGGCGCCGTCCCGAGGCCGAGGAGCGGCCCGTCAGCTCGCGCGCGGAGCGCCAGAGGCGGCGCGGGTCGCAGCAGCGGATGCGCGGCCAGGCCGCCGGCGAGGTCGGTCAGGACCACGGCTACCGCGGAGACGCGCGCGACGGCTACTATCGCCGCGACGACGTGAGCACCCGCAGCATCCGCCCCCGCGAGTACACCGACGACATGCGCTACGACGAGCAGGCGAGCCCCTATGAGCGGGCCTCCACCATCAGCGGCCGGAGGTCGTCGAGAAACATCGCTAACATGGACCGCCCGAACGTCCGCCGCCGGAGCGGGTCGGACTACGCGCCGGGCCCTTCTCGCGGGGCAGGCCAGCAGAGGGGGTCCTCGGGGCGCGGCCGGCGTCAGCCGAGCGGGGCGCAGGGTTTCTTCGCGGACCAGCAGCGGGCCATCTTCGCGATCATCCTCGTGCTCGCCGTCGTCCTCACCGCGATCATCGTCTTCTCGGTGAGCTCCTGCGTCAACTCGAAGGGCTCCTCATCCGACCAGGGGAAGGCCGTCACCGTCAACTCCGTGGACCAAAGCTCGCAGGGGAGCTCGTCGGGCACCGCGAGCGGCACTCAGTCGGGGTCCTCGCAGACCACCTCCCAGACGACGTCGTCGCAGGGAGATTCTTCTGCGGCCGCCTCGAGCGACGGCGGCTCCGCGTCGACCTATACCCCCACGGTCGTGAAGGTTTCGGTCGCCTCCGGCGCCTATACCTGGCTAGAGATCACGAACGACGGCGTGAGCGCCGTCGCGGAGTCGGTGACGGGGCCCTGGGAGCAGGAGTTCACCGTTACTGACAGCCTGACGGTCCAAGCCGGGGACCCGTCGAGCGTGACCGTGACCAACAACGGCAAGAGCGTCGCCTTCACGTCGAAGGCCTCGGGCTTGGGCTCGCTCTCGGTCAAGGGGACGAAGCCCCCCGAGACGACGACCACCGGCTCGACGGACGGCTCGGGAGCGGCCGACTCGCAGCCGGCCGATGCGGCGGACCAGGCCGCCGCCGAGGAATAACACCGGTATTTTGCCCTTGGGCGCACGAGGGGCGCCGAGGATAAGGAGAGAACCATGGCCAAGGAATGCAGCTTCGACATCGTCTCGACGGTGGACATGCAAGAGGTCGACAACGCCTACCAGCAGGCTGCCCGCGAGCTCGGGCAGCGCTACGACCTCAAGGGCACGGGCGCCTCGCTCGAGCTCTCGAAGAAGGACGGCTCCTTCAAGCTGGAGGCTCCCTCCGAGTTCGTCGCGGGGCAGGTCCGCGACGTCCTCGGCGGCAAGCTCACGAAGCGCGGGATCGACCTGGCCGCCGTCAAGTGGGACAAGCCCGAGGCCGCGAGCGGCATGAGCGTCCGCCAGGCAGGGCATATCGTCCAGGGCATCGACCAGGACACGGCGAAGAAGATCGCCAAGGACATCCGCGACCTCAAGCTCAAGTGCAAGGCGACCGTCGAGGGCGATAAGCTCCGGGTGAGCTCCGCTTCCCGCGACGTCCTCCAGCAGGTCATCGCCCAGCTGAAGCAGAACGACTACGGGCAGCCCCTGCAGTTCAACAACTACCGATAGGGGGCCTCGATGGCACCGACCAACCCGTCGCCGAGGGTGCTCTATATCACGCTCGGCTGCGCAAAGAACGAAGTCGACACCGACCGGATGCGGGCGCTGCTGCGCTCCTCCGGCTTCGATGAGGCCGATACCCCCGACAATGCCGACGTCGCCATCGTCAACACCTGCTCATTCCTGGCATCCGCGACCGAGGAGTCCGTCGAGGCCACGCTCGACCTGGCCGAGGGCCGCGCCGAGGGCGTGCGCTCGTGCCCGATCGTCATGTGCGGGTGCGTTCCCTCCCGCTACGGCGACGACCTTCCCGGCGAGCTCCCGGAAGTCGCCGCGTTCGTGAAGGCCGAGGACGAGGACGGCATCGTCGACGTCGTCTGCGGCGTCCTGGGCCTCGACGTCCCGGCCGTCGACGGGGGCGGGACGCTTCGGACGGTCGAGGGGGCCTCGGCGTTCGTCAAGATCTCCGAGGGCTGCGACCGCTTCTGCACCTTCTGCGCCATCCCGTATATCCGCGGGCGCTACTACTCGCGCCCGGCCGACGAGATCGTCCGCGAGGTCCGCGACCTCATGGAGGGCGGCGTGCGCGAGGTCGTCTTGATCGGGCAGGACACGGGCATCTGGGGATCAGACCTCGGCGGGGACCAGACGCTCGCCAAGCTGCTCGTGCAGGTGGCCGAGTCCGTGCGCCCTTATGACGGCTGGGTCCGCGTCCTCTATCTCCAGCCCGAGGGAATGACCGACGAGCTCATCGCGGCCATCCGCGACACGCCCGAGGTGCTCCCCTATATCGACATCCCCATCCAGCACTGCTCCGAGCGCGTCCTCAAGGCTATGAACCGCTCAGGCGACCCTCGGCAGCTCCACGAGCTGTTCGCGCGCCTGCGCTCCGAGATCCCGGGCATGGTCCTGCGCACGACCGGCATGGCCGGTTTCCCCGGCGAGACGGACGAGGAGGCCGACGAGCTCTACGACTTCATCGAGGCCGAGGAGTTCGACTACACTTCTGTTTTCGCGTATTCGCAGGAAGAAGGGACCGCGGCCGCCAAGATGGACGGCCAGGTCGACGAGGACGTCAAGCTCGAGCGCACCCAGCGCCTCATCGACCTCGTCGAGGAGCTCGGCTTTTCCGCAACGGCCAAGCACGTCGGCGAGCGCGTCAAGGTGATCATCGACGGTATCGAGGAGACCGAGTCGGGCGCCGAGCTCATCGGGCACGCCTGGTTCCAGGCCCCCGATTGCGACGGCGCCGTGCACATCGCCAGCGGCGAGGCTGCCGTCGGCGACGTCGTGACCGTCGACCTCGTCGACTCGTTCTGCTACGAGATGGTCGGAGAGCTCGTCGACGACGGGGAGGTGGCGTAAAGCATGTCCGCTTCCGCTCAGCCTTCCGCAAGCGTCTGGACCCCCGCGAACATCGTCACGACGGTGCGCGTCGTCTTCGTCCCGGTCTGGCTGCTCGTCGCCGAGTCGTTCTGCCCCGCGCAGCCCGGCTCCTCGTGGGATTCCCTCGCTCTCGTGAGCTTCGTGTTCTTCGTCCTTCTTGCCCTCACGGACAAGCTGGACGGCTACCTCGCCCGCAGCAGGGGCGAGGTCACGACCTTCGGCAAGTTCCTCGACCCCATCGCGGACAAGCTGGTTGTCATCGTCGCGCTGTGCTATCTCCTCGAGCACGGCTATGTCTCGTCGTGGGTCCTTCTCGTCGTGGTGGCCCGCGAGTTCCTGGTGAGCGGCCTCAGGATGGTCGTGGCCTCCAAGGGCGTCGTCGTCGCCGCGAGCAACCTCGGCAAGTGGAAGACGGCGACGACCATGGTCGCCATCTGCGGGCTTCTTCTGTGCATGGGGATCCCATGCGACGGCGCGCTCGGCGTTCTTCTCATCGTCTCGCGCGTCTTCCTCGCGGTCGCGGTGCTCCTCACCGCCTGGTCGGGCGTCGACTATTTCCTCAAGGGCTGGAAGTACCTCGCGGAGGCCGAGTAGCGTGGGCGCCGCCGAGGCGATACTCGAGGACGACGGCAGCCTCTACGAGCTCGCCGCCATGGTCGTCGGGGCGGCCGCCGACGCCGGGCTCACCGTCGGGTGCGCCGAGTCGTGCACGGGGGGCCTCGTATGCGGCTGCCTGACCGCCGTCCCGGGCTCGTCCTCCGCGGTGAGGGGCTCCGTGGTCAGCTACGCGATTCCGGTGAAGCACGAGGTGCTCGGCGTCAGCAACGAGGACGTGCTCGAGGTTGAGGGCCTGGGCGCGGTCTCGGCGGAGTGCGCGGCGCAGATGGCCGAGGGGGCCCGCCGGGTGCTCGGCTGCGACGTCGCCGTGTCCGTGACGGGCATAGCGGGGCCGCAGGGGGAGGAGCCGGGCAAGCCCGTCGGTACCGTCTGGTTCGGCCTCGCGGCCCCGAAAGGGACCCTTACACGATCGGAGCTGTTTCCCGGCGGCCGCGCTGAGGTTCGCCGCGCGGCGTGCGAGAAGGCGCTCCGCCTCTTGTATGAAGGCATTGTGGAGACGAGGGCCTGATCCGCGAGACCTGCTCGAGCGCTGCCCAGCCTGAGCCCCGGGTTTTCAACGCCCGGGGCTTTGTCTTAGCCGCCTCCCGTCGGCATTCCGTCGGCGTCTCGTCGGCATGCCGTCGGCTACGCGCGGCTGCTGCGGGAATTCGACGTGCTACGGTTCTCTTGCGGTTGACTAAGAACGGCTGTTCGATTAGTATCGAGGCAATTCGAACAAAGGGGAGCGTACATGGCTAAGGCAAAGGGTCCGTTGACCAAAGAGATCCGTCCGCGCACCGAGGGCGAGGAGCGCGAGAAGGTCCTCGAGGAGACCACCAAGGAGATCGAGAAGAAGTTCGGCAAGGGCTCCATCATGAAGTTCGGCGACGACGGCCCCGACTTTGAGGTCGAGTCCATTCCCACCGGCTCGATCGCCCTCGACCACGCGCTCGGCATCGGCGGCGTGCCGCGCGGCAGGATCGTCGAGATCTACGGCCCCGAGTCCTCGGGCAAGACGACGCTCTCCCTCCAGATCCTCGCGGAGGCGCAGGCCCTCGGCGGCGTCGTCGCCTTCATCGACGCCGAGCATGCCCTGGACCCCGGTTACGCCGCCCGCATCGGCGTCGACATCGACGAGGTCCTCATCTCCCAGCCCGACACCGGTGAACAGGCGCTCGAGATCTGCGACATGCTCGTCCGCTCCGGTGCCATCGACGTCGTCGTCATCGACTCCGTGGCGGCCCTCACCCCGCGCGCCGAGATCGAGGGCGAGATCGGCGACTCCACGGTCGGGCTCCAGGCCAGGCTCATGAGCCAGGCGCTGCGCAAGCTCGCGGGTTCCCTCTCCAAGTCCAACACCACCTGCATCTTCATCAACCAGCTCCGAGAGAAGATCGGCGTCATGTTCGGCAACCCCGAGACGACCCCTGGCGGACGCGCCCTGAAGTTCTTCTCGACCGTGCGCATGGACATCCGCCGCACGGACACCATCAAGGACGACAAGGGAAACATCATCGGCAACCGCGTCCGCGTCAAGGTCGTCAAGAACAAGGTGGCGCCGCCTTTCAAACAGTGCGAGTTCGACATCATGTACGGCGAGGGCATCTCCAAGGAGGGCTCCATCCTCGACATGGGCGTCGATTTCCACGTCATCGAGAAGTCCGGCTCCTGGTACTCGTACGACGAGGAGCGCTTGGGCCAGGGACGCGAGACCGTCAAGGCTTTCCTCGCCGAGAACCCCGACCTGCGCGAGGAGATCGAGCACAGGATTCGGGTTGCGTGTGGCCTTGAGCTCGGCGACGAGCGCGTGGGCGAGCCGGTCGAGGGGATAGCGCCCGATTTCGGCCCCGACGACGCTGCTGAGTAGGCGCCTTTATGGCTGATGGTTCACCGAGCGGCTTCTCCTGGTTCGTCGAGCTCCCCGAGCGCGGCGGCGCCTCGTTCGGCGCCACGTTCGCAAGGGCCAGGCTCACGGTCTCCTCGCCCGACGGCGAGGAGACCTGGTCGGTCCCCGTCGCGGTGGGAAGAAGGCTCAAGGCCGCTTCGGCGGACGGCCCTTCGTTCGTCTCGTCGCGCGCCGAGCTTGCTTATCAGGTGAAGAGCCTGTCCGTCGCCTGCGGCTCGTCGAGGGTCGAGCGTCTCATAAACAAACGGGACTATTCCTCCCAGGAGCTCCACGACAAGCTCCGCCGAGACGGGTACTCCGCCGAGGTCTGCGACGAGCTGGTCGACCGGGCGAGGGAGACCCGCCTTGTGGACGACGAGAGATACGCCTCCGTCTTCATCCGCTCGAAGGTCTACGCCGGCTGGGGGCGCATGAAGATCGAGCGGGAACTTTCGCGCAGGGGCATCCGAGCCGAGGATGTCCAGGGCTGGCCCGAGGAGTTCTTCTCCGAGGACGACGAGCGCGAGCGCGCGCATGAGCTCGCGTCTCGCCGCCGCCTCACCGGCAAGAACGACTTTCAAAAGATCGTGAGGTTTCTTTGCGGCAAAGGTTATTCAATGAATATCGCCATCGACGCTGCGAAGTCGGTGCTTGGAAGGTAGCCGCGCTCACCTTACTTCGGTTTGACATTTCACCCTCTGAGGTCATACGATAGACACGCCGTTAAAGGGCATTCTCTTCGCTGGTCTTCCAGCTGACCATATTCTGTTTCTAGCGTTTGCTTTTTTAGGGACATAGCGCAGACGGGGTTCGACGATTGCACCTCTGATGGCGGAGTTCCACCTCTTCGGGTGGGGTTCCTTATACGACTACATGATTTTGTCATCTGAGGAGCACTAATGGAAATCGTCTTTGCAGTTGTCGGCCTGCTCGCCGGGGCAGGCATCGTTTACTTCATCCTATCCGGCCAGTCCAACTCCAAGGTCAAGGCCGCTCAGGCTCAGGTCGAGTCTGCCCAGGCCGAGGCCGAGCGCATCACCTCCGAGGCCTCGCGACAGGCCGAGAACGCGAAGAAGGAGGCGGTCATCGAGGCCAAGGAGCAGGTTCTTGCCATCAAGCAGGCCTCTGAAGCCGAGGAGAAGAAGCGCAAGGCCGAGCTCCAGACCATGGAGAACCGCATCATGCAGCGCGAGGAGTCCCTCGACCATCGCAACGACGCGCTCGACCGCCGCGACCACCAGCTCGCGAGCCTGCAGGGGCAACTCGACAGGCGCAAGAGCGACCTCGACGCCCTCGAGGCCAAGAAGGCCTCCGAGCTCGAGCGCATCGCCGGCCTCTCCGCTGACGACGCCCACGCGGAGCTCCTCGAGCGCGTGCGCGCCGAGTCCGTCCGCGAGGAGGCGCAGATCCTGCGCGAGAGCGAGCAGAACGTGCGCGCCCAGGCCGACAAGACGGCCCGCGAGATCATCTCCACGGCTATCCAGCGCTGCGCCGCCGACCAGGCCGGCGAGATCACGGTCACCTCTGTCCACATCCCCTCCGATGACCTCAAGGGCCGCATCATCGGCCGCGAGGGCCGCAACATCAGGACCTTCGAGCAGGTTTCCGGTGTGTCCCTCGTCATCGACGACACCCCCGAGACCGTTATTCTCTCCAGCTTCGACCCTGTTCGCCGCGAGACGGCCCGCGTCGCGCTCGAGAACCTCATCGCCGACGGCAGGATCCACCCGGCCCGCATCGAGGAGCTCTACAAGAAGGCCGAGACTCTCGTTTCCGAGCGCGTGAGGGAGGCCGGCGAGCAGGCCGCCTTCGACGCCGGCATCCACGACCTGCACCCCGAGCTCGTCAAGACCCTTGGCGCCCTGCGTTACCGCACCTCGTTCGGGCAGAACGTCCTCACGCATTCCATCCAGGTATCCGCGCTCTGCGGGATCATGGCCTCCGAGCTCGGCCTCGACGAGGCTCCCGCTAAGCGCGCCGGTCTCCTGCACGACCTCGGCAAGGCCATCGACCACGAGGTCGAGGGTCCCCACGCGGTCATCGGCGCCGAGCTCGCCCGCCGCTACGGCGAGCGGCCCGAGATCGTGCACGCCATCGAGGCGCACCACGCCGACGTCGACCCCGACACCGTCCTCGACGTTCTCGTCCAGGCGGCGGACGCCATCTCCGCTGCCCGACCCGGCGCGCGTCGCGAGTCCGCCGAGAACTACATCAAGCGTCTCGAGAAGCTCGAGGAGATCTCGAACGCGCACGACGGCGTCGAGAGGACCTATGCCATGCAGGCTGGTCGCGAGCTCCACGTCATGGTCGAGCCCGGCAAGGTCTCCGATGCCCAGGCAACCGTCCTCGCGCACGACATCGCTAAGCAGATCGAGGACGAGATGGAGTATCCGGGCCAGGTCCGCGTCGTCGTCATCCGCGAGTCGCGCGCCGTCGACGTGGCCAAGTAGCTTTCATGGTCGAGCCCGAGTCAAGCTTTCTCGGCTTCGTTGCCTCCATGGGCGGCGAGCGTAGCCTTCGCGTCGAGGAGAACCTCGGCGAGGGCTATGTTCGTCTTCGCGTGGCGGAGGCCGAGCGACGTCAGGCCAAGCACGATATCCGGTGCGCCGAGGACATCGTCATCGAGATGCTCAGGAACTCGCGCGACGCGGGCGCAAAGCACATCTACGTCGCCACAAGCCGCGAGGGCGACCTGCGCACCATCACGATCCTCGACGACGGCTCTGGCATCCCGGAAGACATGCAGGAGCATGTTTTCGAGGCGCGCGTCACGTCTAAGCTCGAGAGCGTCCATATGGACCGTTGGGGCGTCCATGGACGCGGCATGGCGCTGTACTCGGTGAGGGAGAACGCCGTGTCTGCCGGCGTCGTGTCAAGCGCCGTCGGTAAGGGCTCTTCCATTAAGGTCGTCACCGACGCGACTAAGCTCTCGGAGCGGACCGACCAATCGACCTGGCCCGCGACCGGCGTCGACGAGGACGGCGCGATCGTGTGCGAGCGCGGCCCCCATAACATCATCCGCACCTGCTGCGAGTTCGCCATCGAGGAGCGCTCGACCTGCGAGGTGTACGTGGGATCCCCTTCGGAGATCGCCTCTACGGCGCGCGCCCGCGCCGCGAGGAGCATCGGCGCCTCCGACCTCATGTTCATCGACGATATGGGGGAGCTTCCCGTGCTCGAGCGCCTGAGGGCTGCGGCTGACGCCGCCGAGCTCCATGAGGTCGCTTCTTCCGTCGGGCTGGATATGAGCGAGCGGACGGCGCATCGCATTGTTTCCGGGCAGATCAAACCCCTCAGGAGCGTGATGGCGCGCCTCACGCATCGCGGCGGTCCTAAGCAGCCCAAGCCCGTCGACCTCGCGCATGACCACCGCGGGCTCAAGTTGTCCGCCGAGGACTCGCGCGACTTCTCGCGGGAGCTCGAGCGGGCGTTCGCGCTTCTCGGCGACCGGTATTACCTTAAGCTCGAGGATGCGCCGAAGGTGCGCGTCGGCAAGGGGCGCATCGTGGTGACCTTCGACGTCTCCGAGGACCTCTGAGGAGCTCCTCGCTTTGCAAACAAAGGTTTTCTTTGTAGAATATCCGCAGCTTAACGACAATCTTCAAACTCAAAACGGACCAACTCAGGAGCACTTCATGGACTACCTCAAGGTATCGAGCAAGTCATCGCCGGCGTCCGTGGCCGGCGCTATAGCCGGCTTGGTCAAAGACGGCGAGCCGGTCAACATCCAGTGTGTGGGCGCCGGGGCCGTGAACCAGGCCATCAAGGCGGTCGCCATCGCGCGCGGTTTTCTCATCCCCACGGGCTATGACGTTTCCTGCGCACCCACTTTTTCCGATATCCTCATCGGCGGCGAGAGCCGCACGGCCATCAGGCTCGCCATCTATGTGCACAAGATCCAAGCGCCGTCGGTTCCCGCGGCTACCGGCATCGCTTCCTAAAGGGTAGGTCCATGAGCTCTCTTGTTGGCAAGACATACTATGTAAAGACTTTCGGCTGCCAGATGAACCTCCACGACTCCGAGCGCGTGGAGGGTCTTCTTGAGCAGAACGGGTGCATCTGGGTGGAGGAGCCGGAGCAGGCTGACATCGTCGTCTTCATGACGTGCTGTGTGCGCGAGAACGCCGACCAGCGCCTCTACGGGCAGGCGTCCGCGATGGTCAGCGCGCCCAAGCCCCCGTGCGGCAAGCGCGTCGTCGCCATCGGCGGCTGCATCGCGCAGCGCGACGGCGAGAAGATCAGGCAGCATATCCCGGCCGCCGACGTCGTCTTCGGAACGAGCGCCCTCGCGAGCCTCCCGGAGCTTCTTTCCGAGGCCTTCGAGGACGATGGGAAGACTGTCGAGGTCGATACCAAGGAGGAGGGGCGCGGCTTCTCGTGCGACCTTCCGTCCCGGCGCGCCCAGAAATTCCACGCCTGGGTTCCGATCATGACGGGCTGCAACAACTTCTGCACGTACTGCATCGTGCCCTATGTCCGCGGGCGCGAGAAGAGCCGCACCATCGAGGCCGTGGTGGGGGAGTGCGAGCGCCTCGTGGCAGACGGTGTGCGCGAGATCGCGCTGCTCGGGCAGAACGTCAATTCCTACGGCCGCAACATCTATGGCGAGCCGCGCTTCTCGGACCTTCTGCGCGCCGTCGGCAAGACGGGCATCGAGAGGCTGCGCTTCACCTCCTCGAACCCTCATGACCTTACCGACGAGACCATCCGCGCCATGGCCGAGACCGAGTGCGTCATGCCTCATCTCCACCTTGCCGTCCAGAGCGGCTCCACGCGCGTGCTCAAGGCAATGAACCGCAAGTACACGAGGGAGCAGTATCTCGCCCTCGTGGGGCGCCTAAGGGAGGCTATGCCCGACCTCGCGCTCTCCACGGACATCATCGTCGGTTTCCCCGTCGAGACCGAGGAGGATTTCGAGGACACGCTCTCGCTCGTGCGCGAGGCTGGGTTCTCCGGCGCCTATACCTTTATCTACTCGCCGAGGCCCGGGACGCCCGCCGCGAAGATTCCCGACGACACCCCTAAAGAGGTCATCCAAGAGCGTTTCGATCGCCTGGCGGACCTCGTCGCCAAGCAGGCCTTCGAGTCGAACCAGCGCGAGCTCGGCGAGGTCGTCTCCGTTCTCGTCGAAGGCCCCTCGAAGCGTGACGGCAACGTTATGGTCGGCCACAGCGAGAAGATGCGCACAGTTCATTTCGGGCTTCCTGAGGGGCTCGACGCCGACGAACTCGTCGGCAAGGTGTGCTCGGTGCGCGTCGACGAGGCCCGCACGTGGTATCTCCGCGGATCCATCGAGGGCGACCCTCGTTGAGCCTTCCCGGTCCTGTCATAGCCGTTGTGGGCCCGACGGCCTCCGGCAAGAGCTCGTTGGCGGACCGCCTCGCGTCCCGGCTTTCCTCTGAGGTCGTCTCCGTCGACGCAATGCAGGTTTACCGCGGTATGGACATCGGAACCGCGAAGACCCCCACCGCGGAGAGGCTCGTCCCCCTGCGCATGGTCGACGTCTGCGACCCGGTGGACGACTATTCCGTCCAGCTGTTCCAACGGGATTGCCGCGCCGTGGTCGATGGTATTCTCGGGCGGGGCAAGGTCCCGGTACTATGCGGCGGAACGGGCCTCTATCTGAACGCCGTTATCGACGATATGCGGTTCCCTGCCGGCGAGAAGGGCGCGAGGGAGCGTTCGACCTACGAGGGCATGGCCGATGACCTCGGCGCAGACGCCGTGTACCGACTGCTCCTGGAGCGAGACCCTGCGAGCGCCGCCCTCATCCACCCGAACAACGTGAGGAGGGTCGTTCGCGCTCTCGAGATGCTCGACGAGGGCGTGAGCTATGCCGAGCACAACAAAGGTCTGCATAAGCGCGCGGCGTGGTACCGGGCGCTCGTGTTCGGCCTCTCGATGCCAAGAGAGGCCCTTTATCGGCGTATCGAGGAGCGCGTCGACCTCATGATCGAGCAGGGGCTCGTCGAAGAGGTCCGAGGGCTTTATGACGCCGGGGCGCTCGGCAACACAACTGCGGGGCAAGCTATCGGATATAAGGAGCTCGTGGACTACTTGGAGGGACATCGGAGCTTGGAGGACGCCGTGGACGCCATCAAGGTGAGGACGCGCCGCTACGCCAAGCGCCAGATCTCCTGGTTCAAGAACGACCCTCGTGTCCAGTGGATCGAACTCTCGAGCGTTTCTCTCGACGAGGCCGCTGAGCGAATCCTTGGGAATATTGACGCGGCCTCGGAGGATGAGCATGGGTCGTTTTAAGCCCTTCTCTACCGAAAAAGTGGCCGAAAAGGCGATACTCGTTGGTGTCGATAGGGGCGTCGGCTCTTGGACCTGCGAGGATTCGCTTGCTGAGCTCGAGAGGCTTGCGCAGACGGACGGAGCCGAGGTCGTCTTCACCCTGACACAGAGGCTCGACAAGCCGGTCCCGAAGACCTTTATCGGCAAAGGCAAGGTCGAGGAGCTGGTCGGCTATGTTCGGCGGCTCGACGCCGATGTAGTCATCTTCGACGACGAGCTGACCCCTTCGCAACAGTCGAACCTTGAGCGCGAGGTCGGCGAGCCGGTGAAGATCATCGACCGGACGGCGCTCATCCTGGACATCTTCGGTGAGCATGCCCGGACCCACGAAGGACGGCTCCAGGTCCAGCTCGCCCAGCTCCAATACGTTCTCCCTCGGCTACGCGGTATGTGGAGCCACCTGGTCGGGGAGCAAACGCGCGGCGGGATCGGCGGGCGATTCGGCCAGGGCGAGAGCCAGCTTGAGGTCGACCGGCGCCTTGTCCGCGGTCGCATATCGGTTTTGAAGAAGGAGCTCCAGGAGCTGGAGAAGAGGCGCGGCGTCCAGAGCAAGGCGCGCTGGGACTCGGGCATCTATCGGGTCGCGCTTGTCGGCTATACGAACGCCGGCAAGTCCACCCTCTTGAACCAGCTCACCGGCGCCGGGGTCTATGCAAAGGACGAGCTTTTCGCCACGCTCGACCCCACGACGCGGTCGTTTGATTTGGCCGAGGGCCGAAAGATCACGCTGACGGATACCGTCGGGTTTATCCAAAAGCTCCCTACCACGCTGGTCGAGGCCTTTAAATCGACGCTCTCGGAGGTGAGGGCCGCCGATCTACTGCTGTTGGTGGTCGATGCTTCGGACCCTCGCCGCCAAGACGAGCTCGACGCCGTTGTGTCTATCCTCAGTGACATCGGGGCCGAGGGTATCCGGCGATTGATCGTGCTGAACAAAGCCGATCTTTTGACGCAGGATGAGCTTCGTTCAATTGCCGCGGCGTATCCTGAGGCCGTCATGATCTCTGCTAGGGACGGCAAGGGCATTGATTCTCTTCTGTACCGCATCGGAAGGGAAGCATCCCAGGGAGACGAGACCCTGACCGTTCTGGTGCCCTATGAGAAAGGCCTTCTCCTCAAGATGGTTCATGAGCGGTGCCAGGTCATGCGGGAGCAATATGTTGACGGCGGCCTGCTCGCCACAGTCAAGGCTTCGGAGAGAATGCGCCTAACCTTGGACCCATATCGGGTCGCCGATTCAGGAGACGAAGCCGGATAGCAGCAGTAACACGGGCTGATGGACCACGTAGACCGCCAATGCGTTACGTCCGATGATCTCAAGGGCGGGGCAGCTGACCCTTGCGAGCGGGGTGCCCAGGAGCCGTTCCTTCAGGCCCGGCCCGATGGCCGCGCCGGCAAGGAAAATCAATGAATAGGGGAGCGGCGGATAGTAGTCTCCCGAAGAGAAACCGGGGCCGGGAAAACCGAGCCAAGAAAGCCATTTGGTCTCATAGAGGCAGCGGGGGAGACGTAAACGCGCGTCTGCCAAGCCGATGCTCCCCGAGCTGATGCCCAGGCACAGGACAAAGCAAACGAACAGAACGCCCGCCGCCGCGATTCCCCTGGGAGCGACGCCTAATCGCTCAAGGGCCGCATACGCCAGGGTCGACGCGAACATGCAGTAGATGATGCCGAACGATATCGGCACATCGACCTTTGCCAGCGTGGTCACGACCCAGATGAGAAGCGCGAACACGCCGTAGACGAGGGAGCGCCTGAAATTGCTCCTCGAGTAAGCGCACATGATGCCGGCGAGGATAAGGAAGACCCACGAAATGCTCGCGCGCCACAGGTCCTCGAGCGGGGGCTTGAACCACGGCAGCTCGGTGCCCTGGATGGCGGTCAGGTCGTAGCAGAAATGAAAGAGGACCATCGACACGACGCTGAGCCCCCGCAAGACGTCGAAGATCCTCACCCTCCCAGTCTGTGAATCCCGGGAGGGTGAGGAAAATCCCTGCTTGCTCATTTGGATATTCGGGTAACCCAAAGCTGTCGTCCCTTTAGGAGACCGAGCGGATGAGCGCCGTCACTTTGCCGATGATGGTCGGGTTGTCGGCGTAGATGGGCGACATGGTGTCGTTCTCGGGCTGAAGCCTGATTCGGTCCTTCTCCCGATAGAACGTCTTCACGGTCGCAGAATCGTCGATGAGGGCCACGACGATCTCCCCATCGTGCGCGTCGTGCTGTTCCTTGACGACGATGTAGTCGCCGTCGAAGATCCCCGCGTTGATCATGGACTCGCCGTGCACACGGAGGATGAAGGAGCTCGAGTCGCCCACGATGCTCGTGGGGAGCGTGAGGCTCTCCTCGACGTTCTGCTCCGCGAGGATGGGCATACCCGCCGCGACTCTCCCAACGAGCGGCAGCGTGATCGCGTTGTTGTTGAGGTCCTGGGACACCTCTGCGAGCTTCGTGCCCCCAACGCCCTGCTCCTCACCGTCGGAGACGACCTCGATGGTCCTGGGCTTCTTCGGGTCACGCTTGATGTAGCCGTTGGATTCCAGGGCCTTGAGGTGCATATGCACCGTGGAGGGAGAGGCGAGCCCGACCGCCTCGCCGATCTCCCTGACCGAAGGCGGGTAGCTGTGCTCCTTGGTGTATCCGAGGATGTATTCGTAAATAGCGAGCTGACGCTTACCGATCTTTCCCTTTGCCATGGGCGGCCTCCTTCTCGTTGAAGCGGATTTTACACCAAACACCTGTTTTCTGCAAACGAGCGTTCTATTTCTCTTGACTCGAACATGTGTCTTCATTAGTATACGAACAAAGGTACTTAGGTACACGCGTACGGATTCTATTGTTGTCACAAGGCGCCGGTATAAATGGACCGTCAATACAAGGCGGAAGGTAAGGCTCATGAAGAAGAACATGCCCAAGAACGCGCTGTATCCCGTTTCCGGAACCGCTGCCCTGCAAGCCGAGGTCGTGCCGACACTCGTCCTTATAGAGGGCGGTATGGCAACTCAGGGCCGGCCGGAGTCGCCTTCTCGAAGGTTGGGTTCTGCCCGCTGCGGTTATTCATTCACCGTTCTGGCCTCCGCGCTGCTGCTCATCGTTCTCGCCGCGGTCCTCGCTTCCCGCGGGCTGGGTGCGCGCAAGGCGGTTGCCGCGCAGTTGGGGGCCGTCCCGACCGCAACGGTCAGGGTCCTTGAAGGCGAGAGCCTTTGGGACATCGCCGAGGAGCACGGCGTCGATGGCGTCTCGACCAAGGACGTGGTCTCCTGGATTAAGGACAGGAACGGACTCTCCGTTTCTAATCTTTCTGCAGGTCAATCCCTTTTGGTGCCCGCGTCTTAAACTGCGGGGAAGGCCGTGTGTTACCGTAGACAGCGTAACCTTATTCAATAGGGAGGTTCGATGCGCTGTCCTAAATGCGGCTTCGACGAGTCTAAGGTCGTCGATTCCCGGCCGTCCGAGAACAACGACGCCATCCGCAGGCGCCGCGAGTGCACGGGATGCGGGTTTCGTTACACGACCTATGAGCGCTGCGAGGAAACCCCTCTGATGGTCGTCAAGCGAGACGGCCATAAAGAGACCTTCGAGCGGCAGAAGCTCATGCGCGGCCTCTTTGCCGCTACGGTGAAGCGAGACGTCCCTGCGCAGACCCTGAGCGACCTTATCGACAGTATCGAGGCCGAGCTCCGCGACGGTGGCGTCACCGAGGTCTCTTCGATAGACCTCGGGAGCATGGTGCTGAGGCGTCTGTTGAAGATCGACAAGGTCGCGTATATCCGCTTCGCGTCCGTATATCGCGAGTTCAAGGACGTCGATGAGTTCAGTGAGGAACTGAGGAGCCTGGCCAATGAGTGACGATCGCATTTCTCTTCCCATCAAGCGGCTCGACCCGGGCGTTGAGCTTCCGAGCTATGCCTATGAGGGCGATGCGGGTCTTGACCTGCGCTCGAATGAGGACGTTGTCCTTGCTCCCTTCGAGCGTCGCCTTGTTTCCACGGGGCTTGCCATCGCCATCCCCGACGGGTATGCCGGATTCGTCCAGCCGCGCAGTGGGCTCGCCCTTCGGAAAGGCCTCTCGATGGCGAATACCCCCGGCCTCATCGACGCGCATTATCGCGGCGAGCTCAAGGTCTGCGCTATCAACCTCGACGCTGAGAACCCGATAGAGATCAAGAAGGGCGAGCGCATCGCCCAGCTGGTCATCCAGAAGGTCCCGGTCCTAGCCTTGATGGAGGTCGACGAGCTCGATGAGACCGATCGCGGCGCCGGCGGGTTCGGCTCCAGCGGGGTCTAGCCATGCATGTCCACGACGTCGCCGTACTTGGTTCCGGTCCGGCGGGTTGCTCCGCGGCGCTGTATGCCCGCAGGGAACTTCTTGACGTCATTGTCCTTGAGAAGGGCGACTGGGGCGGTCAGATCGTCTCGTCGAGCGAGATAGAGAATTATCCCGGCGTTCCTGGAACCGATGGGTTTAGCCTCATGGCAACCATGCGCGACCAAGCTTTATCGCTTGGCGCGGAGTTTGTCCAAGAGGAAGTTACTCAGCTGAGGGCTTTGCCTGACGGCTCGTTCTCGCTAACGACGACCTCGGAAGAGGTGCTCGCAAGGTCTGTAATCGCGTGCGTCGGCTCCAGCCCGTCGCGCGGCGGGTTTGAGGGCGAGGTCGCTTTTACCGGCCGAGGTGTCAGCTACTGCGCGACATGCGACGGTATGTTCTATCGTAACAAACATGTGTTCGTATGTGGGGGAGGGAACAGCGCGGCTGAGGAGGCGTTGTTCCTGTCCCGTTTCGCCCGGCTCGTGACTATCGTCGTGCGCAAGGGCTCCATGAGGGCGGACGCCTCTCTTGTCCGCAAGCTCGAGGCCGTCCCGAACATCGAGTTTCTTTTTAAGGCGAGCGTCGTTTCCGTTGAGGGCGAAGATCTTGTCAACGCGATCACTTTGCGCAATGTCGCAGACGGCTCGCAGAGACGCTTGGAGTACGAAGAAGGATCCCTCGGTGTGTTCGTGTACGTCGGGTCTCGGCCGAACACGGGTTTGCTCAAGGGGTTGGTTGAACTCGACGAGCACGGATACGTGATTACCGATGAACGTATGCTCACGAGCGCCCAGGGCATCTATGCGGCCGGAGACTGTCGGAACGGCGTGCTCAAGCAGGTCGTCACGGCAGCTGCTGACGGTGCTGTCGCTGCGGCCCATGCTTCGAGGTATCTCTCTAATTTGAAACCGCGATAATATATCTTATGTAAAGTAGAGATTACTATAAGAAACAGGGGCCTTTACGGGCCCCTGTTTGGCTCTCTACCCTTGCGGGCGGGTCATGACATCGAGCTTCATGGTCACATCGTCCTCAGCCTCGGAATCCATAATCAGGAGAAGCTCATCTAAGGCCTCGATGACCGAGGAGCCGTTCGGAATAATCTCGCTGGAGGCGCGCTCTATGAGCACCACGCGGGTCCCGTCGGGCCACGGAATCTCCGAGACCTTCTTTCCTTCGAGGCGGCTGCCGGCGCCTACGTGGAAGGTCTTGACGATTTTCTTGCCAGGTATGCCCTCGACAGCGGGCATTTCTTCGCAAATGTCGAGCTGGCTTGCCAGGAGGTGCTCATAGAACGGGTCGGTCTTCGTGAGGTTCGCGACCATGTAGGCGATTATCGACACGAGCGAGACCGAGAGAAGCGCGTCAAGGGAGCCGGTGAGCTCGAACACGAGGACGACGCCGGTGACCGGCGCCCTCACGACCGCCGCGAAGAGCCCGGCAATGCCGAGCGCCATAAAGTTCTCGTAGAAGGTCAGCCCGCGGCCGAGGAACGCCTCCATGCCGAGCGCGAAGCATGCTCCTACGAGCGCGCCCATGATGACGAGCGGAAAGAGCGTCCCGCCCGGGGCTCCCGACCCGAACGAGACTGTGGTGAAGAGATATTTGCCCCCGAGCAGCGCCAGCATCGGAAGGAACCTGAGTCCGGCCGGCTCGACGATCTGCTCGAAGATCGCGTCGCCGCCGCACATGAGCTCGGGCCACGCGAAGGCCGCGACGCCCGCGAGCATGAACGGGATGATGAGCCTGAGGAACGGCAAGCCCTTCTCGATCCTGCCGTAAAGCCGCTGACAGGCGAACATGCCGCGGTTGTGCAGCGCGCCGAGAAGGCCGCACACGATGCCGAGAAGCACGACGAAGGCATAGTCCACATGAGGGAGATTCCTCGTGAACTCAAGGCTCATCACGGGCGCGACCCCGAGGATGCCGGACACGAGGTAGTCGGCCATGAGGGACGAGGCCATGACCGAGATGATGAGCGACGAGGTGAACTCCTTGTGTATCTCCTCGATAGCGAAGAGCACGCCGGTGAGCGGGGCGTGGAAGGCGGCGGACATGCCCGCGGCCGCGCCGCAGGTGACGAGAAGGCGCTCTTCTCCCCTCTTTCGCCCGAATAGCTTGGAGACGGCCTTGCCCGCCATGCCTCCGAGCTGCACGCTCGGGCCCTCGCGGCCCATGGATAGACCGGCGAACGCGCCGAGCGTGCCCTCGGCGAACTTGGCGAGGATGACCCGGTGCCAAGGCATGTCCATGCGGTCCATGACCTCCGCATCTACCTGCGGTATGCCGGAACCGGAGGTGGCCGGCTCCCAGAGCACGAGCCTCCCGACGAGGTAAGCCAGCAGGGCGAGGACGGCGAACCACGCCGCCATGAACGGAAGCTGCCCCTCGATGGCGCCGGTTATGCCGCGCAACAGGCCCTCGGCGGTCGAGAGCGAGAGGCGATAGAGCGTGACCACTCCCCCGCCGAAGAGGCCGACCAAGGCCCCCTCGACGACGAGGTCTATCTGGTATTTTCTGGAAAAACGCCTCGACACATGTGCCGAGGCGCCGGTATCTGCGGTTTTGTCCAAGGTGTCCTCGAGGGTTATTTCGGCTAATCGACCTTGACGAGCGTGAAGACGTCCACGTCCGGATAGCTCTTGGCGATGGCGTCGCGCGGGTTCAGGAAGGCGAGCTCCAGGATGAAGCCGAAGCCGACGATGGTCGCGCCGCTCTTCTTCGCGAGGTCGGCGGAGGCGATGGTCGTGCCGGCGGTTGCCACGAGGTCGTCGATCACGAGGACGCGGTCATCGGCGTCCACGGCGTCCTGGAGCATTTCCACGGTGTTCGTGCCGTACTCGAGCGAGTAGCTCTGCGAGTAGACCGCGCGCGGGAGCTTGCCCGGCTTGCGCGCCGGGACGAAGCCGACGCCAAGCTTGTAGGCCACGGGGGCGCCGATGAGGAACCCGCGCGCCTCGGAGCCGACGACCTTGGTGATGCCCGCGTCCTTGAAGTGCTCGCAGATCTCGTCAACGGCGGAGGTGAAGGCCTCGCGGTCGGCGAAGAGCGGCATCACGTCCTTGAAGATGACGCCGGGCTCGGGGTAGTCCGGGATATCGACGATCTTGCTCTCGTAGTCGTAACGTGCCATGTGGCGTTTCCTTCTTCCGGTTCTAAGCGGGGCAGCCTACTCCCCCAGGTCCTTGAATGCTTCCTTGACGCGGCGCCCAATGAGCTCGCTGCGCACGGCGTTGGTGAGTCCGAGCATGCGCGAGAAGGCCTCGTCGAACTGCCGTCGGTTCTCCTCTGTGTGCTCGACCTCCACGCCTCCCCCGCGCCTGGCGAAGACCATGAGCGCCTGCTCGAAGGCCGACGACTCGCGGTTGGCGGCAATGACGTAGGAGCGCAGGTTCTTCGCGCCGAAGCCGTAGCGCCGCAGCTCGTCGCAGATGCGGATGAGCGGCAGGTCGTGCCCGTCGACGAGGTCGCGCCCATGGGGCGATTTCTTGAGCTTGATGACGCCTGCCTCGGAGAGCTCCCTCACGAACGAGACCGTGGTGCCGCAGAGCTCGGGCATTCGGTCTATGGGGTGCAGCCGCTCGGCCACGTCCTCGTCGTCTCTCCTCACCTGGACGTTATCGGCCGTGACCTCGCCCTTGGCGCTGGACTTCGATTCCCCGCGGTCAAGCTCCTCTTTGATGACCGAGAGGGGCATGAAGCGGTTCTTCTGCAGGTAGAGGATGGTCTCGAGCCTGCGGATATCGCGCTGCGAGTAGAGGCGGTAGCCGCCCGGCGTCCGTGACGGGTTGATGAGCCCCTCGTCCTGGAGATAGCGGACCTTCGACACGGTGAGGTCGGGGTATTGGGCTTGAAGCCGCTTTACGACTTTGCCTATGGTGAGGTAACCGGCGTCGGGCATGGGCTTCGCCTAGATGTCGGTGGCGATGCGGGCCTTGCGCGCGTTGGTGTGGAACACCATGCGGAACGTGCCGATCTGGATGGTCGACCCGTCCTTGAGCGTCGCGTCGTTGACGATGGCGCCGTCGACCCAGGTGCCGTTGAGGCTGCCGAGGTCCTTGACCGTGGCGAAGCCGGAGGAGACGCCGGAGAGGTCGAGGCTCGCGTGACGCCGCGAGACGGTCATGTCGTTGAGGAAGACCGAGTTCTTGGGGTCGCGGCCGATGGTGATCGTCGCGGCGTTGAGCTCGAAGGTCTCGCCGATCTGGGGGCCCTTGACGATGGTCAGGGTCGGGCGGACCGGCTTCGAGACGGCCATGAGGTCGGGCACCGTGGCGTCGGCCGACGGCATGCGGAAGATCTCGGTGGCCCCCTCGCTGACGGGGATGTTCTCGTTTTCCATGGATGGCTCCCTACGTAGGATGCTCGATTAGGTTGAATTACTTTAGTTTATACCGCTTACCTGCAGGCGATTGCGTCCATCTGCACCTCTGCCCCGAGCGGCAGGCACGATGCCTGCACGACGGAGCGCGCCGGCATCGGCGGGTCGATGCGCTCGGCGTAGACCTCGTCGAAGGCGTCGAGAAGGGCGAGGTCCGTCAGGTACAGGGTCGTCTTCGCGACGTCGGAGAGGTCGAGGCCCACCTCCGAGAGGACCGCCTCGACCTGGTCGAGGACCCGGGAGGCCTGCGCGCGGACGTCTCCCGGGGCGACGAGCGCGCCGTTCTCGTCGACGGGCACCTGGCCCGAGACGAAGACGTATCTCCCGGCGGTCGTTCCCTTGGAGGCGGCGCCGACGGCGTCCGGGCAGCCTTTGGCGTTGACCGAGTACTTCATAACGGGCGCACCCTCTTTCGCGTCGTGTTCTTCTTGCCGTCGGGTTACTTGCCGAGGCCGCGCCTCTCGGCCGCCTCGTCGAGCCTCTTGAGCGACTCGGCGAGCACGTCCGCGGGGCACGCGAGGTTGAAGCGCTCGAAGCCGTCGCCGCCCTGCCCGAAGAGGTCTCCCTCGTCGAGCCACAGAAGCGCCTCCTCGCGCATGAAGCGCTTGAGCTCGCCCGGCTCGAGCCCCCAGGCCCTGAAGTCGACCCAGGCGAGATAGGTCCCCTGCAGCTCGTAGACGTCGAGCTCGGGGTGGCTCTGCGCGACCCAGTTGACGAGATAGGAGAAGTTCGACCACACGACGTCCACCAGCTGGTTCAGCCACGGCTCGCACTTCTCGTAGGCGGCGATGGTCGCCGTGTAGGCGAAGGCGTTGACCGTCTGCAGCGCGAGCTTCCCGAAACCGGAGCAGAAGCGCTCCCTCAGGCCCTCGTCGGCGATGTAGATGACCGAGCACTGGCAGCCGGCGAGGTTGAAGGTCTTCGAGGGCGCGGTACACACCACGGCGCGCCCGAGCTCTTCCGCGCTCATGACGTTGGCGATGGTCGTGTGCGCGTTGCCGGGCATGATGAGGTCGTTGTGGATCTCGTCGCAGACGATGAGGACATCGTTGGCCATGCAGATGTCCACGACGCGGCGCAGCTCGGACACGCTCCAGACGCGCCCGACGGGGTTGTGCGGGCTGCACAGCACGAGCATCCTCGCGTCGGGGCGCGCGGCCGTGGCCTCGAGCCCCTCGAAATCGATCCGGTAGGAGCCGTCCTCGACCACCAGCAGGTTCTCGATGAGGGTGCGCCCGGCCGACTCGACGGCCATGCGGAACGGGTAGTAGACGGGGGGCTGGATGATAACGCCCTCGCCCTCGTCGGTCAGCGTGGAGACGGCGTCGAAGATGGCCGGGACCACGCCGGGCGTGACGACGGCCCATTCTTTCTGCGGCATCCAGCCGTGGCGACGGACCTGCCAGTCGATGCATGCGGAGTAGAAACGGTCCGTGGGGCCCGTGTAGCCGAGCGGGCCGGCATCCACCAGCTCATGGAGCGCGCGCCTGATCTCGGGCGCGTTCTCGAACTCCATGTCCGCCACGGAGAGGGGCGCGACGCCGGCGGGGACCTTGGGGTTCTCGGCGAGCATCTCGTCCCATTTCTGGGAGCCGACTCCCTTGCGGGAGATCCTGGTGGTGAAGTCGTAGTTCATTGCCTCAAAACTCCGTACTGCTCGAATTCCTGCTTGCTTAGGGGCGCTCAGAGGGCGCGCGCCCCGATGAAGTCGCGCTCCGCCCGCAGGAGGCCTGCTGCGGAGAGACGCTCAGCGCTCGGCTTGACCTGGTCTTTCTCAAAGAGGTCGTCTCCCCAGGGCGTTAAAGACCTGAGCGCGCGGCCTAGGGCCCCGGAGCCGACGGGCTCCACCTCGCCGAACGAGAGGAAGCTTCTCCAGAGCGTGGCCGCCTGCGCCGCGGGGACGAGGAGCGCATAGGCGGGAAGCTCGGGCGCGCCGGGGAGCCTGATGCCCATCGAGACGGTCGGGATGCGGTCGAGGCGGACGTTGCGGACGCTTCCCGGCGCCGGGAGGTCGCGCGGGTGCTCGACGTAGTCGGAGAGCACCGCGCGCGCGGCGTGGCCCGCCAGGAGCAGCGGCGTGAGCATCTCGGTCGCGTCCTCGACCTGTGCCCCGGCGTAGGGGGCATAGCCGTCCTGCTCGATCGACGAGATGAACCCGAGCCACGCCGAGGCGACGTCGCCGCGCGGCGAGGGGTCGAGCATCACGTACTCGCCCTGGCCCGTGCGCCCGACGAGCGGGACGGACGTGAGGGCGCCCTCGGCCGTGAGCGAGGCCTCCCAGGAGCACTCCCCCACCGCGAGCTTCTTTCCGCAGAAGAACGCCTCCGCGAGGGCCTGTGAGGCGTCCCCCGAGATGAGCTCGTAGGTGGAGCCGGTGAGGTCGGCGAGATACGCCGCCTTGGGGTCGAAACCGGCGCCCTTCTCGCTCGGGTAAGAGGCGACGCGCATCACGTCGCCCTCATCGGAGGGCGCGAACGTCGCGCCGAGATAGAGATGTTCCTGGTAGAGCGCCCCCATGCGGGCGACCGGCCCCTTCATCGGGCGTCCTCCTCGCGCTTGGCGAGGGCCTCTTTTTTGATGCGGATTCCCTCGACGGTGTAGTGGACGGCCGTGATGATCGAGAAGATAACGCCGATGTAGACGAGGAAGATGCCCAGGCAGGCGGAAGAGGCGTTGAGACCGGGCAGCCATTCGGCATCGACGATGCCCAGGCCCTCCAGCTCGGGGAGGCCGAGCAGGCAGAAGCAGAAGCCCGTCATGAGGAACGCCGTCGCGGCCTTGCCGATATAGGCGACGTCGACCGGGCGCACGCGGTACTTCTGCAGCGCGACGCTGCCGATGGCCAGGTAGACGTCGCGGCCGATGACGTAGACGGGAACCCAGACGGGCAGCTCGCCCACGATGAGGAGCCCGAGCACGCCGGTAAAGAGAAGGACGCGATCCATGATGGGGTCCATGATCTTCCCGAGCCAGCTCACCGTCTGCGTCCTGCGGGCGACCTGCCCGTCGAGGAAGTCGGTGCCAGCGGCCACGGCGTAGCACGCGAGCGCGGCGTAGCGGCTCACGTGGTCGCAGAACAGGATGAGGAAGGCGATGGTGAGGAGCAGTCGGCAGAACGTGATGACGTTCGCGGGCGTGAGGATCTGCTGAGAGGGGTTCCCGGGAGTCCCCACGGGGTCGGTGGCGATGCCCCGCTCCTGGTGCTCGGCCGCGTCGGCGTCGGCCACCTTCTTGAGCGTAGAGCGCAGGTGCTCGAGTCTGTCTTTCATGCTTCCCCTCGTCGCAAGATGCAATTTCAAACCCTGCTATGTTACCCGAGCGGGCCGCGGCGTAAAACCCGGGTGAACGTCAACCGCGGAAAGACACGTTAAAAGCAGTGTTCTGGAGAAGGCGGACGAGGACCCGGATTCCCTGGGCGTAGGTCCTGCGCGAGATGCGCTCGTTGACGCCGTGGACGCCGCGGGCCTCCTCCTCGGGGGCGGGGCGGAACGGGCAGACGCGCATGATCGAGCCGCAGACGCCCTCGTAGCGGACCGAGTCGGTGCCGCCGCACACGAAGGACGGGACCCAGGCGACGCCGGGATGGTAGTGCTCGAGCGACTCCTTGAGCTCGGCGTAGCCCGCTCCGTCGACGGAGTCGATGCGGCCGGCGGGCGTCTCGTGGGCGATGCGCGCCTCGACGCCGGTTCCCTCGACGGCCTTCTCGACGAGGCCGAGCACCTCGGTTCCTGTTGTGCCCGGGAGCAGGCGGAAGTTGATGGTCGCCGTGCAGTCCCCCGGCATGACGTTGGCCGCGCTCGAGGCCCCCTCGAGCATGTCGACGGCGACCGTCGTGCACACGAAGGGGTAGAGTTCCCTCACGCCCGCGGCGGCCTCGGCGATCCTCCGCGCGTTGGCGTCGACGTCGGCCACGAGCGATGCGAAGGGCTCCTCCGTCACGAGGGGCGCGAGCTCGCGGAAGGTCCCGGCGACGATGCTGCCGAGCTCGGGGGCGGGCTTGGCGGCCGACACGGCGGCGACGGCTCGGCACAGCCGCTCGAGCGACGTGCCGCCGAACGGGTTCGACGAGTGGCCGCCCTCGCCGCGCGCCGTGAGCTCGATGTCCAGGTAGCCTTTCTGCGAGACGCAGATGTCCGACACGACGGCGCCGGGTGCCCCGTAGGCCGCCCCGTCGAAGAAGGTGGTCGTCCCCTCGTCGATGAGGAACGCCGAGCGCATGGAGCGGGACGCCATGGCCTGCGCCACGGCCGTCGCGCCGAAGCTGCGGACTTCCTCGTCCTCGCCGAACGCGAGATAGACGGTGCGTTCGGGCTTCTCTCCGCGGGCAAGAAGGTACTCGACGGCCTCGAGCTCGGCCATGAGCATGTCCTTGATGTCGAGCGCTCCCCTGCCCCAGACCCACTCGTCGTCGAGGAACCCCTCGAAGGCGCCGTGCTCCCACTCGCCCTCGGTGCCGGGGACGACGGGCACGACGTCCTGGTGGGCGATGAGCTGCACGGCCTCCAGCGAGGGGTTCCGCCCGGGCACCGTGATGAGCACGGAGTGCCCCACGAGCTCGAATGTGCCCGCCCCCATGACATGGGGGAAGCTTTCCCGCATGAGGGCCTGGAGCCTCTCGAACTCGCTCCAGTCCGTCGTGTCGGGCCCCGTGTAGACCGTCTTGCACGAGAGGGCCTCGGCCAGCCGGCCGCACGCCTCGCCGTAGGGCAGGTCGGGATAGTCGTCCTCGTGGGCAAAGTGGTCGTAGGGGTTCATGGGGCTCCTTGGGGGGTTGTCTTTCTGGTCGTGTCTCGCCGCTAGGCGCGGTGGGAGCGCTCGAAGCGCTCCATGAAGCCGACGAGCGCCTCGACGCCCTCCGGCGGCATCGCGTTGAAGATGCTCGCGCGCATGCCGCCCACGAGACGATGGCCCTTGAGGTTGATGAGTCGGGCGCCCTTGGCTTCGGCCACGAACTCGGCGTCGAGGTCCTTATCGCCGGTGGCGAAGGGGACGTTCATGATCGAGCGGTCCCTCGGCGCCACATTGGACGAGAAGAGCTCGGAGGCGTCGAGGTAGTCGTAGAGGAGCTGCGCCTTCGCGCGGTTCCTCTGGGCCATGGCCTCGAGCCCGCCCAGGCCCTTGATCCACTTGAAGACAAGGCCGCAGACGTAGATGCCCCAGCAGTTCGGCGTGTCGTAGAGCGATCCCGCGTCCGCGTGCGTGCGGAAGCGCAGCATCGTGGGCACGCCGGGGAGGTCGTCGGGGATGAGGTCCTTGCGCACGATGACGATCTGGACGCCGGCGGGGCCCACATTCTTCTGGACACCGGCGTGGATGAGGCCGTAGCGGGCGACGTCGACGGGCTCGGAGAGGAACATCGACGACTGGTCGGAGACGAGCACGTGCCCCTTGGTGTCCGGGAGCTCGGGGTAGCGCGTGCCGGTGATCGTCTCGTTCTGGCAGATGTAGACGAAGCTCGCGTCCTCGCGCACGTCGAGCGAGGAGACGTCGGGCACATAAGAGAAGTTCTTGTCGGCCGAGCTCGCGAGGAGCTTGGCGTCTCCGAGGATCTGCGCCTGCTCGAAGGCCTTCTTCGACCAGTTGCCCGTCACGACGTAGTCGGCCTTGCCGTTCGTCGCGAGGTTCATGAAGACGGTCGAGAAGAGCAGCGAGTCGCCGCCCTGTAGGAAGAGCACCTCGTAGTCGTCGGGGATGCCCATGAGGTCGCGC
Organism: Coriobacteriia bacterium; assembly: GCA_030530145.1. GTDB lineage: Bacteria > Actinomycetota > Coriobacteriia > Coriobacteriales > Atopobiaceae > Paratractidigestivibacter. Next base: position 30,461 of record JAUMVN010000001.1, on the reverse strand, counting down.
AGGTCCGCCTCGGCCTCGTCGAGGATGGACTGGAACTCGGGCGAGCGGTGGCTCATCTCCATGACGGACATGCCGCAGCCGTTGTAGTCGAGCATATTGGCCGCGGCCTTCTCGAGCACTTCCTCAGGGAGCACGGCAGGGCCGGCGGAGAAGTTATAGACGCGGGACACGATTCCCCCAATCATCGCTTGTTTGCAGGGCTTATCTTACACGCGCCGTTTGCGGTATGGTTTTGGACGTAACCGAGAGGAGAGAAACATGTCGACGTTCCTGAACGCAAGCCCGGTCTTCGGCCCGGTAAGGAGCCGGCGGCTCGGCGTCTCGCTCGGCGTGAACATGATGCCGGCGTCGGGCAAGATCTGCACCTTCGACTGCCTGTACTGCGAGAACGGCTTCAACGCTGACCGCGTCTGCGGGGAGCCCCACAACTCCGCCGAGACGGTGGCCGCCGCGCTCGGGGAGAAGCTCAGGGAGATGACGCTCGAAGGCGAGCTCCCCGACGTGATAACCTTCGCGGGCAACGGCGAGCCGACGGCCGCGCCGGGGTTCCCGGAAGCCATCCGGCGCGCGGTCGCGCTGCGCGACGAGCTCGCGCCGAAGGCGAAGATCGCGGTTCTCTCCAACGGGACCTTCGCGGACAGGCCCGAGGTCCGCGAGGCGCTGATGCTCGTGGACGACAACATCCTGAAGCTCGACACCGTCGACGCCGACTACATCGAGCTTCTCGACCGGCCGTGCGGCCCTTATGACGTGGAGAAGCAGGTGGAGGCCTTCGCCGCCTTTGAGGGCCATGTGATTGTGCAGACGATCTTTCTGCGCGGGTCGTATGAGGGCCGCGACGTGGACAACACCGGCGATAAGTACGTCGGGCCCTGGCTCGACGCGCTGCGCCGCATCCGTCCCGGCGCCGTCACCATCTACACCGTCGCGCGCGAGACGCCCGCGGCCGGCCTCGAGAAGGCGCCGGCGGAGGTCCTCGACGGCATCGCGGGCCGCGTGCGCGCGCTGGGCATCCCCTGCCAGGTCTCCTATTAAGTTAGTCGGTCAGCGCCTCCCAGCAGAAGCGCGCCATATCGACCCTTCCGTCCGCAAGGAAGCCGACGCCCTCCCCCTCGAGGAGCGAGCGCTGGACGCCCGGGCCGCCAAAGGCGTAGCCGCCGGCGAGGCGGCCGTCCTTGAAGACCACGCGATGGCAGGGGACGCCGCCCTCCATGCCGGGACTCGCGTGCATGGCGTAGCCGACGTAGCGCGCGCGTCGGGGCTCGCCCATGAGCCGCGCGACCTGCCCGTAGGAGGCGACCTTTCCCTCCGGTATCTGCCGGACGACGTCGTACGCGCGCGAGAAGAACGAGCTCTCCGCCATGAGGCCCCTTTCATTCGGAAAAAGGCCAGGAACTTGAGTTCCTGGCCTTTGAAATTCCTGGTCGGGTGGACTGGATTCGAACCAGCGACCCCTTGACCCCCAGTCAAGTGCGCTACCAAACTGCGCCACCACCCGAATATGTTCGCGCCTTCGCGCGAGAAAATAATCTACCAGCATGGGCAGGCGAATGCAAGCGAGATTCTAAAGAAAAGTTTTGCGGGGCCTCGATTACCGTTCGGCGGTGTTTAGCAAACGTTTATATGGCTTCTTGGCTACCATGCTGGGTATCCGGTGTAAACAGACAAGTGGGAGGTTTTGGCATGGCAACCATATTCGAGCGCATCGCGGACGCCTTCAAGAACGGCGACGACGAGGTCATCAAGCGCGTGGTGCAGGTCTCGTCCATTGCGGGCAAGATCATGGACGCGGTCGGCGGCCCCGATAACGTGGTCTCGGCCACCAACTGCGCCACGCGCCTGCGCCTCGTCCTGAAGGACACCTCGAAAGTAGACTACGACGCCTGCATGAAGGCCGGCGCCATCGGCGTCGTGAAGCCCGAGGATGAGGAGGGCGGCGTCCACATCGTCCTCGGCACCGAGAAGGCCCAGTACGTCGGCGATGCCTTCCAGAAGCTGCTCTAAGGCCTGGGCGAGCTCATTCAGCGAGAGGGGCGGGGGACATGGTCCCTCGCCCCTCTATTTTCGTCCGCGCCAGGTTTCCCTTGGCGCGTCTGGCGGTCGAAGTGCGTTGCGGAAACCGGGCTGATGGCAGAGAAACGGGCCTCCGCGTTGCGGAAACCGGGCTGATGGCAGGAATTTCTTGCCATCAGCCCGGTTTTTGCAACGCGAGTGTTGGTGAAGCGGGGATTCCGCCGCGTCCGATCACGGCGATGCTCCGATGTTGACCGGCGCGCGGCCTCAGCGAGCGGCCTTCGTGGCCACGAGGTCCGACCCGGTACCTGCGATGTCTTTCCTGAGCACGTCGCCGATGCGCACCGGGGCGCGCGCGACCACGGTCATCGCCTCGGCCATGACGTCGAGCACCGCGGCCTTCGGCACCTCGGGGACCGTCTTCACGGAGACGAGCTTCCGCTCGGCGCTTCCTTCCACGGCGACCGTGGTCGTCACGGTCCTGACGGGAGAGGTGACCTCGGCTATGGCGTACGTCTCGCCCCGCTTGCAGGAGTTGCCCGAGACGGCCGCGATCGAGCCGTCGTCGGCGAGCTCGACTGTGAGCTGGCATCCCCTCGGGCACCGTATGCAGGTGAGGTGCCGCGTGTTCGTGTGCTCGCCCATCATGCCTCCTCGAGGGATACGACGATCTCCGGCACGTCCCCGCACGCCTCGAGGTCATCCCTGCGAAGGACGAACTCCTCCATCTCGCCGGGGACGAGGATGGGGCGCCTCTTGCGCACGAGCCTCTTCTCCCCTGCCCGGACTTCGACGGCGCGGTTCTCGTAGACGCCCGATACCCGGAACCTCACCGTGAGCTTCTCGGGCATGCGGCCGGGGTCGACCGATTGCGGCACGGTGTAGCGGACGCCGCCCGTGCCCACGATTCCGACGCGCCGCGCGTGCTCTGCCTCCTCGCCTTTGGCAAAGCGCGCCGCCCGCTCTCCGGCGATGGACGCCTCCTGGGTCACGTAGTCGACGAGGTCGTGGACATGCAGCACGTTGCCGCAGGCGAAGACGCCGGGGACGCTCGTCTCGAGCGACTCGTCGACGACCGGGCCGCGCGTGACGCCGGAGAGCTCGACCCCGGCGGCGCGGGAGAGCTCGTTCTCGGGGAGAAGCCCGACCGACAGGAGGAGCGTGTCGCAGGGATAGGTGACCTCCGTGCCGGGGACGGGCCTGCCGCGCCCGTCGACCTCGGAGAGCGTGACCGCCTCGACGCGCTTCTCGCCCTCGATCCGCGTCACGGTGTGGCTGAGAAGCAGCGGGATGCCGAAGTCCTCGAGGCACTGCACGATGTTGCGCTTGAGGCCGCCGGAGTACGGCATGAGCTCGGCCACGCAGGCCACATGGGCCCCCTCGAGCGTCATGCGGCGCGCCATGATGAGGCCGATGTCGCCGGAGCCGAGGATGACGACCTCCCGGCCGGGCATGAGGCCCTCGATGTTGACCAGGCGCTGCGCGGTGCCGGCGGTGTAGACGCCCGCGGGTCGGAACCCGGGGACGGCGAGCGCGCCGGCCGGGCGCTCGCGGCAGCCCATGGCGAGCACGACGGCCCCCGCCGAGAGGCGCTCCATACCGTGCTCACCCGAGACGCAGGTGACGACCCGCCCCGCCGAGACATCCACGACCATGGCGCCGAGCTTGAACTCGACCCCCGCCTGGCGGGCGAGCTCCTCGTAGCGGGCGGCGTACTCGGGACCCGTGAGCCCCTCTTTGAAGGTGATGAGGCCGAATCCGTTGTGGATGCACTGGTTGAGGATGCCCCCGAGCTCGTCGTCCCGCTCTATGACGAGGACGCGCCCGGCCCCGTTCGCGCGCGCAGCGGCTGCCGCCGAGAGGCCCGCGGGCCCGCCGCCGATGACCACGACGTCGTAGTCGACGCTCATTGCGCCTCACCCCTTCCGACCTGCCGGGTATGCCCGACGACGACCTCGGAGCCGGACCCCATCTTCGTCACGCCCGCCATGGTGAGGCCGGCCACCTCTCGCTCGAGGATCTCCATGACCTTCGGCGTGCAGAAGCCTGCCTGGCAACGGCCCATGCCCGCCTCGGTCCTGCGCTTGACGGCGTCGAGGCTGCGAGCCCCCAAGGGCGCGCGGACGGCGTCGACGATCTGCCCCTCGGTGACGTGACGGCAGCGGCAGACGACGCGCCCGTAGTCGGGCCTTCTCTGGATCAGGGCCGCCCATTCGTCGAGGCTCATGTGCTCGACGTCGGGGATGCGCTTCCTGGAACCCTGCCAATAGGGCTTCTTCGCCGGGTGGACGAGGAGAGAAGAGACGATGTCGGCGACCGTCTTCCCGATGGCGGGGGCCGAGCTCAGGCCCGGGGACTCGATGGCGGCGCAGTCGACGAACCCGGGGGCGCCATCGACCTCGCCGATGACGAAGTCATGGCCGGCCCGGTGGGCGCGCAGGCCGCTGAAGGTCCGGACGCAGTGCTGGAAGGGGACGTCCTTCATGGTGACGGCGGACTTGGCGCGGACCTCGGCGATGCCCTCGGCGGTCGTGTCGACGCCCTCCTTGTCCGCGATGTCCTCGGCGGTCGGGCCGACGAGGACGTTGCCCGCGGTCGTCGGGGTGACGAGGACGCCCTTGCCGAGCTTGGTGGGAAGGGCGAAGACGGTGTGGCGCACATACCCGTCGGCGGCGGTGTCGAGCACGTAGTACTGTCCGCGCCGGGGCACGATGTCCATGCGGTCCTCGGGCGCGGCGACCATGTTGTGGAGCTCGTCCGCGTAGACGCCCGCCGCGTTGACCACGACGCGGGCCTCGAGGACGCCCTTGTCCGTGCGCACGGCCCAACGGCCCTCGGGCGCGCGCCGGATGTCCTCGACCTTCTCGTTGAAGCGGAACTCGACGCCGTTCACGCACGCGCACTCGGCGAGCGCAACGGTGAGCTGGAAGGGGTTGACGATGCCGGCGGTCGGCGCCCAGAGCGCGGCCACGGCCTCGTCGGAGACGTTCGGCTCGAGCTCGAGGAGCTCGGCCCTTTCGATGATCCGCAGGCCCTCGACGCCGTTCGCCGCGCCGCGGTCGAGAAGCTCCCTCAGCCCCGGGCGGGACTCCTCGCTCGTGCAGACGACGAGGGAGCCGACCTGCTTGAAGTCGACCCCCAGCTCCTCGCACAGGCCGGGCATCATGCGCGCGCCGGCGACGTTCAGGCGCGCCATAGCCGAGCCCGTGCGGGCGTCGAACCCTGCGTGGACGATCGCGGAGTTCGCCTTGGAGGTGCCGCAGCAGACGTCCTCCTCGCGCTCGACGACGCAGGCGTCCACCTCGAGCCGCGAGAGCTCGCGCGCGACGGCGCACCCGGAGACCCCGGCCCCGATGACGATGACGTCGTAAGAAGAATCGGCCATTCCACTCCCCTCGATGGGAACAGTTGACCAATATGCTTACCTGCCTGCGGCTCATTGGGGGCGTAAAGGCTGTGAACGGTAGGATATTGACGGTGTGTAAACGCCTGCGCCCCCGCCGTCGGGTAGGACGGCGGGGGCGCAGGCAGCGGGAATGCCCCTAGAGCCCGAGCCTATCGGCCAGCTCGAGCCACTCCTCCTCGAGCGCGGCCTGTTCGGCCACGCAGTCGTCGAGCTCCTTCTGCGCGGCCATGAGCTCGGCGTAGTTGGAAGGGTCGACCTTGCCCATGGCGTCGCGCAGGCGGTCGGGCTCCGGATCGAGCTTCTCGAGCCTCCGGCTGACGGCGTCGTAGCGCTTCTTCAGGTCACGCCGCTCGGCGTTGGTGAGGCCCGGCGCCGGGTCGCGGGCGGGCTGCCCGGCCAGGCCGGTCTCTGCTGGCTTCTGGGCCCGGGGCTCCTCGCCCTGCGCCTCGGCGAGCCGCAGGTACTCGTCCACGCCGCCGGGCACGTGGCGCACATGGCCGCCGATAAGGGCGAACTGGTCGTCGGTGACGCGCTCCATCAGGTAGCGGTCGTGGCTCACTACCAAGAGCGTCCCCGGCCAGGAGTCCAGCAGGTCCTCGAGGACGGCAAGCATGTCGGTGTCCAGGTCGTTGCCCGGCTCGTCGAGGACGAGGACGTTCGGCTCGTCGAGGATGACGCACAGCAGGGCCAGGCGCCTGCGCTGGCCGCCCGAGAGGTCGGACACGAAGCTCTGCAGCTCGCGCTGCTCGAAGCCGAGTCGCTCGCAGAGCTGGGTTGGGCTGAGCATCTTGCCGCCGACCATATAGCTGTGCTTATAGCGCGAGAGGATCTGGAGGATGCGCCAGTCCTCCTTGTCGGAGAGCGCGTCGAGGTGCTGCGAGAGCCAGCCGAACTTGACCGAGGCGCCGATGCCCACGGTGCCATCGGTGGGCTCGAGCCTGCCCGTCATGAGCCGCAGCAGCGTCGACTTGCCGGCTCCGTTCGCGCCGAGGATGCCGTAGCGGTCGCCCGGGCCGATGAGCCAGTCGACGCCCTCGACCGTCGGCTGATCGGCGCCGGGGTAGCTGTAGGAGACGCCCTTCATCGTGATGACCTTCTTGCCCAGGCGCGAGACGGCGAGGCGCTTGAGCTCGAGCGGGTTTCGGAGCGGCGGGTCGTTGGCGATGAGCTCGCGGGCGGCGTCGATGCGGAACTTCGGCTTGCTCGTGCGGGCCTTGGCGCCGTGGGCGAGCCAGTTGAGCTCCTTGCGCAGGGTGTTCTGGCGCCGCTCCTCCATGACGGCCGCCTGGCGGTCGCGCTCGCAGCGCTGCTGGATATAGGCCGAGTAGCCGCCTTCGAAGGGCGTGACCTCGCGGTCGTGGACCTCCCACATGTGCTCGCAGACCTCGTCGAGGAACCATCGGTCGTGGGTGACGACGAGAAGCGCGCCCTCGCCCGCAGGCCAGCGGCGCTTGAGGTGCTCGGCGAGCCAGCGGATGGCCTGCATGTCCAGGTGGTTCGTGGGCTCGTCCATGAGGATGACGTCCCAGGTGCCCACGAGCAGGCGCGCGAGGTCGCAGCGGCGGCGCTGACCGCCGGAGAGCTCGCCCACCCGGCCCTGCCAGTCGAGGTCGCCTATGAGCTCGTCGATGATGCCGCGAACGCGCGGGTCGCTCGCCCACTCGTATTCCGGGACGTCGCCGACGACCGCGCGGCAGACGGTGTCGTCGTCGCGCAGCGCGTCGGCCTGGCCGAGCATGCCCACGTGGATGCCCCCGCGCCAGGTGACGGTGCCGGCGTCGGGCTCCACGAGGCGCCCGACGATGTCGAGCAGGGTCGACTTGCCGTCGCCGTTTCGGCCGACGACGCCGATGCGCTCGCCCTCCTGCACGCCGATTGTCAGGTCGTCGATGACCTTCTTGTTGGGCCACTCGTGGGCCACGTGGTCGAGGCCGATCAGGATGCCCATCCGCTAGCGCCTCCTCAGGCGGTCGCGCACCACGTCGAGGACGATGTCCGCCACGTCTGCCAGAGGAAGCGTCTCGCGCTGGTCGACGCCGTCTGCGCGCACCACGGCGACGCGGTTCGTGTCGGACCCGAAGGTGGAGTCCGCGCGGCTCACGTCGTTGGCGATGATGGCGTCGGCGCCCTTCTTGCGGAGCTTCGCCTGCGCGTTGGGGATGAGGTCGTTCGTCTCGGCGGCGAAGCCCACGACGACGCGGCCATCCTTGCGGGCGCAGAGGTCGGCCAGGATGTCGGCCGTCTCCACGAGCTCGATGCGGTCGAGGTGCTCGTGGGCCTTCTTGAGCTTGTGGTCGGCCGGCCGGGCGGGCGTGTAGTCGGCCACGGCTGCGGTGCAGACGGCGGCGTCGGACGCCGAGAAGGCCGCGAGCGCGGCGTCGTGCATCTGCGCCGCCGAGACGACGTCGACGCGGCGGACGCCCTCCGGGCACGGCAGGGAAGTCGGCCCCGAGACGAGGGTCACCTCGGCGCCGCGGCGGGCGGCCGCGGCCGCGATGGCGTAGCCCATCTTTCCCGTCGAGGAGTTCGCGATGTAGCGCACCGGGTCGATGGCCTCGTGAGTGGGGCCCGCCGTGACCAGCAGGCGCGTCGCGACGAGGTCCTGCTCGGGGGCCTTCTCGGCGAGAAGGGCGAGCGCGGCGGCAGCGATTTCCTCGACGTCTGCGAGCTTGCCCTCCCCGACGTCGCCGCAGGCGAGGCGCCCCTCGACCGGTAGCACGAAGCGCGCGCCGCGGGCCTGGAGGGTGCGCACGTTGGCCTGCGTGGCGGGGTTTCTCCACATGTGGACGTTCATGCCGGGGGCGACGAGCACCGGGCAGGAGCAGGCCAGCAAGGTCGCCGTGAGGGAGTCGTCCGCGATGCCGGCCGCCATCTTCGCCATGACGTTGGCGGTCGCGGGAACGACGAGGGCGAGGTCGGCCCACTCGGCGTAGTCGATGTGCGGGATGGCGGTCTCGGGGTTGCCGAAGAGGTCGTCGCAGACGGCGCTGCGCGTGAGCGCCTCGAAGGTGGGGGCGCCCACGAAGCGCTCGGCCGACGCGGTCATGCAGGCGCGCACCTCGCAGCCGGCCTTCTGGAGCGCCCGGAGCACCTCGCAGGCCTTGTAGGCCGCTATCCCGCCGCAGACGGCGAGAAGGACCTTCTTGCCCCTGGCCTGGGGTTCGTTGGCCGCCATCTACGCCTCGGACCCCTCGGCGCCCGCCGTGACGAGGATGCGGTGGCAGTAGGGGCACTCGGTGATCTCGGAGCCGTGGGAGAGGTCGTGGTAGAGGCTCGGCTGCAGCTTGACGCGGCAGGTCGTGGGGACGTTGCCGGCCAGGGACTCGACGGCGAGGCCGCCGAAGCGCTTGCGGGCGGACTCGTAGCGCGCCATCACGTCCTCGGAGACCTCGGCCGCGCAGGCCTCGCGCTCGGCGTTGAGCTCGAGGATGCGCGCGCGGATCTCCTTGGAGTCGTCCTCGAAGGACTTCTCGGTGGCGGCGCGCTCGGCGTCGAGGCGCTCGGCGGTGAGCTTGGCGTTGTTCTCGGCGAGCTGGAGGCGCTCGAGCCTCTCGTCGAGGGTGCCCATCTGGTGCTCGCACTTCTCGGTGACCTTGGCCAGGTGCGTGAGCTGGTCCTCGACGTCGCGGGCCTCGCGGTGCGTGAGGGAGCGGGAGTCGGCGTCGGCCAGGACGCGCTCGCGGACCTGGGCGTAGTGCGAGATGTCGGCCTTGAGGTCGACGATGTCGATCTCGACGTCCTTGCGCTGGCCGGTGATCTTCTTGTGCTCGACCGTCACCTTCCTCTTCGCGAGGTCGATGGTCTTGAGGCGGGCCTGCTGGGGAAGCTTCTGCAGGGCCGATGCGTTGCGGAGAAGCTCGATGTCGATCTGCTGCAGGCGCAGGAGCGCGGAGGCTTCGGTCATGGTGGTTCCTCTTTCCGTGTGAGTGCGGGCTTGAAGGTGTTTGCGGCTAGCGGCGGGCGCCGGTGCGGGCGGCGACGATGCCGAGAAGGGCGTCTGCGAATCGCTCGAGGTCCTCGTCGTCCGCGCGCTCGTCGAACGAGACGCGCAGCGACCCCAGCGCCTCCCTGCGGGCGATGCCCATCGCGGAGAGCACGTGCGAGGGGTCGAGCGAGCCGGAGGAGCAGGCGGAGCCGGCCGAGACCTCGAACCCCGCGTCGTCGAGCGCGAGGATCATGGTCTCGGAGTCGAGGTCGGGGACGAGCAGGCTCACCATGCCGGGGAGCCGGTCCTCCCCCACCTCGGTGCCGGCCGTGGCGAGGATGGGGCCGCCGTCGGCGCAGAGCCTCGCGTAGAGGCGCCGCGCCTTCGCCGCGCACGCCTCCCTGCGGCCCTCGAGGCCGTCGCAGCACTCCTTGGCCGCGGCGGCGAAGGCGAGGGCCCCGCGCACGTCCTGGGTCCCGGGCCTGCGCCCGAGCTCCTGGCCGCCGCCGAACTGCCTCGGGCGGAGCGCGGCGCGGCCGCGCACGGCGAGGAGCCCGACGCCCACCGGGCCGCCGATCTTGTGCGCGGCGGCCGAGACGGCGTCGACGGCCGCGAGGTCGAGCGGGACGCGCCCGAAAGCCTGGACGGCGTCGGTGTGGAAGAGGGCGCCCGCCGCGTGCGCCGCGGCCGCGAGCTCGGCCACGGGCTGCACGACGCCCGTCTCGTTGTTCGCGTACATGACGGACACGAGGGCGCAGCCGCCGTCGACGGCCTCGGCGAGGGCCTCGGGCGCCACCTTGCCGTCGCGGCCGGGGCGCACGAGCTCCACCTCGAAGCCCTCGGCCCTCAGGGGCGCCGCCACGTCGAGCACCGAGTCGTGCTCGATCGCGGACATGACGACCTTCGTGCGCCTTCGGTCGCGCTCGCGGGCCCCTGCCGCGAGGCCGAAGAGCGCGAGGTTGTTGCTCTCGGTGCCGCCCGACGTGAAGGCGACCTCAGAGGGGCGGAACTTGCCGCCGAGGCACCGGGCGAGGTCGCTTCTCGCCTGGTCGAGGGCGCGGGCGGCGAGGCGCCCCTGCGTGTGGAGCGAGTTGGGGTTGGCGCCCGCGTAGGGGGAGGCGGCGTAGGCGGCCTCCGCGGCGAGGGAAGACTCCCGGGCCGGGGCCGAGGCCGCGTAGTCGAGATATACGGTTTTCTTGTTCTGCATCGGGTGCTAAGCCTTCTTCAGGGTCGCGGCCTCGGCGGCCTCGCGGATCTCCGCGATGGCCTGGGCGCGGTCGTCGCGGCCGAACACGGCGCTGCCGGCCACCAGGACGTCGGCGCCCGCCTCGGCGACGAGCGGGGCGGTCGAGGCCTTGATGCCGCCGTCGACCTCGATCAGGGGATGCACGCCGCGGGACTCGCAGAGGGCGCGCAGGCGGCGGATCTTCGCCGGGGAGGACTCGATGAAGCTCTGCCCGCCGAAACCGGGGTTGACGGTCATGACGAGGACCATGTCGACGTCCTCCACGACCTCCTCGAGGGCGCTCACGGGGGTGGCGGGGTTGATGGCCACCGACGCCTTGCGGCCGGCGGCGTGGATGAGCTGGACCAGGCGGTTCGCGTGGGCCGTCGCCTCCATGTGGAAGGTCACGTTGTCGGCGCCCGCGTCGATGAAGGCGGGAATCATCTCGTCGGGGTTCGTGATCATGAGGTGGACGTCCACGGGCAGGTCGGTCGCGCGCTTGGTCGCCTTGAGGATGTCGAGCCCGAAGGAGATGTTGGGGACGAAGTGACCGTCCATCACGTCGTAGTGGACGCAGTCGGCGGACGCGATGTCCGCGAGGTCCTCCCCCAGCTTGGCGAAGTCCGCCGACAGCACCGACGGGGCGATTTGGATCCTGCTCTGCATCCCTATTCCTTTCTCGACGCGGGCATTCCGTAGAACTCCTCGCGCGGTAGTCTACCAAGAAGGGCGGCACGGGCCGACGCCGTGTCCAGCCCGTCAACGAGAACACCATGCACGGCGGCCGTTATGGGCGCCTCGATGCCGCGCTCGAGGGCGAGCTCGTTGACGCTCATGGCGGCCCGGGCGCCCTCGACGACCATGCCGGTGCGCGCCTCGTACGCCTCGAGCGACTCGCCGGCGACGAGCGCCTCGCCGAAGGTGCGGTTGCGCGAGTGGCGAGACGTGCAGGTGGCCACGAGGTCGCCCATGCCGGCGAGCCCCATCGGCGTGAGGGGATCGCCGCCGAGCGCCGTGGAGAGGCGACCGATCTCGGCGATGCCGCGCGTCATGAGGACGGCGAGGGTGTTGTCCCCGGCGTCGAGCCCGGCCGCCACGCCGCAGGCTATGGCGACGACGTTCTTGACCGCGCCGCAGACCTCGACGCCGACGACGTCACTGGACACGTAGGCCCGGAAGTGCTCGGAGGCGACGAGCTCCTGCACACGTGCCGCGACCTGCGGTTCGTTCGACGCGACCACGGCCGCAGAGACCTGCCCGCGGCAGATCTCCTCGGCGTGGTTCGGCCCCGAGAGCACGGCCATGCGATTGGGGCTGCCGAGCACGTCCGCGGCCACGTCGAGCATGAGCCGGTGGGTGCCGGGCTCCATGCCCTTGGTGAGGACCGCCACGAGCGCGTCGGCCGGCACGTGGTCGCGGATGCGCTCGCAGGTCGCGCGCAGGTGGGCCGAGGGCAGCGCGAGGACCACGAGCTCGGCGCCGTCGAGCGCCTCGCGCGCGTCCGCGGTGGCGACGACGTTGCCGGGCAGGTCGTAGCCGCTCAGGTGGCGGGGGTTTCTCCCTGTGGCGCGGATCGCGTCGGCCACCGCGGCATCGCGGCACCAGAGCGCCACCTCGTCCGCGTGCGGCGCCGCGAGCCCGCAGAAGGCGGTGCCCCAGGAACCCGAGCCGATGACGGCGACCTTGCGCGCCTGGGCGCCGTCTACGCTCACTGGTCCGCCTCGTCCGTGTCAATAAGCGCCTGGTCGGAGGCGTCGTCGGAGTTGGCCTCCGCTGTCTCGTCCCCGTCCGGGCCGGGCTCCGCGGAGAAATGCGCCGGCGCCTTCTCGGCAGGGGCGCCCGCCTCGCCGGGTTCATCGGCGTCGCCTGCGCCGGCGTCGGCCGCGCTCGTCTCGCCGTCCGTCCCGGGGGCTGCGGAGAAGTGCTGCCCCTCGGCGTCCTCGGCCGCGGCGACTTCCTCGGTGCCTTCTTGCGTCGGCGTCTCGGCGGACTTGAAGGCGAACTTGGGCTCTTCCTTCTTTACGAGGCGGGCGATGTTGCCGCGGTGGGCGATGACGACCACGGCCGCCACGACGGCGACGGGCCAGAGGGCCTCTTGCGCGAAACCCCAGGCCAGGCACTGCAGCGGCAGCGAGACCGCCGCGGTGACGGAGGCGGCGCTCACGTAGCGCGTGGCCACGGCGACGACGGCGAAGACTGCGATGAGCCCGAGCGCGACGGGCCACCAGAGGCCGAAGGTCGCGCCCACGCCGACGGCGATGCCCTTTCCGCCGTGGAAGTGCAGATAGGGGCTGAACACGTGGCCGAGGATGCACGCCGCGAAGACGAGCGACATGGAAATCGCGCCCTCGCCGGCGTAGCCGAGCTGCGGGGCGAAGCCCGAGACGCCGTAGACGATGAGCGAGATCAGCCAGCGCGAGAGGAGCATGCACGCGAGGCCCTTGGCCGCGTCGCAGGCGAGCGTGAGGACGCCCGCCGCCTTGCCGGCGGAGCGCGCGACGTTGGTGGCGCCGATGTTGCCGCTCCCCGTGCGGCGCACGTCGACGTGGCCGAGGCGCTGCGCGATGACGAGGCCGAAGGGGACGCCGCAGACCGCGTAGGAGAAGACGACGAAGACGGCCGTCCAGGCTACGAGCGTCATCAGCGCTCGCCCCCCGCGGTCGACTTGTTGCGGAACTTGAGGCGCACCGGCGTGCCGGTGAGGTCGAAGCGGGCGCGCAGGCGGTTCTCGAAGAAGCGCTGGAAGTTGTCGTCGGCGAGGTCGGGCGCGTTGCAGAAGACGGAGATGACGGGCGGTTTGGTGCCGGTCTGCGTCGCGTACTTCATCTTGAGCCTGCGGCCCTTGTCCGAGACGGTGTGGCCGGACTCGGCGATCTCCGCGAGCAGGCGGTTGAGCTCGGTCGTGCGGATCTGCTGCTTGCGCGCCTCGGCCGCCTTCACGGCGAGCTCGAGGACCTTGTCCGTCGCGCGTCCGGTGAGGGCGGAGATGTTGACGAAGGGAATCCAGGGCGCGAACGAGAGGCGCTTGTTGATGGAGGCGACGATCTCGTCGCGCTTCTGCTCGGAGTCCACGAGGTCCCACTTGTTGATGAGCAGGACGACGGCGCAGCCGCGGTCGATGGCCATGCCGGCCACCTTCTGGTCCTGCTCGGTGACGCCGACGGCGGCGTCGACGACGAGCATGGCGACGTCGGCGCGGTCGATGGCCTGCAGGCCGCGGACGAGGCTGTAGTACTCGACGTCCTCGTGGACCTGGCTCTTCTTGCGCATACCGGCCGTGTCGACGAGCTTAATGGCCTGGCCCTTCCACTCGATCATCGAGTCGATGGCGTCGCGCGTGGTGCCCGCGACGTCGGAGACGATGGAGCGCTTCTTGTTGGCCAGGCGGTTTGCCAGGGAGGACTTGCCCACGTTCGGGCGGCCGACGATGGCGATGGAGAGCACGTCGTCGTCTTCCTCGGCCTCCTCGGGCTCGGGGAAGGCCTCGACCACGAGGTCGAGCAGGTCGCCGGTGCCGTGGCCGTGAGTGGCCGAGATGGGCATGGGCTCGCCGCAGCCGAGCGCGTAGAAGTCCCAGAGGTTGTCCTGCTCGGTCCTGGGGTTGTCCTTCTTGTTCACGCAGAGGAAGACGGGCTTGTCGGTCTTGCGGACGATGCGCGCGACCTCCTCGTCCTCGTCGGTGATGCCGGTGGCGCCGTCGACCACGAAGACCAGGACGTCGGCTTCCTGGGTGGCGAGGATGGCCTGCTCGCGGATGCCGGGGGCGAAGACGTCCTTGGACTTGATGGACTCGATGCCGCCGGTGTCGATGATGACGAAGTCGCGGCCGTTCCAGTCGGCCTCGTGGTAAGAGCGGTCGCGGGTGACGCCGCGGGACTCGTGGACGATGGCGTCGCGCGAGAGGGCGATGCGGTTGACGAGCGTGGACTTGCCGACGTTCGGGCGGCCGACCACGGCTACGATGGGCTTAGGCATTGGTTCTCCTTGTATCGGTACAGACTGAATCAGAATACCATGCTCATTCCGCCGCTTGGACCCTCGCCCCTTATCCCCATGCTCAAACAGTCCTATTCGCACGAAGGACACATTAAGTGTCCTTCGGCTCATGCGGAACTGCGCGTGGGGATAAGGGGCGAGGGTCCATCAGATAGTGAACCTTACGAACAAGTAGGCAAGGTGACTTTCAATCGCACGGAGTCGGCCGACGCGCGGCGAGGCCACGGGCTCGTGCGGGGGGGTATCGAGTCTGTTGTTTGGTGCGCCCCGGAAAGTGCGGTTGCAGCAATGGGGCGGTGCTATTTGCCCTCTAAATGACGGTTGCAGCAATAGAGAGGGGCAAACGCCCCTTAAATGACGTTTGCAGCTAGGCGCTATTGCTGCAACCGTCATTTAAGGGGCGGGAATTTGGTCGGGATTGCTGCAACCGTCGTTTAAGGGGCGCCGGAGGTTCGGCGCGCTACCGCGCGAGCTCGGCGATGCGCGCCTGGACGGCCTCGATGTGGGCGGCAGGGGTGCTGGCGCCCGCGGTGACGCCGATGAGGCCCGCGCCCTCGAACCAGGACGCCTCGAGCTCGTCGGCGCCCTCGATGTGGTGCGTGCGCGGGCAGAGCCCGGCGGCGATCTCGGCCAGGCGCTTGGTGTTCGCGGAGATGCGCCCGCCGACCACGACCATGACGTCGGCCTTCTCGGCGAGCTCCGCGCAGGCCCCCTGGTGGCCGCTCGTGGCGTCGCAGATCGTGTTGACCACGCGCAGCTCCTCGGCGCGGCCGAGAAGCGCTGCGACGACGGCCTCGAGGTTCGCGCGCGACTGCGTGGTCTGCACCACGACGCCGATCTTCTTTGCGGCGGGCAGGCCCGCGGCCTCGTCGGGGTTGCCCACGACGACCGCGCCGGGGGCGTGGGGAAGCGTGGCCTCGACCTCGGGATGGCCCTTCTCCCCCACCACGACGACCTGGTACCCCTCGCGCGCGAGCCGCGCCGCCGCCAGGTGCACCTTCTTCACGAAGGGGCAGGTGGCGTCGAGGACCTCGTGGCAGAGCCCGCGGGCGCGCGACTCCTCGTCCGGGGTGACGCCGTGGGTGCGCAGCAGCAGCGTGTGCCCTGCGGCCTCCTCGGGCGAGGAGACGACCGTCACGCCCTTCTCGGCGAGGCTTCCCACCACGCGCGGGTTGTGGATGAGCGGGCCCAGGGTGTGGACGGGGACCTCGGAGCTCTCGGCGGCCTCCTCGACCATCTTGAGCGCGCGCTCCACGCCGTAGCAGGCGCCCGCCTCGGACGCGATCTGGATCCTCGCCACGGCTACTCCTCGGCCTCGAGCTCGGGGTAGGCCGCGCGCAGCTCGTCGCGCAGGGCGTAGACCGCCTCCATGCCGCGGCGCTCCATCTCGGCCACCTGCTCCTTGCGCTTGGTCGACTCGAGGTCGGACCACTCGATGGGCGCCCCTGCGCGCACGACGACGCGGCTGCGGAAGCGCAGACGGCGCGCGCCGACGAGCGCGGTGGGCTGCACGGGCGCCTTGGCGAGCTGGGCCATCAGGGCGTAGCCGCCGTGGACCTCGGCCTTGGCGTCCTCCTTGACGCGGGTGCCCTCGGGGTAGATGAGCAGGCACTCGCCGCGCTGCAGGGCCGCGCGGGCGCGACGGACCACCTTCATGTCGGTGGCGCCGCGGTTGACCGGGAAGCCTCCGACGCGCGAGAAGAGCCAGCGCGCGATCCCGATCCGGTCGAACTCGCTCTTGTAGACGATGCGCATGTGGATGCCCGCGCGCCAGAGCACGACGACCATGATCACGGGGTCGACCATGGACTCGTGGTTCTGGATGATCACGCGCCCGCGCTTGTCCTCGGTGAGGAGCTCGGCGGCCTCGATCTTCCAGGGCCACACGAGCTTGGTGAAGGCGTAGCAGGCGTAGACGACGATGTTCATGAGCACGCGCGCGGTCCACGGGAAGTCGGACATCGCGGCGTCGTAGTAGTCGTCGTAGGTGTTGCCCGCGAAGGCGCGGAGCTTGCCCTTGGGTTTCTTCTGGGTGTCCTCGGCAGCCACTTAAGCGTCCTTTCGTCGGGCGGCGAGCTCGTCGGAGAGGCCGCAGATCCTATCGACGACCTGCTCGAAGGTGAGGTCGGAGGAGTCGATGACCACGGCATCGTCGGCCGGGCGCAGAGGGGACGCCTCGCGGGTGGAGTCGTAGTCGTCGCGGCGCTTGAGGTCGGCGAGGATGCGCGCCTCGGCGTCGGCATCGGCCGTGGCCTCGGGGTTCTCGGCGAGGTTCCCTCCGGAGCGCTGGACGGCGCGGCGGCGTGCGCGCGCCTCGGGGCTCGCGGTGAGAAACACCTTCACGTCCGCCGCGGGGTACACGACGGTGCCGATGTCGCGCCCCTCGGCGACGACGTCGGCGCTCTCCCCCACCTTGCGCTGAAGCGCGACCATGACCTCGCGGACCGCCGGCGTCGCCGAGACGGGCGAGACCGCGAGCTCGACCTCGGGCGTGCGGATCTCGGCCGTGACATCGCGGCCGTTTGCGAAGACGGTCTGGCCGCCCTCGGAGGCGCCGAAGCGGATGTCGATGGCGCGCGCGACGGCCGCGACGCCCTCGGCGTCCTCGGGGTCCACGCCCGCGCGCAGACACTCGGCGGCCACGGAGCGGTACATCGCCCCCGTGTCCAGGAACGTGAGCGAGCAGCGCTCGGCGATGGCGCGCGCGATCGATGACTTGCCGGACCCGGAAGGCCCGTCGATGGCGACTATCATGCGTATCCCTCTCTCTTCTTGCAAAGCGATTCTATGGCGTTGACCTCGTCTTCGTTCAAAAGGCGCCAGGACCCTTCCTCCACGCCCGTAAGCCGGAGCGGACCGAACGCGTCGCGATGGAGCCGGATGACCCTGTGCCCGCAAGCGAGCATCATTTTCTTAACCTGGTGCTTGCGCCCCTCGTGGATGGTGAGGCCGACCACGCTGTTGGGGTTGCCGCCCCGGTCCGCGCCGGCGCCGTGCGGCGCGACCACCCGGTACAGGGGGTCCGCCTCCGAAAGAAGCTCGGGCTCGGCGGGGCTCGCCGGGCCGTCCTCGAGCATGATGCCGGCGCGCAGGCGGTCGAAGTCCTTCTTCGCGGGCACGCCGCGCACGAGCGCGACGTAGTGCTTGTCCACGTGGTTCGACGGGTGGAGAAGGTCCTGACCAACGTTGCCGTTCGTCGTGAAGAGGAGCAGCCCAGTGGTGTCGAAGTCGAGGCGCCCCACCGGGTAGAGCCCGGGATAGGTCTCGCTCGGGACGAGCTCGGCCACCGTGGGGCGGCCCTGCGGGTCGCTCATGGTGGTGAGGTAGCCGGCCGGCTTGTAGAGCATGAGGTAGCAGGGCTTCTCCTGGATGCGGCAGACGCGGCCATCGACCGTGACGACGTCGCGGCCGGGGTCGACCTTGCTGCCGAGCTCGGTGACCACCTGGCCGTTCACGCGCACGCGGCCCGCGGTCATGAGCCGCTCCGAGCCGCGCCGGGACGCGACGCCGGCCCGCGCGAGGAAGCGCTGCAGGCGCATGGGGTAGAGCTCGTCACTCATGCGCCGTGACCTCCCCGGAGCCCTGCCCCTGCTCGCCAGCGCCCGCGCCCTCGGCGCCGAAGTCGTCGCCCATGAGCTCGCGCTCGTCGTCGATGTCGTCGGAGGCCTGCTCGAGGGTGGACTCCATCTGCCGCCCCGAGAGCCGCTCGCGGATAAAGCGCTTGGACTCCTCGTCGGGGGCGAAGTCCTCGAGCGGCGGCAGCTCGCGCAGGGACTTCAGGCCGAAGTGCTCGAGGAAGAGGCGCGTCGTGCCGAAGAGCACCGCCTGGCCGCGGTCGGCCTCGTGGCCCGTCTCGCGGACCAGGCCCTTCTCGCGCAGGGAGGCGATGACGCCGTCCGAGTTGACGCCGCGGATGGCGCGCACGCCCTCGCGCGTGACGGGCTGGTGGTACGCGATGACGGCGAGCGTCTCGAGGGCGGCCTGCGAGAGCTTGCGGGCGTCCCACGAGAGCACGTAGTCCGCAACCTGGTCGTGGAACGCCGGGTGGGTGAAGAGCCTCCAGCCGCCCGCCACCTCGCGCAGCTGGAAGCCGCGGTTGGCGTCGGAGTACTCGGCCGAGAGCTCGGCCAGGGCTTGGGAGACCTCGCCGGGGGCCGCCCCGCAGGCGCGCGCCAGCTCGGTGGCGGGCACGGAGTCGTCCGACACGAGGAGAAGCGCCTCGAGCATCGGCTTCAGGTTGTCGGCGTCGAGCGTCTCGAGGGTTTGCATCAGGCTTCGCTCCTGTCTTCGTCGTTTTCCGGCGCGCCCGCGTCCTCGCCGGCGGTTTCGTCAGCCTCCTCATCGTCGGCCCCTGCCGCGTCCTCGCCGGCCGCCTCTATGACAAGGTCGCGCGTGGCCTCGTCGAGCTCCGCCAGCGCCGTCTCGTCGATGCGGTAGGCCTCGGCGCCGTCGATGTGGTCGACGTCTATCTCGCCGAAGACCTCGCTCTGGCTCACGCGCACGAGCCCGCGCTTGAAGAGCTCGAGGATAGCGAGGAAGTTGGCGACCACGACCTCGGGCGCCGAGTCCTCGCCCACGAGCTCGGTGAAGGTCACGTGCCCGCGGCTGCGCACCAGGCGGTCGACCGAGGCGATGGTAAGGGCAACGGGCAGGCGCTTGGGCGCGATGTGCTCGCTCTCCAGCAAGAAGGTCTCGCGCTTGGAGTCGATGTCCGCGCAGATGACGGCGAGGCTTCGCAGCGAGATCCCCTCGAGATAGTCGGGCATGAGGCCCAGGAACTCGGGGTCCGCGCCGACGGTCCTGGGGTGCATGCGCGCCTCGGCCTCGCTTCGGGCCGCGAGGGCGGCGGCCGCCCCGCGGAACTGCTTGTAGGCGATCAGGCGGGCGATGAGCACCTCGCGCGCCTCGTCGGGGTCGAGCCCGTCGAGGTCGTCTTCCTCCTCGTCCTCCCACTCTTCGCGCTTCTTGCGCACGGGCTCGTCGGGCACGAGCGAGGCGGCCTTGATGTCCAGCAGGGTGGAGGCGACGAGGACGAAGTCGCTCGCCACGTCCAGGTCGAGGTCGCGCATGCGCTCCACCTCGGCGAGGTACTGGTTGGCCACCTCGGCGATGGAGATGGAGCCGATGGTCACCTTCTGCCTCGTCACGAGCTGCAGCAGGAGGTCGAACGGCCCCGAGAACGCCTGCGTGCGGACCTTGTAGGACACCTACATCACCGCCATGATCAGCAGGTCGTAGAGGTTGCCCGCGGTGAGATCGAGGTAGGCGCCCACCGGGTCGATCCCGAGGAAGCTCGGCAGGACGTAGAGAACCGCGATGAGCGCCGGCATGGCGTAGGCCTGCACGCGGTAGTAGCGCTCGCGCGCCTCGCCGTGGAGGAAGGGCATGACCACCTTGGATCCGTCGAGCGGCGGGAACGGAATCAAGTTGAAGAAGCACAGCGTGAGGTTGACGTACACGTAGTTCGAGAGGATGCGCAGGACCCAGATGTAGACCGAGGCCCCCACGGCGGAGGCGGCGGCGTCGAGGCTCAGCGCCCCGGCAAGAAGCGCGGCGCCCAGAAGCGCCTGTGCGAGGTTCGACGCCGGTCCCGCCAGTGCCACGATCACCTCGTCGCGCTCCGGGTTCTTGAGCCGGCGCGGGTTGTACGGCACGGGCTTGGCGAAGGCGAACATCGGCCCGCCCATAAGGGCCATGAGGAGCGGCAAAGCCAGGGAGCCGAAGCCGTCGATGTGAGCCGCGGGGTTGAGCGTCAGGCGCCCGGCCTCCTTGGCCGTTGGGTCGCCGCACTTGAGGGCGGCCCAGCCGTGGGCCACCTCGTGCACGGTCGCGGAGAGCATGACGAGGACGACCGAGACGGCGATGCTCAGCACGCGCTCGAACGAGAACGTAGATGCGAAGGTCAAGCGAAGACTCCCCTCTCGCGGCGTCAGCGCAGCGAGGCAGCTATTTTACAGATGGCCCAGTCGACCACGAACAAGACTACCGCAACGAGGGCGAAGTCGCCGCGGAAGGCCCCGCCCAGGGGCGTGGTGAGGACGAGCGAGCCCGAGAGGCCCTCCGGGAGGGCGCGCGCGAGCCAGGTGTTCAGCGGCAGCAGGGCCGCGCGGGCGGGCCCGGTGAGGAAGAGGTCCGCCACAACCAGGGCCACGAGCAGCCAGGCGGCCGCCCGCAGCGCGAACGCAACCGCGCCGAGAAGCGCCTTCGCGGCGTTGTCGTGCGAGGACCTAGACATCGGCGTTCTCGATCTTCTCGGTGAGCTCCATCCACTCCTCCTCGAGGGCCGGGATCTTCCTCGAGAGGGCGTTGTACTCCTTCATGCACTCGTCGAAGCGGGCGGCGTCGTTGTAGAGCGACTCGTCCGCCATGAGGGCCACGAGCTCGTCGTAGCGCTTCTGGGCGGGCGTGAGCGCGGCCTCGACCTCGCGCAGGCGCTTCTTCTCGCCCTTGAGCGCCTGGTTGCGGCGCTTGCGCTCCTCGGCCTCGGCGCGGCGCTGCTCGCGCGTCTTCACGTTGCGGCCGGCGGCCGCGGCGGGCTCCTCGGCCAGCGCGGGCGCGCGCTTGCCGGCGGCGGGTGCCTCCTCGCCGGCCGCGAGCGCCTCGAGCTCGGCGCGCTTGAACTGGTAGTACTCGTAGTCGCCGTCGTAGAGGGTGACCTTGTGGTCGCGCACGTCGACGACCTTGTTCGCCACGGCGCGGACCAGGTGCTCGTCGTGGGAGATGAGCACGATGGTGCCCGGGAACTTGATCAGCGCCTGCTCGAGGACGTCGACCGAGTCGATGTCCAGGTGGTTCGTGGGCTCGTCGAGCATGAGCAGCGGGTCCGGCGAGACGAGCATCTTCGCCAGCGCGAGGCGCGCCCGCTCGCCGCCCGAGAGCACCGAGACGCGCTTCTCGACGTCGTCGCCGTGGAAGAGGAAGGCGCCGAGCAGGCGGCGCTCCTCGGAAGTGGTCCAGCCCTTGGCCACGGTGTCCATCTCGCCGAGGACGGTGTTGCCCTCGTCGAGCTCCTCTAGCTGATGCTGGGCGTAGTAGGCCTGCGTCACGTTCTGGCCGAGGCTCACGGAGCCTGCGTCGGGCGCGAGCTTGCCGTTGATGAGCTTCATGAGGGTCGATTTGCCGGCGCCGTTGGGGCCGACGAGCGCCACGTGGTCGCCGCGGTAGAGCTTGAGGTCGACGCCCTCGTAGACGCGGTTCTCGCCGAAGGACTTGGCCACGCCGTCGAGGCTGATGACCATGTCCCCCGTGCGCGGGGGCTCCGGGAAGCTGAAGCTCATGTGTTTGGAGCCCTCGGGGAGCATGACGAGCTCGCTCTTGATCTGCTCGATCTTCTTCATGCGCTCCTGGGCCTGGGCGGCCTTGGTCGGCTTGTAGCGGAACTTGTCCACGAAGACCTGCATGTGGGCTATCTCGCGCTCCTGGGCGGCGCGCTTGGCGCGCATCTGCTCGAGGTTGTCCTCGCGCTGCTTAAGGTAGCTGGAGTAGTTGCCCGTGTAGGTGGTTATGCGGCGGTTCTCGACGGCGGCCACGTGGCTCACGCAGGCGTCCATGAAGGTGCGGTCGTGGCTGACGAGAAGGACCACGCCCTCGTAGCTGTTGAGGAAGCCCTCGAGCCACTGGACGCTCTCGAGGTCCAGGTGGTTCGTGGGCTCGTCGAGCATGAGCAGGTCGGGGCGGCGCAGCAGCAGCTTGGAGAGCGAGATGCGCATCTGCCAGCCGCCCGAGAAGTCCTCGGCCGGCTTGTCGAAGTCCTCGACAGGGAAGCCCAGGCCGGCGAGGATCTGCCGCGCGCGGGCCTCGAGCTCGTAGCCGCCCAGGCGCTCGAAGCGCTCCTGCGCATGGCCGTAGTCCTCCAGCAGGCGCTCGAGGCCCTCGCCGTCGCAGACGGAGATGGCGTGCTCGAGCTCGGCGACCTTCTTCTCCCAGTGCTTGACCTCGTGGGCGGAGTCGACGACCTCCTGCAGGGCGGACTTATTGCCCATGAGCTTGGTCTCCTGCTCGAGGTAGCCCACGGTGGTGTCCTTGGCGAAGGTCACGGTGCCCTCGTCGCAGGACTCCAGGCCCATGAAGATCTTGAGGAAGGTGGTCTTGCCCGAGCCGTTGGGGCCCACGAGCGCCCAGCGCTCCCCCGCGTTGAGCTGCAGCGTCGCACCCGAATAGAGGACGCGTCCGCCGAACGACTTGGAAACTTTATCTGCGAGGGCTATCAAGAGCTGCTCCAAAATGCGAGTTCACGTGTATTCAAACCTTGTAAGTATAGGCAAAACGGCCCCTCGTCCGCGACCGGCGGCAGAGCCGGTACGCGATGCCCACATTCCTGTCCGGCGCGCGGGCTACAATCAAGGCGTTCAAACATTCGCGTCAAGGCTGGAGCTTACATGCCTCGTCCCCAGAAGGTCGCCGCCCTCGACGGCCTCCGCGTCCTCGCCATTGCGGCGGTCGTCGCCTATCACGCCGATCAGGGAAGGTTTCCCGGCGGCTTCATGGGCGTGACCGTCTTCTTCGTGCTCACGGGCTACCTCACCACGCTCTCGGTCGCGCGCCGCCTGTCGAGCGAGGAGGGCTTCGGCTACCTGCGCTTCCTTGGGAAGAAGGTCGCGCGCCTCATGCCGACGATGCTCGCGGTCGTCGCGGTCACGGCGGGGCTCGCGCTCGCGTTCTCGCCCGCGCTTCTTGCCAAGGAGAAGGCCGACGTGGCGCCGGCGCTCCTCTTTTTCCAGAACATCAACTACATCGTGCGCAAGGTGAGCTACTTCGCAGCCGCGGGCCTCCCCTCCCCGCTCACGCACTTCTGGTACCTGGGCGTCCTCATGCAGTACTACCTGGCCTGGCCGCTCGTCCTCATGCTTACCTGGAGGCTCGAGGCGCGGAGAAGGACGCTCGTCGCGGGCACGCTCGCCGCGGCGGCGGCGTCGTGCGTCCTCATGGCCGTCCTCTTCGGGACCTCGGCCGACACCGCGCGCGTCTACTACGGCCCGGACACCCGCGCGGGCGAGCTCCTCGTGGGCTCCGCCCTTGCGCTGGCCACGCTCGGCGGCGGGCTGTCCAAGGGGCTCGACCTTCTTCCCGACCGCGCGCGGGCCGCGCTCGAGCCGCGTTGGGGCGGCCTCCGCGAGCTCGTGGCGGCCGGCTCCCTGGCGGGCCTGTGCGCCCTCGCCTGGCTCTCGAACGGCCACGACGCCTTCGCCTACCGGGGCGGCATCGCGCTGGCTGCGGTGCTCTCGGCGCTCCTGGTGGGCGTGCTTGCAGAGAGCGAGCCCACGGCGGTGGGTCGCGCGCTCTCGCTGCGCCCGCTGGCCTGGCTGGGAGAGCGGTCCTTCGCCGTCTACCTCTGGCACTACCCGCTGCTGCTCATCATGAACCCGGCCACGCGCACCACGCAGCTTCCCTGGTGGGGCTGGGCCGCTGAGCTGCTCGTTATTCTCGCCGTGAGCGAGGCTTCCTACGAGATCCTGGAGAAGGGCGTCGCCGCGCTCGGCGAGCGGGGCGCCCTCGGGCAGCAGAGGCCCGTGCTCGCGGCGGAGGCGGCGTTTCTCGCCGTCGCCGTGGCCGTCGCGGCCGTGCCCATGGGCGAGGTAGCGGGCACGCGCCCGCAGACCGAGGCCCTGAGCGCCGAGGAGCGCAAGGCCCAGGCCGAGGCCGTCGCCGCCGCGAAGGAAGCCGCCCAGAAGGAGACCTACGACCTCTCGAACACGTACTTCAGGGACACCGAGTTCGCCAAGGCGGTGGACACCATCAACGCGACGAACTTCAACGTGGACGCCGAGACGGGCGCGACCGACGCCAACGTCACGCTCGTCGGCGACTCGGTCCCCGAGGACGCGAGCGCGGAGTTCTACGAGATCTTCCCCAACGGCTATATGGACGCCAAGATCGGGCGGCAGATGACGGACGGCGTCGAGGCCTACGAGCAGTGCAAGGAGGCCGGGCACGAGGGAGACGTGGTGGTCTGGTCCATCGCGGACAACGGCTGGATCAACGAGGACCAGGTAAGGGCCCTTATCGAGGCCGTCGACTCGTCGAAGAAGGTCTACTTCCTCACCTGCCGCTGCCCGGATGCCTGGCAGGACTCCAACAACGAGATCATCCGCCGCGTCGTGCCCCAGTACGAGAACGCGGCCGTCGTCGACTGGTACGCCGAGAGCGAGGGCCACGACGACTGGTTCTGGAACGACGGCGAGCACGTGCGCCCCGAGGGCGCCGACGCGTACGTGAAGATGCTCCGCCGCGCGATCACCGGGCGGTAGCGCAGGGGTCCGGGGGCCGCGCCGGTGGCTGGTGGCCGCCTGTGAGCTCGCGGGCCGCGCCCTGAATTCGCGGCTCCCAGCAACGCCCGATTACTGCGTGTCGTGTTTAGAGGGCGAATCGGGCGAAAACGTTGCTGGGAGGCGCGTTCGCAGGGCTCCGGCCGGGCCGAAATTACTGGGACCCGCAATTTCAGGGCGCACAGGACACTGCGGCCTGCACATAAAATAGACGAGCACCAAACTAGGTGCTCGTCATCAAATTCATGGTGGAGAATAGGGGGTTCGAACCCCTGACCTCGTGACTGCCAGTCACGCGCTCTCCCAACTGAGCTAATTCCCCGAATATGGTGGGCGATGCTGGATTCGAACCAGCGACCCCTTCCGTGTGAAGGAAGTGCTCTACCCCTGAGCCAATCGCCCCTTCGCGCGAGAAAATACTCTACCAAAGAACCGGCGGAATGCAAAGAAGAAATTTGCCGGATCCGGAAATTTCTTCCTTGAGGGCCGTTGGCGGTGGCCGTTGCCTTCCGTCGGGCCGCTCTCCTACTTGCCCTGCGAGCCGCCGCGGAGGCACAGCTCGAGCAGCACGGACGCTGCGATGGCGCACAGCCCGCAGGCGAAGACGACCGGGTTGAGGCCGTCTTGGATGACCAGCGGCGCGGCCGTCATGAACAAGGGCACGAGCCAAGAAGAGCCGGCGCGCTTGCGCAGCCCGTAGAAGGTCGAGGCGTCAGGCTCGGCGTCCGTGACCGCCCGGAAGACCGTGAAGCCGTAGAACAGGTTTGACGCACCGCAGAGAAAACCGAAGATGGCGTTCGAATCCGTGACGTTGCCCAGGAACAGCAGCGCGCCGACGACGCATACGACGACGCCCCCTACGGCCATGTTCGCGATGGATACGGTCTTTGCCTGCTTCGAGCCCATTGAGCGCTCCCTTCCTGTTCGTTTGCCACGCGGGAATCGTAGCAGACGGGGCGTTGGGGGCGGCGCTGGGAGTTGGCTTCGCAACTTATCGGTCGATCTCGGAGTTGCGCTTTGAGGGGATGTCAAACACCCTGCCCTTGTCCCGTGAAACGATGGCAAGAACCTGAACGACCTCGACGCGGCCATCGACAATGCGGTAAATCACCCTGATGCCGTCAGCTCGGAACCTCAGCTCCTTACAGCCCGCCAGGGCGCCCGAAAGAGCCTTGCCGATCTCGTCTGCACGCTGCGCGAGGCGCAAGAGGCCCTTGTCGACCATGACGCGCGTCGATCCGTCTAGCGAACGGTATTCCTTCTCGGCGGCCAAGCACGCAAATACGACCTTGAACCTCTCGGCGCTCATTCAAACAGCTCCGAGTCGGGAGTAGTGTCAGCTGACTCCGCGGCCAGCAGTGCATCGTAGCGCTCATGGCCTATGACATCCCTTACACCGCACATAGTTGATTCAGGCTGCTCTTCCTTTGCCTTTGACGAGGCAGCTACGCCACACAGAAAATCCAAATGCAACTCCACAAAGCAAATGTTCCGCTGTACCTTGAGGCTGAATTTGAGATAATCTTAAGCGTAGATGTACGGAATAGAAAGAAGAGGTGAAGCCATGGACGCAGTACTTGAACTAGCGTCACAGAACAACGGATATGTCACCTCCTCATGCGCGACCAAAGCCGGAATCCCACGACGCAAGCTCGCAGAAGCCGTGGCAGCGGGCAGCCTTGTGCAAATCGACCGTGGCCTCTACGCGCTGCCGGACGTTTGGGAGGACCCCTACCTCGTGGCGCAGCACCGCTTTGCGCGTGGGGTATTCTCCGACGACACGGCGCTGTTTTTACACGGCATGTCCGACCGGCCGCCTTTTTCACTCACGATGACGTTTCCCAGGGCGTACAACGCAGCAGGTGCGCGCGAAGCGGGCATTAAGTGCCGCACCTGCGCCGACGACTTGCTGGACCTGGGCCTTTGCACGCTGGAGACCCCCAACGGTAACTCGGTGCGCGCCTACGATCTGGAGCGCACACTCTGCGACATCGTACGCGGCCAGAGAGTAATTGATGCGCAGCTCGTGACCCCGGCCATGCAGGCCTATACCAGGAGGGCGGACCGCGATCCGGCAAAGCTCATGCGCTACGCGAAAAAGCTCCACACAGAGAGGAAGATAAGGAACTACCTGGAGGTGCTCCTATGAGGACGGCGAACGCAATGCAGCTCAAGGCCCGCATCAAGAACAGCGCCAAGGAGGCCGGCATCCCGGCCCAGGCGATGATGCAGAACTACCTGCTCGAGAGGCTTCTCGAAAGGCTATCCAAGTCGGAGTGGCGCGACAAGGTCAACTCGAGACGCTGGTCTCGCGCGGCGTGACGAACACCCGCCCTCGCGACTTCTACGACGTTCACGTGCTATGGCGGACCAAGGGTTCCGAATGTGATTTGGCCACACTGTCGAAAGCCATCACTGCGACCTGCGATAAGCGGGAAAGCTCGGCCATGATGGCGCAATGGGAGCTCGTCCTCGACGAGGTAGCGGCGGACCAAGCGATGCTCGCTTTGTGGGCGAAGTACGTGAAGAAGAACCCGTACGCCGAGGGAATCGAGCTACCTGAGTGCTGCCAAACCGCGAAGGCGATACTCTCCCCTCTCGACTTCTAAGTTAAGAATGACGACAAAGTGCAGCCCGGATAGTTCCCATTAGCAAGGCACCCAGGTTCTCCAGCTCGTTCGGGCTAAAGACGCGCGACGCCACGTGCTTGTCGAACTTGATCACGGTCGACTTCTCCACAACCATCCAGTTGATCGCCTTGCCGTCGGCCGCCTTCGCGTAGCCGAACTGCTCCGACTCGCCGGAAAGCAGGTTAGGGTTCACCGGGCTGAAGCTGTCCGCCAGGCGCTCGGCACTCCAATGCGACTTAATGCCCATCCAACGGATTAAACTAGAGCAGCGTGGTAAACGTGCTCAGGTCTGCGTTTAATTTGACCTCAATTAAAGGAAGGGGCGCCGTTTTTGGTATTTACAAACAACAAGGAAACCAAGCGCGCCAATCTCCACAAGGCCATCTTGAAAATCGTCGACGATATCCGCGGCGCCGTGGACGGCTGGGACTTCAAGACATGCATCCCCTGTTTTCTCTTCCACCGCTTCATCTCCGAGGACCTTGTCGAGTACATCAAAAATATCGTTGAGCGCGAATGCAAGCTGCGCGCCCAGATTGAAGTCATCGTGGCCGATCTTGAAGGGCAGGGAGCGCAATGAGCACAGCCAACGGCGAGAGCCCCGAGAAGAAGCTCTGGCAGCTTGAGCTGGACGAGTACATCCGTCAAGGAGAGCCGAACAGAGCCCAAAAGGCCGAGTCGTGGCAAACAGCCATCGGCCTTCAGCAAGTCGACGGCCTTGAGGTCTCCGAGTACCTCATCGATACAGCCAAGCTCCACGTTGAGGGCGATATCGATACCCAAGGCGCGCGCGAGCGTATTGAGAGCTATTACGAGCAACGGCGCAGCCGAGGCATCATCGAGCGTAAAACTGAAGAGGCCGATCTCGTTTCCCAGCGCACCGTCGAGCTGCTCGGCGAAAAGGCCTTTACGCTATCGCCTGTCACCTGGATCGGGATCCACCGCCGCCTCTTTGAGGGAATCTTCGACGGCGCGGGGAAGATCCGCGACTACAACATCACGAAGAAGGAATGGGTGCTCAACGGCGACACGGTGACATACGCCCCCTGCACCGACCTCGTGCCGACGCTCGACTACGACTTCGGGCGCGAGAGAGACTTCTCCTATGCCGAGCTATCGGTCTCGCAAGCGGTCGAGCATATCGCGCGGTTCATCGCCGGCGTTTGGCAGATTCACCCCTTCTGCGAGGGAAACACAAGGTCGACGGCCGTGCTTCTCATCAAGTACCTTAGGACTATGGGCTTCGAGGTCACAAATGAGCCCTTTGAGAACAACTCCTGGTTCTTCAGGAACGCGCTGGTGCGTGCTAACTACACCAATTACGAGGCGTCCGTGCGCCCTACGCTTGAGCCGCTGACGAACTTCTTGGAAAACGTCATGCTCGGGGCGAGTCATCCGTTGCTCAACAGGGAGCTTCACGTGGACTACGCAGAGCACTCGACCGATCTTGAAATCCGAAGTGCAAATACCACTACCCCAAAGTGCAATATTTGCACTTTGGATTGCACTTTGGGGGAACAAGCCACGCTCATCGCGATCTCCCGAGATCCGTCGGCAACCCAAAAGGAACTTGCATCGCGTCTGGACGTGTCCGAGCGCACGGTCAAATCGAGGACCATCTCCCTACAGGAAAAGGGCCTTCTTCAGAGAGTCGGCGGCAAGCGCAACGGCACTTGGGAGATTCCGCAGAACGTAAAGAGAGCGCTGGAACACTAAGACTCCCGAGCAGCGGGTTCAACAGTAACCGCTCAGAAGCATCATCACGAGGGGCATCCTCTCACCGCACGCCGTCGAGCTTGTTGTCCAGCAGCTCCACGATGCCGTACTAGCGATACTTCCTCATGTACGAGTCCAGGTTCTCCAGCTCATCCATCTCGTTGGTCACCGAGCGCAGGTCCTTGAGGATGTCCGCCGCCTCCGCGTCGGCGTACGACTTCGACTCCGTATCGACTCCGGCATGGCCCGCGATCTCCGCGAACGTGAACGCGTCGGCCTCAGGGGCCACCTGCGTGCGCATGAGCTCGGAGCCCGCCGCCACGAAGCAGTCCAGCACGCCCGCCTCCTCGACGTCCATGGCGTCGGCCAGCAGCTTGATGCCGCGGTCGTAGTTGAACGTCTTGGTCTCGTAGTCGAACGTGATGGAGCCGGTCTTGTAGCCGACGTTACGCGTGTAGTCGCCCAGGCCAGAGACGCTGATCTTGGGGATCATGATCTCCTTCGCGTTCTTGCCCGCCTTGACCATGCGCCCGCCGCTGGTCAGGCAACCGGAGACGTACGCCCTCTGGTAAACCTTGTCCAGAACGGCGGTGTAGTTCTTGATAGCCGCGATGTTGTTAGCCATATCGTTTACTCCTTATCCTCGATGCCCGCGATCTCGTACCAGCGCCTCATCTCATCGCCCTCGCCCTTGGAAGCCCCCGCCGGTTCAAGTCCGGTAGCGCCGCCGCCGACGGCATCGCCGAACAGCCACGGCTCGGCCTTCTTGAGCGCTGCCATGTCGCCCTTGTGGTCCGCTAGCAGCACGCGCCCCGCGCGCACGGAGCGGCAACCCGCGAGTTTCAGCTCGTACCCGATGCGCTCGGCATCCGTCGCCGCCCTCATCTCCTCGATTTCCTTGGCCAGAGCGTTCGCCGACTCCACGGACTTCGCCGCCTCGGCGATCTGCCCCTCCAGCTCCGCGATCTTCTTGTCCCGGTCAGCCAGCGCCGCGCGGTACTCCGCGTCGGCACCAGCGCCCTCGCCGCCGCCTACTTCCTCCGCCTGCCGCTGCGATTGCTCGTCGCCGAGCGCCTGGTCGCCCTGGACCCCTTGCTGCTCTTTGCCCGTCGTCTCCGCGCCATTAACCTCACCGTCCATGTGTAAACCCTTCCGAATCAGGCGGGCGAAACAGAAAAACGCCCGCACCCAAAACCTTCCGGTTCAGGGTACGGGCGTGTCACAAAGGGGCGGTTCCGATGGGCTGCCCTATGAGAAGCGGGCCGACGGCAAGGGTAAAGCATCT
>JAUMVN010000049.1 GCA_030530145.1 Coriobacteriia bacterium | reverse complement strand
TCAACGCCATCGACTACGCCCTGCGCATGGCCGCGGGCAGGATGGCCGAGGCCGCCAAGGCCTAGGCGCCTTCGCGCCGCTATTTCTCGACCGGGGCCCGGCACGTTTCAGCCATGCCGTCCCCGGGCCCCGGTCGACCCTTTGATCTTCTTGGTCGCTCGGCGTGCTGCCGTTGGCCGGCCTTAACCCATCCATACAAAGGCGAAGCCTTTTCTCTTCGCCCCATACGCCTGTAGTTTAGCGACCGGGAGTGGCCCGGCCGCATGGGATGCCCTTGTCTTTTTCGGCGGGGCAACAAGGAAGGAGTGATCGAGATGACCCTGCAGATGATCCTGGCGCTCGCCGTTCTCGTCATCATGCTTGTCTTGATCATGTTCGACGTCATGCCGTTCGGCGCGCCCCCGATCTTCGCGAGCTGCCTGCTCGTGGCCTGCGGCACCATCTTCGGCGCCGACTGGGAGGTCCAGTGGGACGTCCCCTACGCCTTCGCGGGCTTCACCAACGCGAGCGTGTGGATGATCGCGTTCTTCATGGTCGTCATGGCGGCGGTCCAGAAGACGAGCCTTATCGCCAAGGTCACGGACTCCATGTCCAAGCTGGTGAACAAGGGCGGCTTCATGAGCTACGTCGCCCTCATCATCGTGGTCATGCTCGGCGCCTCCCTCGCCGGCGGCGGCTCCACGGGCTACTACGTGCTCATCCTCGCCCTGGTCGCCACGCTCCCGTACAACAAGGAGCTCCCGACCTCCAAGCTCCTCATGCCCCTCGGCTTCGCCACGAACCACCCGCTCATCCCGATCAACGTCGCCCTGCAGTACGGCGTCATGGTGACCGTCCTGCAGTCCGCCGGCGCTTCCTCCGACGTCTCGATGGTCAGCTTCTCGCTGCTCACCTTCGCCCTCTCCGTTGGCTTCATCATCGCCGCCCTCGTGGGCTTCAAGTTCCTGCCCGACCACGAGATCGCCGCCGCCACCGACGAGCAGAAGGCTCGCCGCGAGGAGGAGATCGTCACGATGAGCAAGGGCCAGGAGACCCTCACCGTCGTGCTCTTCTTCGCCACCGTCGTCTGCATGATGTTCATGAACACGCTCGGCAACCTTGCTTACGTGCTCCCCGGCGTCGCCGCCTTCATCCTCATGCTCGCCGGCGTCGTCACCTGGAAAGAGTTCCGCGACGGCATCTTCGCCCCCGT
The DNA here is from genome assembly GCA_030530145.1 of Coriobacteriia bacterium. Taxonomy (GTDB): domain Bacteria; phylum Actinomycetota; class Coriobacteriia; order Coriobacteriales; family Atopobiaceae; genus Paratractidigestivibacter. The sequence goes on along the minus strand of JAUMVN010000049.1, from coordinate 3,993 downwards.
CGTCCTCATGATGGCCGGCGTCATCCCCGTGGCCAACGCGCTGGCCGACTCCGGCCTCACCGCCCTCATCGGCAACGCCGTCGCCGGCGTCGCGGGCGGCATGAGCCCGTTCCTGATCGTCTTCATCTTCTCGATCCTGACCTCGACCTGCGCGGCCTTCACCGGCTCCAACATGGGCTCCGTGTACATCTTCGCTCCGATCGCCGTCGCCACCTGCATGCAGCTCGGCGTCTCTCCGCTCGCGGCTGCCGGCGCGGTCGTCATCTCCGGTTGGCAGGGCGGCTACATGCCCGTCGACGGCCTGCCGGCAATGATCTTCGGCATGGGCAACTACAGGCTCAGTGAGTTCTGGAAGTTCACCGTCCCGATGTACCTCATCCGCATCGCGGCCCTCTCCCTCGGCGCCGTCCTCATCTTCCCGATGTAGGCCAGCACCTTCGGGTCGAAGCGCTGCCCGTCTATCCGACGAGGCGGGCGGCGCTGGCAAGGTCACTTCGTTCGCTCCCTCGTGCGGAGCGGCCTTGCCAGCGCTTATCTGTCGGTCAACGAGCCAATGGAAGGAAGGGTCCCATGTCTTTGAGCGAGTGCTTTTCCTACATCTCCAGCAGGACGGGGGCCGACCCCGTGAGGCTCATCTTCCTGTGCGCGCCCGCGGACGCGTGCCCGACGGCGGCCGCGGCCGGCGAGTTCGCGCGGCAAAGCGGCTGGCTCGACGCTGTCGAGCAGGCCGGGGCCGCGCTCGTGGCGCCCGTTGCGCCCAGGGGATGGGCCGAGGAGCCGGGTGACCTTCTCCATGCGCTGTACGCCGAGGCCAGGGGCGCGTTTCTCGTCGAGAAGGGCCGCGGCATTCCGGGGAAGAACGACGTCGCCTGGCTGTGGGAAGTCTTGATTGGCATCGTGGGCTACGGCGATGGGGCGACGTATGCGGCCGACTACGTGGCCGCACACCCGAGCTTCGCTGCGGCGAGCGTGATCGTCGACGGGGACATGAGCGCGACCGTGCCGCTCGATGATCCCTCCGACCACTGGTTCGTCGACAGTCCGTCGCCAGCCTATCGCGCGCCCGCCAACAGGGACGTCCCGGTGGCGGTGTGGCTCGTGGGCTCTGCGGCCAAGGGACGGGCGGCCGAGTCGTTCTCGGTCCGCGGCGCGCCTGCGGGCTGCGTGCGCATCGACGAGGGGGACCTGTCGTCAGCCCCCGGTTTCGCTGCCCGAGCGCTCGACTACCTCTCTCACGTCGTCCGCTGGAAAAGCGGGCCTGACGGGAGGCTCGCCTGGCATCACACGAAAGGCGAGTTCCTCAACGGCGGGGCGTATCGGCGCCGTGCGGTCCGGCTGCGCGGCATCGAGTATCCCTATGCCCTGTACCTGCCCTGCGGCATGAGCGAGGAGACGGCCCGCGGCCTGCCGCTCGTGCTCTCCGTCCACGGTCGCGGTGAGCCCGCCTGGATCTTCTCCGACAAGAACGGTTGGGAGCGCCTGGCGGACGAGACTAGGGCCTTCGCGGTGGCGCTGCCCGACTCTCCCGGCAACGTCTGGATGGATAACCGCGACGACGGCGTTGCCGCCGCGGTTGCCGACGATGCCGTGGCGGCTTTCGGCCTGGACGCCTCGCGCGTCTACATCACCGGTTTCTCGAACGGCGCCGTCTATGCCTGCCAGCAGGCGAGCGCCCGCCCTGAGCACTTCGCCGCGGCGTCCGCCTGGAACGGGCCCTGTCTGGAGGCGGTCCTCTCGGGCGGCCTCGGCGAGCACGTCTTCTCCGAAGGGTTCTCCGAGGGCGACGCCGAGATGCCGTTCTGGATCTGCTGCGGCGCCTCCGACGGCGCGGCGTGCCGGGACCATGAGGACGACCTCTCGTTCGTGCTCGCCCCCAACGGGTGCGAGGAGAAGAATTTTCTGACTTGGGGCGGGGATAACCGCTACCTTCCCGAGTTCGGCTATGAGGAGGGCGAGCGGATGGAGTCGCGCGTCTACCTTGGGAAAGACGGGATACCGCGCGTCGGCATCACGGCGGTCCGCGACCTTCCCCACGGGGCGATCGCGGACGAGGCGCGCGCCGCCTGGGAGTTCATGAGGAGGTTCCGGCGCCCCGCGGGCGCGAGGAGCGTGGAGGTGCTTGAGTCATGAGAAACGATTATGAGCCGCTGGTTCAGCGCTCCGCCCTCGCCGGCTCCTTGACCCGCGAGGCGGTGAGCGGGATGACTTCCGGGGCCCTGAACCCAGAGAACAACGTCGAGGTCAAGGCCGGCTCCGACCGCCAGATGCTCGTGTATGCCCCGAGCTCGGGCTGCCCGCATCCCAAGCAGACGCAGGTGCTCATGGTCCTGAGGAGCGAGCCGGGCGAGAAGAGCGCCGAGCGGCTCCTCGAGGTCCTCGGCCTCGCCGAGCTCGCCGAGGACCGCCATTTCGTGGTCGTGTTCCCCGAGCCGCTCGTCGGTGGATGGAACTATTCCGCCGACCCGGCGCGCGAGGACGACGCCGACTTCGTCGTCCGCTGTTTCGCGGCGCTGCCCGCCTCGGCAGTCGGCGTGGCGGGCTTCAACGGCATGATGTTCCACCTGGCCTGCGATGCCGCGTCCTCTGCGATGGCCATGAGGATCGCCGCGGAGCGCCCGCTCGACGCCGCGGCGGTCATGGTCGGCGCCCTGCCCGAGTGCTTCTTGCCCCCTGCCCCGAAGGCGCCGCAGGTGGTCTGGCTTTACGAGCGCGACGAGGCGCTCGAGGAGTGGCTCGCCGAGGCGAATGGGACCGCGCCCGAGGTATCGGCGGGCGGCCTCACGGCCGACGAGGTGCGTCGTGCTTGGGAGTCGATGTTCTCTACGACGCGACGCTGGCGCAACGACGTGTTCGGGATGTACCAGCCGCGCGTCGACTTCGTCCGCGAGGGGTACGTCGCCCACGTGGGGGACCGCTCGCTCGGTCTGTCCGACGGCCTGCCGCGCACGTGGCACGAGCTCGTTCCGAAGGGCATTGCGGAGGGCTCCGAGCCCGCTCCGCTCGTGGTCTACTTGCATGGCATCAACTGCTGCGGCACCTACGGGGCTGAGCAGAGCGGGTGGGGGAGTCTGGCCGCGCGCGATGGGTTCATGGCAGTCTTCCCCGACGCCACGGTCGAGATGCGCTGGAACGTGTGGGACGACCCGCGCCTGCCGCTCGACATGGGTTTTATCCTCGCGCTCATCGACCATATGGACAGGGTCCACCCGGTGGACCGCTCGCGCGTGTACCTCTCGGGCTTCTCGATGGGCTCGATGTTCGCCAATGCCTTGGCGGCCGCGCACCCCGACGTCTTCGCGGGCGTCGTCGCGCTGAACGGGCCCTCCATGGGCGTGCTCACTACGCTCGACGAGTCGCGCGGGATGATCCTGGGGTTTCGGCGCGACTCGGCCGTTGCCGGCGTCGCGCCGAGCGATTCGCCCTTCTCGCCCGCCCGCGAGCTCGCGGCGAAGAAGAAGGCGGAGCTCGACTATCGCATGCCCATCGTGCAGTTCGTCGGGCTTCTTGACGGCGTCGGGTTCGGGCCCGGTAGCGGCTGGCCGGTGGCCGAGGGCGACGACGGCCTCTGGCCGCGGACGGTTCGCTGGTGGCTCGAGTACGACAGGTCCTGCGAGGGCTTTTCGACGGGGGCCGGCACGCCGAGCGGTTTCTCGTCGGCCACGTGCGAGCGTGTGGGGGAGCGCATGGTCGAGCAGTCCTGGAGCTCGTCGGACGCCGGCGCGCCCGTGTATTACCGCCTAATCGCGACCGAGCGCATGCCCCATGCCGTTGATTTGGCGCAGGTCGAGCACGGGTGGGACATCGTGCGGCATTGGTCGCGGCGCCTGGACGGCTCGCTTGCGCACGACGGTCGCCCCGAGTAAGGAACCACGGCGGTCTCCCGCCATCTGGATAAGCTTTGTAAAGGCGCCGCGGCGCCGCGAGAGAAAGGAACCGACATGTCCATCCAGACCCTCCCCGGGCTCACGCCCGACGGCCAGGTCTACTACGACC
>JAUMVN010000027.1:25053-29707 GCA_030530145.1 Coriobacteriia bacterium | reverse complement strand
AGCTGATGTAGGGGCCTCGCGGCCGGCCGAGAAGCCCCCGCCCTTCTTTCCAGGCGAATCGCGTAAGCGAGCGAGCGCTGAGCCTGGAAAGAAGGGCGGGGGCTTCTCTGCGTTGCGCGCCGCCGACTAGGCGTTGTCCCCACAGAACGCCCGCGGTGGCGCCACCTCGAGGGCTACGCCACACGGGCAAGCACCACCTCGGGCCCGCCGGCAAGCTATTATGGGGGCGGCGAAACCAAAGGGAAGGAACAACGATGCCCATACCCGTGCTCGACCTGCACTGCGACACGGCCGACCGCTTGGCCTGGCAATTCTTGCCCACTGAGCTGCGGCGCGTTTACGGGAAGGATTTCTACGGCCCCGGTGACGAGACCGACCCCGAGGGCTGCCGCGACCTCGCGCGCAATCGCTGCCACATCTCGCTCGAAAAGATCGGCGCCACGCCGTGGGAGCAGTGCTTCGCGTGCTTTATCCCCGACGAGCTCGAGCCCGCGCAGGCCGTCGAGTTCGAGGCGTTCGTCTCGAACTACTTCAAGCAGCAGCTTGCGAACAACCCGCAGGTCACGTGGGCAAGAAGCGCCGACGAGGCGGAGTCCGCGCTCGCCGCAGGTCGCGTGGCCGCCATCCGCACCATCGAGAACGCGCGCCTCTTCGCCGCCGACCCGTCCCTTATCGAGAAACTCTCCGCCGAGGGCCTGCTCATGGCCTCGCTCTCGTGGAACGCGGGCGGCCCGCTCGCGAGCGGCCACGACACCCACGAGCACATGAGCGCGGACGGACTCGCCGTCATGGCCCGGATGGAGCAATGCCGCGTGGCCATGGACGTGAGCCACCTGAACGACGAGTGCTTCGCCGACGTGGTGGCCAACGCCGCGCGCCCCTTCTGCGCCTCCCACTCGAACTCCCGCGCCGTCTGCGGACACCCGCGCAACCTCACCGACGACCAGTTCCGCGCCGTCATGGCCGCGGGTGGCGTCGCGGGCCTCAACTACTGCTCGGGCTTCATCGTCGACGGCGCTTGGGGCGAGAAGGCCGCGCAGGTCACGTTCGAGCAGGTAGCGGCCCACATCGAGCACTGGCTCGACCTCGGCGGCGAGGACGCCGTGGCCCTCGGCGGCGACCTCGACGGCGCCTCCGTGCCCGCCATCCTCGACGGCGCCGATAAGCTCCCCGCCTTCCAAGCCCGCCTCGTCGCCCACTTCGGCCAAACCGTCACCGAGAAGCTCTGCTACAAGAACGCCCTCTCTTTCCTCAAACGAGGCGCCACCGCGTAACCGCCACAAGCCGAACCGCCCCCTACGGACCTCGTCCGACCCGCTTGTCCGACATGGGGTCTCCTCAGGCCAGCTACGGAACGAAAGGGATCCTCGGTCGCGAAGGGCCTGGGCTTCTCTCCGCCCGCAGTTCCGCATGAGCCGAACGCGACTTAATGTCGCGTTCGTGCGAAGAGGACTGTTTGAGGACGGAGAGAAGCCCAGGCCCTTCTTACCGCCGCTATACTTGGAATGTTTTGTGATTAGACCCCCTGGCCTGAGGAGACCCCATGTCAGACAAGCAAGTCCGCGTCCGCTTCGCTCCGTCGCCCACCGGCAAGCTCCACGTCGGCGGCGCGCGCACGGCCATCTACAACTGGGCCTTCGCCCGCGCGAACGGCGGCACCTTCATCCTGCGCATCGACGACACCGACCCGACCCGCTCCACCCAGGAGAACACCGACATCATCCTGCGCGCCATGCGCTGGCTCGGCCTCGACTGGGACGAGGGCCCCGAGGTCGGCGGCGACTTCGGCCCCTACGCCCAGACCGAGCGCATGGACCTGTACAAGCAGGCCGCGCAGCGCCTCTGGGACGAGGGCAAGGCCTACCCCTGCTTCTGCACCGCCGAGAAGCTCGCGGCCGACCGCGCCGCCGCCCAGGAGCGCAAGGACCCCTTCCAGGGCTACCAGCGCACCTGCCGCCACCTCTCCGACGACGAGGCCCGCGCCCGCATCGAGGCCGGCGAGCCCTACGTCCTGCGCATCAAGGTGCCCGAGGACCGCGGCGACGTCGTGATCCACGACGCGGTCCACGGCGACGTGACCTTCAACGCCCGCGAGCTCGACGACTTCGTCATCTTCCGCTCCGACGGCACCCCGACCTACAACTTCGCGACCGTCGTCGACGACGCCGCCATGGGCATCACCCATGTCATCCGCGGCGACGACCACCTGTCGAACACCCCGCGCCAGGTCATGGTCTACGAGGCCCTGGGCGCCCCCGTGCCCGTCTTCGCGCACATCTCCATGATCCTGGGCGCCGACGGCAAGAAGCTCTCCAAGCGCCACGGCGCCACGAACGTCGAGGAGTACCGCGACCAGGGCTACCTCTCCGACGCCTTCGTCAACTACCTCGCGCTTCTCGGCTGGTCTCTCGACGGCGAGACGACCATCGTTCCGCGCGACGTCCTGGCCTCGCAGTTCTCGCTCGACCACGTGTCCAAGAACCCGGCGACCTTCGACCCGAAGAAGCTCGACTGGATCCAGGCCGAGTACATCCGCTCCATGAGCGATTCCGACTTCGCAGATCAGGTCATGGTGCCCGAGCTCCACGAGGCAGGCCTCATCGAGGGCGGCGTGGAGTATGACGAAGCGTGGATCGACGCGCTCGCCGCCATCGTGAAGCCGCGCACCAAGTTCCCGGCCGACGTCGCGACCGTGGCCGCGCCCGTCTTCGCGACGGCCGAAACCCTCGCCTACGACGAGAAGTCCGTGGCCAAGGGCCTCGCCAAGGAGGGCATGGGTGCCATCCTCGACGCCGCCCGCGAGGCGCTCGAGGCCGTGAGCGAGGATGCTTGGACGGCCGAGGCAATCGACGCCGCGCTGGAGCCGCTGCCCGAGGCCCTCGACCTGAAGAAGCGCATCGTCTTCCAGGCCGTCCGCGTGGCCGAGTGCGGCAACATGGTCTCCCCGCCCCTCGGCGAGACCATGGCCCTTATCGGCCGCGCCGACTGCATGGCGCGCCTGGACCGTGCCCGCACGATGGCACTCTAAACAGGCTTCGACCTGGGTTTTACTTAACCGAGACGGGCGAGGGCTCCCAAGCTCTCGCCCGTTTTCCATACGACGAAAGGACGGCCATGGAGGTCAAGGACTGGTCATACGAGGAGTTCCCGGCGTTCTCGCGCGAGGTCGCGGGAGCGCGGCGCGTGGCCAGCACCGGCAATGAGATGGGCGTCGAGCTCCTGCGCGACGTCATCTACGCCACGCGCGAAACGGGCGACCTCCACCTGCAGGTCCTTCTTCCCGCCACGCGCGAGCTCGCCCGCGCCCGCCGGGCCATCGCGGCCGCGGGCGGCAAAGCCCGCGCGGCGTCGTTCCCGTGCCTCGTCTACGTGCAGGGCTCCGCATGGAAGAAGCAGAACTGCGTGCGCGACCTGCCGCAGCTCGCGAGACTCGCCGCCCGTGGCGTCGTCGTGGCCGTGGTCGAGTACCGCGACTCGTCGATCGCCGCGCACCCGGCCCAGGTCGAGGACGCGCTCGAGGCCGTGCGCTTCATGGCGGCGAACGCCGAGCGCTACGACGTCTCGTCCAGGAAGATCGTGCTCGGCGGCAACTCCTCGGGCGGCCACACCGCCATGTACGCCTGCGTGGCGAGGGACGCCGACGGCGAGGCGCTTCTTCCTGCCTGCGTCCGCGGCGTCATCGACTGGTACGGCGCCGTGAGCCTCATGCACGAGGACGGCTACCCCACGACCGTGAACACCCTCGCGGCCGAGAGCCCCGAGGGGATGCTCATGGGCGGCGTCGACCTGCGCGACCGGGATGACCTGCGGCGCATTGCCTCGGTGACGGAGCACGTCAGCGCCGACGCGCCGTTTCCGCCCGCGCTCATCGTCCATGGCACGAAGGACCGGACCGTCAACTGCGAGCTCTCGGCCGAGCTCCACGAGCGCCTGCGCGCATGCGGCCATGACTCTGAGCTCGTGCTCGTGGAAGGCGCCGACCACGGCGGCTGCGAGTTCTTCCGCGACGACCTCGTGGACATCTACGAGGATTTCATCCGTCGCGTCACGGCGTAGAATTACCCCGGGCATGGGCCCCGAGGAGCAACGGCGCTTCTTGCCACATCGGCACACACAGGGAGAGGAACAAGCATGGTCATCGACTTCAACCACGAGGAGTTCGTCGCTATCCCCAACTTCAAGGGCGGCGAGGGTCACTTCGACGCGAAGATGCACGACGACGGCAAGTGCAAGATCATCCGCGGGCGCGTTGAGCCCGGATGCTCGAGCGGCTATCACCTGCACGAGAAGAACGCCGAGATCATCTACGTGATCTCGGGCACCGCGCGCTTCGACTGCGACGGCGTCGACGAGGTCGTCGAGGCCGGCAACTCGCACTACTGCCCCGAGGGCCACAGCCACGCGATGTACAACGCGAGCGAGACCGAGCCGTGCGAGGTCTTCTGCGTCGTGCCGGAGCACCACCTGGGTTAGAAAGGTCAGCCCCACCGGCAAATGGCGACGCCCCGGGTTTCTCACAAAGTGACCTCGCGCAAAGAGCGCGCTCAGAAAGCACTTTGCCGAGAAACCCGGGGCGTCGCCATTTACCTACCACGCCCGAGCGAAACCCGCGTCAGCTCCCCAGGGTCGACCAGTCGATGAAGAGAGCCCGGCG
>JAUMVN010000027.1:19330-24953 GCA_030530145.1 Coriobacteriia bacterium | reverse complement strand
AGCGAAACCCGCGTCAGCTCCCCAGGGTCGACCAGTCGATGAAGAGAGCCCGGCGAAGCTCGGCCTGGGCGGCCAGCTGGCGGGCGGTCTTCTTTCGGCGGGAGCCTTTGGTTTTCTCCGCCACGATATCTAAGAGGGTATCGAACGAGGTCACATCGAAGAACTGGCTAAAAGTCGCCAGGATGACCTCATAGCCCATGCTCATGAGGGCGGTCGTGCGGTCGGAGTCAGAGATCGCGGCGGCCTCGCTGGCGTGTACCGAGCGGCCCTGGCACTCGATCGCAACACCCGGACCGCCGCCCTCGGCGGCGATGAGGATGTCTGCGCTGCAGGAATCGTGCGGATAGATCCTCCTGGCCGCGGGCGAGAGCCGGATGCGCCGATTGTTCTCGATGGCCAAGCCTTCCCCGCCGGCCGACCGCGGCAGCCCCAGGAGCATCGAGGCTTGCACCTCGAGAGGGGACGCTGTGACGCCGGCGACCTGCTCAGCAGCCCAGCGCAGGTTCTTGACCCCATGGAAGCCCGGCACCTGCCCACAGAAGGCCTTGAGGTCGGCCACGTCAAGAAGCGGGGGCCGTTGCCACAGGTTCGTGCCGTTCCCATCGACGTTCACGACACGTCGCCACCCGGCGCCGAGGCGGATATACCCGCGGCGCTCCGCCTCCTCGAGCTGCTCCTCGGCGCGGGCACAGGGATTGAAGACGGCGAATTCCCCCGTCATCTCGTAAACCGCCATGAGCAGCTCGAGCCGCGAGACGTCACGAGCCAGGGTGAGCAGCGTGGCTGCGGGAGACGTCACCGAGAACCCGTGCTCGGTCTCCCGAACAGAGCCGAACGGCAGCTCTCCTGTAATGAGATGGGTGTCGTAGAGCTTATTCCCCCAGCTTTCCCCACGGTTGAAGACGGCGCGATGGAGCGGGAGCCGCAAAAGGTCCTGGGTCACAAACGAATTCGCGGCTTTCAGGTGATTCGAGTCCTGGAAAACGTCGGGGAACCGAGGGTACAGGCAGAGAATCTGCGGCGGAACACGGTAATACCTGAAGGCGCTGACGCCGCAAAGCGTAAGATTCATTGCGCTCACCCACCTCAGTTCGGCAACGGGAGCGCCATCGTAAACAAAAATAACGAAAGTCGTGAGCAATTTCGGTAATCGGCTAGTAGTCAGCCGATTTTGGCGGCAAAACCGCAGGTCGCGGCTCGCCACAACGGGCATCTACTCGGCGAACGCCGAAACTGCTCACGACTTTCGTAAATAATATGCAGCAAGGCAGCCTGAAGGGCCATCAGAAGGCGCCGGGGCGCCCAAACAGCGAGCTCAGCCCTCGCGAACCAGGAACATGAGCTCGAGCACCATCTTGCGGGCGCGGCGGAAACGGCGCCGGCGGTAGCGATAGAGCTCGACGTCCGCGAACCCGAGATCGGCGGCGCTCTCGTAGCCGCTCGATGGGAGCCACTCCTCATAGAAGCTCCGACGCACCCGGGCGGCATGGAGGGCCGCGGAGGCCTGCACATGGAATCTCACGGGGACGACGGCCACCAGGGTGCCCGCGGGCACGACGACGTCCTCGAGGCCCTCCTGCGGCTTGGCGGCCCCGCCGCGGGAGACGTCGAGCTCGTCGCCCATGAAGTAGCGGTACTCCCCGCCCTCGCCCGGAGCGAACGCGGCGACCGCCGAGACGACCGGCATGACGCGACCCTCGATGGACTCCTTGACCTTAGCGAAGTCGCGGGCCAAGCGGGCGCCGTCCTCGAAGACGCGCCTGTCGTCCGTCATAAGGGAGCGCCCCCTGAAGACGCGGTCTTCCTCAAGGGGCGCCACCGTGATGTCTAGCTTGGCGGCCACGCGCTAGTGCTCGCAGCCGGCGGAGGCGGAGACGATGTCCTCCCCCTCGTGGGTGACCATTGCCTCGATCATGAGGGTAAGGCCCTCGGTGATGCGCTCAAGGCTCATCGACGGGGTGCCGGCCTTGAGGTTGGCCGCCTGGGAATCCAGGTAGGGCACGTGCACGAAGCCGCCGCGGACGCCCGGGTGACGGTGGTCGAGGGCGTACATGAGGCTATAGAGCACCTCGTTGCAGCAGTAGGTGCCGGCCGTATACGAGACGCCGGCGGGGATGCCCGCCTTCTGGGCGGCGTCGGCCATGGCCTGGACCGGCAGCGTCGAGAAGTAGGCGTCGGGGCCGTCCTCCTCGAGCTTCGTGGCCAAGGGCTGGAACCCCTCGTTGTCGGGGATGCGGAAGTTCGCGTAGTTGATGCCCACGAACTCCGGCGTGATCTGGGCGCGGCCGCCGGCCTGGCCCACGCAAAGCACCATGTCGGGCTTCTCGGCCTCGATGGCGGCCTCGACGGCGGCGGGGCCCTTCTTGTAGACGACGGGAATCTCGACGGTGGCGACGTCGGCGCCGGCGATCTGCGCCGGGAGACGGCGAACAGCCTCATAGGCGGGGTTAACGGACTCGCCGCCGAAGGGCTGGAAGCCGGTGACGAGAATCTTCATGGCTGGTTCCTTTCTCCTTGCGGGCCCTCCCGTGGGCGGGCCTGCTACCTATACGCGCTTCTTCACAGCAGAGAGGCGCCGCATCCACCAAGACGCGACGCCTCCGCACATGCTCTATTCGATTCTACCTTTACAGGCCGAAGAAGATCATATAGCAGATCTGAACGGCGAGCATGATCAGGGCGATCGGCACCTGCTTCTTGATGACGCCGTACTCGTCCTTCATGTCCAGGATCGCGACCGGGACGATGTTGAAGTTCGCGGCCATGGGCGTCATGAGGGTACCGCAGAAGCCGCAGGTGAGCGCGAGCGAGCCGATGATGGTCGGGTCCGCGCCGAGCGCGAGCACGAACGGCGCGCCGATGCCCACGGTCATGACGGTGATGGCGCCGTAGGCGTTGCCCATGATCATGGTGAAGAGGGCCATGCCGATGGCGTAGACGATGATGCCGACGACGGCGTTGCCGCTCGGGATGATGCCGGAGACGAGCTGGCTGATGACGTCGCCGACGCCGGCGGCGGTGAAGACGGAGCCCAGGCCGGCAAGAAGGGTCGGAAGCATGGACAGCGGGCCCACGGTGTCGAGCATGCGGCGGCAGTCGCCGAGGAAGACGCGCGGGTTGTTGTCGCGCGAGTAGACCATGAGCAGCACGCCGCCCACGATGACGCCGAAGGTGAGGCCCACGAGCGAGCTGATCTTTGTGAAGAGCGCGAAGATGAGGGCGAAGGCGCCGATGGCGAGCGAGGGGGCGAAGATCTTCATGCCGATCTTCTGGAAGTTGCCCTCCATCTCGTCGACGGTCGGGGCGCCCTTGGTGCCGCGGCCGACCTGCTTGACGATCGGCGGGATGCACATGCAGACGAGCAGCAGGCCGGCGACCCACTCGGGGATCCACTTGCCGAGGACCAGCAGCGCGCCGAGGATGCACCAGAAGGCAGCGGTGCCGGGGCGCTTCTCGTTGGTCTCGTCCTTGGCGTTGACGACGCCGGTGTAGATGCACACGAGGCCGATGAGGATATAGACGACCTCGAGCAGCTTGTTCGAGAGCGTGACGTCGGCGCTGGTGAAGTAGGTGATGAAGGCGTCCACTACTTCTCACCCCCGTTCATGGCCGCGGCAGGCGCGCTGTGGTACTTGCGCGTGAGCTTCTTGTCGACGACCTGGTAGTAGACGATGGCCACGAGGGTCGCGATGACGGCGACGGGGACCTCGACGGCCGCGATGTCGATGAGCTCGACGGTGTAGCCGAGGTTCTCGAGCGTGGACTGAACGAGAAGGCCGCCGGAGCCGCCGACGAAGAGCACCTGGCCGAAGAACCAGGTGACGTTCTCCATGCCCGCGGCCATACCCTTGATCTGCTCGAGCTGCTCCTCGGCGATCGGCTGGCCGTCCTCCTCGACGGCCGCCTGGGCCATCGGCATGATGACGGGGCGCACGAAGCCGGCGACGCCGCCGAAACCGACGTTGAAGGCCGCGAAGATCACGCGGAAGACGCCGTAGGCGGCGAGCACCATGCCCGCGGTGGCGCCCTTGAACTTGGCCATGAGGTGCGCCGCGGCCTGCTTGAGGCCGTTTCTCTCCAGCGTGCCGGTGATGACGAACGTCATGACGAAGATGAGCATGCTTCGGTTGGAGACGAAGCTCTTGCCCATCGTCGAGAGGAACGTCATCGGGTCCATCCCGGCGACGAGAGCGGTGGCCACGGCGGCCACCATGATGATCAGGATCGAGTCGAGCTTGAGGGCGAAGCCCACAACGACGATCACGATACCCAAGAGCTTAAGGAGGCTCATCGGGTCCATATCATCACATCCCTTCCATATCAGGGGTTAAACAGACGATTGACCATTCTACACGCAATCGCCACTTCCACATCTGACCGATTTGGGGACGTTGGTTGCAACTCTCATTTGAGAGCTTTGGGGACGTTGATTGCGGCTCTCGTTTGAGAGCTTTGGGGACACAGGTTACGGGTATCCGAACGACTCCGTCGGCGCGGGCACGGGAGCGTCACCGGAGGCACCGCCATGCACCGCGATGCAACTCCTGGCGGAGGCTCGTCCACCGCTCAAGGGGGAGTTTCCCACCATTCGCCTCCCTTCTCGACCATTCGCACACAACTGACCTGCGCGTTTGTTTCTCCGTCGGCCAACCGTCGGTAAACCGTAAGTTAGCGCGGATACACTCTGGCAAAGCGATTGGGGGACGCCATGCCTAGATATGCACGCGAATATTCAGCGACCGGCATTTACCACGTGATGTTCAGGGGAAATGGTAAGCAGGATATTTTCGAGGATGATGCCGACAGATTGGCGTTTATCTCTAGGTTAGAAACCCGCGTCAGCGACTATTTGATATCGGTCCTCGCTTGGTGCCTCATGGATAACCACGTCCACCTGCTTATTCACGACGAGAAAGGCATATTGAGCGTCGCAATGCAGTCGCTCGCCACCTCATACGCGCTGTATTTCAACGCGAAGTGCGGGCGGCGAGGCCACTTGTTCGAGAATCGCTTCAAGAGCGTGCCCGTCAGAGACGAACGCCAGCTCCTCTGCGCCGTGCGCTATATCCACAACAACCCCGCCGAGCTTGGCACGGCCCCAGCCGGATACCGCTGGAGCAGCTATCGCGAATACCTCGGCAATCCGGGCCCCGCCGACACGAGCCTGGTGCTCGGAATTCTCGGGGGCGTGGACGGGTTCCTCGCCCTAATGGGCACAGACGCGCCAGGGCCCTACGACCCGTTCGACGAGGCCGGGCGCAGCGACGACTTCGCCATCGAGCAGATCCGCCTCCTCATCGGGCTTCGGCCGAACACCCTAGCGGCGCTGCCGAAGCCCGAGCGCAACCGCGCCCTTATCGCCATCCGCAATTTGGGGATGCGGTACAAGCAGATATCGCGCCTCACCGGTATCGGCGAGTCGACGATCTACCGAATTTGCCGAGAAGGGCAAGAAGCCCCGCCGCCGGAGGTATCACCGATAACGGCTTCTTCGACGGCAGCCACGCCCTAGCCTGAGCGCGGCGGCCAAACCCTGAGGCCACCGGCGCAAGGTGTGTCCCCAAAGCTCTCAAACGAGAGTTGGAACCAACGTCCCCAAAGCTCTCATTTGAGAGTCACAACC
>JAUMVN010000027.1:0-19320 GCA_030530145.1 Coriobacteriia bacterium | reverse complement strand
GCGGAGCAGGCGGAGCAGGCGGCGGGGGTCGCCGCGAGGCCGCCGCGCGCCGTCTCGCGAAGGGACGCCGGCAGGGCGTGCCCGACCTCGCTCATGGCATGGACCACCTGGTCGAACGGCACGAGCCACTCGATGCCCGAGAGCGCGAGCTGCGCCGAGGAGAACGCCGCCGCCACGCCGATGGCGTTGCGCGCGTGGCACGGCACCTCCACGAGCCCGCCCACGGGGTCGCAGACGAGCCCCAGCAGGTTCGAGATCGCGAGCGAGCTCGCCGTGAGCGCCTGCTCGGGCGTCGCCCCCAGGAGCTGTGCGCACGCGGCGGCGGCCATCGCGGCGGCGCTGCCGACCTCTGCCTGGCAGCCGCCCTCGGCGCCGGCCACGCAGGCGCCGGTCTGGATGTTCAGCCCGATGGCCGCGGCGCAATAGAGCGCCTCCATGACCTCATCATCGCTCGAGCCGAGCGCGTCGGCGAGCGCGAGGACGCAGCCGGGCACCACGCCCGACGAGCCCGCGGTCGGCGCCGCCACGATCACGCCCATGGCAGCGGAGCGCTCGAGCACCGCGAGGGCGCGGGCCACGGCGTCGGTCTGCACCGCGCCGAGAAGCGACGGCGCGAGCCTGGCCGACGCGTCTGCCACCGCCCTCGCCTCCCCGCCGATGAAGCCCCCGAGCGAGCGCACCGGCTCCGCGATCGGCTCGCTCGTCTCCTGCCGCATGACGGCGAGCACGCGGCGCATCTCGCGCTCGGCGCGCTCGGCCCCGATGAGCATCTGCTCGCGGGTCCTCATCACCCCGCCGATGGAAAGCTCCAGCTCAGCACACGCGTCGAGCATCTGCGCGCCGTCGTCGAAGAGCTCCTCGGCCGTCACGCCGGGGCCCACGACGGCGCCGGCGCCGGACAGCGAGATGAACGTCGCGTAGTCGACGTTCTCGAGCCCGCGGACCATGGCGAGCACGCCCTCGGCCGGCGAGCCGTCCGTCTCGAACACCGAGTACGCCTGCCCGCCGCGCTCTGTGCGGTACGTGCGGCAAAACGCGATGTTGACGTGCGCGTACGCGAGCAGGTTGGCGAGGGCTGCCAGCACGCCCGGCACGTCCCGGTGAGAGACGAACAACGTGGAGTAGCGCCCCGTCACGCTCACGCCGACGCCGTTGATCCTGCTGATGCGGACCTTGCCGCCGCCCAGGCTCTCGCCGCGCACCGTCGCCGCGGCGCCCGTGTCGCTCGTCATGTCGATGTCGACCGTGTTCGGGTGCATGGTCGCATCGTCGCCGCCGACGGCGAACTCGAACTCGAGGCCGGCCTCCCGCGCGAGCGCGAAGGCGTCCCGGATCCGCTCGTCGTCCGTGGAGAGGCCCAGGATGCCGGCCACGAGGGCCCGGTCGGTGCCGTGGCCATGGTAGGTGTGGGCAAAGCTGTTCCACAAGGTGAACCGCACCCTGGTCACAGAGCCGTCGACCAGCGAGGCCGCGACCTGCGCGCAGCGAAGCGCGCCCGCGGTGTGCGAGGAGGAAGGACCGACCATGATCGGCCCCAGCACCTCGAACGCCGAGGTCGTCGCCAGTGTCTGAGGTTTTCCCGCCATGAGTCTCTTCTCCCCCGCCCAATCCCGCAAGCCAACAAGCAAGCATTATGGCATTCCGTCGCACAGAGAAGCGCCCTCTACCCGCCAAAGGACCACAGGAAGAGGGCGCGCCGGTCACATAAAGAGGCTCTTTACTCGGCTTGGGCCTTCTGCGCGGCCTCGACCGCGGCGACCTTGGTGCGGTAGGCGGCGGCGATGATGTCGACGCAGCCCTGGCGCCCGAAGCGAGCGCGGTTGACGACCAGGTCCTTGTTGTCGTGCAGGCCGTTGTTGCCGTGGGAGTAGCGCTCGTAGAAGAGCTCGCGCCCGCGCTGCATCTTCTTCACGAGCTTCTTGGCTCTCTTCTCGTCCCAGCCGCGCTTGCGGCGCACGATCTCGATGCGGGCCTCGAGCGGGGCCGTCACCAGCACGGCGATCTGGTTGGGGTTATCGCGCAGGATGTAGTCGGAAAGACGCCCCTCGATGATGCAGGACTTGCACCCAAGCTCCTGGACGACCTCCACGACGTGGGCGAAGAGCTTATCGGCATTGGAGCGCGCGTCCATGCGGTCCGGCAGGAACGCGAAGAGCTCGGCCGCGCACTGCTCGTCGTAGGCGGCTGCGTCGGAGACCGAGGAGCCGGCGCGCTCCGAGGCGCGGACCAGCAGCTCGTTGTCGTAGAACGGGATCCCGAGCTCCAGCGAGAGCATCTTGCCGATCTCGTGGCCCTCGGCGCCGAAGTCGCGGGCAATGGTGATGACGACGGGGTACGTCTCGGTATCCGGCGAGACGGAATCGGTGTCGATGGACATGGCGACCTCCTCATGAGTTAGAACAAAGGCGGGCGGGTGTCGTGCACCTCGCCCGCCCCCACATTACTACGCCGCGGCGATCCTGCGCTGGTACGTTCGGACAAGAAGCGAGATTCCGAAGTTGAGCGCGAAGTACAGCAGGAACACGAAACCGTAGACGAGCAGCACGCCCTCGAGCCCCGTGGTCTTTGCCATGACGACGCGGGAGGTGTACATGAACTCGGCGACGTTGATGCCGGCCAGGTACGAGGAGTCCTTGATCACGGTCGTGCACTGCGAGAAGAGCGCCGGGATGATCGTCTTGAAGGTCTGCGGCAGGATGATCAGCCACATGGTCTGGAAGAAGCCGAAGCCCTGGGACTGCGCCGCCTCGAACTGGCTCTTCGGGATCGAGTTGAAGCCGCCGCGGATGATCTCGGCCATGACCGCCGAGGTGAAGATCGTGAAGG
Organism: Coriobacteriia bacterium; assembly: GCA_030530145.1. GTDB lineage: Bacteria > Actinomycetota > Coriobacteriia > Coriobacteriales > Atopobiaceae > Paratractidigestivibacter. The sequence goes on along the minus strand of JAUMVN010000027.1, from coordinate 16,494 downwards.
CGAGGACCGAGATCACGACGTCGTTGCCCTTGACGGTGAAGTAGATGAAGAGGATCCACAGCAGGTTCGGCGTGCAGCGGAAGAGCTCGATGTAGGCGCTCACGAGCAGGCTGAAGATCTTGAGCTTGCCCTTGCAGTACTGCTTGACCATGGCGAGCACGGTGCCGATGAGGATCGAGAAGATGATGGCGAAGAACGAGACGATGAGCGTCTTGCCGAAGCCGCCGAGCATGAAGCCGACGTTGTCGGGGGTAAAGATATCCATCCGCTACGCCTCCTTCGCGAGCTCGGGCGCGTCCGTGATGCCGGGGATGTCCTTGGCGCGGGGGCGCAGCTTGGAGCGCTTCTCGAGCCACTGGACGAGCAGCGCCAGCGGGAAGCAGATGATGAAGTACAGAACACAGGCCATGATGTAGCCCTGCAGGTAACCGTAGGTCGAGACGAAGTTGTCGGCGTTGTACATCAGGTCGCCGCCCGCGATCATCGCGAGGACCGAGGTGTTCTTGACGAGGTTCAGCGCCTGGTTGCACAGCGGGGGCAGGATGATCTTGAAGGTCTGCGGCAGGATGATGTAGATGTAGGCCTGGACGCGGGTAAAGCCCTGAGAGAGCGCCGCCTCCATCTGGCCCTTGGGCACGGCCTCGATGCCGGTGCGGATGACCTCGGAGATATAGGCCGCGTGGTAGAGGCCGACGCCGAGGGTACCCAGCGCGAAGGCGCTCGTGCGGACGGGGTCCGCGGTGCCGAGAAGCGCCTGCAGGAGCTTCGGGCCGGCCATGTACATGAAGAAGACCTGCACCGGCAGCGGCGTGTTCTGGTAGAACTCGACGTAGACGCGGCTGATCCCGCGCAGGACGACATTACGAGTGGTTGAGAAGACGCCGAGGATCGTGCCGAGCACGATCGAGAGCGCCAGACCCGCGACGACGACCTGCAGGGTAAGGCCGAAGCCCTCCCACAGCGTGTCCATCTCGGCGAAGGTCATGGACCATCGCATCGGGTCGAGAAGTCCGTCTAACATCTCTTTCCCTTCTAGTTACCTAAACGAACGGGTCGCCCGGGCGAAGCGAAAACCCGGGCGACCGGATCGGCCGCGCGCGACGCAGGCGGCTTGCCGCGACCCGCCGTGCACGGCTCCAAGCGAATGCCTTAGAGCAGGCCCCAGGTCTCTACCTCCTGGTCGATCCAGCCGTTGGAGACGACCTCGGTGACGACCTCCTCGGTCACCTCGGAGAGGTCCGAGCCCTTCTTGGTCGCGATGCCGTACTCCTGGGCGCCGAACTCGATCTCGGGCTGCAGGAGCTCCTTGTCGTCGGTGGTGTAGGTCTTGAGCGTGGAGCGGTCCATGGCGAAGGCGTCGATCTGGCCGGCGTCGAGGGCGGAGTTGATGGACGGGTAGTCGGGGTACTCGTCGAAGGTCGGGGTGGCGGAGATGCCCTGGTCCTCGAGCATCTTCACGATGGCGTCCTTGGTCGTGGAGCCCTGGGAGACGCCGATGTGCTTGCCGTCCAGGTCGGCCATCGTGGACATGGAGCCCTTCTTGATAAGGATGCCGATGTGGTCGGTGCGGTAGGGGTCGGTGAAGTCCCAGCTCTGCTTGCGCTCATCGGTGATGGTGTAGGTGGCGCAGATGATGTCGAGCTGGTCGTTGTCGATCAGCGGGCCGCGGGTCTTGGGGGTTACGTCGGTGAACTCGACGAGGCCCTGGGACTTCGCCTCGTCGTAGGAGACGTCGAAGATCTTCGCGGCGACCTGGTAGCAGAGGTCGATCTCCATGCCCTCATAGGTGTTGGTGGAGGTGTTCAGCAGGCCATAGCCGACGACGTCCTTCTTGACGCCGGCCTTGAGCTTGCCGCGCTCCTTGATGGTGGCGACCTTGGAGTCGGAGGAGCTGTCGGAGCTCGAGGAGGAGCCGCCGCAGCCGACGAGGCCAAGGCCGGCGACGGTCGCCGCGGAGGCGCCGAGGAGCTGCATGAACTGACGACGAGACATAGAAGACATGGTGTTCCCCTTCCCTAGGGCTTATATGTGTCTTTACGGCGGCGGGGCCGCCGGTGGAGCCGAAGCTTAGTGCAGGATCTTGGAGAGGAACTCGCGGCAGCGCGGGTTCTCGGGGTTCTCGAAGAAGTGGTCGGGCGTGCCCTCCTCGAGGATGCGGCCGTCCTCCATGAAGACGACGCGGTCGGCGACCTGGCGCGCGAAGCCCATCTCGTGGGTGACGCAGATCATCGTGATGTTCTCCTGCGCGAGCTCGATCATGACGTCGAGGACCTCCTGGACCATCTCGGGGTCGAGCGCGGAGGTGGGCTCGTCGAAGAGGATGATCGGCTGCTTGGTGCACAGGGCGCGGGCGATGGCGACGCGCTGCTGCTGGCCGCCGGAGAGGTTCTGCGGGTACTCGCCGGCCTTGTGGGCCATGCCGACGCGCTTGAGGGCGGCCATGGCGATCTGGTTGGCCTCCTCCTTGGACTTCTTCTGGAGCTTGATGGGCGCCAAGGTGAGGTTGCCGAGGACCGTCATGTTCGGGTAGAGGTTGAACTGCTGGAAGACCATCGAGGAGTACTTGCGGGCCATCTCGAGGTGGTTCTTCTTGGTGAGCTCGATGCCGTCGATGGTGATGGTGCCGCTCGTGGGCTCCTCGAGATAATCGACGCAGCGGATCATCGTGGACTTGCCGGAGCCGGAGGGCCCGATGACGACGACCTTCTCGCCTGCGGCGACGCTGAGGTTGACGTCCTTGAGCACGTGGACGTCGCCGAAGTACTTGTTCAGGTCCTTTATCTCGATCATGTTTGCCATGTGTTCAATCCTCTCTCGGAACGACAAATCGGACTCTACGGGGTTCTTGCGCCGCTCGCCGGCTTAAAACGACCTTTGAGACGAAGAAACAACCGCAGGGACACCGCTCTGAAACAAGACACTAGTTGGTTAACATACCCGCAACTGTCTGAAAACTAACAGGTGTGCGAAAACTCGGGCAGAAGCGGAGTTCACGGGGCCGGGAGAGGATCGCCGGGGGCGTCAAGAGAGTGCGACGGTGCCCTTTGAAGGACAGGTTTCTGGAATAGCAGGCCGTATTGCGTAGCTTAATTTTCAGATGCCGAGTAGACCATGCCGAAAAGCTCAATTTACCTGTGAATATGGCTCCCAAACGGCCGGTATACTCGGCGCCTTCGTATCTAGTTACGCAATTCGCGGATATCTCGCACGGGCGAGCGCCCGAAGGCGCTTACAAGACTCGCTTGCCGTGCTGGGACCCTGTCGAAATCTCGTCAGCAACAAAAAAGCCTGCGAACTCAATCGAGTTCGCAGGCTGTCTGTTTTGGTAGCCCGTACCAGATTCGAACTGGTGATCTCCGCCTTGAGAGGGCGGCGTCCTGAACCGCTAGACGAACGGGCCATAATCGCAATTGGTAGCCCGTACCAGATTCGAACTGGTGATCTCCGCCTTGAGAGGGCGGCGTCCTAAACCGCTAGACGAACGGGCCACGTATGCGATTGTCAAAAGAAACAATGGCTGGGACTGAGAGAGTCGAACTCCCGTTGACGGAACCAGAATCCGCTGTCCTACCACTAGACGAAGTCCCAATTGCTTCTTTCTTTGCGCCTCTCAGCGCGAGAAATTACTATACGGAAGCTTTCGCCGGATTGCAAGGGCTTTTTTGAAAAAAATTCGCCTTTCTTGCGCGGGAGGTCGTGAAGAGGTGCCAAACCGGGATAAGCCACAGGTAGAAGGCGGCCATCCAGCTGCTGTCCGGCGCGCCGGCGAAGGCCATGATCGTGGAGCAGGCGATGGACCAGGGGATGAGCGGGCTGATGACCACCGGCCCGTTCTCGAGATCGATGGCGAGCTTCCTGGGGTCGTCCTCGGAGCCGCCGCAGAGCTGGTTGGTCAGCATGATGGCGAGCGTCTGGTTGCAGGCGATCATGGACGCGGGTATGCCGACCGCGAGGACCGCCGCGAAGGCGCCGAAACGCCTCGCGACGCGGTCCACGAACCTCTGCACGCCCTCCACGAGCCCTGTGGCGTTGAAGAGCCCGGCATAGCTCGACGAGATGCAGACGACCAAGGACACGTTGACCATCGACGACAGCCCTCCCCCGTTCATGAGGGCGGCGACGTCGGCGTCCTGGGCGGCGTATCCCAGGGCCGCCCAGCGCCCGAGGTCGACGAGCGACGCCCCTCGAGAGAGGCACACGATGGCGGCGGCTGCGCACGAGAGCCCCATGCAGCGCTTCATCCCCAGCCCCGTGAGCGGCAGCACGAAGATGATCGCCGCGGGGAGAAGCGCCCAGAGGTTGTAGCCGAAGGCGCCGACGAGCATATCGGCGACGCCCGCCGTCGCCCCCGCCGAGTCAGCGGGCCTCAGCACGAGGCCCAGCAGCGCATAGACCGCGACGCTCACGGCCAGGGGCACAGCCGCGGTGCGCATCATGGCGAGGAGGTTGCCGCGCATATCCGTGCCCGTCACGCTGCGCACGAGCAGGGCCGAGCTCGAAACGGGCGAGCAGCGGTCGCCGAAGTAGCAGCCGGAGAGCACCGCTCCCCCGGTAAGAAGCGCGCTCGCCCCCATCGAGGCGGCGAGCGTGCCGCAGACGACGCCCATCGTGGCCGCCGTGCCGAAGCTCGTGCCGATGAGGTAGCTCACCAGGCCGCAGAGCAAAAACGCCGCCAAGGGCGCGGCCGCGGGCGACACCAGGGGGGTCGTCATGACCACGATCTGCGAAATGGTCCCGTCGGCGCGCCACAGCGCGGTCAGGATGCCGATGAGGACGAACGACTCGAGGACGCCGAGGGCGCACTTCGCGCTTATCGCCGCCTCGCGCGCAAGCTCGCGGGGGCCGTGCCCCGTGAGGACGCCGTAGGCGAAGAACAGCGCGAAGCCGACGACGAGCGGCACCAACACATTGACCCCGAGCGCGACGAACACGATGAGCTGCAGGCAGAACGCCCCGATGACGAAGAGCTCCACGGCCACCCCCTTTGGTCTGGTTCAAAAGCGGGGAAAAGGGGGGCGGAAGGTGTGCCCCTTCTCCGCAGACGATGGTAGGAGCCTTCGCCGGCAATCTCCAACTGTTACTCTTGATATCAGCCACAAACCTAATATGTGAGAAGGGCCCAGCCGTGAACTTCCAGTCCCTCGAGTACGTCCGCGCCGTCGCCGAGGAGCGCAGCTTCACCCGCGCGGCCGCGAAGCTCCACGTGACGCAGCAGACGCTGAGCGCGCACATCGCCGGCCTCGAGCGGGAGCTCGGCCGCGAGCTCTTCGTGCGCAGGGCGCCCCTGGAGCTCACGCACGAGGGGGCCGTCTTCCTCGCGCACGCCGACCGGCTGCGCGCCGAGCTCGCCAACCTCCGGCGCGAGGTGGCGGGGCCCGATCGCCTGCAGGCCGGCACCCTGCGCGTGGGCGTGGCCTACACGCGCGGCCGGGCCCTCCTGCCGCCCGTTATCGAGCGCCTGTGCCGCGAGTACCCGAACGTGCGCGTCCAGCTCGACGAGGGCACGAACGACGAGATCCTGGCCAACCTCGCGGCCGGCCGGGAGGACCTCGCCATCTTCGCCGTGACGGCGGCGCAGAAGCGCCCGGGGATCGTCCTGGAGGACTTCTACGAGGAGCGGATCGCGCTGCTCGCGAGCAAGGGGCTTCTCTCCGCCCACGGCCTGGCGCCCGAGGGCCTGGCCGAGCCGCTCTCGCGCGGGGACCTCTCGCCGCTCAAGGACCTGCCGTTCGTGCTCGGCGGGGCGGCCGACATCACGGGGGGCCTCGGGCTCTCGCTCTTCGCCGACGCGGGCATCGACCCGGTCGTGCGCGTACAGTCCAACAACATGGAGACGCTCCTCGCGCTCTGCCTGCGCGGGGTGGGCGCGTGCCTGTGCCCGCGCAACCTGCTGGCGACGGCGGCCCCGCCCGAGGCGCGCGCCGCGCTCGAGGCGTTCGACCTCGGGCCCGGGGCCAGCTACCGGATCCTCTTCGGACTGCCGGGCGGCGGCTACCGTTGGGCCGTGACCGACGCCTTCATGCGCCTCGCCCGCGACGCGGTCGCGTAGGCCGTCGACCGGACAAGAAGGCCGGCACCGCGCCGGCCCGGCCGCCCCGCCCCGGCGCAGCCGCCCGTTAGTAGCGCAGCTCGGCGAGAAGGGCCTCGCGCGTGTTCGGGAGCTCGTCGGCCAGGACCGCGGAGAGAAGTCCCCGCAGCACCATGCCCACGCCGGGGCCCGCCTCGATGCCGCGCTCGCGCATGACGTCGGCGCCGGTCACCTTGAGGTCGCCGATGGACATGACGCTGCCCCGCGCGATCTCCGCGCGCAGCGTGCGCTCGACGCCGTCGAGCTCGACGGCGTAGCCCCGGTACGCAGGGGCCTTGCCCAGCGCGTCGGCGCGTTTGAGGCGCACGAGGGCGAGCGAGAGCGCCTCTCCCCTGCCGGGGCACGCCTCCTCGAGCTTGGACATCATGCGGCGCACCGAGCGGACCGAGCCCGAGATCGGCAGGTCGTGCAGGCGGATGAGCGCCTGCGCCTCCCGCACGCAGCCGCGCTCGACCGCCAGGCGCCCCATCGCCGACCCCGCCACGCGCGCGCCCTCCTCCGGGTGCCCGAAGAAGTGCCCGCGCCCGCCGTCGTCCACGCTGAAGGTCGCCGGCTTCGCGACGTCGTGGAGAAGCGCAGCCCACCTGAGGGCGCGCGGGGCGTCGCCGCCGCAGAGCTCCTCGACGCCGGCGCAGACGCGCGCCGTGTGCTCGAGCACGTCGTAGGCGTGGTAGGGGCTCCTCTGGTCGAACCCGCGCATGGGGGCGAGCTCGGGCAGCGCCTCCGCCATGACGTCGATCTCACGGCGCAGCGCCCACGAGACGCGCCCGGAGGCGAGGATGCCGTCCAGCTCCTGGCCGATCCGCTCCTGCGCGACGGCGCGCAGGCCGCCGGCGCTCTCCGCGAGCGCGGCCTCGGTCCCGCCCTCTATGCGGAAACCGAGCCGGCAGGCGAAGCGCACGGCCCTCAGCACCCGCAGGGCGTCCTCGTCGAAGCGGCGGCGCGGGTCGCCGACCGCGCGGATCACGCCCGCGGCGAGGTCTTCTTGCCCGCCGAAGGGGTCGAGAAGCCCGCGCTGCGGGTGGTAGGCCATCGCGTTCACGGTGAAGTCGCGCCGGGCGAGGTCCTCGCGCGCGTCCGTGACGAAGCGGACCTCGTCGGGGTGGCGCCTGTCGGAGTAGGCGCCCTCCACGCGGTAGGTCGTCGTCTCCACGGGAAGGCCGCCCACGACGGCGGTCACGGTCCCGTGCTTCGTGCCCGTCTCGTGCACCTCGATGCCCGCCCGGCGCAGGACCTCCGCGGTGCTCTGCCAGGGGGCGGAGGTGGTCACGTCCACGTCATGGCCCTCGCCGCCGAGAAGCGCGTCGCGCACGAAGCCGCCCACGACCCAGGCCTCGAAGCCCGCCTCCTCCAGCGCGTCGACGACGCGCATCGCGTAGGCGGGAACCTGGATAGTGTCGGCGGGCATGGTCACGGCTTCGTCACGGCTTTCTTCTCGGTTTCATCGGTCCCGAGTATAGCAAGGAGGCCATGGGCGGGCCCCGCGGCGGCGCGCGGAAGCCGCCCGGCCGCAGGGCCCTCGCCCGCCCGCAGGCCACGCCTCCGCCCGGGGGCGCGCGCCACGCGACAGCCATACGAAAAAGGAGGCCCGCCGAAGCGGACCTCCCTCTCAGCTCAAATATGAAGTTAGGATTTAGAGCTTGGTGACGTTGGAAGCCTGGAGCTTGCCGTTCTGACCAGTGGTGATCTCGAACTGGACAGCCTGGCCCTCGTCCAGAGTCTTGAAGCCGTCCATCTGAATCTCGGAGTAGTGGACGAACAGGTCGTCGCCGTCCTCACGAGAGATGAAGCCGTAGCCCTTGTCCGGATTGAACCACTTAACAGTACCCTGAGCCATGTCGTGCCTTTCGTTCTTGGCCCCGCGGGGCCAAATGCTGCGCCCCGGGTAGGGCGCGATACCTTTATGGCGAATCGCCACTTGCTTATGGTACCCCGAAAAGGCCGTCCCCGAGCCGAGAAACCCGCATCGTCGGTATTGCGCCGTTCGCGGACGCCCCTCCCCGGGCGAGCGGTCGGCGAGCCGAGCTGCCGGGCATCGCCCGGGCCCGCGACCCCGGGCATCGCCCGTGGCGCCTCACCCGCCGGGGCTACGCGTGCGCGGGCTCCTCGGGGACCACGGCGCGCTTGACGCGCTTGACGAAGCGGCCCATTCCCTCGTGCTTGATCGTCGACCCCGTCATCTTGACCAGGTGCGCCCACCAGGCGGGATAGTCGATCTTCGGCTTGGGGAGCCCCAGCACGTCGCAGAAGAACTTCTTGCGGTGCGGCGCGAGGTCGGGGATGGAGAGCACGAGCTCGGGGTCCATCTGCTCAAAGCACTTCTTCACGCGCTCCTGCACGTTGGGGTTGTCCCAGCCGTCGTCGTAGATGGCCCCGAAGCTGTAGTTGACGCCTCGCTGGTAGTGGGCGCGCAGGATGTGCGGGTCGGTCACGTTCAGGCGCTTGAGGATGGCGAGCATGTCGTCCCAGCGGTCGAACGGGCGCACGACGGCCTCGACCGTCTTGTGGTTCTTCGTCGAGTCAGGCAGGTCGCAGCGGTAGTTGTAGTAAGGCTTGTCCAGGTAGACGATCGCCTCGGCCTGGCACATGGTCTCGATGAGGAAGGGGTTGTCCGCCCAGCCGGCGCCCGGGTACTCGGGGAAGCGGATCTGCCGCTCGTCGAGGAAGCCCTTGCGGTAGATAGCCGACCAGATGGACGGGTGCATGCTGATGAGCTTGGGCTGCTCCCCCACCGTGATGGGCGCGGTGGACGTGGGGATCTCGCCCTGCATCGTGGAGGGGTAGGGCGCCATCTTCTTCGGGTCGTCCCAGTAGCGAATGTCGGTCCAGGGGGTCTTCACGATGTCGATCCGCTGCTCGAAGCCGTCGGCGAAGGCGAGCATGTCCTCGTACATGGTCGGCTCGATCCAGTCGTCCGGCTCGATGACGGAGACCCAGTCGCCCTTGGCCAGGCGCAGGCCCATGTTGCAGCCCTGGCCGTAGCCGCCGTTGGCCTTGTCGACCATGACGACGCGGGGATCGCGCGCGGCGTGGGCGCGGATGATGTCGGGGCTGCCGTCGGTGGAGCCGTCGTTGATGCAGAGGACCTCGATGTTCTTGTGCGTCTGGGCCTCGATGGAGTCGAGGCACTGGTCGAGGTACTTCTCGACGTTGTAGATGGGGACGATGACCGAGACCAGGGACTGGGAGTCGCCGTGCATGGATAACCCTCCTGAGTACGGGTGCGTGACGTGCGCGTTAACCCCAATATCTTAGCCCATGGGCGGCAAGAAGCGCTCCGGGGAGAGGGGCGCCGCCTCCCCGGCCGCTAGAACTCCGCGAAGCGGGGCTCGAGGGCGCGGGCGAGGTCCTCGCCGTTGGCGGCCTCGCGCATCGCCGCGAGGAAGCGGCCCTCGTCGCCTGCGCGGAAGGCGCAGGTGAGCTGCACGTCCTCAAGGAAGAGCGAGTCGGTCACGTGCCCGCCGGCGTCGGCGACCATGCGCGCCGCCCGGTCGTAGAACGAGTACGGGATCTGCACGACCACGGGCGTGACGAGCGTCATCTCGACGACGGCCCCGGCCTCGCGTGCCGCGGCGACGGCCTGCTGCGCCGCGGCCGTGTAGGCGCGCACGAGCCCGCCGGGCCCGAGCAGGGTCCCCCCGAAATAGCGCGTGACCACGCAGCAGACGTCCTTGAGCCCCTCGCCGCGAAGCACCTCAAGGGTCGGCATGCCGGAGGTGCGCGAGGGCTCCCCGTCGTCGGAGCAGCGCTCACGACCGCCTGCCAAGATCCACGCGGGAACGTTGTGGCGGGCGTCGTGGTGGCGCGAGCGCACCTCCGCTATGAACTCGTCCGCCTCGGCCTCGGAGCCCACGTGGACGAGCTGCGCGATGAAGCGGCTGCGCCGGTCCTCGAACTCGCCTTCGGCCTCAGCGCCCTTGCGCAGGGTCAGGTACCCGGCCTCGCCCACGGCTACGCCGCCGCCCGCGTGCTCAGCAGCTGCTCGCCCGCCGCCACGTCGCCCTCGCAGGCGGGCACGACGCGGCCGCACTCCTCGGGGTTCGTGACGGTCACGATGACCGTGTCGTCGAGGCCGCAGCCGTGGATGAGCTCGGCGTCGAAGGCGATGAGGGCCTCCCCCGCCCGGACGCGGTCGCCCTTGCCCACATACGTGTGGAAGCCGCGGCCCTTGAGGCCCACGGTGTCGACGCCCACGTGGAGAAGCACCTCCGCGCCGCTGTCCGCCTTTATCGCAACGGCGTGTTTGCTGCTGACCACCGCGGTCACGACCCCGCTCGCCGGCGCGTAGGCGACCTCGCCGCGCGGCACGATGGCGAGGCCCTCGCCCAGCATCCCCTGGGCGAAGACCGGGTCGGAGACCTTCGAGAGCGAGACCACGCGGCCCGAGACCGGGGCGCAGATGGTGTCCGCCCGCTCCTCGGCGACGACGGCGTCGGGACGGGCGGGCGCAAAGAGAGTATCGAGCAGGCCCACGGCACACCTTTCGGGGTCGCTGCGCGGCCCATAGCCCAAACATGAATGGATGTATTGTAGCAATTCTGTGTGCCGCTCCCCGCGTGACCAGCCCCGATTTCGCGGCGCCGCGTCCCGGATGGTAGAATCCCAACTCGCGAGGCGGGCCAGGCGACCGCGGGCGCGAGCAATCGCGCATGAGGAAAGTCCGGGCTCCACAGGGCAGGATGCTGGCTAACGGCCAGGCGGGGTAACCCGACGGAAAGCGCCGCAGAAAAGAAGACTCCCACTGGCGGGCTCGCCCGTTAAGGGAAAAGCTGAAACGGTGGTGTAAGAGACCACCAGCGTCGTGGCAACACGGCGGCTTGGCAAGCCCCATCCGGAGCAAACGCAAATAGGAGCGCTACGGTGTGGCCCGCACCGCGCTCGGGTTGCGCGCTAGAGGCGGACGGCGACGTCCGCAGTAGATAAATGGCCGCCCCAGACAGAACCCGGCTTATAGGCCCGCCTCGCGCTTATCTTCTTTACAACAAACCAAGCTCGACGCGGTTTATGCGGCAAGAAGCCCCTCTTGCCCCGGGCTCAGCAACATAGAGAGCCTGCGGCAAGAGGGGCTTATTTCGCCGGGCGACATCAGTCGACCCGAACCGTCGGCGCGCAAGCCTAGGCGCGGGCGAGCTCGCCCTTCTTGGCCTTGACGGCGACGTAGATGTAGAGCGGCAGGTACCCGACGACGGTGGTCGCGAGCATCCCGGGCGCGGTGACCGGGGAGCTGTCGACGAAGACGGTCGCCATGACCACCGCGGTGCCGGCCTGGCTGAGGATGGCGAAGCTGATGAAGTTATTGACCAGGTGGCACACGCAGCCGGGCATGAGGTTGCCGAAGGCCACGTCGAGGGCGAACAGCGAGGCGCCGGCGACGAAGTAGGCAGCTGCGGCCACAACGACGTCGAAAAGCCCGCTCTGGGCCGTGACCTCGGGGTTCGCCAGGTGCATGGCCATGAAGACGATGGTGCCGACGAGGCCGGCCGCGACGCAGCGCGCGGTCGGCGCGATCTTGTTGCCGCAGGCCCAGCGCAGGAAGAGGCCGCGGAAGATTATCTCCTCCCAGGTCGTCTGCATCCAGGTGAAGACGACGGCCACGAGAAGGGTCGCGAGCACCGGCGCCGCGCCGGCATGGCTGAGCGAGAGGCTGCTCCCGAAGCCGCTGCCCACGAAGTCGGCGATGGCGGCCCCGAGCACATAGAGAAGGGCGATGACGCCGCACTGGCGCCAGTCGATGTCCTCGCCGTCGCCGACAAGGAACGCCCGCAAGGTCGTCTTGCAGACCTTTCGCAGGAAGACCACGGCGAAGATGAACCCGCCGGCAAAGATCAGGAAATCCATGAGGGTCGAGGGGAGCCATGCCCACTCGCCCTCGAGCTGGACGAGCTTGAGGGGGCTCGCGACCACGACGGCGAAGGCGACCAGGCCGAGGATATCCGCGACCAGGAAGGCGACCCAGCGCTTGAGCGAGATCTCGTCGAGGCTCAGGCGCGCGTCCTTCTCATCGGCGCGTTTCTTGGCAGCCATACCTTATCCTTTCACGAAAGAGCCCCGGCCCGTGGAATACCGGACCGGGGCTCTGTGCTTTATGGGCGACGGGCGCGAGGCGGCTTAGTCGAGGTCGCCGAAGTCGCCGAAACCGGAAACGGTGGTCTGGGCCGGGGCGACGGGCGCCGGGGCGGAGACGGGCGCGGCGGCGGAGGTCACGTCGTTGTGCGTGGTGCCGTTGGAGCCGGAGAGGCTCGTGCCGAGGGAGCCCTGCGCGGGGAAGACGCTCTCGGCGTCGTCCATGAAGTGCTGCAGGAGCTTCTTGTACTCGACTCGGAACTCCTCGCGGGAGGCCTTGAGGCGGTCGATCTCGTCGAGCTCGTTCTGCTTCTCGGCCAGGGCCTGGCGGATGACCTCGCGGGCCTTCTGGTCGGCGTCGTTGCGGATGCTCTCGGCGTTGGCGCGCGCGTCCTCGACGAGCTTGTCGGCGGACTGCTGGGCCACGATGAGGACCTGGGAGATCTGGTGCTCGGTGGGCGACGGGCCGGCCTGGACCGGCTCGGGGGCGGGAGCGGGCGCGATGACGGTCGCGGAGGGCGCGGAGGCCTTGCTCTCGAGCTCGGCGACCTGGGCCTGGGAGGCGGCGAGCTGCTGCTCGGCGCTGGTCAGGCGGCCCTTGAGGTCAGCGATCTTCTGGAGCATGGCGTCGACCTCGGAGGAGAGCTGCTCGAGGAAGGCGTCGACCTCCTCGGTGTCGTAGCCGTGCTTAGAGGGAGAGAAGGTCTGCTGCTCGATGTCTGCTGGTGTGATTGCCATTCTTGTTCCCTTTCGTCTGGCGGGAGCGTGGGCGTCTGGCCCGTGCGTACACTCCTAGAAAATGATACTCAAAAGCAGCCGCTCAATCAGCTGTAGAGCGAAGATAGCCACAATCGGCGAAAAATCGATGCCACCGAAGGGCGGGATGAAGCGCCGGAAGAGCCCGATGTAGGGCTCGACGAGCATGGCGAGCGCGTCGCGGAAGGCGTCGACGCCGCCCTTGCCGGTGCCGCGCGGCACCCAGCTCATGAGGCACCAGACGACGATGAGGAACTCATAGACGTTGAAGAGCCTCACGATAAGGGAGTAGAGGGAGTAGGCGCTCATCTGCCCCCTACTTCCCCGCCGCGAGCTCGGCGGCGCGGGCGAGCGCGGCGTCGACGGCGGCGAAGGAGCCCTCGAAGAGCATCGGCTCGAGCTCGTAGAGCGCCGCGGCCGTGGTGCCGCCGGGGCTCGTGACCTTCTCGGCGTAGGCGCGCGGGTGCTCGCCCGACGCCAGCAGCTGCTCGGCGCAGCCGCGCATGGTGGCCTCGAGGAGCTCGCGGCAGGCGGCCGACGGCATGCCCGCCTTGACGCCCGCGCGGGTGAGCGTGTCGACGAACAGGGCGAAGAAGGCCGGGGCCGTGCCGACGACGGCGCCCTCGACCTCGAGCTGGTCCTCGCGCATGACGGCGGCCGAGCCGAGCGCGGCGAAGATGTCGCGGGCGAGCTCGACGTCCGCCTCGGAGGCGGTGGCGCCGCCCGCGACGGCGGAGGCGCCCGAGAGCACCTGGACGCAGAGGTTGGGCATCACGCGCACGACGCGGGAGCCGGGCAGAGCCGACTCGATGGCGGCGATGGGCACGCCGGCCGCGATCGAGACCACGAGCCTGCCCGCGAGGGCCGCCTCGTGCTCGGCCATGACCGCGGGCAGGACCTGCGGCTTGACGGCGAGGACGACAACGTCGGGGCCCTCCGCGAGCATGGGGGCCGCGTCGTCGAAGGCGCGGATGCCCTTCTCGGCCAGGGGCGCGCAGCCGTGGCCGCGGTGCCCCGCGACGAGAATGCACGAGGGGTCCCAGGCGCCCGCCTCGACGAGGCCCGAGGCGATGGCCGAGCCCATGGAGCCCGCGCCGACGATGCCGATTCTGAGGTCGTTTCTTGCCAAGGTGCTCGGCTCCTTAACGTTCCAGGTCGCCGTCGGCGACGAGCTTGTTGATGTCGGTGGCGGTGAGCTGGGCGGCGGCGGGCAGGACGGCGAAGCAGCGGTCGCCGAGCTCGGAGACCTCGCCCTCGATGCCCATCGAGAAACCGAACGAGAAGTCCAGGATGCGCTTGGCGACGTCGATGTTCGTGTTGCGGAAGACGAGCACGACCGGCTGGTTCGTGCGCACGCGGCGCACGACGGTCTGCACGTCGTCGTAGCTGACGGGGCGCAGCACGTAGGGGGGCAGCTGGCTCGTGACGGCCGGGCGGCGGGCGGCGCCGCCGAACTCGGGGGCCGAGACGGGCGCCGGGGCGGTCGGGCTCGCGTAGCCGCCGCGCGGGATGGCGCTCGTCTCCTGCGTGTCGTAGCTCGTCCGGGCGGGCGACGGGATGCTCATGGGCACCTGCGAGGCGACCGGGCGGCCGGAGCGGGTATAGACCGAGACGCTCTCGGCCTCGGGGCGCGAGGTGTTGCCGAGCAGCCTCGGCGCGCTGCCGCCGTCGCGGCGGCGCTGGTCGGGGGCATAGCCGGCCGAGTCGTCCTCGTAGTAGTCCTCGTCGTCGTAGTAGTCGTCCGCGCCGCCGTTGCCGGCGAAGCGGTCCCTGATGCTGTCGAGAAAGCCCATGTTCCTCTCACTTTCACGCGGCGCCGCGAGGAGGCGGCGCAGCCGTCAGTTGCCTATGATGCCCGCCTACGAGAGCGCGTACGCGGGGTCGAACACGATGCGCCCGAGCCTCACGAGGGTGGACCCCTCCTCCACGGCGACCTCGAAGTCGTCGCTCATGCCGCAGGAGAGCACGGGGAGCTCAAGGCCCGTCCGCCCCTCCAGCTCGCGGGCGAGCTCGCGCAGGCCCGAGAACGCGCGCCGGGCCGCGTCGGCGTCGCCGCGCGGCGCCATGGTCATGAGGCCGCGGACGCGGATCGCCGGCAGCGCGGCGAGGGACTCGGCGGCGGCGCGCGCCTCGTCGGGAGAGAAGCCCGACTTGGACTCCTCGCCGGAGACGTTGACCTCCAGCAGGCAGTCCTGGACGATGCCGCGCGCCTCGCAGCGCGACGACACCGCGGCCGCGAGGTCGGCCGAGCTCACCGAGTGCAGCAGCCCGACCTTGCCGATGACCTGGTTGATCTTGTTCTTCTGGAGATTGCCGATGGCGTCGAAGCGCGCGCCGGCCATCTCGGGCAGGGCCTCGGCATCGACGAAAGCGAGCTTGCGGGTGAGCTCCTGCGGGCGGTTCTCGGCGAAGGCGCGCCAGCCCGCGCGCCAGGCGCGCAGGACCGCCTCGGGCTCGACCGTCTTCGAGACGGCGAGCATGCCGACCTCGGAGGCGTCGCGCCCGGCGCGGGACGCCGCGGCGCACAGGCGCGCGACGATGTCGCGGCGGCGGCGCGCCAGGAAGAGCTCATACTCGTCGTCGACGGCTATGTCCAGCTTCGGTTGGGGCACGGTTCCTCCTTACTCGTCCTCGAGGGGCTCCCAGGCGGGGGCGGGGGCGGACGTCATGACGGCAAGCGCGGCGTGTCGGCCGGTGAGGCCGCCCTCGGCGCGGTAGCTGAAGAAGCGCTCGGTCGAGCTCGCGGTCGAGCCGCGCCAGACGGCGAGGTTCTCCCGCGTGATGCCCGCGTCGGTGAGCGAGCAGGCCACGGCGTAGGAGAGGTCGAGGCGGCGGCGCGCGGCGGCGCCCACGCAGACGCCCTCGCCGAACTCGGCGGTGAAGTCGCGGACCATGGCGGCGGAGACTTCGTAGTCGATGCCGCCGATGTGGGGGCCGACGTAGGCCTTGAGGTCGGCGGCGGCGCACCCGCACTCCCCCGCGAGCGCGCGGACGGCCTTCTCTGCGATGCGCGCGATCGTGCCGCGCCATCCGGAGTGCGCGACGGCGAAGCCGCCGGGGCCGCAGACGACGATGGGCACGCAGTCGGCGAAACACAAAAGGACGGGGACGTCGGGCGCGGTGCAGACGACGGCGTCGGCGCCGGCGAGCGCGGCCTCGCGGGCGGCCGCGTGCGCGGGGCCGCCGGCGTCGCGAACGGTGACGACGCGGTCCCCGTGCACCTGGTGCGGGACCACGAGGTTCCCGGCGCAGCGGTCGGCGCCGATGGCGGCCAGGGCGCGCCGGCGGTTCTCGGAGACCGAGGCCGGGTCGTCCCCGCACCGGTCGCCGAGGTTGAGCGAGGCGTAGGGCGCCGCGCTGACGCCGCCCGTACGCTCGGTGAACGCGAACGTGACCCCGCCCGCGGAGCTGGCGTCCGAGAGCAGGGTCACGCCGCCCTCTGTCCTGTATCGGCTGAGGGAAGTCACTTCTCGCCTAGATTCGGCTGCGCTTGAGGAAGTCGGGGATGTCGAAGTCGTTGCTGGAGCTCGTCTGGGGGCGGCTCACGTTGATGGGCATCGACGGGGCGGGCGCGGCGGCCGGGGCGG
>JAUMVN010000026.1 GCA_030530145.1 Coriobacteriia bacterium | reverse complement strand
CAATGGTCGGGTTGACTGGATTCGAACCAGCGACCCCCGCGTCCCGAACGCGGTGCTCTACCAAACTGAGCCACAACCCGATGCAAGGGAAGATTCTAGCAGACTTTGTTCGAAGTTCCAACCGTCAATGTTGCAAAAGACCACCAACCGCATTCGGCCTTCGCGCGCTCGGCCAGCGCCCGGGCGTCGTCGAGGGTGTCGCAGACCGCGAACACGCAGCTCCCCGACCCGGAGACCATCGCCGCGCGCGACTCGGGCTGGCGCGCGGCCCACGCCTCGACCTCGGCGCAGCCGGCCTGAAGCGCCTTCGCGGCGGGCGCGAGGTTGTTGTAAAGAAGCCCCCGCGCGGCCTCGGCGTCGCCCGCACGCAGGGCCGCGCACATGGACTCGTAGCTCGCTGGCTCACTCGGGTCGCGGTCGAACTCACCGTACGCCGCCTTGGCGGAAACCCCCGAGCCGCCCGGCATCACGAGCGCGACGGGCAGCGCGAGCTCCGGGAACGTCTCGGCGAGCATGTCGCCCGCGCCCAGATACAGCGACGGCACCGGGTCGAGGAAGAAGGACACGTCGGCCCCCACGCGGCGCGCCACGTCCGTCACGCGTGGGTCGTGCACGTCGACGCCCCAGCGCGCTGCCAGCAGCCGCAGCGTCGCGCCGGCGTCCGCCGAGGACCCGCCGAGGCCGGCTTTCTCGGGGATGCGCGTCTTTATGTCCACGCGCAGGTTGAGCTGGGCATGGAGCTCCTCGGCAAGGAGCGTCGCCGCCTTCCAGACCGTGGTCTTCTCGGGCGGGACCGTGAGCGCCGGTTCGTGGCGCACCGAGAAGTACGGCGCGTCGTCGATGGCGACCTCGTCGAACAGGCCCACAGGGACCATCACCGAGTCGACGGCGTGATATCCGCGGTCGTCGAGCTTGCTGTGGATACCAAGGTGCAGGTTGATCTTGCAGGGGGCCTGAATGACCTGGCGGCCGACCATATGCCTCGCCTACCTTCGCTCGCGTTGCCCTTTAGCCCTCGCGCCGCTCTTCTTGCCGCGGCGGCGCCCCTCGGCGCGCGCTACTCCTCGGCGGTGTACTCGAAGAGCTTCTCGCCGGAATCCGCGTCGTAAAGCTCGACCGTGCCCGTCAGGACGTCGACATACTGGTACGATTGACGGGCGGTGCGGCCGCGGCGCTCCTCGACCTCGACGATGAAGAGGGACGGGTGGACGTTGACGAGGGTGCCCGCGCGCTCGACGATGCGGGAGCGGCCCATGTTCGCCTTGACCTTCAGGCGCTTGCCCTTGAGGTCGATCAGGCGGTCGCGGATCTCGTCGACGCGATTGACAGAAGGAATCTCGTTTTCCATATCAGCCTCCAGCGCCGATAGGGCGCACGTTCTAGTCAGTCAAATCTTCATTCTACCCCCCTATTTCTGGGTTCTACACGTTCAAACCCTATTTGACACCGCATCACCAAACCCAGCGAGCGCCGCACGGGCACATGGACATGGGTGCGCGGACACGCGGGCACAGACGATGGGGGCGGCGCGCGGCATCCGGGACTACACTGTTGGGAGTTGAAAGGAGCTAACTATGAACAACGACCGCCTGGCCCGCGTGCGTGCGAACCTCCGCGCCCGCGGCCTCTCGCAGATGCTGCTGGTGGACCCGCTCTCCATCTGGTGGCTCTGCGGCTACTACACCGAGCCCTACGAGCGCTTCCTCGCGCTGTACGTGCCCGCCGACGAGGCGCGCGGGCCCGTGATGTTCTGCAACCGCCTCTTCCCCGAGGTCGGCGACGCCTGCGCCGACGTGCGCGTCTTCGACGACACCGAGAGCCCCATCCCGCTCGTGGCCGACGTCTGCGACCACACGGCGCCTCTCGGCGTGGACAAGGAGCTCGCCGCGCGCTGGCTCGTCCCGCTGATGGAGGCCGGCGCCGCGGCCGGCTTCCGCCTGGCCTCCGAGGCCATCGACGACGCGCGCTCCATCAAGGACGCCCGCGAGCAGGACCTCATGCGCGCCGCCTCGGCCGCCAACGACCAGGCCATGGAGTGGCTCGTCGCGCAGGTGCGCCCCGGCGTGACCGAGCGCCAGATCGCCGACGGGCTTCTTGGCGAGTACCGCAGGCTCGGCGCGTCGGACCACTCGTTCACGCCCATCGTCAGCTTCGGCGACCACGGCGCCGACCCGCACCACGAGCCGGACGACACCCCCTTCGAGCCGGGCGACGTCGTCCTCTTCGACGTCGGCTGCAAGAAGGACTGGTACTGCTCCGACATGACGCGGACCTTCTTTACCGCCGAGCCGACCGAGCACCAGCGCCGCGTGTACGACACCGTGCGCCGCGCGAACGAGGAGGCCGAGAAGATCGTGCGGCCCGGCGTCGAGTTCGCAAAGATCGACCTCACGGCGCGCCGCATCATCGAGGATGCCGGCTGGGGACCGTATTTCACGCACCGCCTGGGGCACCAGATCGGCCTCGTGGACCACGAGCCGGGCGACGTCTCGAGCACGCACCACGAGGGCGTGCAGGTCGGCCAGTGCTTCTCCATCGAGCCGGGCATCTACCTGCCGGGCGATATCGGCGTGCGCGTGGAGGACCTGCTCATCGTGACCGAGGACGGCTGCGAGGTCATGAACAGGTACCCGAAGGAGCTCACGGTCCTCAAGCTTTAGGGCCGGAGGGCGGCAAGAGGGGCGGGCGGGCAGGGCGTCCTGCGGCGGCGTACCCCGCGGCGGCGACGGCGAGAGCCCCGCCGCCCTTCTTGCCAGAATGAACGGAACGAAAAGGCCCGGCGCCGTGGGGGAGCGACGTCGGGCCTTTTACAAAAGAGGCGCTGCTTGGGCGCCTTTTTGCTCTACGGAGCTACTCCGCCGGGCAGAGCGAGAGCGCTTCCTCGTCGGCGACGACCACGCAGTTGGTGTGGAGCTGCAGGATGGAGGCGGGGCAGGTCGGGGTCACCGGGCCGTAGCACATGTCGCGCACGGCCTGGGCCTTGGCCTTGCCGCTCGCGATGATGAGGATCATGCGGGCGTACATGATGGTCTGGGTGCCCATGGTGTAGGCCTGGCGCGGGACGTCCTCGGCCTTGTCGAAGAGGCGCGAGTTGGCCTCGATGGTGCTCTCGGTCAGGTCGACGCAGTGAGTGCCGGCGCTGAAGTGGTCGTCCGGCTCGTTGAAGCCGATGTGGCCGTTGTTGCCGATGCCCAGGAGCTGCAGGTCGGGGTAGCCGGCCGCGGCGACCATGCGGTCGTACTCGGAGCAGGCGGCCTCGGCGTCGGGGTTCGAGCCGTCGGGCACATGGGTGTTCGCGAGGTCGATGTTGATGTGGTCGAAGAAGTTGTCGCGCATAAAGAAGTGGTAGCTCTGCGGGTCGTCGTGGGAGAGGCCGCGATACTCGTCCAGGTTGTAGGTGCTGACCTGCTCGAAGTCGACGTCGCCCTTCTCATACCACTTGATGAGCTGCTGATATGCGCCGATGGGGGTGCTGCCGGTGGCGAGGCCGAGGACGCAGTCGGGCTTGAGGATAACCTGCGCCGAGATGATGTTGGCGGCCTTGCGGCTCATGTCGGAATAATCCTTGGCGTGGATGATCTTCATGCGAGCTCCTTCCATGACGGCCGCCAGGGCGCGGTCGCGAACAGATATGAAAGATGCACGCCGCGTCGAGGCCCCTGCCCGTCCATGGCTTAGCCCTATTTTGACCGTTGAATCGCCTGCTAACTGGCACATTTTTCTACTACCACCCGACCGCCCCCAGCAGCCCTCCCGACCGAGAGCTTTGGGGAGAGAGCTTTGGGGACGTTGGTTGCAGCTCTCATTTGAGAGTTTTGGGGGCGTTGGTTGTGACAATCCATTGATATCTGCAACCAACCTCCCCAAAAAAGTCATTTGAGGCGGGCGGCGCGGTCATGGTGGGCGTGGAAGCGGTGAGAAATGCGGTTCTTCTCGTCGGCGGAGAGCTCGGCCATGGTTTGGCCGGGAGTGTCCGCGGGCCAGAAGAGCGGGTCGTAGCCGAAGCCGTTGTTGCCCCGCGGCTCGTGGCCGATCGTGCCCGGGCAGTCGCCGTCGCCGCGCAGGACTTCTTGCCCGCGGACGAGCACGACGCTCGAGTGGAAATGCGCGCCGCGATCGGCATCGGTGACGTCCACGAGCTCGCGCAGGAGCTTCTGGTTGTTGGCGGCGTCGTTGCCGTGTTCGCCGGCCCAGCGCGCGGAGTAGATGCCGGGGGCTCCGCCGAGCGCGTCGACGCAGAGCCCGGAGTCGTCGGCCACGGCCAT
The DNA here is from genome assembly GCA_030530145.1 of Coriobacteriia bacterium. GTDB lineage: Bacteria > Actinomycetota > Coriobacteriia > Coriobacteriales > Atopobiaceae > Paratractidigestivibacter. The sequence goes on along the minus strand of JAUMVN010000026.1, from coordinate 27,238 downwards.
GGCGCAGCCGGTCTGCTGCTGAGCGGCACGGGCCTTTATCAGCGCGTTCTCGTAGAAATCCGCGCCGTCCTCCACAGGATCGGGAAAGTCCCCGAGCTCGCCCAGCGCCACAAAGCGCACGCCGGGCATAACGCGGGAAAGAATCGCCTCGATCTCCACGACCTTGTGCGCGTTGCCCGTGGCCACGACGACCGTATCCGCATCCACCATGCCCATCTTCTGCCTCCAAATCCAGATAGTTGCCGTATTTGGCCGGCGCGACGACCCGGCCATTCTTTGTGCCGCCCCGGTCGGCACCGGGCGAGCGCGTCCCACAACGCTCCGGCCGATGCCCGGCAGATCGCGCCTGCAACAAACTTTCGACTTTGCGGCAAATTCCGGGGCAAAACGCTGTTCTTTAGCGCCAATCCGAGCCGATCGCCGTCATTTTCCCAGTTGGCTGGCCGGCTAGCGGCCCAGATTGGGCGAAACTTGCCGCAAAGTCGAAGAAACGTTGCACGGCGCCGGGCCTCGGGAACCCCAGCCGTCCCGGGCCGCCAGACAGCCCACGGCCACGCCCGCGCCCGCGCCCCTAGTCGCGGAAACCAGTGACTTCGTTCTGCAGCTTAACCAGCTGCTCGATGCCCGCCTGCCCGAGGTCGAGCAGGCAATCGAGCTCGACGCGCGAAAGCGTTGAGCGCTCGCCCGTGCCCTGCACCTCCACGATGCCGCCGGCGTCGGTGCCCACGAGGTTCAGGTCCACGTCGGCGTGGCTGTCCTCCGGGTAGTCGAGGTCAAGAAGCGCCTCTCCCCCGACGATGCCGGCCGAGATGGCCGCGACCTGGCCCGTGAGCGGCAGGCGGTTGATCTTGTTCGCGCGCACGAGCCCCATGAGCGCGTCGTGGAGAGCCACCCACGCGCCGGTGATCGACGCCGTGCGCGTGCCGCCGTCGGCCTGGAGCACGTCGCAGTCGAGGGTAATGGTGATCTCGCCCATCTTCTCCATGCGCACGACGCTGCGAAGGCTGCGGCCGACGAGGCGCTCAATCTCCATGCTGCGACCCTTGCGCCCGTTGTACTCACGCTTTGACCTGCGGTTGGTTGACGCCGGCAGCATCGCGTACTCGGCGGTGACCCAGCCGCAGCCGTGGCTCGCGCGGCGCCATTTGGGCACGCCCTCCTCGATGGTCGCGCTGCACAGCACGCGCGTGTCGCCGAACTCGGCAAGGCACGACCCGGCCGCGTTCTTCATCACGCCGGGCGTGAGCGTGACCGGCCGCATCTGGTCGAACGCGCGGCCGTAGCTGCGCTCGCGCGCGGTCTTCTCATCTGCCATGGAATGTTCCTCCTTTGGGCCATACGGCCGCTACCAAGAAGCCCCCGGCCGCGAAACCGCAGGCCAGGGGCCGAATGTGTCTGGTGGGCGATGAGGGGTTCGAACCCCCGGCCTTGTGCGTGTAAAGCACCTGCGCTAGCCGCTGCGCCAATCGCCCGAATGCAGTGAGTTTAGCACAGGCCCGCCGGCGCGGGACGGGGTCGCGGGCCGCGCCAGGTGGAAAGGGCCATTTCGCGAATAAGGTTGTTTCGCAAGCAGAAAGAAGCGGGCTCGCGGGCCGAGGGGCTACTCCACACGCTCGCAACAAGATGCTCATTTGCGTGAGTTTTCGCACCGAATCAAGCCGATTCTCCCGCAAATGAGCATCTTAATCCGGATGCGTTCACTATGAGGCCTCCCCGCCGCCGCAAAAGGGCGCCGCGGGGCCGCCGACGGACCGCCCAGCGCACCGGCGCGGGCCGTATACTAGGCGCATGGATACTTTGACTCTCTCACAGCTGGCCGACGAGCTGAGAAGCGCCGGCATCGAACCCGAGCTCGTGGCCGGCGCCGGCGCGACGTCCGCCGACCCCGCCCTTACCGGCGCGGCCTGCGACTCGCGCGCCGTGCGCCCGGGCGACCTCTTCGTCTGCAAGGGCGCCGCCTTCCGGCCGGCGTTCCTCGCCTCGGCCGCAGAGGCCTGCGCCGTCGCCTACCTCTGCGACGCCGAGAAGCTCCCCGAGCTCGCGGCCGCCGTCCCGGCGCTCCCCGCCATCGCCGTGCCCGCGGGCCAGCTCCGCCGCGCCATGGCCCTGGCATCCGCCGCGGCGTTTGGCCGCCCCGACCGCGACCTGCCCATCGTCGGCATCACGGGCACCAAGGGCAAGACAACCTGCGCCTATATGCTGCGCTCCATCGTCGACCATGCCCGCGGCGCCGGCTCCTGCGGCATCATCGGCACCGTCGAGACCTACGACGGCGTCGAGGACGGCCCTTCCCGCAACACCACGCCCGAGAGCCCCGATCTCTGGCGCCACCTGGCCAACGCGCGCGACGCGCACCTCGGCGGCCTCGTCATGGAGGTGTCCAGCCAGGCGCTCAAGTACGACCGCAGCTACGGCGTCGAGCTCGCGCTCGGCTGCTTCCTGAACATCGGCCTCGACCACATCAGCCCGGTCGAGCACGCCGACTTCGACGACTACTTCGGCTCCAAGCTGCGCATCTTCGAGCAGTGCCGCCGAGCCGTCGTCAACCTTGACTCCGATCATGCCGACCGGATCCTGGCCGCGGCGCAGGCGGGCCCCGCCGAACGCGTGATCACCTTCGGCATCGAGCGCCCCGACGCCTATGCCTGGGCATCCGGCCTGCGCGCTGGCGAGACGGGCATCTCCTTCACGCTCCACCTGGGCGACGAGACCCGGCCGGCATCCCTCCCCTTCCCCGGTGACTTCAGCGTGAGCAACGCCCTGTGCGCCGCCATCTGCGCCGAGGAGCTCGGCCTCTCCATCGAGCAGATCGTCGCCGGCCTCGCCGTCACGCGCGTGCCCGGCCGCATGGAGTTCTACCGCAGCGCCGACGAGCGCCTGACGGCCGTCGTTGACTACGCCCACAACCGCCTGGCCTTCGACTCCCTGCTCTCCGCCATCCAGAAGTCCTTCAACGACGCCGAGGTCATCGCCGTGTTCGGCGCCGTTGGCGGCAAGGCCGTCGAGAGGCGCCGCGACCTGCCCGAGGTCGCCGCGCGCTACGCGGACCGCATCGTCCTCACCACCGACGACCCCTGGACCGAGGACCCGGCCGACATCTGCCGCCAGATGGAGGAGGCGCTGCCCGCCGGCTTCCCGCACGAGACCGTGCTCGACCGCGAGGCCGCCGTCGCGCGCGCCTTCGAGCTCGCCGAGACGTGCGGCCGCCGCGCCGTGGTGCTCCTTCTTGCCAAGGGATCCGACGACACGCAGCACATGGCCGACGGGTACGTTCACGTCGAGACGGACTCCGAGCTCGCAAAGCGCGCCGTGGCCACCTACGACGCCGCGCACCCGACCGGAGAGCCCGACGAAAGGACCGCCATGAACGACGAAGACGCCCGCAACGCGGCCGCCGAGCTGGACGACGACGAGCTTCTTGCCGTCGACGGCGGCACCAGGATCAGGACCTCGTCCACCAAGCGGCGCATCCACGCCAAGTGTGGCGGCGTCATCCGCCCCGTGGCCTTCTTCGCCAGCTGGAAGTGCCAGAAATGCGGGGAGCAGCACGACAAGCTCACCGAGTTCCGCTACACCACGCGCTCATAGGCGGCGGTCGAAGAGGCAACGCGCAAAGAAGCTCCGAGCGCCCCGCCAGCAAGAAGCCCCGCGGCCAGCAAAACCGCGGGGCTTCTTCTTTGCGGCGCGAAAAGCCCCCGCGCAACGGGGCGCGGGGGCCTTCGGTTCGGCATATGCGGCGCGGCGACTTAGAAGTCGATGTCCGTGTCGTAGTAGCAGGCCTTGAGGATCTTCTCGAAGTCGGCGGCCTTGGTCTCGCGCGGGTTCTCCGGCGTGCAGGCGTCCTGCTCGGCGTTCGCGGCGATCTCGGGCAGCTTGGCGAGGAACTCCTCCTCGGAGACCATCTGCGGGTTCTCGGCGTCGACCTTCACGCCGCCGTTCGCGTAGTCCTTGATGGACTGCGGGATGTTGAGCTGGTCGTTGAGGTCGCGGATCTTCTGGACGAGCGCGGCGACGAGCTCTTCGTTCGTCTCGCCGGGAAGGTGCAGGACCTCCTTGGCCACGTAGGCGTAGCGCTCGGCCGCGCGCGGGTCCTTGGAGTTCCACTGGATGACCTTGCCCAGGTACATGGCGTTGGCGGCACCGTGGATGATGTGGCCGTTCTCGAACGCGGCGCCGGTCTTGTGCGCCATGGAGTGCACGATGCCGAGCAGGCCGGACGAGAAGGCGATGCCAGCGATGCACTGGGCCTCGTGCATGTGCTGACGGGCCTCCTTGTCGCCGGTGTAGGACTTGGGCAGCCACTCGACGATCTCGCGGATGCCGTGCAGGGCATTCGCGTCGGTGAACATCGAGGCGAAGGTGGAGACGTAGGCCTCCATGCAGTGGGTCAGCGCGTCCATGCCGGTGTGCGCGCAGAGCTTGGCGGGCATGGAGTAGGTGAGCTCGGGGTCGACGATGGCCACATCGGGCGTGATGTTGAAGTCGGCCAGCGGGTACTTGATGCCCTTGGCGTAGTCGGTGATGACGGAGAACGCGGTGACCTCGGTCGCGGTGCCGGAGGTCGAGGAGATGGCGCAGAACTTGGCCTTCTGGCGCAGCTCGGGGAAGGAGAACGGCTGGATGATGTTCTCGAAGCTCTCCTCGGGGTACTCGTAGAAGACCCACATGGCCTTGGCCGCGTCGATCGGGGAGCCGCCGCCCAGGGAGATGATCCAGTCGGGCTCGAACTCGCGCATGGCCTCGGCGCCGCGCATCACGGTCTCGATGGACGGGTCGGACTCGACGCCCTCGAAGAGCTTGACCTCGAAGCCGGCGTCCTCAAGGTCCTTCTGGATGTCCTGCAGGAAGCCGCCGCGACGCATGGAGCCGCCGCCGGAGACGATGATGGCCTTGGAGCCCTTGAGGTTCTTGACCTCGTGGCGGGCGCCCTCACCGAAGTACAGGTCACGCGGGTTGGTAAAACGTCCCATAACTCTCCTCCAATTCCTATGCCGGCACCCCCGTGCCGGAAGCTTGCCGGCACCCCCGTGCCGGATATGCAAACGCCGCCTGCGCGCACGCAGGCAACGCTTGTTGCAAAGAAAAGGAACTCTACCTGGGGTTTGTTTGATCCCCTCTTGCCCCAGATGTGTTTAGGATAGCACCGGGGAATAAGGGCGCCGTCAGCTTCCGCTCACAAACTTGTGGACGGCAATCGGCGCGCTCCCCGCATGGCAAGAAGCCCTTTGGGGTAGCATTAGTTAGTTATACGCACTCTATGCGCGCGCCCGAGCCGGCTGCGCGCAGGCTCGCTTCTTGGCTTGGCTTCGGCCTCGCGGGCACACAGGATTCGACGCCCCGGGAGAAGAGCATGGCCCACAACGCCCGAAAAGAGGATTACCAGCGCCTGGCCCTGCGGTTCATCCACAGCCTGGACGACGCCGGCCCGCTGGCCGCCATGAAGGCGTTCGCCTCGTTCGGCCAGACCTTCGCGCAGAGGCGCGACTCCCTGCCGCAGACCGACGCCGACCGCGCGTTCAACCTGGTGGCCGCCGCGACCGAGGTTGTCGACTACCGGCTGCCCTTCGCGACCGGCGACGGGGCCGCGGAGCTCGTGGCCCGCGGAAAGAAGCTCCTGAACGAGGCCATCGCGCTCGACCCGAACTGCTTCGACGCGCTGCGCATGCGCTCCTCGACCGAGCTTACGAGCGTGAGCGCGCGTTACGCGTACCTGGCCGAGGAGGAGACGCGCGTGCGCGAGGCCTGCGAGGCGGCGCGCGACGAGGCGGTCGCGCAGGAATCGGACCCCGAGCGCGCCGGCATTGCCGGGGACCTTGCCATGCGCCCCTACCTGCGGTGGGTTTCTTCCATGGCCGAGGAAGCGCTTATCTGCGGGCGCAACCGCCAGAGCGCCGAGCTGGCAAGAAGGCTGCTTACGCTCGACGCGTCGGACATCTCGGACGCGCGCTACACGCTGGCGCTCGCGCTGGCCAAGCTCGAGGACGAAGCCGGGCTCGACGAGCTCGAGAAGCGTTACCGAGGGTTCAACACGGCGCGCGGGGCCAACGACGCCTGGATGCTCATCGCGCGGCTCGCGCTCGCGCACAAGCGCTGCGACCTCGACGGGGCGCGCGGGCTCCTGGCCGAGCTGCTGCGCGCCTACCCCACCGGCGCCGTCGCGCTCCTGCGCCAAAACGAGCTCCCCGACGGCGAGTTCGCGCGCATCCAGACCGACGCCTTCAGCGAGGACGAGCTGGTCGTGGCCCTGTCCGAGTCGGTCGTGCTGCTCCAGGAGGGCAACGACCGCAGCGGGCGCGGGGTGCTCGGCACCTGGATGGCCAACGAGACCGCGCGGATGCGGCCCCAGGCCGTGGCCGAGGCGCAGGCGCTCGAGGCGCAGATCCAGGCCATGTACGGCACGCCGCAGGGAGGCGAGGCGCGATGAGGTTCCGCGAGGAGTTGATCTTGCGCTGCGCCGCCGCGCGCAGGGAGAAGATCGGGCAGATGTCCGACGCCGCCTTCAACGAGCTGCTGCTCACGGTGCGCGAGAGCCCGGACGCCTTCGTCGAGCGCGACGCCGAGAAGGCCTTCGCCGCCCTCGGGCGCGCGGTCGGGCGCTTCGAGGACTCCGTGCGCGACGACGACCTGCTGGACGACGACGAGTACGTGGCCGAGCGGGCGCGGCGCTTCTCGGCGCTGGCGCAGGCGTGCGACAAGGCGCTGGCCATCGACCCCGGTTGCCTCGACGCGCGGCTGGTGCGCGCGCTCGCGACGCAGGAGGAGCCGGACGGGCTTCTTGCCGAGCTGCGGGGGCTCGAGGCGGAGGTCGGCGGCGCCGGGGCGGCGGGCGGCGCTGGCGCGGTTGCAGGCGGCGGCGCGGGCGCGAAGCCGTTCGAGGAGCTGAGCTGGGCGAACGTCTTCGACCGGCCGCGGATGCGCCTTCGGGCGGCCGCGGCGCGGGCCTGCGGCGACGGCGCCCGCTGGAAGGGCGCGCGAGACGCCGCGGAATCGCTTCTTGCCATCAGCGAGAAGGACGGCGACCCGCTCGGCGCGCGCTATACCGCCGCGCTCGCCTACGCGCGGCTCGAGGACGAGGAGGGGCTGAACGCGCTTGACGCGCGGTTCTCGCAGGGGAACACCTGGAGCAACCTCGCCCGCTGCCTGCTGCTCTACAAGCTCGACCGCCTGCCCGCCGCCCGACGGGCGCTGCGCGGCTACGCGAGCCTCTGCGAAGGCGCAGCATACGCGCTGCTGCGCCCGATCTTCGTCGAGACGTACCTGCCCGACCGTCCCGACTACGCGCCCGGCAGCTTCGAGGAGGCGCTCTGCGCCGTCCACGAGGCGGAGGTCATCATCGCCGACACGCCCGACTTCGTGGCATGGTGCGAGGGCCAGGACTGGTTCCGCGCCGAGGGAGAGGCGTTCGCGCAGGGCCGCGACCTTGACTGGTAGCGTGGCGCGGGGCCGGACGCGGGCGCGGCGCGAGCGGACCCGGCCTTCGAGGTGGTGCGGCGAGGTGGCGTTTGTCTCCAGGTGGCGCCACCTGGAGACACTTCCCGCCGAGGTGGCGCGAAACTGCCAAGAAAATCCCTCGAGGTGGTGCTTGAGACACCCCCTCGAGGGATGCTCCACTTCGGAACACCACTTCGGCAAGAAGAAGGGCGCCCGCAGCTGCGTTGCTGCGGGCGCCCTTCTGGTCACAAGGCTCGGGATGCCTTGCTGCGATGCCTAGTGCTCGCCGTTACTGCTGGTTCTTGCGGCGAACGAACAGGGCGGCGGCGATAGCGACGACCGCCAGAACGGCGATGACCGCGGGGAGCACGACGTTGGTCACGTCGCCGGTCTTCGGGACGGTCTTGGTGACCTTCTTAGTCGTGGCGGCCGGGGTCGGGTCGGTCGGGGTCGGGTTGACCGGGGTGCCGGAGTCGACCTTCTCCCACTGAGCGTAGAGCGTCGCGGGGGCCGCGTCCTCGAAGGAGAAAGTGTCGCCCGGGTTGTAGCTCGTGCCGGAGCCGTCAGCCGCGGTGTTCCACTTGACGAACTTGTAGCCCGCGCGGACCGGGACGGCCGCGGTGATGGTGCAGCTCGAGTCCACGTGCTCGACGGTGTCGAAGTCGGAGGTCTGGACGTCGGTGGAGCCGTTCATGTTGTAGGCCAGGTCGAAGCCCGAGATGTCGGTCGTGAAGGTGTAGCCACAGTACCTGCAGACGGCAGTCTCGGTGCGCGTCCACTTGCCGTTGCCCAGGGACTTCCAATCGCTGAGGGTGCGGTCGTAGGCCTGCTCGGCATAGCCGTCGGTGTAGGTGTGCGTCTGCATCTTGCCGCCGGTCCAGACGGCCTTGTCGCCGTTCTCGCCCTCGATGTAGACATCGGTGCGGCCGGAGTTCTCGTCAGACTTGGTGTCGTCGTCATCGTTCGGGTCGAATCCGAAGAGCTTCGAGCAGGTGAACTTGTTGGTGTCGACATCGCCGGACGCAGAGTTCTTGCCCGTGAAGTTGATGACGTACTTGTAATCGCCCATGTTGGAGTCGTTGATCTTCAGGGCGGTCTTCTTCTTGGCGCTGAAGTTGAAGGTGCAGTTGTTCACGTTCACCGTGATGTCGTGCTTGCCGGCATCGTAGTCGGTGTAAACGTTGATGGCCTTGCCGGAGCAGTTGAAGGTGCAGCCGTCGAAGGTCATCGTCGGAGAGCTGTACGTCCAGATGGCGTAGTCGGCGCTCGGCGCCTCGAAGGTGGTGTTCGTGAACTTCGCGCTGGTGTAGCCCCAGTAGAAGGTCTTGCCCTCGATGACGCAATTATCGACAACGGTATTGTCGGTGCCCGCAAAGCCAAGGTAGTTGACCGAACCGGACTGCAGCGTCATGTTCTTGAAAGTGACGGTTTCCTTGGCATCGGTGCCGCGCACGTCGAAGCTATAGTCGGAGTTGTACTCGGTGCCGTACTTGGCCGGGTCGGGAACCTTGGGGCCGATGAGCCAGGTGGTCTCGCCGGTGCCGGCGCCCTGGAAAGTGAGGTCCTTGTTCTGCACGTCGGCGCCCTTGTTGTACAGCGTGTACGTGCCGGCGGCGAGCTCGATGGTGTCGCCGCTCTTGGCGTTGTTGACGGCCGTCACGAGAGTCTCGTTGCTGTCAACCTGAATCGTCTCGGCCTGCGCGGGAACGGTGACGCCGAAGCAGAACGTCAACGCGAGCGCCGCAGCGAAGACCCCCCCCCGACTCAAAATTCGCTTCATACAAACCTTCTTTCCCGCGCCCCGGGCGCGAACAGGCGGCCCCCTTAAAGGAGCCCAAACCTTGATAAGTGGTCGAAGTCTAACACCGAGCGGGGAGGGGGCATGTCACGATTCGGTAAGACGTAATCACGCCACAACTTTCCCAGGTGAGCGGGGAAGTCGATTTGGCTGTCGCCGATTGGCTCGAATACCAATCTCCCGCCAAGGGGTGCGCCCGGATTGCCGCGAATACCAATCTGGCGGCCAGTCCGCGCAGATATCCCGGCGAATACCAGCGACCGAAGGCTTTTATCAGGCGCACATTGGTACTCGATGGATTCTTGCCGCAGGGGATGTCCCGCGGAACGGGCCACAAAAAGAAAAGAGCCCCGTAACCGAGGCTCTTCTTGCAATGCGCTGGTGCCCCCAGCGGGATTCGAACCCGCGATATCCACCTTGAAAGGGTGGCGTCCTGGGCCGCTAGACGATGGGGACGCAGGGACCCAGTATACAGGAAGTGTTTGCTGCGTCATAGACACAAGTGGCGGCGGACGGTCTGCAGCCACGACTCAGATGGTAGGGGCGGTGGGACTCGATTTCCGCCTTCGGCGGAAATCCCTCGCTCGGGCCGCGTCCGCGGCCCTCGCGCGCTCGCTAAAAACGCTCCGCGTTTTCTTTACGCTCGCGCCCCCAACGGGGTTCGAGTCCATGGGCGCAGCTCGGACAAGTCCGTCAACCGCGGCCGGCGCGGCAACTCAGATGGTAGGGGCGGTGGGACTCGAACCCACAATCCTTTCGGCCGCGGCTTTTAAGGCCGCTGCGTATGCCAATTCCGCCACGCCCCCGGAATGCAGCTTCCCTAGTCTAGCCGACTTTGCCGACCGGGCGCATCGTCGGCTTCCACCCGACCGGGGACTTCTCGCCGTCCGCGCCGGGCAGAGCGGTCGCCGCCGCGAGCGAAAGGCCGAAGAGCAGGTCCGACTCGCTGACGATGAGCTCGTCGAAGCCGGTCTGGTCCATGAGCTCGCCGATGGCCACGACGCCGCCGAGAATCACGGGCGCGCGCTTGGGCTGGATGCCGGGAAGCTCCGCGCGCTGCTCAACGGTGAGGCCGGCGAGCTTCTTCTCCAGCTCGGCGACCTTTTGGCGAGAAAGGCGCGCCAGGTGGACGCGGCCGGAGTCGTACGGCGCGAGCGCGAGGTCGAGGGCCACGAGCGTGGTCACCGTGCCGCCGCAGACGACGAGGGCCTCGGGGGCGCCGGACGTGGGGCCAGCCGGCGCCGATCCCGCCGTCGCGGAGCCGGCGCCCGCACCGGCCACTGCCGCGCGAAGCCCGCCGCGCTCAACCGCCGGCGAGAAGAGCCCTGCCGCGAACTCGTGCGCCGCCTCCAGGTCCGCTGCGGCGGGCAGCTCGCCCGCGCTCAGGAACTTATCCGTGATGCGACGGCACCCGACGTTCGTCGACTCAACAAACTGCAGGTCAAGCATGCCGTCGGCCAGTACGCCGCACGCGAGCTCGGTCGAGCCGCCGCCGTTGTCGGCCACGAGGATCCTCTTGCCGCCGAAGTCCTGCGCGACGCCGAGGAAGGTCAGCGCGCCCTCGACCTCGCCCGGGATGACCTCGGGCTCGAGGCCGAGCGAGCGCAGCGCCTCCTCGAGCTCGGCGGCGTTGCCGGCGTCTCGGGCAGCGCTCGTCAGCGTGCAGCAGATCCCCTCGGCGCCGGCGGCCGCGGCGCTGGCCACGTACTCGTGGCAGCACAGGAAGACGCGCTTCATGGCATCGGTCGCGAGCATGCGCGTGCGGTCGACGTCTTGGCCGAGGTTGCAGATGGTGGACGACTTCGCCAGGCGCTGGACGCGCCCGCCCTCGACGTCGGCCACGGCCAGCCGCGCCGTCATGGTCCCGATATCGATGCACGCAACGCGCCTCATGAGGCCTCATTTCTTCTTGCCAGCAGCCGATGCGGCGCCGCATCGGGCGCGGGCGGCCACCGGGTTAATTGCCTATATAGTGAAAAACCTTATCGCCGAGCTGGATATACCAGGGGAGCTCGGACTCGGTATCCGCCGAAGAGCCGTCGGCGTCGTCCGAGAGGCCCTCGACCACGACCTTGGTCTCGCCCTCGCTCACGTAACCGCGACGGCGCGCCTCGTCCTCGATGCCCTCGCGGGTCTGCAGGCTCTGGATGTCCGACTTGTACTGGTCGTTGCTCGAATTCAGGTCCGACAGCTGGTCCTGTAGGTCGAGGCCGGCGCGCCAGGCCTTGTAATAGGTCTTGCACGGGCCGTAGAACGTGAGGATAAGGGCCACGAACACGGCCACGACCAGCAGCGCGCGGCGGAAGTGGATGACGAAGTCGCCGATGTGCGAGAGCCCCGCCGCGACGTCGATCGTGGGCTGCGAGCCGGCCTCGCGGCGGGGGTCGGCCTCGCGGCCGTCGGCGGCGCGATCGGGGGCGACGCGGGCATCGCGGACGCGGGCGGCCCTTCTTTCCCGGCGCGTCGCGGTTCGGCGAGCAGCGCGGTCATCGGCAGTGGGGGCGGCGCCGGAGCGGGCTCCGTAGGCGCCGGCGGCTGAGGCGTTATCGCCGGCAAGACGCGCATTGCCGGCGGCGGCTCCACCCACGGCGCGCGCGGCGCGGGCCGCGTCGGCGGCCGCGCGGGCATCGGCCCCGCTCAAGCGGGCCGGGCGCGGGGTCATCCTTGTGTCGGTGGTGTTTGCCATGCCTGCCTGCATTGCCGTCGCTTCGATTAAGGTGTGTTCGGCCGGCCGTAGGTCGGCGGCGCGGATTCAGTTATAGCAGAGGAGCGCGGGGGCGCGGCTAGCGGGCGGGCTTCTCCTCAGCCTTCGCACGGTCCCAAAGGACGTTCAGCGCGTCGGCGCCCAGGTCCTCCACGGCAGCCCCCTCGTCGCGGGCGAGCGACTCCATGCGGGCCCAGCGGCGGCGGAACTTGCGGTTGGAGGCGGCGAGGGCCTCCTCCGCGTCGATTCCCTCGCGGCGCGCCACGTTTACCAGCGCGAAGAGAAGGTCGCCGAACTCGAGGGCGGCCGCGTCGGAGCCGGGCTCCTCGGCCTCGAACTCCGCGCGCTCCTCGGCGACCTTGTCCCAGACGTCGGCCGTGGTCTCCCACTCGAAGCCGGCCTTGGCCGCGCGCTTGGAGATCTTCTGGGCCTGCATGAGGGCGGGCAGGCCGGCGGGCACGCTGTCGAGAAGCCCAGCCTCCGCACCGGAAAGCTCGCCGCGAGCCTCGCGCTCGAGGCGCTTGACGTCGTCCCAGATGTCGAGAACCGCCGCGCCGTCTGCGGGGGCGGGAGCGGGGGCGCCGGCGGGTGTCGCCTCCGGGCAGCCAGCCGCCGCCGGCCGCGCCTCGTCGTAGCCCGCGGGCGCCGCGCCCTCGACGTCGCGCACAAGGTCGCCGAACACGTGCGGGTGCCGGCGGACGAGCTTCTCGTTCAGGCCGCGGGCCACGTCGTCGATGTCGAACTCGCCGGCGTCGGCGGCGATCTGCGCATGGAGCACAACCTGCTCGAGCACGTCGCCGAGCTCCTCGCAGAGGTGCCCCGTCTCGCGGGCGTCGATGGCGTCGACGGCCTCGTAGGCCTCCTCGACCATGTTCTTCGTGATACTCGCGTGCGTCTGCTCGCGGTCCCACGGGCAGCCGTCAGGCTGGCGCAGGCGCCAGATGGTGCGGACCAGCCGGTCGAGCTCCGGGTGGCCGGCCGGCACGCCCTCGCGCGCCGCGTTCTGCTCGTCGACCAGGTCCGACAGGCGGCAAGAAGCGCCCTTCTCGCCGGCAGCGCCACCGGGAGCCGTCGCTCCGTCGACCACGCACTCCGGTTGACCGAACTTGCCTGCCACGAACCTCATCCGCGCTCCTCTCGCCGCCGTCAGCTGCCCGTTATCATACCTGGCCCGCCGCGCTTCTCGCCGTGTTCAGCCGGACAATAGACGCCACGTCTTAGCATCTGAAAATAGCTAGTTTCATAAGATAACGATGCAATTCAAGGTCCTTATTTATAGGAATCGCCGTTTTTTATAAAATAGAGGCCCCTATTTGACGCTTAATCTATAGCAGGCGAGGAATCATGGCGTACAAAACCCTCAGCACCCTGTTTCACATGGACAAGAGCCCCGCCCTGCATGAGAACAATCGCAGGCTGGCGGAGGAGCGCAGATCCGCCGACTCCTCGTTCCGCCTCGGCGTCGCAGCAGGGGGCGACGAGCTGTTCTTCGCGGTGCCCCGCGAGCTCTCCGTACTCAACGAGGCGGTACTCCGCAAGGAACGTCAGGTCTCTTCGCTCTATTCCTCGCTTCCGCGCGTGGCGCGGGGCGCGCTGGTCCGCGGCCTCGTCGTCGCCGAGGTGGTGAGCACGAACGCCCTCGAGGGCATCCACAGCACCAGGAGACAGATCGACGAGCTCCTGGTCACCGTCGACGGCACCCGCGACCCCTCGGACAAGAGGTTTCGGGAGCTCGCTCGGCTCTACCTGGGCCTGAGCGCCGGCGATCAGGCCCCACCCTCTTCCGCCGAGGACATCAGGGCCATCTACGACAAGGTGATGCAGGGCGAGGACCTCGGCGACTCCGCGCCCGACGGGGCGCTGTTCCGTCGCTCAGGCGTCGAGATCATCGGCAACGGGGGCAAGGTCCTCCATCACGGCCTCGAGGCCGAGGGGGCGATCGTCTCGGCAATCGCGTCGATGATCTCCCTGGCGTCGTCCGCAGAGATCCCGGAGATCTACAGCGCCATCGCCGCGCATTACCTGTTCGAGTACATCCACCCGTTCTACGACGGAAACGGCAGGACGGGTCGTTATCTCCTGGCGCTCTATCTAAGCCGTCCGCTGTCCCTGCTCACGACTTTGTCGCTTTCCCGCGCGATCGCGGAGAACAAGGCCCCGTATTACCGAGCGTTCAAGGAGGCCGAGGACCCCTTCAACCACGGTGAGCTGACCCATTTTGTCATGCGCATCATGGAGTACATCTCGGGCGCGCAGGACGGCCTGATCTCCGACCTGACCGAGAAAATCGCCCAGATCGAGAAGGTCCGTCAGGCTATCGGCAAACTCGACATGGACGAGAGAGGCCACGCGGCCCTCTTCATGCTCGCCCAATACGCGCTGTTCGCGGCGTTCCCCGATGCTCGCCTTAAGGAAATTGCCTCGTATCTGGAGGTTTCCGAGCAAACGGCGCGCTCGTGCATAAAGAAGCTCGAGGCGGCGGGATACGTCGAGGCCATAAGCGGGCGGCCGCTTCGCTTCGTGCTGGGAAGCTCAGGCCTGAGGCTGCTGGAGGACGGGGCGTAGGCTTTCCGGCCGGGCGGGCGACGAGGACCCGCCGCGCTTCTCGCCGTGTTCAGCAAGCCAAGAAATCTGACGGGATTCTCACAGCAGTTACGGGGTGATTTTCGGGCCCAAACGGCTGTGAGAATAACGTCAGATTTTTCAGGTTTCCAAGTGGTGGGTGGGCAACCGCTACAGCGCGACCACCGCGGCAAGAAGGGCGGCCCCGACGGCGAGGACGACCCGGTCGCGCGGGGCGAGGCGGTACGCGCGGATACATGTGCGGCGCACGTCGGCGTCGCCGTACTCGCGGTTGCGGATAGCGAGCGCGAGGGTCTCGGAGCGGCGGAGCGCCCCGGCAAAGAGCGGGACCATCACGCTCACGTACGCGCGGGCGCGCGCCAGCGGCGACGGCTGGTCGAATCGTGCCAGGCGCGCCTCCTGCGCAGCCTTCACGCGACGGAACTCTCCCAGCACGAGCGGCACGAACCGCAGCGTCATGCTCACGCCGAGCACCGCGTCGTCAACGCGCAGGCCCAGGCGGGCCGCTGGCCCCAAAAGCAGCGCCGCCGCGTCGGTGAGCTCGGTCGGCGAGGTCGTGGCCATGAGGGTCGAGCTGCCCAGGAGGACGAGCGCGAACCGGGCGACGGACCCGGCGGCGTACGCGACCCCGCCCGCCGAGAACGCGGCGTTGAACACGAGGACGAACGCCATGAGCCACGCGAACGGGCGCAGCGTGCGCGCCGCACGGGCGGGGCCGATGCCGGCGGCCGCGAGCGTCGCGGCGGTCACGGCAGCAACCAAGCCCAGCTCAAAGGCCCCGTCGGCAAGAAACGTCGCCACCAGGAGCAGCAACGAGAAGACGACCCTGGCCCGCGGGTCGAGCGAGTGCGCAAAGGTGTTCGCGCGCGTGTAGGCACCGTAACTCATCGCGCGGCCTCCTCTGGGAAGAAGGGCTTCTCGCCGGCGGCCCGCTTGGCCTCCGCGAGCGCCGCCGCGAGCTCCCCGGGCGTCAGGATGCCGGGGCGCACGGGCACGCCGCGATCACGCAGCCGCGCAGCGAGCCCGACCGTCGGCGAAGGCTCGAGGCCCGCCGGGCGCAGCGCGGCCGCGTCCCCGAGCACGCTTCGCGCGGGACCGGCGGCGGACACCGCGCCGCCGGCCAGCAGCACGACGTCATCCGCGCAGGCGGCGAGCAGCTCCATGTCGTGCGAGACGACCGCCACGCCCATGCCGGCCGCCGCGAGCTCGCGCGCGACACCCGCCAGCCGGGCGGCCTGCGCGGGGTCGAGCCCCGCCGTCGGCTCGTCGAGCAGCAGGTAATCGGGCCGCATGGCGACCATGCCCGCGATCGCGAGGCGGCGCTTCTCGCCACCGGAGCAGCACAGGGGGTTTCGGCCCAGCATCGCGCCGGCGTCGAAGCCGAGCAGATCGAGGGCCCACGCGACGCGTTCGGACGCCTCAAGCTCGGAAAGGCCCTGGTTGCGGGGGCCAAAGGCCAACTCCTCCTCGACGGTCGCGGCAAAGAGCTGCGCCTCGGGGAGCTGCTGCGAGAGCGCCGCGAAGCCGTCGCGCTCGACGGCCCCCTCGCCCGGCGCGAGCGCGCCGGCGAGGCAGCGCAGCAGGGTCGTCTTGCCGCAGCCCGAGCAGCCGGCGATGCCGAGCACGCGGCCGCGCTCGACCGAGAGCGAGACGCCGCGCAGGACGGGCCCCTCGGCCCCGGGGTAGGTCACGCCTACGCCTCGGCATACCAGCGGCATATTGCCTCCTCAAGGTCGTCGATGGAAAGAGGGGCGCCGGCGGGGGCGGCCTCGGTAGCGCCAGCGGGGGCGCCGGCGGCGGGGGCGGCCTCGGCAGCGCCAGCGCCGCCGACCTCGGCCCCGACTCCCGCCACGGCGCCCGCCAACCGGTACACGCTCGGCTGCTCGAGCCCGCACTCGGCAAGAAGCGCCGCGTCGCGCAGCACCTCGCCGGGCGCGCCCACGCGCACGATGCGGCCGCCGGCGAACACGGCCACCCGGTCGGCGGCCAGCGCCTCGTCCATGATCTGCGTGATCTGGACCACGGCCACGCCGCCCTCGCGCAGGCGGCCTACCATGCGCGCAAAGCCCTCGCGCGCCCGTGGGTCGAGCATGGCCGTGGCCTCGTCGAAGACCACGAGACCCGGCGCCAGGGCCAGCAGGCCCGCCACGGCCACGCGCTGTTTCTGCCCGCCGGAAAGCGAATCGACATCGCGCCCCGAGAGCTCTAAGATACCGGCCTCCACCAGCGCCTCGTTCACAACCTGGACCATCCGCTCGCGCGGCGTCCCGCGGTTCTCGGGCCCGAACGCGACGTCGTCGCGCACCACGGGCGCCACGATCTGGCTGTCCGGGTCCTGGAAAGAGACGCCCACGCGCCGACCGGCCGCGGGACCGTCGGGCGCGCCGGCAACCGCCCCGTCGCCCACGCCCCCACCCGCGGCCAGCCCCGCGAGCTGCAGCGCGCAGGACGTCTTTCCGCTGCCGTTGGCGCCCACGAACACGACGAGCTCGCCGGGCGCGATGCTCCCCAGCGGCGCGCAGTCCACGACCGGCCGGCCCTTCTCGCCGCCTGCGCCCTCCAGGCTCGCGAGCGCCGCCTCCCCCACCGCGCCCGTGATGCCGCCCGTGACGCAGGCGGCCACCGCGAGCACCGGCAGGTTCACAAAGACGGACGGCGTCCCCAGCACGAGCGCGGCCACCGCGAGCTGGCCCGCGTTGTGCAGGATCGCCGCGACCATGCTCACCGGCACGAGGCCCATCCCCGGCACCGCGGACATCGCCGCCATGCCCATAAACGCGAGCGCCGTGCCGCCGAAGCTGTAGGCGAGCATCATCGGCGAGCCAAAGAGGAGCCCCGACGCGAAGACCTTGACAGCCGCGACCGCCGCCGCGCTCCGCGTATCCAGCGAGAAGAGCGCGACCGCCACGGCCACGTTCGCAAGTCCGAGCTTGACGCCGGGAAGCGCCACCGGCAGCGGGATCATCGTCTCCAGATACGACAAAACGAGCGCCACCGCCGAGAGCAGCGACACCCGTGCCAAGCGCTCTATGTTCGGGCCCGCGGCGCGCAAGCGCTGCCTACCGGCCCACGACGTCGACGCCCGTGGCCGATTCCGCGCCCTCGATGCTCACGTAGAGCTTGTGCGGCAGGCACACGATCTGCTGGCTCGCGTCGTCGACCCAGCCCTGGCTCACGCAGTCCTGGTTGGGGCAGTCCGCCTCGCGCACGCGCACGCGGCCGCCCTCGACCTGCACGACGTTGGTCCCGGCGCTCGACGTCACGGTGAGCTCGCCGTCCTCGTCAAGCGACATGCGGTGCTCGCCGCCGTCGGCGTCGCGGATGACCACCTGGGCGCCCGAGGCCGCGGACTGCCCGCCGGCGAGCACCCGCGTGGCCGCGAACGCGCCCACGGCAAGAAGGACGATGACCGCAACCAGCACGGCGTTGAGCACGGGGTTCGCGGGCTTGCGGCCGGGGGCGGCCGCGCCCCCGGCCTGCGCGCCCCTCGCAGATGTGTTTCTTGCCACGTGAGCCCCCTACAGGATGGTGAACTCGGAGCCGGCGGACTTGGTCACGTTGCCCTCGCTGTCCACGAAGACGGCCTCGAAGCGGTCGTCGGACTCGACCAGGCTCACGGCCGCGTCGTGCCCGAGCAGGAAGAGGATCGTGGAGTAGGCGTCGGCCGTGGTCGAGCTCTCGCAGCGGATGGAGGCGCTCTCCAGGTCCGTGGCCACGGGATAGCCCGTCTTCGGGTCGAGGATGTGATAGTAGAAGACGCCGTCCTGCTCGAAGCCGCGCTCGTAGAGGCCGCTCGTCACCAGCGAGACGTCCGTGGCCGGAATCGTGGCGATGACGTCGTTGGCCTCGCCGTTGGGGTCCTGCACGCCGACGTTCCACTCGTCGCCGTCAAAGCTCATGCCCATCACGTAGACGTTGCCGCCGAGAGAGAGGGACGCGTTGACACAGCCGCCCTCGCGCAGCAGCCGCACGAAGTCGTCGCAGATGTAACCCTTGGCAATGCCGCCCAGGTCAAGCTTGGCGTCGGGGTCGGAAAGCGTGACGGTGGTGCCCTCGAGCTCCACGCAGCCGTAGCCGACGTGGGGAAGCGCGGCGGCAATCTGCTCGTCGCTCGGCTTCACGCCCTCGACGAAGTCCCACAGGCTCGAGACCGCGCCGATGGTTATGTCGAAGAGGCCGCCCGAGGCCTGGGCGTACTCGAGCGCGGCCTTGATGCAGGCGGCGGTCTCCTCGCAGACCTCGACCGGCGCGCCGTGGGCGTTGTTGATGTTCCAGATGTCGGAGCCCTCGACGGTGCGCGAGAACTTGTTCTCGAAGTAGGTGCACCGCTCGGAGACCTTGTCGAGAAGCGCCTGCTCGCACTGGGCGCTTATCTGCACCACGGTGTCGAAGGCAAAGAGGGTCGTCGAGACGACCTCGGCGTCGGAGGTGGTCGACGCGGCCGCCGAGGCGGCGTCCCCGGAGCCCGCGGAGGAGCTGGAGCCGTCGCCGCCCGTGCCGCAGCCGGCAAGACCGAGGGCGCCGAGCGCGGGCAGAGAAGAGAGCGCCAGTCGCGTGAACGACCGGCGCGAAAGAGCGTTATTGCAGGTGAGCAAAGCTGTTTCCTTTCGTCTACGCAAAAGCGTAGCAGAGGACGAGCAGCAATGCGGCCTTAAGTAGCACAAGGGTAACTTCTGTACCGCGAATACAGAAACGCGGCTCGGTGGGGCGGCCCAGGCGCGGGGCGGAGGGCTTGGCAGCGGCGGCGGGCTCGGCAGCGGCGGCGCCTGCGGGCGCGCCCGAGGCGGCTCCGGCCCCGGCAGCGGCGGCCTTCTCCCCAACCGCCTGCTCGATGCGCAGGAGGCTCACGTTGGCCACCGGGCAGCCGTCGACGCAGCGGCCGCACTCGATGCACTCACCGGAGCGCATATCGTAGCGGTCGGGGTGGATGCCGACGGGGCAGCGGTCCTGACAGCGGTTGCAGCGCGGGGCGCACGTGGAGCGGTCACGGCGGAAGAGCGCGGCCGGCAGCACGGGAAGCTGGGTGAAGAGCGCGCCCAAGGGACAGAGGAACTGGCAGAAGAACCGCTCTTCGAGGGTCATGCCGACCACGACGGCGGCGAGCAGCACGAAGGCAACCGCGTCGATCCCGTCTATGGAGCCGGCGCGCAGCCCCGCGAAGGCGCCCCACGGCGAGTACCCCGAGACGCTCGACCACACGCCCGCGAAGCACGCGAGGCAGATTCCCAGCAGCACGAAGTACTTGACCTGGTGCAGCAGGTGGCGCGCGCGCACGGGGAGCTTCTTGCCGTCGACGCCGAGGGCGCGGCGCAGGGGCGTGGCCAGGGCATAGACCGCGTCGCCGAGGAAGCCGAACGAGCAGGCATAGCCGCAGAAGAAACGGCCGAACACGCAGGTGTAGCCCAGGATGACCAGCAGCAGGGCGAAGAAGCCCGAGAGCTCAAGCGGCTGGGTAGCGCCCACCTGCTGGCACAGGTACTTGACGCCGCTGAAGGTCGCGCTCCACACGCCCGGGAAGGCGACGAAGAACGCGATCTGCACGGCCCAGCGAAGGCCGCGGTGAAGAAGCTCGCCGCGACGGCGCTCCTGGGCACGGCCCTTGGGCTTGCGGATGACGCCGAGGTCCTTCTTGATGTCGTTGACCAGGGATTTGTTCTTTGCCACGCTACTCGCCTCCCTGGCCGGCGCTGCTCTGCTGGAGCGCCTCGGTGGCGCCGTTCAGGATGCCGGCGGACGAGAAGGTCGCGCCGCTCACGGTGTCCACCGCGGTGGTCTGCGCCTCCACGACGGTCTCCGTCAGGGGCTCGGCCTGCGAGAAGTACGCCTCGGTCTCGCTGGAGTGCTCGACGACCTCGACGGCCGTTATGTAGCCGTTCTCGACCGTGACCTGCGTGGTCACGGGGCCGCCGTAACCCTGGGCCGTTCCGGTAAAGACACCGTCGGTCGCGTAGGGACCGCGCTCGGAGGACGCCGCGCGGGCGGCCTCCTCGTCGGCCTTCATCTGGGCGCGGACGGCTTCGTCGGCGCTCGCCGCGTTGGCCGCCCACGACGCGTAGGCAAAGACGGCCGCCACGACGCAGACGGCGTTGATGAGCTTGGCGCGCCAGACGCGCCGGCGCAGGAAGCGCTCGCGGAAGGTGCTAGGCATGGGTGACCTCGCTTCCATCGGACGCGGGTGCTGCTGCGGTGCCAGCCGTGACGTTGCTGGGCGTGTTGCCCTCGCCACCTGCGGCGGGTTCACCGTCGCCGGAAGACGCGCCCTCGCCGGAGCCCGCGGCGTCGCCCTTCTTGCCGGCGTCGGCGTCGGTGCCGGTGCCCGTGCCGGAACCCGTGCCGGAGTCGCCCGCGGACCCGGACTCGGAGTCCGAGCCGGCGTCACCCGTGGACCCGGACCCCGAGCCGCCGGCGGACCCATCGGCAGACTCGGGATGCGCCTTCTTGTACGCCTGGGCCGAGAGCTCGAGCGCGTTGGAGTACGCCGCCGCGATGGAGCGCGACGAGAAGGTCGAGCGGCTGACCACGTCGATGGCCGCGGACTTCTTGCCCGCGAGGAGCTGCGCCACCACGCCCTCGTACCAGACCTTCTTTACCGTGCGGCCGTTGGCCGCGTAGTCCAGGTAGACCTTGTTGTCCTCGTTGAAGGGGTCGAGGATCTCGGCCAGGGTCGCGGCCTGGTTCGTGCCGTGGACGTCCTTGATCTCGAAGACCTTGCCGTCCTTGACCACGACGGTCACGGCCACGTAGTAGCGGTCGAACGACTCGTCGTCGGCGTCCTCGCAGAGCGCGTAGCCGGTGTAGGAGCCGTCCTCGTACTTGGCCTCGCTCTTATCGCCGTCGGGATTGTCCGGATCCGGGTCGGGCGTCGGGTCCGGGTCGACGGCGTCCGTCGGGTCCTTCGTGGAGTTGCCGGCGGCGGCGGCCTTTCTCAGCGCGGACTGCACCGCCGAGATGATGCCGTTCGACGAGTACGTCGCGCCGGACACCGCGTCGACCTTGGAGGACTGCGACGCGACCATGGCGTTCGGAATGCTCGGCCACGCGCGGAAGAAGTAGTCCGCGGTGTCGGACTGCTCGAGCAGGTCGATGGCCGCGATCTTGCCGCCCTGGATGGTCACGCTCACGCGAATCGTGTCGTTGAAGCCCTCGCCCTCGCCCGTGAACACGCCGTCGGCGTAGCCGTTGGGCGCCGCGACAGAGTCGGCCACGGTGGCAAGGGTTTTGTTCGTCGAGCCCACGCCCACCGGGTCCGTCAGCGCCTCGGTCGCCTGACCCGTGGCCTGGAGCAGGGCGTTCTTGATGGCGGAAAGAAGCCCGCGCGACGAGTACGTCGCGCCGCTCACCGTGTCGATGGACAGCGACTGCTGCTCGATCACGGTGTCCACGAGGCCGCGGACCTGGCCGAAGTACGACTCGTCGTCCCCGCTCGAGACGATCTCGATGGCCGTGATCTTGCCGCCCTGGATGGTCACCTGGACCGTGATCACGCCCGAGAAGCCCGTGCCGGAGCCGGTATAGGTGCCGTCCTTGACGTTCGAGAGATCGATGCCGAAGTCGGTCTCGGTCGCGAGGCCGGTGGCGGATTCCTTCTCGGCGTCGGAGGTGTCCACGGTCGCGAGCTCGACGGCGTTCGCGCTCTGCACGGGCTCGACGGCGGCCGGGGCCTCGTACACGAGCGGCGCGTACTCGCCGACCGCCGCGGCGATAGCCACTCCCGCGATGACGGCCGGGGCGAGAAACGCCGCGGGCGCCACCTTGCGAAGAAACCCCTCCTTGGGTTCGGGCGCGGCCTGCTGACCGGCCGCGGCCTTCTCGTTCTTATCCACTTCTTGATTATCCAACGAGCTCATAACCCTCTCCTGTGCTGCTCGTTCTTTACGCAAAGGCGGCCCGCAGCGGAAAGCTCCCCGCCACGGGCCGAGGCGGCCCCCTCCGCGCGGGAGGGGGCTCACACGGACGTGCTTAGCGCTTGAGGCGACGGCGAATGGTCGCGGCGATGCCGGTAAGGGCGGCGCCGAGGGCCGCGATGCCGCTCACGGCGAGCGAGGCGTCGGAGGTCTTCGGGGTCTTCTTGCCGTTGCCGTTCGCGGCGTCGCCGTTGTTCGCGGCGGCCTGCTGGGCCTCGGTGGACCCCTGCCCCGCCGGCTTCTTCGTCAGGGCCTTGCGGGCGGCAGCCAGGGCGTCCTTGGCCTGGGCGACCTCGGCGGCAGAGGCGTCGTCGGAGGCGGCGACCTTCTTGGCCGCGGCGAGGGCGTTCTGGTAGGCCTTCCACGAGTCGGCGGTGTAGTCGGACTCGTTCAGAACGTCGGCGCGACCAATCTCGACCTTGAGGTCGGTCTTCTGGTCGCTGGTCGCGGCGGTGGCCAGGTTGGTCTGCGCGTTCACGAGCGCGTCGCGCGCGGCCTCGATCTGGGCGTCTGTCGCGGAGGCATCCGCGGCGACCTTCTTGGCGGCGTCGAGCGCGGACTGGAAGGTCTTCCAGGAGGCCTTGGTGTAGTCGGACTCGTTCAGCTTCCGCGCGTTGGCAACGGCCTCGTTGAGCGAGATGCGCGGGCTCGGCGCGAGGGCGGCGCGGGCGTCGGCGATGGCCTTGGCGGCCGCGGAGACCTCGTCGTCGGAGGCGGAGACGTTGTCCACGATCTCCTGGCCGGCGGCAACGGCCTTCTGGTACGCGGCCCACGTGGACGTGGAGTAGTTGGACTCCTCGAGCGTGGCGGCGTCGGCGATGGCCTGCTTGAGCTCGTCCTTCTCGGCCTCGTAGACGAAGGTGAAGTCGAGCGCGCCGTAGCCCGTGGAGGTCACGGAGACGGCGTAGCTGCCGTAGCCGTTGAAGACCTTCTTGGCCGCGTCGCCCTGGCCAGAGGCAGCGGAGGTCAGGATCATGCCGTCGGAGTCGATGACCTTGACGGAGCCGCGGCCGGAGGCGGAGTACGCCGTGCCGTCGACGCTGACGCTGGTCACGTTGGCCAGGTAGTTGGCGAACTCCTCGTCGGACGCGCCCTCGGCCTTGGCGAGCTTGCCGTCCTGGTACTGGGCCACGACCTTGGAGGTCGAGGCGACGAAGGCGTCGCTGATGGCCGCGTACGCGCCGGACTTGTCCGTCACCTTGATGGTGTGGGAGCCGGGCTTGAGCGCGCTCACGTCGAAGGAGAGGGACGAGCGGGTCTGGCTCGGCTCGACGACGGTGCCGTCGATGGAGTACTCGGGGTCGAAGCCCTCGGGGAGGCTGACCTCGACGGCCAGCTCAGCGCCGTCGTCGAGAAGGACATCGTCGGCCTTGACGGTG
This sequence comes from Coriobacteriia bacterium, assembly GCA_030530145.1. GTDB lineage: Bacteria > Actinomycetota > Coriobacteriia > Coriobacteriales > Atopobiaceae > Paratractidigestivibacter. Next base: position 3,439 of record JAUMVN010000026.1, on the reverse strand, counting down.
GCGTCGGCGGTCTTGACCGGCACGTAGACGCCGTTCTCGCCCAGGGAGATCTGGTAGGTGCCGGCGGAGGTGTAGACCGTCACGCTGCTGAGCGTCTTGCCCATGATGGACTTGTAGTGCTCGGAGCTCGTCGGGCAGTTGTGGACCTTCTCCGTGAAGCCGGCGCACCAGGCGAACTCGACGCCGTGCTTGCCGGTCTTCCAGATGTTCTCCAGGTGGCGCAGGCCGTAGCCGGTGCCGTCGGTCGTGTTCAGGACGGCGCCGTAGATGGTCGCGTCCTTGAGGGCGGCGTAGACGGAGCTGTCCGCCTTGAAGTCGAGCTCGTAGTCGCCGTAGGTGGACTCGGTGGTGAACTTGGCCTCGGCGGAGCCGTCGAGCTCGGTGGCCGCGGCGCCCTCGACGGCGCCGAAGGCGTAGCTGCCGTCCGCGGCAACGGAGAGCTGCTTGTACGTGGCGGGCGCCTCATCCTCGCCGAGAACGACGTAGGAGTAGGAACCGGCCGCGGCCAGGGCATCGGCGCTCTCGGCGCGGGTGAGCTTCGACCAGTCGATCTTCTCGACAGCGTCGTCGGAGACCTTGACCGCGAACGTGATGCCGGTGATCTCGGAGCCGTCCTCGGTGTGGTAGGTGCCGCCCGCAAGGCCGGTGTTCTTGGTCTTGTTCTTGGTCGCGGAGGTGAAGACGTCGACCTTGGTGTCGTTGTTGGCCGTCTCGGCGGCGTAGAAGTCGCTGTACGGGATGTTCATGAGCACGTAGCTGCCGGCCTCGGGCGCAGTGCGGACGAGCGCGTCCATGGCCTCGGTGAGGTGCGAGATCTGGGTGCGCGCCTCGGACTCGGTGAGGCCGTCCTTGGCAAGAAGCTCGTTCGTCTCGTCGAGCTCGGTGGCAAAGGGAGCCCAGGTCTCGGCGCTGTAGTTGCCCTCGATCTTCGCGTTGGCGGTGTCGGCGAGCTTCTGGAGAGAAGCCTTGGTCGCGCCGCTCACCGGCTTGGGGGCGGCGATGTTCTCCGAGGTGGCCTCGAACTCGTAGGTGTAGTCGGCGTAGCCGAGGGCGTGGACGGTGAGGGTCCAGTAGCCGGTGCCGTCGGTGCCCTCGGGAAGCTGGCAGCGGGCCGACTCGGTGAGGCCGAGCTGGATGCCCATGGACTTGTGCATCCAGTTGTCCGCCGCGAACTTGGTGCCGTAGGTGGCCAGCGCGGTCGTGCGGGTCGAGTCGGAGCCGTAGTAGGTCCAGGTCACGGACTGCATGTTCGCGCCGAGGTCGCCGTAGTCGCCGTTGAGGTCCACGCGCAGGAACTCGCCGTAGGTGCCGTCGCCGTTCTTGACCTTAGGCTCGATGCCCGTGGCGGTCTTGAGGGCCTGGTCCTTGATGCCCGAGCCGGTGCCGGTGACCGCGGCGCCGAAGGTGAAGCTGCCGTCGTCGGACTTGGTCGCGGTCTTGAGGCCGTTGGTGTCGGCGTCGACCTCGGCCGTCACGGAGTAGGCGGCGAGGTTCTTCTCGCTGTAGCCGCCGGCGAGGGTGCCGCCGTTCTCGACGAAGGCATAGGAGGCCTTGAACGCGTCGAGGTCGGAGGTCTTCACCTTGACGGGGACGTACTTGAGGCCCTCGACGTCGTACTCGGCCATGGTGTAGCTCTGGCCGTCGCAGGTCATCGTGCCGCGGTTCCACGTGACGGTCTTGCCGTCGGTGGTGGTAAAGGAGGCGCCGTCGTCGGCCCAGGTCAGGAGGCTGAACTCGGTGCCGTCGGTGCACTTGATCACGGCGGTGCACTGGTAGCTGCCGCGGTGCAGGCCGTGGTTGGTGGTCGCGCGGGTCACCACGTCGAAAGCGCCCTTGTCGGTCTCGCCGTGGGCGTCGATGACGTCGGAGGTCTCGGTCGAGCCGGCGGCCTGGACATCCTCGGCGGCCCAGTACTCGGCCCAGGTCAGCGCCGCGTAGCCGTAGGTGTACTCGTCCTCGACGGGATCGGTGTCCGTCGAGGCGTTGGCGAGGGCCTTGGCCGTCGCGGCCTTGATGGCCAGGCTCGAGACAGTGGCGCTGGAGACGTTGTCGACGTCGACGGACTGGGCCTCGACGATCTTCGCCGGGACGCCCGAGACGTTCTTCTTGCCGTCGGTGGCCTTGCTCACGTAGGAGATCGACTCGGAGGAGGCGGTCGAGGACACCTCGACCTTGGTGATCTTGTGGTCGGCCACGGTCACGTTGACGGTCAGGGTGTAGCCGGCGAACTCGTCGTCCTCGACCCCGGTGCTCACGCCGTCGACCGTCGCGCCGTCATCGGAAACCACGGCGTCGGCCGAGTACGTCCCGTCGGCGATCTTGCCCAAATCGTACGTTGAGCTGCCCGTATCGCCCTCGGAGGCGGCGGACACGGCGGTATAATCCCCGTTAGAGGGCGTTTGTCCCTCGGCTTGGGCGGAGGCCGGCACAGTGTTGGTAGCAGTGGAGCCGGCCTCCGTTCCCTCGTAGGCAAAGGCGCTTATCGGCATCATCGAGACCGTCAGCGCAGCCACGACGGCGCCTCTTGCCGCCTTCCCCCCGAGCGCCGTCAGGTGGCGCCAGACCTTCTCTCGTTCTTCCATACGGCCCTTTCTCCGCGAATAGTTAACATTGGTGAACTAACCTATCACAAAGTTAGTTAAGGGTTACTTGAAATCGCTCAAAATGGGGCGCTCGATCCAATTTGGAAACCTGAAACAACTGACGGGATTCTCACAGCCGTTATGGCCCGATTTTCGGCCTGAAACGGCTGTGAGAATCCCGTCAGATTCTTCAGTTTGCCAAATTGCCGGCAAGAAGGGCCTGCCGGCAAGAAGCCCGCAACGGCGGCGGCGCTCGCCGGCAGCCCTTCTTGCCGACCGCTACTCCTCCACCTCGTCATCGCCGCCGAGGGCCGCGAGCACGCCCAGCGCGACGGGCATGAGCTCGGAGTCCTTGCGGCGGAACGGGTAGGCGAGCTTCTTCGACTTGGGATAGTTGAGCGCGCCCTCGCCCTTGAGCTTGAGCGCCGTCGCGCGCGGCACCTCGACGCCCTGGAAGATCACGCGCCCATTGGACAGGCTCACCGACTCGCAGCCCAGGCGCTGCGCGCGGATGCGAATGCGCGCCCGGTCGAAGAGGTTCTTGCCGGCGAGCGGCAGGGCGCCGTAGCGCTCCTCGGTCTCGGCCTGCAGCTCGTCGACCTCCGCCAGGTCCACCGCGGCCGCCAGCTTGCGGTACACGAGCACGCGCCGGTCGACCTCGGGCAGGTACTCCTCCGCCAGGAAGAAGTCCGCAGGCAGGTTGATGTTGACCTCGGCGAGCTCGACGTCGCGCGTCTCGCCGCGGGCCTCGGCCACGGCCTCGCCGAGCATCTGCGTAAAGAGGTCGAAGCCCACGCTGGAAAGGTTGCCGTGCTGCTCGGCGCCCATGAGCGAGCCGGCGCCGCGGATCTCCAGGT
>JAUMVN010000025.1 GCA_030530145.1 Coriobacteriia bacterium | reverse complement strand
TTAGTCCTCCATATAGTCCTTCAGGCGGCCAGAGCGGCTCGGGTGGCGGAGCTTGGCCAGGGTCTTGCTCTCGATCTGGCGGATGCGCTCGCGCGTGACGCCGAACTCGCGCCCGACCTCCTCGAGGGTGCGCGGGTGGCCGTCCTCGAGGCCGAAGCGGAACTTGATGACCTTGCGCTCACGGTCGGCGAGCGAGTCGAGCACCTGGTCGAGCTGCTCGCGAAGCATGGAGTCGGAGGCGGCCTCCGGGGGCGCGACGGCGCTCGAGTCCTCGATGAAGTCGCCCAGCTGGGAGTCCTCCTCCTCGCCGATGGGCGTCTCGAGCGAGACGGGCTCCTGGGAGATCTTCTGGATCTCGCGCACGCGGTCCGGGCTCATGCCCATCTCCTTGCCGATCTCCTCGGGGGTCGGGTCGCGGCCGAGGTCCTGGAGCAGCTGGCGCTGGACGCGGATGAGCTTGTTGATGGTCTCCACCATGTGGACCGGGATGCGGATGGTGCGCGCCTGGTCGGCGATGGCGCGGGTGATGGCCTGGCGGATCCACCACGTGGCGTAGGTGGAGAACTTGAAGCCCTTGGTGTAGTCGAACTTCTCGACGGCGCGGATAAGGCCGAGGTTGCCCTCCTGGATCAGGTCGAGGAACAGCATGCCGCGGCCGACGTAGCGCTTGGCGATGGAGACCACGAGGCGAAGGTTCGCCGAGATGAGCTGCTGCTTGGCGTCGAGGCCCACGGCCTCGATGCGCATGAGGCGGCGCTGCTCGGCGCGGGTGAGCTCGATCTCGCCGGCCTCGGCGGCCTCGAGCTTCTCGGTGGCCTCGGTGCCGGCCTCGATCTTCATGGCCAGGTTGACCTCTTCGGACGCGGTGAGAAGGTCTACCTTGCCGATCTCCTTGAGGTACATGCGGACCGGGTCGCCGGTGAGCATGACGGTGGAGGTGTCGGCGCGGCGGGCGCGGGCGCGGCTCGAGCGCTTGGGCTTGGACGCCTTGGCCTTGGGGACCGAGCGGAGGGCCTCCTTGACGGCCTTGGCCTCGTGGACCGCCTCGGCGTCGCGGTCCTCGTCGTCGAAGCCGTCGTCGTCGGCCTCGTCGTCCTCGTCGTCATCGTCCTCGTCGTCGTCCGCGAAGTCGTCAGCGCCGGAGTCGTCGGAGGCCGAGTAGCCCTGAGAGGCCTCGCCCTCGGACTCGACCACCTCGACGCCCTTGGCGCGGAGGCTCTCGTAGACGTCGTCGAGCTCGTCGCCGTCGACGTCGATCTCCTGCAGGGCGAGCTGGACGTCGTCCTCAGAGACGCTGCCGTCCTTGGCGTCGCCCACGAGGTCCTCGACGACCTTCTCGAGCTCGTCGGAGAGCCTGACCTCGTCCTTGGTCTTCTTTGCTGCCACGTATATCCCTTCGACGCATGAACTTTCTTACTATACCCGAATATCAATCGAAAGAACTCGACGAGAGCTGATTTCGCAGCTCGTTCGCGCGGGCCTGGAGGGCCGTCGCCTCGGCGAAGAGCTCCCGGCTCTCCTCGTCGGGGATGCCGCTCCCCTGGCGCAGGCGGCCCCGGATCCGCCGGATGCGCCTGCGGCACGAGAAGAACTCGAGGGTGTCGACGATGAGCCCGAGCTTCTCGGCGTCGCCCATCCCCTCCTCGCCCATGACGCGCCCGCCGGAGAGCACCTGGGGGGCCGAGGGCTCCACGGCCGTCGCGGCGGCCACCACCTCTGCGGGCGTCGCCCCGTCGGGGGTGGAGAGCATGGCCCAGGCCATCGCCTCGTGGCGGGAGTCGGCCCACTGGACGTCCGCCAGCCGCCCGCCCAGGGCCTTGACCTCGTCGGGCCGCGCGGCGAGCGCGCAGAGGAGCTCGCGCTCGGAGACGAGCTGGCGCCGCTCGTCCTCCGAGACCCCGCGCGCCTCGGCCTCGGGGAAGGCGGTCTGCCTCGCCGGCGCGGCCGCGGGCGCGGCGTCGTAGTAGCCGTCGCCGTAGGCCTCGTCGGGAACGTAGCCGTAGGCGTCGGCGGGCACCTGGTCGGCGCCGTCGCCCCATGACGAGAAGCCCCGGCCCGCGGGCGCCGACACCGTGCGCGCAGGCGAGCCGGCGGCGCGTCCCCCGCCGGGCGCGCGGCGACCCTGCGCGGGCGCATCGGCGTCCTTGGGCAGCGGCGCCTCGCGGATGGCGCGCTTGACGTCCTCCGCGTCCATGGAGAGAAGGTCGGCGAGCCTTGCGGCGTACTCGGGCATGAGCACCGATTTCTTGAGCGGGGCGAGCACGCGCGCCATCGACTCCAGGGCCGCCACGCGCTGGCCGGGGACGCCCGTCTGGACCCCCTCGAGGCGCTTGTCGAAAACGAAGTCCATGAGCGGGCGCGCCGCGTCGAGGATGGGGCGCAGCTCGGAGGCCGGGTGCGAGGCGAGGAACTCCATGGGGTCCTGGTTGTCCGGCAAGACGACGCAGCGCAGCTCGGCCGGGGTCTTGTCGATGAACTGGACCGCCCGCTCGGCCGCCCGCTGACCCGCCGCGTCGCCGTCGAACAGGCAGACGATCCGGTTGACGCGCTGGCGCTCCATCAGCTTGATGTGGTCGAGCCTGAAGGCCGTCCCCAGGGCGGCGACCGCGTTGGTGAAGCCGTTCTCATGCATGGCGATGACGTCGGTGTAGCCCTCGCAGACGACGGCCTCGCCGGTGGCGGCCATGGTCTCCTTCGCGCGGTCGTAGGCGAAGAGGTGCTTGCCCTTGTTGAAGACGGCGGTGTCGCGCGTGTTCACGTACTTGGCCGTGTCCTTCTTCGCGCCGATGACGCGGCCGCCGAAGGCGATCGTGCGGCCCATCTCGTCGTTGATGGGGAACATCACGCGCTCGTAGAAGCGGTCCGAGGGCCTGCCGTTGCGGTCGAGGGCGAGGTCCGCGGCGATCATCTCGGCGGGCGAGAAGCCCTTCTGCCGCAGGTCGCGCACGAGCGCGCCGCGCCCGGGGGCGTAGCCGAGGCCCCAGCGGCGGCAGACGTCGCCGCCGAACCCGCGCGACGCGAAGTAGGCGCGCGCGGCGTCCGGCCCCTCGCCGCGCCCGCGCATGAGCATGGTCGCGTAGAAGGCCTGCGCCTCCGAGAGGCAGTCGATGAGGCGGTTGCGCTTGGGCCCGCGCCGCCCGCCGCGCTCCTCGGCGAGCTCGATGCCCGCGCGGTCGGCCAGGTAGCGGATGGCGTCCGGGAACTCGAGGTTCTCGCGCTTCTGCACGTAGCTGAAGACGTCGCCGCCCTCGCCGCAGCCGAAGCAGTGCCACAGGCCCGTGCCCGGGTTGACCTTGAAGGAGGGGCTCTTCTCGCCGTGGAAGGGGCAGCAGCCCCAGAACTCCTGGCCGCGCTGGCGCAGCTCGACCGTCTCGGCCACGAGCTGCACGAAATCGGTCGCCTGGCGGACCTTCTCCTTGTCCTCGTCGGTGATCAAGCCGCCCCTCCCCTCTTTGTGTCTTACAGGGAAATCCCCTGGTCGCCGAAGGTGCGGGCGACCCAATCGATATTGCCAAGGACCGTTTGCCTGAGCTCCTCGAGCGACCCGAACGGGCGCGAGTCGCGCAGCCACCGCATGAAGAGGCACGCGACCTCGGACCCGTAGAGGTCCCCGGAGAACCCCAGCAGGTTCGCCTCCAGGAAGGCCGAGCCCGCGGCCGCGCCCGAGAACGTGGGCGGCGCGCCGACGTTAACCGCGGCCGGGAAGGCCTGCCGGTCGCCGCCGGCCAAAGGCACGCAGAACGCCGCGTAGACCCCCTGCGCAGGCAGGCAGTCGACGGCGCCGAGCTCGATGTTGGCGGTCGGGAACCCGAAGGCCGAGCCCTCGCCGCGGCCGTGGACGACGCGCCCGACGGCCCGGTGCGGCCGGCACAGCAGGCCCGCCGCCCGCTCGACGCGCCCCTCGCGCACGAGGCCGCGGACGCGCGTGGCGCTCACCGGCGCGCCGCCGCTCTGGACGAGGTCGACGCCCACGACGTCGAAGCCGGCCTCGCGGCCGAGCCCGGCGAGGGCGCCGACCGTCCCGGCCCCCTTCGCCCCGAGGCGGAAATCGGAGCCGACGACGAGGCAGGCGGGGTCGAGGACCTCGCGTAGGGCATGCGCCGCGAACTCGCCGTAGGTGAGGGCGGCGAACGCCTCGTCGAAGTCGAAGACGACGACCGTGCGGATGCCCGAGCCCAGTATGAGCGCCACGCGGTCCTCGACGGGCAGGAGCCTCGATGCGGGCTGGGGCTCCCCGAGGACATCGGCCGGGTCCGGCAAGAAGGTCACGGCGACGGCCCGGGCGCCGCGCGCGTCGGCCTCCCGCCGCGCGCGGGCGAGAAGCTCCCGGTGCCCCAGGTGCACGCCGTCGAAGGCGCCGACGGCACAGGCGCACGTCTCACCGGCGCCGACGTCCTCGCCGAAGACGGACCCGCGGGCGCGCCCGCCGAGGACGGAGAAGCGCCGGGCAAGCCGGCCCTCGGCCCCGAGGCCCTCGGCGCGGACGAGCTCCGCCGCGCGCTCGGGCGCGAGGGGCGCGTCGGGCCCGAGCGCGAGCAGCTCGTCGGCGAGCATCAGCGCACCCCCTCGATGGCCTGCGGGAAATTGACGGAGCACGCGAGCTCGAGGCCGCGCCGCTCCCAGATGCCCACCAGGGCATGGTCCCACACGAGCGCGACCTTCTCGCCGGGCCTCAGCTCGCGGGGGCTGCCGTCGGCGAGCACGCGGCCGATCTCGATCCTCCTGCCGCACGAGATGTCCGCGATCTCCTCGACGGCGACCTGGCGCACGGGCAGGCCCAGGGCGGCGACGGGGTCGAGCAGGCGCCCTTCGGCCGCGGCCATGCCGCGATCGGTGAGCTCGTCGAGCCCGACGCAGTCCCCGAGCCCGATAGAGCCCGCCGCCGTGCGCTCGAGGCCGCAAAGGTGGGCGTGCGTCCCCGCGCAAAGCCCGAGGTCGCGCGCGATGCTGCGGATATAGGTCCCCTTGGAGACGTCGAAGTCGCAGGTCCACACGAGGGGGGAAGGCTCCGTCCCCTCCCCCTCGACGCCGACGAGCGCCGCCGCGTGCACGGTCACGCGGCGCGGCTCGAGCTCGACCTGCTTGCCCTCGCGGGCGAGCGCGTAGGCGCGCTTGCCCCCCACGCTGATGGCGGAGTACGCGGGCGGCATCTGGTCGAAGGTGCCCGTGAGCCGGGAGAGGAGCTCGCGCGCGACGTAGGGGTCCGCCAGGCGCGCAGGCACCGCGGACGAGGCCACGACGGCGCCCTCGGCGTCGTCGGTGTCGGTCTGCGAGCCGAACTCGACGCGCGCCCGGTAGGCCTTGCGGTCCAAGGTGAGAAGCCCGAGGAGCTTCGTGGCCTGGCCGATGCCGACGACGAGGACTCCGGTAGCCGCCGGGTCGAGCGTGCCGGCGTGGCCCACGCGCTTCTCGCCGACGGCGCGGCGCACGCGCGAGACCACGTCGTGGCTCGTCAGGCCGAGGGGCTTGTTCACGGCGATGAGCGCGTTCACAGCGCTCGGGCCGCGCCTCAACGGGCCGCCCCCGCGCCGGCGTCGAGCGCCTCGAAGAGCGCATGAATCTTCGGGAGCGCGGCCGAGAGCGCGTCGTCGATGGTCCCCTCCACCGTGAAGCCGGCCGCCGCCTTGTGGCCGCCGCCGCCGAGCTCGCGGGCGATCCCGGAGATGTCCAGGCCGCACTTGGAGCGCAGGTTGCCGCGGACCTTGCCGCCCGGCACCTCCTTGAGGAAGAGCGCCACCTGCGTGCCGTCGACGCAGCGGACGAGGTCGACGAGGCCGTCGCACTCGGCGATGGGCACCTCGTTGGCCTTGAAGTCGGCCGTGGTGGCGTAGCTGTACGAGAGCCGGCCCTGCTCGAAGGTCGAGATGCGGGCCATGACCACGGCGCACAGGTGGATATAGGAGAGGCGGTCGCTCTGGTAGACGCGCAGGGCGACCTCGGAGGGCGATGCGCCCGCGTCGACGAGCAGGCTCGCCGCCTCGAAGGCCTCGCCGTCCGCGTTCTGGTACTGGAAACGGCCCGTGTCGGTGACGATGGCGCACAGCAGGCACTGCGCCATCGACGGCGTTATCGAGAAGCCCAGGTGCAGGGCGAACTCGGTGACGATGACGCCGGCGGCCGCGGCGTCCGTTCGGACCACGCCCGCGTCCCAGAACCTCTGGGAGCCGGGGTGGTGGTCGAGCACGGCGACCTTGCGGGAGCGCTCGAGGACCGCGGCGGCCTCGTTCAGGCGCGACGCCTGCGAGAGGTCGACGCAGATGAAGAGGTCGGGAGCGCCGTCATAGGAGGCGGCGGGCACGAAGCGGCCGGTGCCGGGAAGGAAGAGGTACGTGCGCGGCACGACGTCGTCGTCGGCGAGCAGGCACGTGACCTCCTTGCCCTCCCAGCGCCCCTCGATGAGCTCGGCCAGGGCCAGGCACGAGCCGATCGCGTCGCCGTCCGGCGACGTGTGCGCGCAGACGGCGATCGTGCCGGCCTCGTCGATAAGGGCGGCGACGCGGTCGAACTCCTCGGCCTCCCCGCCCATGTTGGACAAAAGAACCACGGTGAAGCGCCTACTCCTCCGCCTCGGGAGCCCGGGGATCCGCCTCGGGCTCGATGGGATATCCGAACTCGTCCTTCTCGACGCCGATGGTGGGCGGCACGACCTCGAGGGCGCGCGCGATGCGCTCGGCCTCGTCGGTCGAGGTGTCGATGCGGAAGTCGAGCTCGGGCGTCACGCGCCACTGGAGCGCGCGGCCGAGCAGGCTGCGGATGCGGCCCTTGGCGCGGCCGAGCGCGCCCTCGACCTCCTCGTAGCGGTCCGCCTCGCAGGTGACGAACGCGCGCATGAAGGACTTGTCGACCGAGACCTCCACGCCCGTCACGGTGACGAGCGCGAGGTCGGGGTCGGAGATCTCGAACAGCAGGATATTGGCGAGCTTCTCGCGCGCCTGCTCGTTGACCCTGCGGGAATTGCGGTTCTGCTTCATCGGCTACTCCGTACGCGCGACCTGGTCGATGCGGTAGGCCTCGATCTGGTCGCCGGGCTTGACGTCCTGGAAGTTCTCGAGGCCGATGCCGCCCTCCATGCCGCCGCGCAGGCTCTTTGCCTCGTCCTTGTAGTGGCGCATGGACGCGATCTTGCCGTTGAAGACGACGATGCCGTCGCGCACGAGGCGCACGGAGTCGGTCGCGGCGATCTCGCCCTCCTCCACGCGGACGCCCGCGGCGATGCCGACCTTGGGCACCTTGAAGGTGTCGAGGACGACGGCCATGCCCGTGGAGACCTCGACCTCGGTCGGCTTGAGCATGCCGATGCGGGCGGCGTCGAGGTCCTCGAGGGCCTTGTAGATGACGTCGTAGCAGCGGATCTCGACGCCGTCGCGGTCGGCGGCGTTGCGGGCCTTGGCGTCCGGGCGCACACCGAAGCCGATGATGATGGCATTGGAGGCGTCGGCCAGGACGACGTCGGTCTCGTTGATGGCGCCGACGGCGGAGTGGATCGTGTTGATGCGGACCTCGGACTGGTCCATCTTGTCGAGCGAGTCCTGGAGCGCCTCGATGGAACCCTGGACGTCTGCCTTGATGATGAGGTTGAGCTCCTTGACCTCGGCGTCGGCCATGGTCGCGAAGAGGTTCTCGAGCGTGACGTGCTTGACGCGGTTCTGCTCCTCGATGCGGGCCTTGAGCGCGCGCTGGTCGGCCAGGTCGCGGGCCTCGCGGTCGTCTTGGAAGACGCGGAACTCGTCGCCGGCGTTGGGCACCGACTGCAGGCCCAGGATCTCGACGGCGTCGGAGGGGCCGGCCTCGGTGACGGCGTTGCCCTTGGGGTCGAGCATGGCGCGGACGCGGCCGTAGGTCATGCCGGCCACGAGGGCGTCGCCGATGCGCAGCGTGCCGCGGGTGACGAGGACCGTGGCGACCGAGCCGCGGCCGCGGTCGAGCTTGGCCTCGAGGACGTTGCCGGACGCGAAGGTGCCCGGGTTTCCCTTGAGCTCGAGGACGTCGGCCTGGAGAAGGACGGTCTCGAGCAGCTCGTCGATGCCGAGCTTCTTCTTCGCCGAGATGTTGACGAACATGTTCTGGCCGCCCCACTCCTCGGGTACGATGCCGTACTCGGTGAGCTCCTGGCGGACCTTGTCCGGGGAGGCGCCGGGCTTGTCGATCTTGTTCACGGCGACGACGATGGGCACGCCCGCGGCCTTCGCGTGGTTGATGGACTCGATGGTCTGCGGCATGACGCCGTCGTCGGCGGCGACGATCAGGATGACGATGTCGGTCACCTTGGCGCCGCGGGCGCGCATGGCCGTGAAGGTCGCGTGGCCCGGGGTGTCGATGAAGGTGATCTTGCGGCCGTTGATGGTGACCTGCGAGGCGCCGATGGCCTGCGTGATGCCGCCGGCCTCGCCCTCGGCGACGCCGGTGTGGCGGATGGCGTCGAGAAGCGACGTCTTGCCGTGATCGACGTGGCCCATGACGGTGACGACGGGCGCGCGGGGCACGAGGTCCTCGGGGTTGTCGTAGAAGGTGAAGGAGTTCTCCTCCTCCTTCGTCATGACCTTGACGTCGCGGCCCAGGTCGTCGGCCACGAGCTCGATGAGCTCGTCGGACATGGACTCGGTGAGGGTGAGCGGCGTGCCCAGCAGGAAGAGGCGCTTGATGATGTCGTTGGCGGGGACGCCCAGCAGCTCGGCGAGCTCGGCCACGGTCGAGCCCTGCGGCACCTTGACGGTGTCGAGCTGGCTGATGTCCTGGTCGTTGGCGATGGCCTCCTCGATGCGCTGCTGCTCAGCGGCCTGCTCGGCCTGCTTCTGGCGGCGCTCCTTGCGCTTCTTGCGGCGGCCGGAGGACTCGCGGGAGGCCTCCTCGACGGCGACGCGCGCCTCCTCGAGGACGCGGGAGCGGTTGTAGGCCTCGGCCTCGCGGGCCATGCGGGAGTAGCGGTCCTCGCCGCCCTCCTCGCCGCGGCGGCCCTTCTTGCCCTTGCGGCGGCCGTCGGCGGACGCGGTGTCGGCCGCGGCGTCGCGCGACGGCGCGGGGGCGTTGTCGCGGGCGGGCGCGGCGGCGCGCTTGGGGCCGCGGGAGCCGGCGCGCTCGTCGTCCTTCTTGCGGCGGGCGCCGCCCTTGGCGGCGGCCTTCGCGGCGGCGGCCTCCTCGGCCTGCTGCTTCAGGACCTTCTCCTGCTGGGCGATCTGGTCGAGCAGGCTCGTGAAGGACGGGACGGCGCGCGGGGCGGTGTCCTTCACGCGGTTGCGCTCGGCCTCCTCGGCGGCCGCCTTCTCGGCCGCGAGGCGCTCCTCCTCGGCCTTCTTGCGGGCGGCCTCCTCGGCGGCGCGCTCGGCCGCGCGGCGGCGCTCCGCCTCCAGGCGCTCCGGCTCGGCCTGCTCCTTGGCGGCGAGCTCCTCGGCCGGGGGCTGCTCGGCAGCGGCCTTCTTCTCGGCCTCGATCTCGGCGGCGCGGGCCTCGAGGATGGGCTTGAGCTTCTTGCGGACGATGGCGACGTAGGCGTCCTCGAGCGTGGAGGACGCGGACTTCGCGGGGATCTTCATCTCGGAGAGGTGGTCGAGCATCTCCTTGCTCGACATGCCGTACTCCTTAGCGAGGTCGTGTACACGGGTCTTTGCCATGTGACCTACCTTCCTTGCAGATGCGGGCGACGCCGCGGGCGGTTAGTGCGTGTGCGGGTGTCCGCGCTATATCAGGGAATCGGGGTCGTCGGAGACCTCCACGCCGTCGAGGCCGTCGTGGACGCCGCAGAAACGGGAGCCCGGGCGCGCCATGTTGCGGCACTGGATGCCGTTGGCGCCGACGTACTCGCAGCGGTGGGCGCCCTCGTCGTCGATCAGGGAGTCCTCGGCGGAGGCGACGGGGGCGTCGCGCAGGACGCCGGCGGCCATGGACTCGCTCTTGATGTCGATGTGCATGCCGGTCAGGCGCGCGGCGAGACGGGCGTTCTGGCCCTCCTTGCCGATGGCGAGCGAGAGCTGGTCGTCGGGGACGATGACGGTGGCGTAGTTGTCCTCGGGGTCGATGACCACGCGCGAGACGCGGGCCGGCGAGAGGGCGGAGGCCACGCACTTGGCGGGGTCGTCGCTCCACAGGACGACGTCGACGCGCTCGCCGCGCAGCTCGGAGACGACGGTGCGCACGCGGCTGCCCTTGGGGCCGACGCAGGCGCCCACGGGGTCGAGGTGGTCGTCGTTGCTCGAGACGGCGACCTTGGAGCGGACGCCGGCCTCGCGGGCCACGGAGCGGACCTCGACGATGCCGTCGTAGACCTCGGGCACCTCGAGCTCGAAGAGGCGGCGGATAAGGTCGGGGTGCGTGCGGGAGACCACGATGGAGGGGCGCTGGCGCTCGCCGCGCACAGACGGCTGGGCGGCGTTGGGGTCGCGCACGCCGATGATGATGGCCTTGACGCGCTGGTTGTGCATGTAGCGCTCGCCGGCGGGGCGCTCGTTGAGCTCGTCGGGGTTGCGGCGCTGGTCGAAGTGCGGCAGCTCGGCCTCGACGCCCTCGCGGATCTTGATGATGGTGAAGTCGGGCGTGGTCTGCAGGACGGTGCCGGTGATGATGTCGCCGACGCGCTGCGAGAACTCCTCGAAGATCTGGAGGCGCGCCGCGTTGCGCACGATGGCGCGGATCTCGGCCTTGGCGTGCTGGGCGGCGATGCGCGAGGTTCCCGGCGGCGTGACGTCGACCTCGTCGAACTCGGAGTACTCGCCGGTCTCGGGGTCCTCCTCGCCCTTGGGGACGAGCTCGTAGACGTAGACGCGGCCGGTGGCGCGGTCGATGGTCACGCGCGCGCCGAAGGGCAGATGCAGCACGTCGGCGTAGCTCTTCGCGAGGGACTGCTCGAGACGGTCGAGCAGGTAGAGCTGGTCGATGTGCTTCTCTTGGCAGAGGAGCTCGAGGGCTTCCATCATCTCAGATGCCATGGGTACGGTCCTTCCTACTTCTTCTTGCCCGCAAGGGAGAAATCGGGCTTGACGTTGCACTTCTTTACCTGGTCGAGCGGGATGCGGACGGCCTCGCCGTCCACGGTGAGCAGGACGCAGCCCTCGCCGAAGCCGTCGAGGGTGCCGGTGAACTTGCGGCGCCCCTCGGTGGCGGTGGTGCTGAGCTGCACCTCGTTTCCGGCGAAGCGGACGAAGTCGCGCTCGCGGCGCAGGGGGCGCGCCATGCCGGGGCTGCTCACCTCGAGGTTGTAGGCGGACGGGATCGGGTCCAGCTCGTCGAGGGCCTCCCCTATCCAGCCCGTCTCGGCCGCGACCTCGTCGAGCGAGATGGTCGGGGCCTGCTCGTCGGCGTGGTCGATGTAGACGCGCACGCACGGGTTCTTCGTGGCGCCCACGACCTCGACCGCGACCACGTCGATGCCGTGGTCGGCCGCTCGGGCCTCCAGGGCGGCGAGGACCGCCTCTTCGGTGCCGGCTTTGGGCATGTGACCTCCTTCTTGTGCACATACAGAAAGGAAGCGGGGCGAGACGATCCACCCCACTTCCTGCGTTTAAGCTCAGTTGCATATTCAGAATAGCAAATCCCCAGCTCACGTCAAGGTTTTATCGCGCGGGCGCGCCGGCTCCCTCCACGATAACCCCACATACGGTGGCCATGAGCGGGCGCCGGCCGGGGCTCGCGCCCCGCGCCCGCGCTACTCGGACCTGAGCGCCTCTACGGGGTCCTTCTTGCTCGCGCTCCTGGCCGGCAAGAGGCCCGCCACGACGGTGAGGACCACCGAGACGCCGATGAGCAGGGCCCCGTCGTACCAGGGGAGGCTCATGATGTTCGGCACGTTGTGCTCGGCGAGCACGTACGCGTTCACCGGGAAGCTCGCGCAGACCACGACGACGATGGCGAAGACGCCCGAGATGAGGCCCTCGATGAAGGTCTCGGCGTTGAAGACGTTGGCCACGTTTCGCTTGGAGGCGCCGATGGCGCGCAGGATGCCGATCTCCTTCTTGCGCTCGAGGACCGAGATGTAGGTGATGATGCCGATCATGATCGAGGAGACCACAAGGCTGATGCTCACGAAGGCGATGAGAACGAGGCTGATCATGTTCACGATGTCGGTGACCGAGCCCATGAGCACGCCGACGTAGTCGGTA
The DNA here is from genome assembly GCA_030530145.1 of Coriobacteriia bacterium. Taxonomy (GTDB): domain Bacteria; phylum Actinomycetota; class Coriobacteriia; order Coriobacteriales; family Atopobiaceae; genus Paratractidigestivibacter. Next base: position 21,014 of record JAUMVN010000025.1, on the reverse strand, counting down.
TAGGAGATGGCCTTGTCGTCCTCGCCCCGCTCCTGCACGGCGGCGTTGTAGCCGTCGATCCGCTCGAGCACGCGCTCCTTGGCCTCGAAGTCCTTGGGGTAGATCTTCACCGACTGCGGGTCGGACTCGTCGGCATAGCCGAGGGTCTTCAGGTTGTTGTCGTAGGTGAGCGAGCTCGCCTTCGCGTAGCTCGAGATGAGCGACGAGAGGTCGGAGGCGTCCATGTTCACGTGGATGGCCGACGCGAAGGCGTCCGCGTCCACCGAAAACGCGTCCTCGAGGCCCGCGAGGCTGCCGCTCATCTGCGCGGCGACGCCCTCCATGGCCTCGGTCATCTGGGTCGCCACCTGGTCGAGCGCGCGGGCCATGCCGGCCTTCACCTGCCGGGAGACGGCCTGGGCGATCTGCTGGGCCAGCTGCTCGGTAGCCTGGGCCATGACCTGCTGCAGGTAGGGCGCGAAGCTGTCGCGCATGTAGGCCGAGAGCGCGTCCTGCAGCCGCTGGGACAGGGCCCCGCCGCCGAGGTCCTCGATCTGCCGCAGCAGCGCCTTGGCCTCGTCGTTGCCCGAGAGATAGGCCTTGAAGGCCGCGAGGACCTTCTCGGGGTCCTTGACGTCGTCCCCGAGCGCCTTGAACTCGTCGGAGCCCACGAAGCCCGCGAGCAGCCGGTTCGCGAGGCGGCCCGCCTCCTGGAGCTGCTCGGGCGTGAGCTCGAGCCCCTCGAAGACGCCGGAGAAGTCGGGGGCCGGCGCACCCTCGAGAGCCGACGAGAAGTCCACGTCGAGCGAGATGCCCGACAAGTCGATGTCGAGGCCCGAGAGGTCGACGCCGGAGAGGTCCATGCCCGAGAGGTCGAGGCCGCCCGAGAGGCCCGAAAGGGCTGACTCGTCGAAGCTGAAGGCGCTTCTCAGCGCGTCCTCGTCGACGGAGAACATGCTCTGGAGGTCGACGCCCTTCTTCGCGTCCTCCTGGAGCTCGTCGAAGGACTTGCCCGTGAAGACGTCGGTCGAGGGGTCCGCGAGCTGCTGCTGCGCGATCTCGGAGGCGGCGGCACGCTCCATGAGGGCGGTCGTGAGGCCGTGGGTGTAGGCGATGCCGGCCGACAGCGCGTTGGAGCTCGCCGACTCGTTGGGCTTGACCACGCCGACGATCCGCAAGTCCAGGCCGTTCTCGACCTGGGACGCCATGTACTCCTCGTCGTCGGACATATCGGTCCAGCCGCCCGTCTCGTCGTTTCTGCGGTAGGCATCGGAGGCGGCGAGGACCTTGAAGCTCGTCCCCAGGGCGTCGTCGTAGGTGAAGGTCACGTCGGTGTCGGGCGTCTCGACGTCCTCGCCCGAGGTGAGAGAGGCCGTGACGAGGTCGTTCAGCTCGTTGATGTCGAGCGCGCCGATGCTGTAGAGCGTGTAGTCGCCGACCGTGCCGCGGCTCGAAAGCACGAGGACGGCCTCGTCGGCGGACTCGGCCCAGCGGCCGGCGACGACGTCGTACTGCGACTCGAGGAGCTCGGGGTCGTCGATCATCTCGTTGAAGACGTCGGTGCCCGAGTAGGAGGCGACGGTGGACGACATGCCCGTGCTCATGGCCTCCGTCATCGCGTTGGGAAGAAGCTTCGTGGGCGAGCCGCCGTCGTCGGACTCGCGGTAGACGATTGGCTCGACGCCGTAGTCGTACTGGATGGAGTTGACGTCGTCGGACATGCCGTCGCCGCCCGCGTCGAGCCAGGCCTTGAAGCTCGTCATGTCGTTGGACTTGACGCTCGCGAACATGTCCTTGATGGCGGTGAAGACCGGGATGGCCTGCGAGGTGTCCACGGAGCCGTCGCCGGAGGAGGCGTCGTCCGAGTCCGCGGCGGCAGAGCCCGAGGGGTCGCCGAGCATGGAGCTCATGTCGTAGCTCTGCTTGGAGATGGTGAGCGGGTAGCTGGAGAGCGTGTCCTCCTCGACCTTGGCGATGTACTCGTTCACGCCGTTGGAGAGGGCGAGGATGGCGGCGATGCCTATGATGCCGATGGACCCCGCGAAGGCCGTCATGGCGGTGCGGCCCTTCTTGGTGAGCAGGTTTCGGGCCGAGAGGCCGAGCGCGGTGAGGAAGCTCATGGACGTGCGGCGGGTCGGCTTGGCCTCGCGCAGGGCGGCGGAGTCGGGCGCGAAGGGGTCGGTGTCGCCGGCCACGCGGCCGTCCCCGATGGTGACGATGCGGGTCGCGTACTCGTGCGCGAGCTCCGGGTTGTGCGTGACCATGATGACCAGGCGGTCACGCGCGACCTCCTTGAGCAGGTCCATGACCTGAACGGACGTAGCGGAATCGAGGGCGCCCGTGGGCTCGTCGGCGAGCACGATCTCGGGGTCGTTGATAAGGGCGCGGGCGATGGCCACGCGCTGCATCTGGCCGCCCGAGAGCTGCGCGGGGCGCTTGTCGACGTGCTGCGCGAGGCCCACGCGCCCCAGGGCCTCCTTCGCGCGCTCGCGGCGCTCGGCGTGGCCGACGCCCGAGAGCGTGAGGGCGAGCTCGACGTTCTCGAGCACGGTCTGGTGCGGGATCAGGTTGTAGCTCTGGAAGACGAACCCGATGCGGTTGTTGCGGTAGGCGTCCCAGTCGCGGTCGCGGAAGTCCTTGGTCGAGATGCCGTCGATGACCAGGTCGCCGGAGTCGAAATGGTCGAGGCCGCCGACGACGTTGAGCAGGGTCGTCTTGCCGGAGCCCGAGGGCCCGAGGATAGCGACGAACTCGCTGTCGCGGAAGGACACGCTGACGTCGTCGAGCGCGACCTGGGTGAAGGACCCGGTAGTGTATTCCTTGCGGATGTTCTTGAGCTCTAGCATGCGGTCGGGCGCCTCTTTTCCGTTTTGATTTCAACTGCTGATTTTTACCCAAACCGGTACATCAGCCCGGGCCGTCGTGCGCGAGGAAACAAAAAACGCTAACTTCCCGCGCGCGGGTCCCCGCCTCCCGGCCAAGGCGCGGCCGGCCTCAAGAAAGGGCGCGTCAGAGCATCGAGGTGACGGAGACGGCGCCTCTATCCAGCTCCTCGCGCAGCATGTTCAGAAAGACGCCCGTGTAAGGCGAGCCCCCGCTCGCCTTGCTGATGCAGTAGATGATGCGGTCGGGAGGGTTGTGGTCGAGCAGCCTCGCGGAGAGCTTGCCGGTGCCCACGAACCGGTGCGCCACCGAGGCCGGGACGATGGACCACAAGGGCTGCTCGGAGGAGACGAGCAGGTCGCACATCTGCTCGTTGAGGTTCGTCGTTATGAACGGGGTCCTCGCGCCGAACCAGCTCGCCATCCAGACGTCGAAATCCTCGGAGAAGGCCGTGTAGACGCAGTTCTCGGAGTCGAGCGAGGCCACCTCGACGAGCGGCGGGTAGTCGGCTCCCGCGTTGCAGACGAAGACCATCTTCTCGGAGTAGACGGTGACGGCGCGCAGCTCGCTGAAATGGCGGTTCGTGCCGACGAAGGCCATGTCGATGAGGCCGTTCAGGACGGCCGAATAGGAGGTGTTGGTCGAGGAATCCTCCATGACCAGGTCGACGTCCGGGTGCTCGGCTATGAAGCGCTTGACCACCGGTGGGAACACGTCGAGGTAGGGCCCGTCGAACGACGAGATGCGGAACTTCGGGCGGACGGCCCGGTCCGAGTTGTTCCTGAAGTCCTCGGCGGCGACCGTCATCGAGTTCCACTGCTCCGCGATGCCGAGGAACAGCCGCCCCTTCTCGGTGAGCTCGACGGACTTGATGCCCTTGCGCCTGACGACGAGCATGCAGCCCATCTCGGCCTCGAGCTGGTTGAGCCGCGTGCTCAGGCACGGCTGGGAGATGTGCAGGAACTCGGCGGCTTTGGTAAGGGTCCCGCACTTTACGGTGGCGAGAAAGGCCTCGATCTCTAGCGACGTCATGATGCTCCAAGTCTCGGGGGGGCCGGGCTGGCCGGGGCACTGCCCCAGCCGGGACAAGCGTAACCCCGCGAATGCCAAATGCAAATTCTCATGATAATTCAGGGAAAGATTGCGTATTTTACATCGCCGCCAAACGGCCGCAGAATCAAAACCGCAAAGAGCGGCGCGCACTCGAAGTTCATAAGCCTAGAAGAAAGGACTTCCACTATGGGGAAGCCTAACGAATCAAAGCAAGAGCTCGAGAGGTCGATGAACCTTGGCCAGAGCATCATCTTCGTGGTCGGCCTGATCATCGGCTCCGGCATCTTCCTCAAGCCGGCGACCCTGCTCTCGAGCACCGGCTCGACCGGCGGGGCGCTCCTGACCTGGCTTCTCGGCGGCGCCATCACCATCGCCTCGGCGCTCACCGTGGCCGAGATCGCAGCCTACATTCCGAAGATCGGCGGCCTGTACACCTACCTCACCGAGCTCGCCGGCAAGCGCATCGCGTTTCTCTTCAACTGGGCCTACATCATCATCAGCGAGCCCGGCAGCGTCGCGGCACTGTGCATCGCGGCCTCGTCCTTCGCGAGCTACTTCGTGCCGATGACCGACCTCCAGCAAAAGGCGCTCTCCATCGGCCTGGTGCTCATCCTCGTGGTGACGCAGATCCTCTCCACCAAGGGAAGCGTCTGGCTCGAGGTCGTCGCCACCATCGGCAAACTGGCCCCCATGGCCATCATCGTCGTCTTCGGCACCTTCAGCGGCAACGTCGGCCACATCAGCATGACCCCGGTCGAGGCGGCCCCCGCCGGCATCGGTGTCGCGCTCCTCAGCGTCCTGTGGGGCTACGAGGGTTGGGTCAGCTGCTGCGCCATGGCGGACGACATGAAGAACCCCGCCCGCGACCTACCCAAGGCCATCGTGCTCGGCGTCGCCGTCGTCATCTTCGTCTACGTGAGCTTCAGCTTCGCCATCTACGCCGTTCTCCCCGCCGACCAGATCGTGGGCTCCTCCCACATCGCCGTCGACGTCGCGGTGGCGCTCTTCGGCGAGGGCGGGGCCGCTCTCATCACGGCGGGCATGATGATCTCCGTCTTCGGATCGGCCAACGCGGTCCTCGCCTGCGGCGCCCGCAACACCAAGGCCATGGGCGAGAAGAAGCAGATGCTCGGCGCCGAGACCCTGGCCTCCCTCCACCCGAAGTTCGGCACTCCCTCAGCCGCCCTCATCTTCCAGGGCGTCCTAACGATCCTCTTCATCCTCTCCGGCACCTACGACACCATCACCAACATGCTCACCTTCACGATGTGGATCTTCTACACCGCCGGCACCGTCTGCATCTTCAAGCTGCGCAAGGCCTACAAGCACAACCCCGAGCTCTACAGCGTGCCCCTCTACCCCGTCATTCCCCTCATCGGCATCGGCGGCGGCGTGTTCGTCTTCTTCTCGGTGCTCGTCGGCGACCCCTTGAACGCCGTTCTCGGCGTGGGCATCACGCTCATCGGCCTGCCGATCTACCTGTGGTGCGAGAAGCACTACGGCACTGCCGAAGACGGTAAGCCCTCGCTGGAGGCCTAGAACCTCGGCGCCGCGCCACGGCGCGGGCCCCTCTGAGGCCAGGACGCCGGCCGCCCCGACCCGAAACCGCACAACCCGATAAAGCCTTTTTGAGGACAGGCTCCCGCCCGCCCTTGGCAAGACACTGCGAAAAAGGAGAAAACCATGCACTACGATTTCGACACCGTCTACGACCGCACCACCAACAAGTGCCTCAAGTACGACCTGCGCAAGGACAACTTCGGCACCGACGACGTCCTGCCCATGTGGATCGCCGACATGGACTTCAAGACCGCTCCCGAGGTCATCGAGGCCTGCAAGGCCCGAGCCGAGGAAGGCATCTGGGGCTACACCTCCCGCCCGGACAGCTACTGGGAGGCCCTGCAGGACTGGGAGGAGAAGTACTACGGCTGGCGTCCCGACGTCGACAAGCTCAGCTGGTGCATGGGCGTCGTCCCGGCCTTCGCCGCTCTTCTCAAGATCAACACCATGCCCGGCGACAAGGTCCTGGTCCAGACCCCGGTCTACATGGAGTTCCGCGACATCCCCGAGATGATCGGCCGCAGGGTCGTGTGCTCGCGCATGATCGAGAACGAGGACGGCACCTGGTCGACCGACTGGGAGGACTTCGAGGCCAAGGCCAAGGAGTGCAAGGCCTTCATCCTCTGCAACCCGCAGAACCCGCTGGGCATCGTCTGGACGCCCGAGGAGCTCACCCGCTTCACCCAGATCTGCATGGACAACAACCTGCTCATGATCTCCGACGAGATCCACTCCGACCTCACCTTCCACGGCAAGAAGACCACCCGCGTGGCCACCCTTTCCGATGAGATCAAGAACTACGTCGTCACCTGCACCGCGCTCTCCAAGACCTTCAACCTCGCCGGTATGCAGTGCGCCTCCATCATCTTCCCGAACACCAAGATGAAGCGCGACTTCGACGACTACTGGGTGGCCATGGACATCCTGCGCAACAACGCCTTCAGCGTCGTCGCCACCGAGACCGCCTACCGCGAGGGCCACGGGTGGCTCGCCCAGCTCAAGCAGTACGTCTCCGACAACTTCGACTACGTCAACGACTTCTGCGCCCAGAACCTGCCGCAGGTCAAGCCCAACCGCCCGGACGCCACCTACCTCATGTGGATCGACTTCCGCGGCCTTGGCATGAGCAACGAGGAGCTCTCCGAGTTCATGATCAAGAAGGCCAAGCTCGGTCTCTCGGCCGGCTGGGCGTTCGACCACGACCTCAGCGGCTTCATGCGCATGAACGTGGCGTGCCCGCGAGCCACCGTCGAGAAGGCCATGGCCCAGCTCAAGGCCGCCGTCGACGAGCTCTAGGCCCCGGCAAGCACCCCTGCGGCCGCGGCGCCTCGAGTTGCCGCGGCCCGTTAAACGAAAGGACACCCATGGAAGTCATCGACACCACCAGCGCCCCCGGCGCCATCGGCCCCTACTCCCAGGCCTTCAAGGTCAACGGCGCCGTCGTGACCTCGGGCCAGATCCCCGTCAACCCCGCCGACGGCAGCGTCCCCGAGGGCATCGCCGCCCAGGCCGAGCAGAGCTGCAAGAACGTCGCGGCCATCCTCGAGGCCGCCGGCACCGGGATGGAGAACGTCTACAAGACCACCTGCTTCCTCGCCGACATGAACGACTTCGCGGCCTTCAACGAGGTCTACGCCAAGTTCTTCGTCTCCAAGCCCGCGCGCAGCTGCGTGGCCGTGAGGACCCTGCCCAAGGGCGTCCTGTGCGAAATCGAGGCCATCGCGACCGCCTAACCTAACCACTCCCCGCTTCTTCCTGCGCGCGACGGCGTCCCGCTGCTTGCCATGCCGGCGAGGCGCCGTCGCGCAGGCGACTCGACCGCCCGGAAGAAGGCTCCCATGCCCGCCCTGTGCGACCAGGGACGGCAAGCCCGGCCCCGCGCCTCTCCGCGGGGCCGGGCCTCTCTTTTCGCGGGCATCGGCCCCGCGGGACTCACCTCGCGGCGGGCGCCGGAGTGCAGCTGAGGCGCCCCGACGCACGGAATAGAAGCAGCCGATACGCCCCGGGCGGCGCCGCAGGAAAGCGGCGACCAGGCGCTTCTCCCCTAGCGGGCGAGCCCGCGGAGCTTGGCGGCAGCGGAGCCGGCGCGCGCAAGCAGCTCGTGTGAGACCTCGCCGGCGCCGAGGGCCGCCAGGGCGTTGGCAAGAAGCACATCGGAGTCGTCGTCCATGCGCCCGAGGGTCATAGCGCAGTAAGCGTCGGCGGCCATGCCGCGGAGGGCCGCGAGAAGAAGGGCGGCCTCCGGAGCGGACGCGTCGGGGGCGGAGACGGAGCCGGCCTTGACGCCCCGGTGGGCGCTCACGTGCTCGCTGCGGTCGTGGACGGCGGCGATGAGCTCGTCGAGCTCGGCCTCGGAGCCGCAGGCCACGCTCGCGTAGAGGCCCTCGATGACAACGCCAAAGGCGTGGCCGCAGGGGACGAAGCCGGGGACGGCGGCCATAGCGCCCGTCATGGTGGAGCCGAGGCCGCAGAGCTCGGCCAGGAGCTGGTCGCGCTTGGCGTAGACGGCGGGGCGCTCGGTCTCGACAGCCTCGACGGCGCCGTGCTGCACGGGGTGGGACATCTCGGGTTCCTTTCTGTGGGTTGTTTGCCGCAGCCCAGTCTACTGGAACGGAACCCTATGATTGCCCCATGGCGAAACGACATACATATGGATTGCAGGCGCGCGGCATCGACGTGGAGGTCGAGCGCAAGGCCGTGCGACGCATCAACCTGCGCGTACGGCCGGACGGCACGGCGCGGATGAGCGTGCCGTGGTCGGTTGGGCGCGAGGCCGCGGCGGCATTTCTCGCCGAGCACGCCGAGTGGCTGGAGCGCGCCGTCATGAGGACGGCGCAAAGAAACGGCGCCGAGGGGGCCGAGGGGGCCTTCGCCCTCTGGGGCAAGCCTGCCGAGCTTCCCGCCGGCGCCGAGGCCGCCGAGATCTGGCGCACCGAGCTCGAGCGGGCGCTGCCCGGCGCCGTCGCCCGCATGGAGGCCGCTACGGGGCTTCACGCCGCCGGCTGGCAGCTGCGCGACATGAAGACCCGCTGGGGCTCCTGCACGCCGGCCACCGGCCGCATCCGCATCAACGTGCGCCTGGCCGCCTACCCGCCCGCATGTCTGGACTACGTAGTCGCCCATGAGCTCACCCACCTCGCCGAGCCGAGCCACGACGCGCGGTTCCACGAGCTGCTGCGCGCGGCGTTCCCCCGCGATCGCGAGGCGAAGGCGCTGCTCCGGAAGGGGCCGCTGGCCTAACGCCGCCGTTACATTGCGGAGCCAAGCGTTCACGCCTGCGAAACGGAAGAGGGGACTCTCCGAAACACGTGGCGCGCAACATGAGTCGCATACCGTCGGCACGACCCATGGAGAGGGGCGGCCTATGCCCTCAGAAGCACCTGTGTACGAGAGCCTTCTCGAGCACACGCCGAAGATCAACCAGCAGCTCGCACGCTACGGGGTGAAGTTCGGCCTCTACAAGAACGGCCAGTTCAACGAACGGCTCTTCCCCTTCGACGCCATCCCGCGCGTGATCAAGGCGGACGTCTGGGCGGACCTCGAGCGCGGCCTCGCGCAGCGCGTGGACGCCTTGAACGCCTACCTCGCCGACGTCTACGGCGAAAAGCAGATCATCCGAGACGGCGTCGTCCCCGAGGACTTCGCCTTCGCGAGCTCGGGCTACCTGCCGCAGTGCGAGGGCATCACCCCGCCGGGCGGCATCTACAGCCACATCTCGGGCATCGACCTCGTGGAGGGCGAGAACGACGAGTGGTTCGTCCTCGAGGACAACCTGCGCATCCCGTCGGGCGCCTCTTACCCGCTCGTCGCGCGCCAGCTCTGCCGCCGCTGCGACGCCGAGACGTTCCGCGACGCCTCGCTCGTCGACAACCGCGACTACGGCGACCGCCTGCGCCGCGTGATGGACAACGTGAACACGGGCGGCCTCAACGTCATCCTCACCCCGGGCCGCTACAACGCCGCCTACTTCGAGCACACCTACCTTGCCGAGAAGGCCGGCGCCGTCCTCGCCGAGCCCCAGGAGCTGTTCGTCGAGAACGAGCGCCTCTACTACCGCGGCGGCATGGGCAACCAGCTCGTGGGCGCCGTCTACCGCCGGCTCTCCGACGAGTTCCTCGACCCGCTGTGCTTCCGCGCGGACTCCCTCATCGGCGTGCCCAACCTCATGAGCGCCTACCGCGCCGGCAACGTCGCCGTGGTCAACACCCCGGGCAACGGCGCGGCCGACGACAAGGGCATCTACTACTTCGTCCCGAAGATGGTCGAGTACTACCTGGGCGAGAAGCCCATCCTCAAGAACGCCCCGACCTACCTGCCCTTCTACCCGGACGACATGGCCTATGTCCAGGAGAACGCCGAGAAGCTCGTGATCAAGGACGTCGCCGAGGCCGGCGGCTACGGCGTCGTCTTCGGCAGCAGCCTCACGGAGGAGAAGCTCGAGGACCTGAAGGCCCTGATCCGCCGCGAGCCCAGGCGCTTCATCGCGCAGGAGGTCGTCGACTTCCTCTGCCTGCCCACCTACATCGACGGGCAGATCGTCCCGCGCAAGGCCGACCTGCGCGCCTTCGTGCTCTCGGGCGCGAAGACCGAGGTCTGGCCGAGCGGCCTCACGCGCTACTCGCGCGAAGAGGGCTCCGCCATCGTCAACTCGTCCCAGGGAGGGGGCTTCAAAGACACATGGGTGCTTTCGTAAACGCCCGCGCCGGCGCACCGGCGCTCACCACGGCCACGCTCTCGCTCGAGAAGGCCGACCACCTGTTGTGGCTCGGCCGCTACGTCGAGCGCGCCTACACCACGCAGAAGTTCATTCTCGCCGCCTACGACCAGGCGCTCGACGCCACCGGCGACGAGTGGAAGGGCCAGCTCGCAGAGCTCGGCTTCGACGACGACGCGGAGACCCCGCGCGAGTTCTTCCAGGCGTGCCTCTTCGACGCGGACTGCCCCGCCTCCATCGCGCACTCGCTCGACGCCGCCTACGACAACGCCGTGCGCCTGCGCGACGTGCTGGGCACGGAGTCGCTCTCCTACGTGCAGATGGCGGTCGACGCCCTCCAGGCGGCCAAGATGAGCGACGCCCCCCTGCTCGACCTGCAGGTCGTCCAGGACAACATCATGGCCTTCAAGGGCTGCGTGGACGACTTCGTCGAGTCCGACGCCGCGAGGAACCTCATCAAGTGCGGCATCTCCGTCGAGCGCATCGACCTCTACGCCCGCCTCTCCTACAAGCTCGGGCGCGTGCGGCAAGAGGTGCACCGCCTCTCGGCGCGCGTCAACCGCACCGGCACCCCCTACAGCCAGGAGGACCTGAAGGCCCTCGTCGAGCTCGCCTACGCGCCGACGTTCCCGGCCGAGGTCACCTACGACCAGCTCGGCCTCATCCTCGTCCACGCGGCGCGCGTCTTCTAGGGGCGGCCCATGAAGATCCTCAACTACTTCTTCGAGACGAGGCTCGACTTCAGCGAGCCCGTCAAGGAGCACCAGTTCGTGCTGCGCTGCATGCCGCCCAACACCGGCTCGCAGACCGTCATGGACGCCCAGATCATCGTCGAGCCGCCCGTCACGCTCAGCGAGCAGGTCGACGGTTTCGGCAATAAGCTGCAGGTAGGGCGCCTCGAGGCCCCGCACGACAGCTTCTCGTTCGTATCGTCCGGCATGGTCATGGTGGACACCGCGCAGGCGCGCGCCGTCCCCCTGCACCCGATGTATCTTCGCGAGAGCGACCTCACGCAGGCGGGCGCCGGGGTCAAGGGATTCGTCGCCGACGTGCTGCGCGTGAGCTGCAACGCGTCGGTCCTCGAGAAGGCGCATCGCCTGGCCGAGGCCGTCGCGGAGCGAATGGAGTACGTGAAGGGCGCCACCGGGGTCGACACGACCGCAGAGGAGGCGCTCGCGCTCGGGCAGGGCGTCTGCCAAGACTATGCGCACGTGCTCATCGCGTGCTGCCGGCAAGCCGGCGTGGCGGCGCGTTACGTGAACGGCTTTCTCCTGGGCGAGGGCGAGACCCACGCCTGGGTGGAGGTCCACGACGGCGCGCGCTGGCACGGCCTCGACCCGACGAACCGCCGCGAGGCGGACTGCAGCTACATCACGCTGAGCCACGGCCGCGACTTCGCCGACTGCCCGATCGAGCGCGGCGTCTTCGTCGGCGGGGCGCAGCAGTCCCAGACGGTGCGCGTCCAGGTGACCGACGACGCGGCGTGGGCTGCGCTCGGCACCTACAGCGGCTAACCCCCTGGTTTCAAAATAGACCGTCTTCCCTCCCGAGAACCGCCTGCGCCGGTGTCCCCCCACACCGGCGCAGGCGGTTCTCCCTGCGGCGCGGCGCCCCTGGGGCGCTTCTTGCCAAGAAGGTCCGCGAGGTGGTGCCCGAAACGCCACCTCGAGCCGAATCGCAGGGTATTTGGCACCGCCTCGAAGCAAATTCGCCCGAGGTGGCACCACCTCGGGCGCAACGCAGCCTCGGGGCAAGAAGCCCGGTGCGCCCTTCCCCGCGAGGCGACCGGCCGTTTGTTGCGGATGTTTCCGCGCGTTTCGCGTCAAGTTAACAACACCTGTGGCCCGACGCCGCCTCCCGATGGGCGCCCCATACTAAGGAAAGCACCGAAAATCGAACGAAGCGCAGGAAGGTGAGGCGGCCTTGATCCAAACGGTCTTCTCGGCAGAGCTCCCCGTGGGCGAGCACCTGCTCATACAAAAGCACACCATCGTCGGCACCGCGCCGGCGCCTTTCGGCGGCGAGGCGGCCGCGGACGGCCACCGGCCGCGCATCGCCGTCGTCACCGGCATACACGGCGACGAGCTCGAGGGCCAGTACGTGGCGTTCCGCCTGGCGCAGCTGCTCGAGGAGAACCTCGACGCGCTCTATGGCACGGTGGACATCTACCCCGCCATCAACCCGCTCGGCATCAACTCCATCGAGCGCAGCGTCCCCATGTTCGACGTCGACCTCAACCGCACGTTCCCGGGAAAGGCCGCCGGCGACCTCACCGAGACGCTCGCGGCGGCCGTCATCGGCGACATCTCGGGCGCCGACGTCGCCATCGACATCCATGCCTCGAACATCTTCCTGCGCGAGATGCCGCAGGTGCGCATCAACGAGATCTCCGCCGAGGAGCTCCTACCCCTGGCGCCGCTGCTCAACGTCGACTTCGTCTGGGTGCACGCCTCCGCCACGGTCCTGCAGTCCACCCTCGCCTACGCGCTCAACACGACCGGTACCCGCGCCCTCGTGGTCGAGACGGGCGTGGGCATGCGCATCACCGAGGGCTATGGCGAGAGCCTGACCCAGGGCATCCTGCGCCTGGCGGCGCATCTGGGGGCCTGGGGCGGGGCCTTCGAGGCCGCCGAGCCGCCCATCGTCTCCAACGACGGCGAGGTCAGCTACCTCAACGCGGCCGAGGGCGGCATCTTCCTGCCCAAGGCGCCGCACGGCTCGAGGGTCGAGAAGAGCCAGCTCATCGGCATCGTGGCGAACACGCTCACCGGCCAGGTGGCCGAGCGCGTGACGGCGCCGGTCTCCGGGCTTCTCTTCACGCTGCGCGAATACCCCGTCGTCTACCCGGGCTCGCTTCTGGGCCGAATCCTTAAGGACGCCGAATAATGAGAAAAACGAACCTCTATACCCTCGACACCCCGTACCGCGAGCCCCTCACCATCTGGGGCTACGAGTTCGGCAGCCCGGACGCCGAGAAGTGCGTGGCCATCGTCGGCTCGATGCGCGGCAACGAGGTCGAGCAGACCTTCGTCTGCGCTGACCTCGTCCGGCGCCTCTCGATCCTCGAGGAGAAGGGCGCCATGGACCCTGCCAAGCGCGTCCTCGTGGTGCCGTCCGTCAACGCCTTCTCGATGAACATCTCCGAGCGCTTCTGGCCCGTGGACAACACCGACATCAACCGCATGTTCCCCGGCTACGACCTCGGGGAGACGACCCAGCGCATAGCCGACGGCCTCTTCCGGGCCGTCCAGGGCTACGCCTACGGCATCCAGCTCTGCAGCTTCTACCTGCCGGGCGACTTCCAGCCCCACGTGCGCGTGACGGACGCCGGCCTGATCTCCGAGGAGTCCCTCGCGCTCGCCGACGCCTTCGGCTTCCCCTACGTCGTCGCGAAGAAGCCCTCGAGCTTCGACACGACCACGCTCAACTACAACTGGCAGGTCTGGGACACGCACGCCTTCTCGGTCTTCGTGCGCGACATGGGCAGCCTCTCCACGCGCAACGCGACCGAGGTCGAGGACTGCGTCATGCGCTTCCTGGACGACCGTGGCGTCATCAAGTCAGCGCTGCCCGGCGGGTTCCGCTCCAGCCACCTGGAGGAGGCGTCGCTCGTCGACGTCCGCTGCGAGCGCGCGGGCGGCTTCTTCCTGCGCGACGTGGAGCCCGGCGAGCGCGTCCGCGCCGGGCAGACCCTGGGACAGGTGCTCGACACCGGCGACGCGCACGTGAAGGAGATGCTCACGGCGCCGCTCGACGGGCGCGTGTTCTTCTGCCACGTCGACCCGCTGATCAACCAGTACACGATCGCCTTCAAGCTCGCCCCCGAGACGACCTGGAGCCACGCGGAGTAGCTTCTCACCGGACCTAAGGCCGATCAACGGCAACGGCCACTTTTCCGCGCGGCACAGCCAACTTGAAAGCACAACCATCCGCCCCGCTCAACCGCCTGTTGAAAGACTGGTTGAGCGGGGCGAATCTTCTCCCTGGCGGGAGAACATGCGCTTAGAATCCCCCTAATAGGGCCGCAAGGCCGGGAACACGGAACAAGGAGCGCACCATGGGCAAGTTCGTCATCACGCAGACCGAGGCAGGCTTCCACTTCGTCCTCAAGGCCGGCAACGGCGAGACCATCGCCACCTCGCAGGTCTACACCTCCAAGGAGGCGTGCAAGAAGGGCATCGAGTCCGTCAAGAAGAACGCCCCCGAGGCCCCCGTCGTCGAGGCCGCCGAGTAACTTGGACCGGCCGGCCGGTCCACACGCCGGCCGTCCTTCTCGCCGAGAAGGGCACGCACAAGAAAGCCCCCGCATCCGAGTCGCATGGATGCGGGGGCTTCTTCGTTTTGACAGGCCGCGGGGCGGCAGGAAAACGCGGTATGGGGCGGCGCTACTCGGCGGCCACGTCGCCGGAGGCCTTGGGGGCGCGGGCGTCCGCAGCGGCGGCCGCGACGTTCTTGCGGCCGAGCTCGGTCCACTCGGGCTCCTCGTCGGGGATGGAACCGGCGGCCTTGCCGAAGAGCTCCTTCAGGCAGTTGTAGGCCACGATGAAGCCGAGGACGATGAGCAGCACGGCGAAGACGAGCTGCAGCACGGAGTTGAAGACGGACGCGGCGGTGCCGGCGGAAAGAGCGGTCGCGCAGCCCATGATGGACTGGACGAGCGAGGTGAAGGTGCACACGAGCAGGAAGGCGACGGGCACGTAGAGCATGGCGCCCTTGCGGCCGGTGCACTTGCAGAACACGGCGAGCGTGATCATGGTCATGCCGCCGAGCAGCTGGTTGGAGGCGCCGAAGAGCGGCCAAATGGCCAGGTAGCCGCCGAAGGTGAGGGCGAGGCCCGGGACCAGGGTGACGACGGTGGCGAACCAGGGGTTGCCGAGGACCTTCATGGCGCCGGACTTCTCCTCGTCGAGGGCGAGGGCGTCGTTGGTGCTCGCGAAGAACTCGGAGAAGGAGGTGCGGGCGATGCGCGCCACGGCGTCGAGCGAGGTGAGGGCGAGGGCCGAGACGTTCATGGTCATGAAGACGGTGGCGACGGTACCGTCGACGCCGAAGGCCTGCATGCCGCGGGCGATGCCGGCGGCGAAGATCTGGAACGGGGTGCTGGCCACGCCGTTGTTCAGGGCGCCGGTGCCGGCGGTGTTCATGTCGGCGTACATGATGCCCGCGACGATGATGGCGAGGATGCCGACGAAGGACTCGAGGACCATGGCGCCGTAGCCGACCTTGACCGCGTCCTCCTCGTTGGACACCTGCTTGGAGGAGGTGCCGGAGGAGACGAGGCTGTGGAAGCCGGAGAGCGCGCCGCAGGCGACGGAGACGAAGAGCACCGGGAACATCATGCCCGACTTGGTGGAGAAGCCCACGAACGCCGGGGCGGTGATGTCGGCGTTGCCCTGGGCGCCCAGGACGAAGATGCCGAGGACGGCGCAGACAATCATGACGACCATCATGATGGTGGTCAGGTAGTCGCGCGGCTGCTTGAGCAGCTGGATCGGCATGGCGCCGGCGAAGACCAGGTAGACCATGACGACGGCGATCCACTGGTTAAGGTCGAGGTAGAGCGGGAACTGCATGCCGACCGCGAACATGACCACGATGGAGACCACGGCGAGCACGAACTCCTTGGCGCCGTCGAGGCTGAGCTTCTGGCGCGCCCAGCCGAAGGCGATGGCCACGAAGGTGAAGAGGATCGAGATCGTGCCGGCGCAGCCCGCGGCGTAGGACTTCGTGAAGTCGACGCCGCCCTCGGCGGCGGCGGTGTACTTGAAGGTGCCGCAGACCATGGAGGTGAAGGCCGCGATGACGATGATGCAGAACAGCCACGAGAAGAGCAGGAAGAGGCGGCGGCCCGTCTTGCCGATGTACTTCTCGATGAGCTGGGCGAGGGACTTGCCGTTGTTCTTCATCGAGGCGTAGAGGGCGCCGAAGTCGTGGACGGCGCCGAAGAAGACGCCGCCGATGAGGACCCAGAGCACGACCGGGACCCAGCCGAAGGCCATGGCGACGATGGTGCCCGTGACGGGGCCCGCGCCGCAGATCGAGGAGAACTGGTGGGAGAACGCGGTGAACGCGGAGGCAGGGGTGAAGTCCTTGCCGTTCTCCATGCGGCGGGCCGGGGTGATCGCGTCGGCGTCGACGCCCCAGGTCTTGGCCAGCCACCTGCCGTAGAGCAGGTACGCGGCGGCGAGGACGACCGCCGCGAGGAGCATCAGTACGATTCCGTTCATTACTTGCTTACCTTCCTTCTGGGATCAAAACAAAAAAGCCGCCTGGTTTCCCAAGCGGCCTCAACACACTTCGCTTCGCAGAGCCGCCCGTATCTTTCGGGCTGGCTACTGACCAACCCGCGCTAAATGACAATGGCGATAATGGCTAGCTCTGCGAGGAACATGTTTCTAAGATCCCGTCTCCATGGCGCCCTTGCGCCTCCTATGGACGGTTGACACTATGGGCCGGTTGTCTACACGAGGCGCGCACAAGTAACGTTCTCTAACATGCTCGAAACATAGAATTTAGCCGCTGGGCGAAAAACAACGGCCGTTGGCCGACGCCTGTGCGTAATCCTGGCCGATAGCCGGTCGCCGATTCCCGGCGCAGCGGCCGACGGCGGGTCGCCGGCGCGGCGCTTGGGGGCAGGGCGCCCGCGAGGCTACAATAGCCGCACGTCTATACGGGAGAATGGATGCACATGAACGACTTCACCTATCACGTGCCGACCAAGTTCGTCTTCGGCCGCGGCGTCGTCGACGAGGTCGGCGAGGCACTCGCCGAGGCGGGCTTCGGCTGCGCGCTCGTCGTCTACGGAAAGGGCTCGGCCATAAAGACGGGCACGCTCGACCGCGTCCTCACCTCGCTCGACCGCGCGGGCGTGCGCCACGCCCAGCTCGGCGGCGTCCGCCCCAACCCCGAGGTCGGCCTCGTGCGCGACGGCGTGGCGGCGGCGCGGGCCGACGAGGCGGACGTGGTGCTCGCAGTCGGCGGCGGCTCGGTCATCGACACGGCCAAGGCCATCGCCGTGGGCGCCCCCTACGAGGGCGACGTCTGGGACCTCTTTATGAAGAAGGCGCCGGTCGTGGCCGAGGGCAAGCTCCCCGTGGCCTGCGTGCTCACCATCCCCGCCGCGGGTTCCGAGGCGTCCTCGAGCTGCGTCATCTCCAACGACGAGCTCAGCCTCAAGAAGGGCCTCTCGACGGAGCTGCACCGGCCCGTCCTCGCCTTCATGGACCCCGAGCTCACCTTCACCCTGCCCGCCTACCAGACCGCGGCCGGCATCACCGACATGTGCGCGCACATCATGGAGCGCTTCTTCGGCTCGACCGGCCCCTGCCCGGTAACGGACCAGATTGCGTGCGGCCTCGTGCGCAGCCTCATCGAGTGCGCGCCCCGCGTGCTCGAGGACCCTTGCGACTACGACGCGCGGGCCAGCATCATGTGGGCCGGCACGCAGGCGCACAACGACATCTGCGGCCTGGGCCGCGCCGCCAAGCCGAATGGGCGCGCGGGCGGCTGGGAGAGCCACGCGCTCGAGCACGAGCTCTCGGCCCACGACCCCGCGATCGCGCACGGCGCCGGGCTCGCCGTCGTCATGCCGGCGTGGATGCGCCACGTATGGAGAAGCGCCCCGGAGCGCTGGCTCACCTTCGGGCGCCTCGTGTTCGACATCGAGCCGGTGGACGTCGTGGAGGACTGCATCGACGCGACGCCTGAGGAGGCCGAGGAGGACGCGGTTCTTGCCACCATCGACGAGATCCAGGCGTTCTTCTGCGGCATGGGCATGCCGCGGACGCTCGGCGAGCTCGGCGTGCGCGCGGAAGACGTCGACGCGCTGCTGGAGACGCTGCGCCAGAACAAGGGCGAGCTCATCGGCGAGCTGCGGCCCCTGACCCTCGACGACTGCCGCGCCATCTACGAGTCCTGCCTCTAACCGCAGGCCTCTCTCCCAAGTTCGGAAGGCTTCCAAACTTGGGAGGGCAGCAGCAGCGTTTCTTGGCAGCTAATCTACCTATGGATATAGAGATTTCAACCGAGGTTCGGAAGGCTTCCCAAGTTTGGAAGCCTTCCGAACCTGGGAGAGGGAGAAGGGAGCTGAGGGGGCCGAATGACGACGCTCTTCATCGACGCGGACGCCTGCCCGGTGACGGCCGACGCGCTCGCCGTGGCGAGAAAGGCCGGCACGCCCGTGGTCATAGCCGGCAACACGACGCAGAACCTCGAGCGCCACGTGCGCGCTGGCGACCCGCGCGACGCCGCGCACGCGAAGCACGGCTTCTGGGTGGACACCCTCGTGGTCTCGACGGGCGCCGACTCCGCCGACTTCGCCATCGTCGAGTCGCTCTCGCCCGGAGACGTCGTCGTCACGCAGGACATCGGCCTGGCCGCCATGGCCCTCGGCCGCGGGGCGCGCGCCATCGGCGTCCGCGGGCGCGTCTACAGCCAGGCCACCATCGACGCGGACCTCTTCATCCGTGCCGAGGAGAAGAAGGTCCGGCGCGCGGGAGGGCGCACGAAGGGTCCCGCGGCCTTCACCGAGCGAGACCGCCGCCGCTTCCGCGAGAACCTCGAGGGGCTTCTCGGCATCTGGTAAGGCCGTGCCCGGCCCCGCTACGGCTCGAGCCGCGCAGCCGCGGCCGCGCACGCGCTGGCAGCCAACGCGAGGACGGCCCCGACGATGCCGACGGCCCCGAGGCCGGCGAAGCTCACCACCGCGCCGCCGACCGCCGTGCCGAACGAGATGCCGACGTTGAACGCCGCGGGCTCGAGCGAGCTCGCCAGCGTGAGGGCCTTGGGGTGGCGCTCGCTCGCCGTCCGCATGAAGAGGGTCACGCACGGCACGCTGCACAGGTACATGAGCAGCCCGAACGCCATGATCACCGCGAGCGCGGCGGGCATCGCGTCGCCGACGGCCCACATCGCGACGAGGACGGCCGCCTGCACGAGGAAGACGACGACGTTGGCCTTGAGGCCGAACTTCTCGTCGAGCACGCCGGAGAGCATGTTCGACACAAAGAGGATGGCCCCGTAGACGAGCAGCACGAGGCTCGCCTGGCCGGCGGAAAGGCCGAGGAACTCCTCGAGGTACGGCGTCACGTAGCCGTAGAACACGTAGATCGAGCCGATGCCGAAGACGAAGACGGCCACGCACGCGAGCACGCAGGGCTCGGCAAGAAGCCCGAGCTGGTCGCGGACGCCGGCGGGCTCGTCCGTGGCCCCCTCGCGCGGCAGCACGGCGATGAGCAGCGCGCAGGAGACGACCGCGAAGACGAGGCTCGCGTCCATGACCGAGCGCCAGCCGAGGGCGGAGGCGAGCATCTTTCCCGCCGAGGTGGCGAGCACCATCGCGACCGAGAAGGCAGCGTAGACGACGGCCACGGCGAGCGAGGTCTTCTTCTCGTCGACCAGCTCGGGCAGGAACGTGACGCCGAGCGCGAGCAGCGCCCCCGACACGAGGCCGCACACCACGCGGGCCGCGCACATGAGCGCGAGCGACGTCGCGAACGCGGCGAGCACGTTGCCGGCGATGAACACCGCGGCGTAGACGACCAAAAGCGAGAAGCGCCGGAACCGGCCGGTCACGAGCGCGAGCACCGGCGTCATGACCGCATAGGTGATGGCATAGAGGCTGATGAGGCGGCCAACCTCGGCGAGCGAGGCGCCGAAGGCCTCGCAGAGCTCCGGCTCGATGCCGATGACGGCGAACTCGGTGCACCCGAGCGAGAACGCGAGAAAGACGAGGAGGCCGACGCACAGCTTCGCACGGCCCGCGGTGATGGGGGCGGTGGTACTCAAGGCAAATCACTCCAATTTCACGAACAGGACGTCGAGGTACGGGCCGAGAGGCTCTCATGGCCCCGACTTCCGTCCGCGCGGTCCCTAGCCTAGCGAGCGGCGCGCCCCGGGCGCCCACGGGCACGCGTTCTCCACAAGTTCTGGGCAAGAAGGGCCTCGATGGGCCATAATCTCTGTCCGTGAAATCAATCCGATGAAGGAGTTATCACGATGAACCATGACGAGGTCAAGCTCGCCGATTGCGATATGAGGCCGGCGATGGTCGACGACGTGCCGGCAATTATCGCCATGCTCGAGACCGGCCGCGAGCTTCTCGCCGCAGACGGCATCGACCAGTGGCAGAACGGGACGGGCCCCGGCGTCCAGTCGGTCACGAAGGACCTCATGCAGGGCTGGGGGCGCGTGTTCTGCGTGCGCGGCCAGGTGGCGGCAACCGCGGCGCTCATCCCCGGGCCAGACCCGAACTACGACGTGATAGAGGACGGGGTATGGGACCGCACCGGAAACACGAGCGGCGCCTACGCGACAATCCACCGCGTGGCCGTCTCCCCCGCTTTCCGCGGCAACCACATCGGGCGCCGCTTCTACCAGCGGCTTATCGAGGAGGCGCGCGCCCGCGGCTTCGCGGAGATCCGCGTGGACACCCACGAGGACAACGTGCGCATGCGCCACGTGATCGAGGGGTGCGGCTTCGCCTACGCGGGGCGCATCTTCATCGACGGCGACCGCACCCAGCCGCGCCGCGCGTACCAGCTGTTCCTCTAGGCGCGGGGGCTCGACGCGGGGGCGCGAGCGAAGGTTTGCGGCCCACGGCGCAGCCCACGCGCACCATGGCGCCCCGGAAACGACGCTTGCAGCAATGGGAGCCGGTAACGCGCCCCGGAATTAACGGTTGCAGTAACGAGAAGCACCGATGCGCCCCGGAAACGACGGTTGCAGCAACGACCCGTTTCTGCAACCGTCGTTTCCGGGGCGCTATTCTTGCCGACGTTGCATCAACCCTCGTTTCCGGGGCGGCTTTGTTGGCGACGGTTCTGCA
>JAUMVN010000048.1 GCA_030530145.1 Coriobacteriia bacterium | reverse complement strand
GGGCGGGGGGGCCGCTGGCGGGGGCCCCGGGGCCGGCCCCGGGGGGGGGGGCCGGCGTTTCTGTGGCGCGCGGCCGGACCAATGTCGCAGGGGCCGCGCTTCTGTGGCGCGCGTCTGCCCATCGAGCAACGGATCGCTTGTAACGCCGAACCGGCCCGTGCTCCGCGATCGTTACCCCATCGTCCGGCGCGCTCTCCTCATATAGGGAGCAGCGACGACGGCAACGCACCCGACCGCGACGATAAAGGCCAGCATCGCCGCGAAGCCCTTCGGCCCGCCGTCCGCCCAACGCGCCCAATGAATGCTCACGAGCGAGGTCGCCGCATAGACAGGGTTCACGAAACCCAGGCTTCCCCCGAAGCTGCGGAACAGCTCATAGACAAAGGAGTACTCGCTTTGGACGACGGCCAGCCCCAGCACCGAGAGGATGGCGAGAGGCGCCGCGTTGCTTCCCAAAAGCCACCTGAGCAGCACAAATACGACAGCCCCGAGCATCGAGGCCGCGAGGAGGCCCGCGAAGGCGGCGGCGAGAAAAGCAGCGGGCGGCGGCGCGGCGCAAGCTGCCGCCCCGATCTTTGCCGCATAGACGCTCTCCCTAGAGCAGAAGGAGCACAGGCCCCCACCGACGGCCGACGGGGCAGCGAGCACCGAGAACGCGCCCGAAAACACGATGAAGAGGAACTCCACCGCTGAGACCAAGAACGCCGCCAACAGGCCATCCAGAAGATTGCCGGCGCAGAGCCTCCTCCACGAGACGCTTGCCAGCAGCCCCTGCGGACACCGTTCCGCACGCGCGAGCAACGTCGCCAACAAGCACGCACAGAGAACGCAGAGAAACCAAGAGCAGGAAATGGGCCCGTCACCGGAAACGGACTCAATCACATAGTCTTAGAACGAGCAGCGGATGCCTTTGGCAGCCCACTCAACCTGAAAACGGACGTGCGAGTACCGAGTCACGACGAAGCCGACGAAGCACAGGACCCCAAGGCAGCACCGCTCATATGTGAAGAGATGCCTCCAGCGGATAGAGAGCGCAAATCCAGCGTTCATGGCATTCTCCGATCTGGGAGCAGGTCTTTGCGGGCAAACAGAGCACCACCCATCGCCAGAAGCGCCGCCGAAAGCGCGATGGAGAGTAGTGCGATCTCGACCCGAGCGCTACTTTCATCGCCCGCACAGAACCACGGCTCCCTTGCTAGCATCATCCACGAATGCGGAAGCCACGCACAACGGCTCACGCATGAGGCCGCCGCCAGACAAAACGACGCAGCGGCCCCGACGGTCGCGCCGAAGGGCACAGAGACACAGGCCTGCAGCAAGACGACGAGAAACGCAACCGATACCTCAAGCGCGGCCGCCAAAACACCGTCGGCCAACGGAACCGCGACCGACTGGGGCGCATCCGTGCCGCAGAACGCCTCAGCCGCGTATACGAGCGCCACCGAAGCGACCGCAGCTGCAAGCCAACAGGCCGCCACGCCAAGGAGCGCGCGGCACGCCCCTATCCATGCCCTTCTCCGCGTCCCAACCCGCAGGAGCCTCGAGGTCGACCGCGGGGCGAGAAGGTCCTCGACGACGCAGGCGCAGCCACCGATCAAGGGAAGAATGAGCAGCAGCCAGTCGACCGGCATGACCAGCGAGGCGCCGGGCGCAGGAAAAGCCTCCCCGGCAAAGAAACGTTGGAGCAAGCCGACGGCGCCCGCCGGCCGTCGACCCCCACCCGCATCCCAAACGTAACGCGCGCGGGCGGCGTCGAACGCAAACGTCGCCGCGAGGAAACCTATCGTCGCCTTGCGCGCCCTCCGCATCACAGCACCTCGAATTGCCTGGACAACCGAAATACAGCGACAGATGCGAGGCAGACCAGCGCCGCTGCCTCAAGCACTACGGCCGCACCGCTCATCCCCACGAAAGGCTGGGCGGGCATGATCGCCCTGCTCGGGGCATAGCCGCCGAGGCCCGCGCAGAACAGCAAGAAGTACAGCAGCTCATCGGCAACGACGGGGAGCACCGTGAGGACAGCGCGGCTTCGGAGCGCGGCGGACGCCGCCATAACAAGGACGCCGATCGAGCCCATAACGATGCCAGACAGCAAGAGGTACAGGGCGACGTAAGCCATCGGCGCCCGATAGAACAGCTCCGCGAAGGCAGAGCGCGCGAAAACCGCGTACATCCCGGATGCCGGGTCGGGCTCGATGGACGGCACGCAGAGTGCGGTAAGCAGCAGGTTGAGTAGCTGGGGCGCCATGACGACCGCCGTGGCAGCACAAAAGCAGGCGCCGGCCTTGGCCCACAGGTACGAGCGGACGTTCCCTCTCTGCATGACCACGGCCGAAAACCCGTCGAGAGGTCATCGCCGAGGCTCCAGCTGAACGGCAGACAGGCGAACAGCGGCGCCGAGATGTAAAAGAGCTGCGAGAACACCGAGCTCAGCGTGCCGCCGAGCCATGAGTTGAGGACGGAAGGCGGCGTGATGCCGCCGGCGCCGGAGCGCCAGTTCTCCCATATCGGGAGGAACCCGTATGCAAAGCCCGAGGTAAGGAATTGGAGCACGGAGATCGCCGTGGTGGCCGTGAGCGCGAGCGCGAAGGCGCGGGAGAAGACGGCCCGGCGCGCCTCGTAGCGAAACATCCTGAGCACAGTAACCCCCCTCCCTTATGCGTAATCAGGGCAGAGGCCCTCTGGGACCTTGCCCAGGAGCACGGACCCCCTAATGGGCCACAGTGAATAGACGAGCTCGAAGTCGGCACGCGACGGGTCCGCCCAGACCTTCTTGGTGCACGAGTCCTCGCTCAGAGCGAACACGAGGTCAGCCGCGGTCTCAGCCGAGTCAGCCCTCGTGCCGTCACCACTTTGGTAGAACAACGACGCCGTTGCCTGCCGGTCGGCCGACCATGCGCACGCCCCGCTCTCCAAATGGATATTGGCAAGAAGCGCCTCGAGGTCGATAGGCGCAGCCGGGGACCCCGCCGAGGAAATGCCCACGACGACGGCGCGCTTCTTGCCACGCTGATCAGACGACCCCGACGCCCAGGCCAGAAGCCCCGCGGTGTCCGCCTCGCCGAGAAGGATCGCGCTGTCCACCTTGACCTCAGAAGGCGTGTTCTCCGAATCCGCGGAGCCGACCTCGAACGGCTTGCCGACTTCGACGACCTCACGGCGCTGAGCACAGAGCTCGTTCAGCGAGCGCATGCGTTCGGCGCACAGAAGGCCCAGCAGGGCGGCCGAGCACCCGATGGCGGACCTTCTCGTCAATGCACGATTCATCGCCGCCCCCTAATGGTCTCGGGCGCCACCGTCATAGAGCTTGCCTTCCGCCATGGAGAGGGTCTCGTCGAAGAGCGCCTCGATCTCTTCCGAGTCGTGGCACGCGACCACGACGAGCGCCCCGCCCGCGCGGGCCTCCCTCAGAAGTTCCGCAACCTGGTCGACGCCCGCGGGATCCAGGGCGTTTACGGGCTCGTCGAGAAGAATCGTGGACGGGTACTCCAGGAGCGCCGCCGCGATCCCGAGCCTCTGGCGCATGCCCAGCGAGTACGCGCGCACGGGACGCTCGTCGAACGGGTCGAGCCCGACGCGCCCAAGCATCTCGTCGACACGGGCCTCGTCGACCGTGTTCCGTATTGCTGCGAGCTCCACCAGGTTGACCTTCCCGCTGTAGGACCTCACGAAGGACGGGTTCTCGATGAGGACCCCGGCGTCTTCCAAAAAAGGCGCCCGGCCTGAGCGGAACGCCGTCCACGACGACCTGGCCGGAAGTCGGGCGAACGAGGCCGCAGAGAACCCTGAGCAGCATTGTCTTACCGGAGCCGTTCTTTCCCTTGATGCCGTAGATGCGCCCATCCTCAAGCCTCAGGTTTATATGGCTGAGCACCTCAACCCCGCGGATGCTCTTGCACACATCAACGACCTCTATCATCGCCCGGCCTTTCCGCGAGGACGACCCGCTGCTTGCGCCCGGGCTTCGATGAAGCTCATACAACCAGAAATGGGGGCCGCCGTCGCGTAGTCGGCGATATGGAGAATCTGCTACAGGTCATTACCTGCGATTTCATCAAGACGTTCCCTGAGCTCCCGGGCGCTTTTGACGCCGAGGAGCCGGTAGCCCTGCCGTCGATAATCGTTCACGGTGCCTTCTGCGACGTGCCGCATCGCACAGATCTGGGGCCGCGTGAAGCCTGCCGCCGTGTCGAGAAGGACCGCCGTCTGCACATCCCCGAGGCCGAGAGCGCGTAGGCGCGACGTCATCGCTTCGTTGGGAACGGACACCTTGGGAACGCCCTTCGCCCTCCGGTGGAACGCGAAGCCGCAGAGGCAGAGCTCGGCGAGCACCGTCACCACATAGAACGCAAAGGCCAGCGATTCCATCTGCTCACTTTTCCAGAGCACCCGTGTGATGCCCGGGGCTGCGGCAATAAGCGCAGAAAACAAGATGAGCTCACCTTTACCCGAAGGCGTCACGCGGCGCAAGGCAGCCGACAGCCGGTCGGCGCAGCCGAACTCCCCGCTCTCACCCGAGATACAAGCGGCCGCCAGCGGCAGCGCAAGCATCGTGATGCAAAGCAGCGGGAGAGCGCTGCCCAGCATTCCAGTGGCAATGTTAAGCGTCAAGCAGTACAAAGCGAGGCAGAGAAGCGAGAGAAGCGCGAGAGGAGAAGCCGCGCGGCCGAGCTGGACGTCATCGGCATGGACCGCGGTGACAACCCAGGTCGGCGCCAAGAGGAGCGTCCCTCTCATCACGTTGAGAGAGCCTGGGTCCCAGACCGCGCCAAGCGACCAGAGACCGACGAGCCAGAGAAGCACGATCAACGAATGGAGCGCGCCCCTCCGCTCCGCGCGCGCGGCTCGTTTCGAAACCGGCGCGACCAGCGACTCAAGCTGAGACACCTGGTCAACGCCGAGCTTGTGGAACGCGCGGCGCCGATATTCGCCCACGGCTCCGGGGGCGAGCGTGAGCACCTCCGCGATTCTGCTCACAGACATGCCGCCAGCAAGCCTGACCACCACGTCCCGCTGACGCTCGCTCAGGTCGCAAAGCTCCGGTGGATAGCCGCAACGGAGCTCCTCTCGCCTGGGCAACTCAGAAGATACGACGTGGCAAGCGGCACAACACAGCAGCACTGTCGCAAGTGCTACGTTGAACAGCCCGTCTTTAGTTGCAACCCCGGCGAATCCATCGGGTAAGAAGGTCTCGTACACGAGGACCCTGACGATGCCCGCGGCAAGGGTCCCGCAAAACATGCCCTTTCCAAGGCCCTGCCCGTCGAGCCCGAGCTCGCGCAACGCCAAGCCGGCGCCCACAAGCGCCAGAACGGTCGGCAGTAAACCGTAGGCCGTGCCGACAAACGTCAACGGCATCAAAGTAAGAAAACCGACTTTCTCGCTCAGGCATTCGATGCCGGGGGCGTTCGTCTCACATCGAACGTCCCGTCCCGCCACGAGCCAAAGCGTCAGTTCGGCCGTTTGCACAGGCAGCGCAATCGCCGGGATGGAGCAGATACCGAAAAATGACGCCCCCATATCCAACGCGCAGAGGACCGACAAGCCCAGGAGCAAGCACCGGAGCACGCCCGTGCTCAGCTCTTTAGCTCCCAAGCGCCGCCGAAGCTCCCCATATCCACACCAGAGCACGACCGCGATGGACAGGGCGCGTTGATCGAGAGCGAACGGAGCCGAAAGCCCCACCGATCCGCATACATCGACCTGAAAGATTAGCCTCGGGACAGCAAACATGGCCATTCCCAAAATAAGCCACAGAAGGCTTTTCCGCTGATCGTCGATGTCGTGAGAAGAAACCAAGGTATCTCGATTGACGCGGGCGGCCCACCTGAGGAGGGCCTGGGGCCGAGCCCCGGATTAGATGCTATCTGTTCGATTATGCCCCGGGGATGATTACGGCTTGCAAAACAATGCAATCCGCCGCGCCGACGAGAGATCCCCGGCGGAGAGCTCGTTCCCTTCTCGCCGCGGAAACGCTGGCCCGGCAGCGGCCCCCGCTCGCCACAAAAGTGCCGTTCGGGCGACAGCCTCTTGGTTTCTCGCCACAGAAGCGAGGGCCGCGCGACGCTCCCCGGCGCCCGCGCCACGGAAGCGCGGCCTCCGCGACGCGATGTGCGTCTCTCGCCACAGAAACGCGCCCTCG
>JAUMVN010000047.1 GCA_030530145.1 Coriobacteriia bacterium | reverse complement strand
ATGTCCATCCAGACCCTCCCCGGGCTCACGCCCGACGGCCAGGTCTACTACGACCCCGAGATGGAGCTGACCGAGGCCTTCGTCAACCCCGGCCCGTGGAAGACCGCCCACGGCCCGGGCCTGCTCGAGACCCCCGCCGGCACTATCCTGTGCTGCTGGTTCGCCGGCACCTACGAGGGCGACACCGACATCAACATCGTCGTCTCCCGCCTCGAGAAAGGCTCCGACAAGTGGAGCGAGCCGACCTACATCAGCCACAACGACGACCGCTCCGACCAGAACCCGTCGCTGTTCCTTGCTCCCAACGGCGAGATTTGGGCTATGTATACCTCCCAGCTCGGCCGCCAGCCCGGCAAGGACAACATGCAATACACCTCTGTGGTGAAGAAACAGGTCTCGACCGATGACGGCCTGACCTGGTCCGAGCCCGAGGTCGTCCTTCCCGAGGAGGGCACCTTCGCGCGCCAGTGCGTGCAGGTTCTCTCCAACGGCCGCTGGATCTACGGCCTGTGGCTGTGCACCGACTCCGCGAGCGGCCTGGCCGGCGACCCGTCAGCCTTCGCCATTTCCGATGACGAGGGGCAGACCTGGCGCCGCGTCGACGTGCCCGAGTCCTCCGGTCGCGTGCACCCGAGCGTCGTGGAGCTCGAGGACGGCCACCTCGTCGCCTTCATGCGCTCGCGCGAGGCGGACTTCGTCTACCGCAGCGAGTCGACCGACTACGGCGATACCTGGACCGTGCCCGTGCCGACGCCGCTGCCCAACAACAACTCCGGCATCGGCGTGACCAAGCTCTCGAGCGGCCGCGTCGCCCTTATCTACAACCACAACTCCGCGCCCGCCACCTACGGCAAGAAGGGCGCTTGGCCCGCGCTGCGCAACCCCGTGTCCATCGCGCTCTCCGAGGACGGTGGCCTGACCTTCCCGCTGATCCGCAACATCGAGCGCGGCGAGGGCTATGTGGGCGACGAGAACAAGTTCAACAACCGCCAGTACGAGTACCCCACGATCATTGAGGCCGCTGACGGAACCATCCATTGCGCCTACGCCTATCGCACGCGCCGGGGCGTAAAGTGGGTCAAGCTCACCGAGGCGGACGTCATGGGCAAGACCCGCGGCGAGGGCACCTATAACCCGACGTCTGGCGACGTGGGCGCTCACTAGACGCTGGCCTGGGACCGCGGTCCCGGACCCCAACCAAAGGAAAGATGCAAATGATTTACGACGGACTCGGGCAAATCGGACTCTATCGCGGCCTTTTCCGCGGCCTCGACGTTTTGATCGACTGGCTGGACGAGAACGACCTGAACGATCTGCCGCTCGGCCGCACCGAGATCATGGGCAATAAGGTCTTTATCAACAAGATGAACGCCAACACCCGCACCTTCGAGAACGGGCGCTTCGAGACGCACCGCAAGTACATGGACGTGCAGATTGACCTTGAGGGCGCCGAGAACTTCAAGACCACGCCGGGCGAGATCGCCTATACCGGCGAGTTCGACGTCGAGGGCGATAAGGGCTTCGGCCACGAGACCCCCGATAACCACGACCTGATCGACGGCACCCTCAAGAACGGCCACTTCGCTCTGTTCATGATCGGTGAGGCCCACATGCCGAACCTGGTGTGCGACGGAGCCGAGCCCGGCACCATCACGAAGGTCTGCGTCAAGATTCTGGGCGACCAGTTCTGGGACGAGGCCTAGCCGCGCCGTGCCCGGGTTCCGGCGACCCGGGCTCGGACTGCGCGGGGCGCGGCGGCGAGCTTTGCCCCATACGTCCCCCGTGTCCCGCAGTTTTCGGTTACGGTGTTTCCGATTTCAACGCTCTGCCTGTTCTTCTTTAGGAGGAAATGAAGCGAACTCACCGGTCTTCGGCTACGGTAGAATAAGCGAGCTTTGTAAGCGCGGCCGGCATGGCAACCTTGATGAGCCCTTGCCCTTCTCCTGGGAATTATGATCGGGCATCAATCTGGCGGCCGCAAAAAAAGATAACCCAGGAGGGGGAATCGAATGAAAGAGTACCTGTCTTCATCCGACGCGGTCCTGCGTGAGCAGGGCGCCGATGCCGAGGCGGGCCTGAGCGCCGCCGAGGCGACGAGCCGCCAGGCCAAATTCGGCCCGAACAAGCTCAAGGAAGAGGAGAAGACCCCGCTGTGGATCCGCTTCTTCGAGCAGATGGCCGACCCGATGGTCATCATGCTGATCGTCGCGGCCGTCATCAGCGCCGTCACCGGCGCCATCCAGGGCGAGATCGACTTCGCCGACGTGATCATCATCATGACCGTCGTCATCATCAACTCCGCCCTCGGCGTCATCCAGGAGGCCAAGAGCGAGGAGGCCCTGGCGGCCCTGCAGGAGATGAGCGCAGCGCAGTCCAAGGTCATGCGCGACGGCAAGCTCGTCATGCTGCACTCCAGCGAGCTCGTGCCCGGCGACGTCGTCCTTCTCGAGGCCGGCGACTCCGTGCCCGCCGACTGCCGCGTGCTCGAGAGCGCTTCCATGAAGATCGAGGAGGCCGCCCTCACCGGCGAGTCCGTGCCCGTGGAGAAGCACGCCGACGCCATCGCGCTCGCCGACGGCGCCGACGACGTGCCCCTGGGCGACCGCAAGAACATGTGCTACATGGGCTCCACCGTCGTCTACGGCCGCGGTCGCGCCGTCGTGGTGGCCACCGGCATGGACACCGAGATGGGCAAGATCGCCGGGGCCCTCTCCGAGGCCAAGGAGGAGCTCACCCCGCTGCAGGTCAAGCTCGACGAGCTCTCCCACGTGCTGACCAAGATGGTCATCGTTATCTGCGTGGTCATCTTCGCTGTCGACGTCCTGCGCCACGGCTTCTCCAACATGGCCGAGGAGCCCACGCTGCTGCTCAACACCTTCATGGTGGCCGTCTCGCTCGCCGTCGCCGCCATCCCCGAGGGCCTCGTGGCCGTCGTCACCATCGTTCTCTCGCTCGGCGTGACCAAGATGGCCAAGCGTCAGGCGATCATCCGCAACCTCTCCGCCGTCGAGACCCTCGGCTGCACCCAGGTGATCTGCTCCGACAAGACCGGCACCCTCACCCAGAACAAGATGACCGTCGTCAAGCACGAGCTCGCGAGCGACGAGCGCACCCTGCTCGCCGGCATGGCGCTGTGCTCCGACGCGAAGTGGGACGCCGAGGCCGGCGAGGCCGTGGGCGAGCCGACCGAGTGCGCGCTCGTCAACGACGCCGCCAAGGCCGGCATGACCGGTCTCTCCGAGGAGCACCCGCGCGTGGGCGAGGCTCCCTTCGACTCCGGCCGCAAGATGATGTCCGTCGTGGTCGAGACCCTCGATGGCGAGTTCGAGCAGTACACCAAGGGCGCCCCCGACGTCGTCATCGGCCTGTGCGACTCCGTCTTCGACGGCGAGAAGGTCGTGCCCATGACCGACGCCAAGCGCGAGGAGCTTCTTGCCGCGAACAAGGCCATGGCCGACCAGGCGCTGCGCGTCCTCGCGCTCGCTTCTCGCCACTACGCCGAGAAGCCCGCCGACTTCAGCGCCGAGGCCCTCGAGAACGGCCTCACCTTCTGCGGCCTCTCCGGCATGATCGACCCCGAGCGCCCCGAGGTGGCCCCGGCCATCGAGGAGGCCCATGCGGCCGGTATCCGCACCGTCATGATCACGGGCGACCACATCGACACCGCCGTGGCCATCGCCAAGAACCTCGGCATCGTCAAGGACCGCAGCCAGGCCATCACCGGCGCCGAGGTCGACAAGATGAGCGACGAGGAGCTCGACGCCTGCATCGAGAACTACGGCGTCTACGCCCGCGTCCAGCCTGAGCACAAGACCCGCATCGTCGAGGCGTGGAAGTCCCGCGACATGATCGTCGCCATGACCGGCGACGGCGTGAACGACGCTCCGTCCATCAAGCGCGCCAACATCGGCGTGGGCATGGGCATCACCGGCACCGACGTCACCAAGAACGTGGCCGACATGGTCCTCGCGGACGACAACTTCGCGACCATCATCTCGGCCTGCGAAGAGGGTCGCCGCATCTACGACAACATCCGCAAGGTCATCCAGTTCCTGCTCTCCGCGAACCTCGCTGAGGTCTTCTCGGTCTTCATCGCGACGCTCGTTGGCTTCACGCTGTTCCAGCCCGTGCAGCTGCTGTGGGTCAACCTCGTGACGGACTGCTTCCCGGCGCTCGCGCTCGGCATGGAGGAGGCCGAGGGCGACATCATGAGCCGCAAGCCGCGCAAGGCCTCCGACGGCGTCTTCGCCGGCCACATGGGCCTCGACTGCATCGTGCAGGGCCTGATCATCACCGCGCTCGTGCTCGCGAGCTTCTTCGCCGGTGTGTACTTCGACATGGGCTACATCAACATCGCGGACATGATCGCCGGCACCGCCGACGAAGAGGGCGTCATGATGGCGTTCATCACCCTGAACATGGTCGAGATCTTCCACTGCTTCAACATGCGCAGCCGCCGCGCCTCGCTCTTCTCCATGAAGAAGCAGAACCTGTGGCTCTGGGCCGCTTCCGCGCTCGCGCTCGTGCTGACGCTCATCGTGGTTATGGTGCCCGCGCTCGCCCAGATGTTCTTCGGCGTCGACCCGCTCGAGCCGGTGGGCATCCTGACCGCCCTGGGCATCGCGTTCCTCATCGTTCCGTGCGTGGAGCTCTACAAGGCCGTCATGCGCGGCGTCGAGAAGGACGACTAGGGCTTAGCTGCCTCCGAGCAAGCATTTATTCGGAACGTGCGCCCCGCATGCTTCATGGCATGCGGGGCGTTTTGCGATAAACTGCAGGTTGTTTGTGGTATTCGGGCGGTGAGCGCGCCGGCGCGGGTTTACGTGCCGACGGCTTCGGGGGAGCGTGCATGGGTAAGGCCAAAGCGAAGAAGACGACGGGAGCGCGGGCGAAGCGGGACAAGCGCCGCCGCGCGGCCACCGAGGAGAGCGCCGAGGCCGTGCTCGCGAGCGTGCCCGCCGTCGAGTCGCTGAAGGACCTGCCTTCCTTTGACGAGGTGGCGCCTGACGAGCGTCAGCGAGCCGCCTACGAGGCGTTTCTTGCCGAGGCTGAGGAGCCCGGGCAGATGCGGATCGGTTGCGTGGCCAGGCTCGACCGGGGATTTCCCCTGGTGGTGACCGAGGGCGACGTGTTTCGCGCCGAGCACGCCGTCGGGTTCGCGAAGTCGCGCGGGGAGGAAGAGGTGCTCCTGCCTGCCGCCGGAGACCGCGTGGCGGTGCGCGTGGCGCCGGGGCACGACATGGGCGTGATCGAGCGCGTGCTGCCGCGGCGCACGTCCTTCGAGCGCTGGCGCGGGCGCGCCCGCGGGGAGCGGCAGGTGCTCGCGGCCAACGTGGACACCATCCTCATCGTGCAGGCGCTGGGGGCTGGGGAAGTGCTGCTGGACCGCATCGCGCGTTCTATGGTGCTGGCTTTGGATTGCAGCGCCGAGCCGGTGGTGGTTCTGACCAAGGCTGATCGCTGCGCCGCCGGCGAGCTCGAGCGGGAGCTCGGGCGCGTGCGCGCGCTCGTCGGCGAGGGCGTGCGCGTGGTGGTGACGTCGTCGGCCGAGGGGGCGGGTCTCGACGAGGTGCGCGCCTGCGTGCCGGCGGGGACCTGCTCGATGATCCTCGGCGAGTCAGGCGCCGGCAAATCGACGCTGCTCAACGCGCTTCTCGGCCACGAGGCGATGGCTACGGGCGGCGTGCGCGGGAAGGACGACGCCGGTCGGCACACCACCGTGTCCCGCGTGCTCATATCGCTTCCGGGCGCCGGCGTGGTGGCTGACGTGCCGGGGCTGCGCAGCCTGCCGCTGGTGGGGCACGAGCGCGGGTTGGCCAAGATGTTCCCCGAGATCGTGCGCGCGGCGCAGACGTGCCGCTTCAACGACTGCACCCATACGCACGAGCCCGGCTGCGCCGTGCGCGAGGCCGTGGCGACGGGCGACGTCGCCGAGGTGCGCTGGCAGGCGTTCGAGCGCCTGGCGGACGAGATGCGCGTGAGCGCGGCGAGCCTCGACCCGGACGTGAGCCTGTAGGGCTGCTGACGTGCGGGATGGGCGAAGGGCGACCGGGCCCGAAGCGCGTTGCCGTGTGGGCCGGCGCGCCCCGGGAACGCGCCGCGCAGCAACGCGGGGAGGCGGAGCGCCCCGGGAAGCACGCCGCGCAGTAATGGTCGCGGTCAAATAGCCCCGGAATCGCGGCGTCCAGCAAAGTTTCATTGCTGGAAGACCCCGGTCCCGGGCGGTGATCCGCGGGTGGGGCGGGGTTTGGTGGTGGGGGTTGTGGGGGG
>JAUMVN010000046.1 GCA_030530145.1 Coriobacteriia bacterium | reverse complement strand
GCGCAGGGGACTCATAATCCCTGGGTTGCAGGTTCGAATCCTGCTGGGCCCACCAGAAAAACTAGCAGGTCGCAGCTTGTTTGGTTGCGGCCTTTCTTTTTGGGCCGCTTTGGCACAGGTAAGGAGCCGCATGACCTCGGGCATCGATAACACAAGCACTACCCCCGCCTTCGCCGACCTCGGCCTCTCCGGGGAGGTGCTGCGCGCGGTCGACGACCTCGGCTACGCCGAGCCGACGCCCGTGCAGGCCGCCGCGATCCCGCGCGTCCTCGAGGGCCGTGACCTCCTGGCCGCGGCGCAGACCGGCACCGGGAAAACGGCCGCGTTCCTGCTGCCGACCCTGAGCCGGCTCGGGCGCGCGCAGCGCGGCCACGGCCCGAAGATGCTCGTTGTCACGCCGACCCGCGAGCTCGCGCAGCAGATCTCCGACGTCTGCGCGGTCATCGAGAAGAACACCCGCCACAAGAGCCTGACCATCGTCGGCGGCGTCGGCTACGAGCCGCAGAAGGCGGCGCTCAAGCGCGGTTGCGATATCCTCGTGGCCACGCCGGGCCGCCTCGTCGACCTCATCGACCAGGGCGAGGCGCACCTGAGCGAGGTCGAGGTGCTGGTCCTCGACGAGGCCGACCGCATGCTGGACATGGGGTTCCTCCCGGCCATGCGCAAGATCGTGGCCCAGACGCCGCCCTCCCGCCAGACGCTCCTCTTCTCCGCCACGTTGGACGAGAAAGCCATCGGGGGTATCAAGGACTTGGTTAACGACCCCGCGGTGGTCGAGATCGCCCGCAAGGGGACGGTGGCCGAGACCATCGACCAGTACGTCCTGCCTGTCTCCCTCGAGGCCAAGAACGCGCTGCTCGCCGAGGTCCTCAAGAGCGAGGGCACGCGCCGCGTCATCGTGTTCACCCGCACGAAGCACCGCGCCGACGCCTGCTGCCGACGTCTGAGGCGCGCCGGCGTCGCCTGCGCGCCCATCCACGGCAACCGCAGCCAGAACCAGCGCGAGCGCGCGCTCAAGGAGTTCCGCGACGGCAAGGTAGACGTCCTCGTGGCCACCGACGTGCTGGCCCGCGGCATCGACGTCTCCGACGTCCGCTACGTCGTCAACTTCGACGTGCCCGCCGACCCCGAGGACTACATCCACCGCATCGGCCGCACGGGCCGCGCGGGGGAGACTGGGTGGGCCCTCACGCTCGTGACCGTCAACGACGTCGAGGACCTCGTGGGCGTCGAGAAGCTCATGGGCATGGAGGTACCGGCC
Source organism: Coriobacteriia bacterium (assembly GCA_030530145.1). Lineage (GTDB taxonomy): Bacteria > Actinomycetota > Coriobacteriia > Coriobacteriales > Atopobiaceae > Paratractidigestivibacter. The sequence goes on along the minus strand of JAUMVN010000046.1, from coordinate 5,070 downwards.
TACGAGCCGAAGGTCGGGCTGGAGCTCGGCGAGGACGCGCCGTCCCTCGACGAGGCCCGTGCGGCGGCGGCCGCTTCCGGCCGGTCGAAGAAGCCGAAGGGGAGGAAGGCCGCCAAGGACGCTCCGAAGTCAGCCGCGAAGTCGAACGAGGGCCGTTCCGGGTCGGAGCCCAAGCCCAAGACCAAAACCCACGGCGCCGCGACCGCGAAAAAGAACGCGCGGAAATCCGAGGAAGGCGGCGCGGAAGCGGCCAAGCCTGATGCCCCGAAGCGTAAACGTCGCCGCCGCAAGCGCAGCGGCGACGGCGCGCACAGAGCACGGGAGGGCGCGACCGCGAACAATCGGAACGCCCCCGCCCCTCGCAGGCGCGTCGGCGACCAGAAAGGCCGTCAAAGCGGCGTGTATTAGGTTCCGCCGGGAATAACTGGGGTCCGCGACCCGCCCGAGTGTGCCCATGAGCCGGGCCTAAAGAAAAAATCACGAAAGTCGTGAGCAGTATTTGACTCGGTGAAGTATAGACCCGTTGGCAACCATGCTGACCTGCGCTTTTGCAGCACAAATAACAGCGTCTACTTCACGAAACCCAATACTGCTCACGACTTTCGTAGATTTCGACACACAACCTAGCCACAATGGCCGCTGGGGCGGTGCCGACGCGGCAAGAAGGGCGTCGACGTGGTGCCCGATCTCATTGAAACGTTCCAAATGGTGCTAATCGACCTATCGAAGCGTTCCAAGTGGTTTTCTGGACGCCACCTCGACAGCGAAGCAAACGTAAGTGCGGCTGGTTTGGCTGCTGGCCAGTTAGTCGACCGACGGCGGTTAGAGCCTTTGCTTGTAACACGCCCGTATCCGTCAAGGGGTTATCGGGCCTGAACGGAGTTCAGGCCAGGGGCTTGAGCCCCTGGCCTGGGACCCTAGGGTTATACCCTAAGAGCAAACCACCCGCTATGCGGGTGGTCATGATTTGTAAAACCGCTGGTCAGGGGTTACCCAATTTCTGGCTACTCGCCAAACTCGATTTTGTCGGCCAGGATGCTGAGTATCCCTCTCGTCCACACAGTCGCCTATCAAATCGAACGTATTAAGGTCTAGGAGACCCTCCTGTATCTCGTGGCGCGACCTTGCCCCTCCACTTTTAGCTCCCCGCTCTCGACCATGGTGGCAAGGTAGCGGCGCACCGTCCGTTCTCCCACAGACTTAACTTCACTGACAACATCAGAAGCCGAGAAGCTCTCGCCACCTGTAGAAAGACGCGCCACTATCTCGCGCACCTCGGATTCAGGGTCTTTGGCGACTGGTGACGCGGGCCTAGCCGCAACATCCGGCAACGGTACAAACGCCTTGAAAACGTTGCCCTCTTCAAGCGAGGGTAAACTCCCCGTATAAAGTCGCGAATACTTCCAGAGCTTCCTCGTGCCGCTCCCAAGCTCCTCGGACCTGCCGATCTGGGTAAAGAACCGCGCAATGATGGGGTTCTTCGGAGTCGGGCTCAAGTGCTGAGGGTCAATAGGGCCGCTCCAGAGAGAACGGCTGGCGTTCTCGGTACGTATGCCCTCGCTATCGATGATGATGCTTGCCATGCGGGGACTCATGTACTCGCGGTGTATGAGACAGTTCGCCACTAGCTCACGTACAATAACGCCCCTCGCGCTCACCCGTTGAGAGCCATCAAGGACAAACGCGTCGGGTGTCCACCGCTCACAGAAGTCGACGAGCTCTCCATAGGCGCGCATAAGGTTTTTCGTACACGAAAGCCTGTCGTCGTAACGATCTTCGTCGTTGCGGCGGAGGAGCGCCTCGGTCCGATACGCAGGCAAGGCATCGAGAATCGTCTCCTCGCGGCCAAGCAACAGGATGGCGGCGAGATTAAAACCGTGAGCCCCGGTTGCCGGGTCGCGCGTCACAAGTCTGGCCGCGCGGAGAAATTCGCCCTCGTCGAGCGACAACCAAGGATGGTCGGGATGGCTCCGCGAGATTAGCCCACGAGCCCTATCGAGAAGATTCAGTTCCAAATCGTCCCCGGTCACTCAGGGGTAAACGTTGGCCTCGGTGTAATAGGAACTCTTTCGCAGCAGCAGCGCCGCTTTGTCCGCCTCCCCCGTAACGCGCACGTCCGCGTCGGCGCGTCGGTCATACACCGTCCCCTTATACGAATAGAGGGAAGGACCCATTGGCACCCAAACCCTGATAACGGAACGACCGTCTCCCAAAGAAGAGCGTTCGCATTCAAGGGCCGGAGCATAATTGAAAATATCTGGGTTGCAAGTCACATTGACTAGATTGCGCTCTATTGGGATCACCGAGGACTCCGGCACTCCTTCAACAGTTCCGTCGTCCAGCACGCCGAGGAGAATCGATCCGCCCTGACGGTTAGCAAAAGAGCAAGTCGTTTCAAAGACGTCTTTACCGGGCTTGTTGCCGCAGCGCTTGAACTCAATGGACATGCCCTCTCCTTGAGAAATTAAGTCTTTAAGCTCGCAATTCATGGGCTGCCCACCTCTTTCTGGACATTATCTGGACACGTTTCTGGACGTTTTACTGGACATGACCAGAAAGAGGCGGCCAAATACACAAGCGATACAAACTCGCGAGACCCAAGAGGAGCAGGACCACTCAAGGAAGGCCCCCCGCCTTGTACGGGTCCAGCACCTGAGCGGAATCTCGGACGCCACCCAGATGTTCGACTCATGCGGGCAGCTGCTGAGCATCTTCGCCACGTCGTTCGACCGATCAATATTCTTGTCCTACGCTCAATTTAGAATCTGAGCTAAAGGACAAGCAAATCGGTCCGCTCGGAGAGCTGCTGCGGCGGAGAAACCTGCCGCCACGGCCGCATGGGCAACTGTCACAGCGAGAACATGCAGATGGCGCTATCCAGGCAGGCAGCCAAAGACCTGCTCGGAGCGCTTCTTGGAATCGAGGAGGGATAATAATCATGGCCTACTCAGCCGGTGTCCATTACGGCCTGTTCGACGCTTTCGACGGCGCCGTCAGCAGGTACGACGAGCAAGGCGGGCTCAAGGCCGTGCCTCGCAGCACGCGCGACGGAAGGCTGATCATCCCCTACAACGTGCGAATCCTAAGGTCCGGGTCCTTCGACTCGCCCGGGGCCGGCTCTTTCACCTCGATAATGCTTCCATCAACCCTCGAAGCTATCGAGGAAGACGACCTGCGCCCCTTTTACAATAGATACACTGCCAGCGCGTGGAGTCGCCGATTGGACACCTTCATCCCGCCGCAGGATGAACCAGCCGCCGTAGAGGCGGTCACGACGTACGGCGAGTCTGACGACCCCCGCACGATGCCGCTCTCCGACGCGTTCGACTTCAGCTCGGTCAAGTACTTCAAGAGCTTCCCGCCCTGCAAGATGGATAGCAGCCGCGAGGTCCTCGTCTCGGCCGGAGCCACCTTCGAGCTCTTCAACAGATGCTCCCACGGCCAGGTGCGAGTAGTCGGCGAAGGGGACCTGAACTTCGTCGAGGACGGGGTCCTCTACGTCGACGGCGGGGAGACTCTTGCGAGGTTCCCCGCTATGGAGGGCGTGTCGAGCGTCGACGTCGCCGCGCCCAAGGGCGTGGCCTTCATCGCGGACCATGCGTTCACCAACCTCGGTGCCCGGTCGGTAGTGGTGTCCTTGGGCTCAAAGCCGCGCCTCTGGCGGGAGGGCTTCGAGGGCGGCTGCGCGGTTTTCGTTACCCTGCCCGGCGCGGGGGCGAAGTTCGAGATGGAGGCTTTCTCGGGCCTTGGGTCCGTGTCCCTGCCCCACGCGTCGAGGGACGCGATTGTGCAGTATCTCTGGGGTTCGCACGGCGCTGTGGTCGCCGTCTCGAACGAGTCCGGGACGGGCTTCTGCCGCGCCGCGTGGATCCCAACACAGGGACGCTTCGCCAATAAGGTAGACCGAGCGATCAACGATGGCCGTGAATACAACATGCGCACTCTTTACGAGCGCGGCGCCACCTTCGACATCATGTTCGCGACGCTGGACGAAGGGTTCCTCGACGGCTCCGTGAAGATGTTCTCCGAGAAGATCAGGCTTGCGATAACGCGCCTCGCCGACACCGAGTGCCCGCACAGGATGTCCGACGAGGCAAGGGCCGCCTACGCCGCCTACGTCGAGAGGAACGCCAGGAAGGCGGCCGCGTCGTTCTCCGAGGAAGGGGACGCCGTCTGCCTCAAGCTGCTGGAGTCGCTCGGCTATGACGTGGCGTCGCTCCTGGGAGAGGCGAGGGCGGCCGCCGAGAAGGCCCGGAAGAAGCTCGCGGCGGCGAAAAAGCCGAGCGTCGCCCAGCTGATGGCCGAGGCGATCGCCCTGATGCGCGCGGGGGACGCCTCCGGCATCGAGGTGCTTGCCCCCGTCGCGCCGAAGGCCAACGCCGTCGAGGCCCTTCGCCTGCTTAAATGCGCCGCGGAGCATGGCGGGGCCGGCGATATTGACGGCCTCTTCAACATGTTCGGCAGCTTCGAGATGCCCGGCATTGCCCTCAGCTCGGCCATTGCCGCTGGCAACGAGGGCGCCGCCAGGGCCCTCATCGCCCACGGCGTTTCCATGGGCGCCCCGGCGACGCAGGGGGACGAGGGCGGCGATCGGCGCGAGAAGCTGACGAGGAAGTGCCTCGAGAGCGTTCTCGTGGAGGGGCTTAAGAAGACGTCCGACAGCTGGAAACAAGAGCATTGCTACCAGAGCGTATGCACCTGGGTCAGCTTCACTCGGCGCGTGTCGCACGAGGTCCCCGGTTCGTGCTACGGCTTCGGGCAGGACGGGCGCACCGTTCCCGCGTCCCCGGCGCTCGAGCGCTTCGAGGACGTTAAAGCGGAGAGGAACCTGCCCGACTGCGTCTACGAGGCGGCCCTTGGCCGCGGGAGCGCGCCGCTCATCGCCGCGCTGGCCGAGGAGGGGCTGCTGTGCCCAAAGGACCTGAGGGGTCTCATGCTCGCGTGCCTCGAGGGAGGGCGCATGGACAGGCCCATGAAGCAGCGCGATCGGCTGAAACTGGCAAGGACCCTGTCCGACAACGGGGGCTTCAACGACGAGGAGGTGACCCTCGCCTACCTCGTCAAAGATAG
>JAUMVN010000024.1 GCA_030530145.1 Coriobacteriia bacterium | reverse complement strand
TTTCGGCGGCCGTGATGACCGCGGCGGGCGCGGCGGTTTTGACCGCGGCGGCCGTGACGACCGTCGCGGCGGTGACCGCGGCGGGCGCGGCGGCTTCGGCGGCAACCGCGGCGGCTTCGACCGCGGCGGCCGTGACGACCGCGGCGGCAACCGCGGCGGCTACGGCAAGCGCTACTAATCCGGCGCGTTAACCGGACGCGAAAGGCCCTCGCAGCTGTGAACTGCGGGGGCCTTTCATTTTGGCTCTATGCGGGGCTGGAAGACGCAAACTCTGACTTTTCGCACTTTGAAATTGGCTCTGATGATTAGCCCGATGATTTTCGATAGCGTTTGCCCAGTTGGCAGGGCTTGTTGTTCCCGTCATACAGTGCCAATGCTGATTTTAAAGTGCGAAAAGTCAGAGTTCGTGTGCTGTACCTAATCGTTGGGCCCGTTTTGGCGCGGGGATTACGTCTGATTTTTTGATTGAAGCGGTTTAGGCGCTGCTCACGCGATGCCTGCCGGCTTCTTGTGGCTTAGAGGGCGAGAAAGGCCTCGTGGATGCGGGGGTCGGGGTCGAGCTCGGGGTGGAAGGCGAGCGCGAGCTGCGCTCCCTGTCGCACGGCGACGATGCGGCCGTCGACCTCGGCGAGCACCTCGGCGCCTTCGCCCGCCTCGACCACGTATGGCGCGCGGATGAACGTCATTGGGACGTCGTCGCCCACGCCGGCCACGGCTCCGCGCGCATGGAAGCTCCCGAGCTGCCGGCCGTAGGCGTTTCTCTGCACCGTCACGTCGAGCGTGGTCAGGCGCGGCGTCCTCTTGTCGTCGTGCGCGTCCAGGCGCTTGGCAAGAAGAATCAATCCCGCGCAGGTCGCGAGCACCGGCATCCCCTCAAGAATCCGCTCTCGCAGCGTCTCCAGCATCCCGAGTTCGTCCAACAGCTTACCCTGCACGGTCGACTCGCCGCCGGGGAGCACCAACCGGTCGAAGCCCTGCTCGAGGTCGGCCGCCTGGCGCAGCTCGACGCACTTCTCGCCGAGTCGTGCGAGTGCCTGCTCGTGCTCGATGAACGCCCCTTGGACGGCGAGGACCGCGGTCGTGCCCACTAGATGCCCCGCTCTTCCATGATGGTCTGGATCTCGTCCGCGTTGATGCCGACCATGGCCTCGCCGAGGTTCTCGGAGAGCTTGGCGATTAGCGCCGCGTCCTCGAAGTTGGCCACAGCCTTGACGATGGCCGCCGCGCGGCGGGCCGGGTCGCCAGACTTGAAGATGCCGGACCCGACGAAGACGCCCTCGGCGCCGAGCTGCATCATGAGCGCAGCGTCCGCTGGGGTCGCCACGCCGCCCGCCGCGAAGTTGACGACCGGGAGCTTGCCCGTGGCGTGGACCTCGCGCACGAGCTCGACCGGCACGGCGAGCTGCTTGGCGGCCTCGAAGAGCTCGTCTTCGCGCAGGGCCTCGACGTCGCGAATCTGCTTCTGGATCTTGCGCATGTGGCGAACGGCCTGCACGACGTCGCCGGTGCCCGGCTCGCCCTTGGTGCGGATCATCGTGGCTCCCTCGGCCACACGGCGCAGCGCCTCGCCGAGGTCGCGCGCACCGCAAACGAACGGCACGTCAAAGGCGGTCTTGTCGATGTGATAGACGTCGTCGGCGGGGGAGAGGACCTCGGACTCGTCGATGTAGTCGATCTGGATGGCCTGCAGGATCTGCGCCTCGGCGATGTGACCGATGCGGCACTTGGCCATGACGGGGATGGAGACGGCCTCCTGGATACCGCGGATCATGGCCGGGTCGCTCATGCGGGAGACGCCGCCGGCCGCGCGGATGTCGGCAGGGATGCGCTCGAGGGCCATGACGGCGCAGGCGCCGGCCTCCTCGGCAATGCGGGCCTGCTTAGGGGTGGTGACGTCCATGATGACGCCGCCCTTGAGCATCTGGGCGAGCTGTCGGTTGAGCGCGGCGCGCTCCTCGCGGGTCTGGGTGGTGGTTGCCATAAGACGGGGCTCCTTCGGTCGGCTTCAGTTCGATGGGTCCAGAGAATAGGCGCAATCTGGCTGTGGCTAAATGCCCAGACTATGAGAAAATGACCAGGTCAGAATAAGGCCAGCTGCATAGAACGGATAAGGCCAGATGCTTGACTACGACCTCGGGGCACGTGGCGAGAAGTCCCTGTACGAGTATCTTTACCAGCGGATTCGCGACGACATCGTGAGCGGTGCCATCGGCGCGGAGGAGCATCTGCCGTCCAAGCGCGGGCTTGCTGAGCACCTGGGCGTGAGCGTCGTCACCGTCGAGGGCGCCTACGCCCAGCTCGTGGCCGAGGGGTACGTGAAGTCTCGGCCGCGCAGCGGGTACTTCTCGGCGAGGCTGCCACGGCAGGTGAAGCGGGGGTTGCCGCAGGATGGGCGAGCGCCCGAGCCGGCGCTCGCGGTGTCGCCCGAGCCGCGGATTGACCTTGCATCCGGCGAGCCCGGACCGGAGGCCGCGCGGCTCTGGTCGCAGGCGCTGCGCCAGGCGCTCGTGTCCGAGCCGGAGGCCGAGTGCTTCTCGCCTGCGCCGGCGCAGGGGACGGAGCGGCTGCGGTCGGCCATAGCCGCCTACCTGCGGCAGACGCGCGGCATGGACGTGGACCCCGGCTGCATCGTCGTGGGCGCGGGCGCACAGGTGCTCGACACCATGATCGTGCAGCTCTTGGGGCGCGACCTCACCTACGCGCTCGAGGACCCGGGGTATCCGCGCCTGACCAGGCTGTATAACGCCTGCGGGGTACAGCGCGTGGCCCACGTGCCGCTGGACGCCGACGGCGTGCAGATGGCGGCGCTTGAGGCTACGGCTGCCGACGTCGTGCACATCATGCCCTCACATCAGTTCCCCACGGGCCGCGTGACCAGCATTTCTCGCCGCTACGAGCTTCTGAGCTGGGCATCCGCGGCGCAGAACCGCTGGATCGTCGAGGACGACTATGACTGCGAGTTCCGACTCGCCGGCCGCCCGGTACCGCCCTTCGCGGGGATGGACGCTGCGGGTCGCGTGATCTACACGAACACGTTCTCAAAGAGCCTCGGCTCCGCGCTGCGCCTGGCGTATATGGTGCTGCCCGCCGAGCTCGTGGGACGGTTCACGGATGAGCTTGGTTTTTATTCCTCGACGCTGAGCTCCGTGCAGCAGGTGGCCTTGGCGCGCCTGCTCGAGACGGGCGACTACGAGCGCTACGTGAGCCGCATGCGCAAGCGTGCGCGCGAACGGCGAGACGCGCTCGTGGACGCGCTTCTTTCCACGCCGGCGGCGCCCTGCATGCGGGTGGAGGAAGCCGACTCGGGCCTGCACTTCGTCCTTGCCGTCGAATGTAGCCGCAGCGAGAAGGACATCGCGGCGGCGCTTCTTGCCCAAGGCCTTCGTGTGGCGCCGCTCTCGGATTTTGTGACGGTGCCGGACAATGCGCCGCAGGTAGATGGCTTGCGGAGGTTCGTCATCCAGTACGCAAGCCTCGACGCGACGGCCGCGGAGGAGGCAGCGACTCTGTTCGCGGACGCTATCGGCTAAAGTCGGTTCGCGTCCCGCGTCCCGCGTCCCGCAATAACCTTGGCTCAGCGTCGTTCTCATCCAAGGTTATGCGATAACCTTGGATGAGGCGCTTCATTCCCTCGCGGCGCCCGGCGCCCTCGCCACCTCAACTAGATCGCCCGCAGGAACGCCTCCACGAACTCGTCGTAGCGGCCCGTGCGCAGCAGCGCCGCCGTCTTGTCCACGGACATGAAGGTCTCGACGATGATGTCGAACGCGCCGCGGAACATCGTCATGTCCTGCTCGGCGATGCCGATGAGCAGGACGAACTTGACCTTGTGGTTGCCCCAGGCTATGGGCGCGTCGTTGTGGAGCACGGCGATGAAGGAGCGCTTGGCGTAGGCGCCGATGGAGTGCGGCACGGCCAGGCAGTCCGTGAAGGCGGTCGACGACGCGGCCTCGCGCGCGTGGACGTCGCGCACGAAGTCCTTCTCGGCATAGCCCAGCCACTCGGCGAGGGACGCCAGGTAGTCGATCACCTCGTCGCGCCCGCCCTCGAGCTCGACGTTGCGCGCATAGAGGTCGGGGCTGAAGAGGCTCTTCAGGAAGCGGCGGGACGCCCCCGTCTCGCGCGCCCTCAGGATGTCCTCGACCTTCTCGCGGACGGCGCGCTCTCCCTTGCGGGTCAGGATGGGGCCGACCACCACCTGCTCCGCGGCCGCGCCCTCGATCCTCGCCGAGCAGACGACGAAGTCGCACTCGGGCCCCTGCGCCAGGTACTCCTGCTGCGTCATCACCCCCGCGACAACGGCTTCCTCGCCGAGCGCTCGCTGCACGTCGCTCGCGAGCTGCGAGGCCATGCCGTGGTAGTTGTTCACCACTACGACGCAGGTCACGGCCTTGTTCTGCGCGGGGCAGCGCTCCAGATAGGCGCCGATGTGGAACGCGATGAAGGCGATCTCGTTCTCGTCCATCTGCACGCCCCGCTCGCGGGTGAACTGATGGGCGAAGTAGACGGCCATGTCGTAGACCGGCGCGTATTCGTGCTTGATCTGGTGGGCCAGCGGGTTCGGGTAGCTCACGCGGTACTTCGCCCGCTGCACCGCGTTGAACACATGGAGCGTGAGCTGCAGCAGGAGCGGCTCGTCGAAGGCGGGGATGTCGTAGCGGACGACCGTCTGGTCGCAGATCCTCTTCACAAGGTCGAGGAAGTCCTGGTCGATGAGGTCGGCCAGGCCCTCGAGGTTGAGGTTCTCGTAGCTGCAGCGCTCGACGGAGAGCGCGATGAGCACGACGATCTGCCGGTAGTCGGCCTCGGGGATCACGCAGCCGAACTCGCGCTCGAAGTAAGAAGAGACGCTGTTCGCGCAGCGCAGGATGGCCTCGCGCTGGTTGAACTCCTCGAGCATCTTGTTCACGTCGATGACCTCGTCGCCCTCGGGCAGGGCGTTCGCGGACTTCAGGCGTATGACGATGACGAGCAGGTGGATGAGCAGGTTGTTCAGCGCGAAATCATTGATGAGCAGCTCGGAATCCTGGCAGATCCTGACGATGGCAGCCAGGATCGACTCGACGTCGAACTCGGGGAAGAGCCCCTCGAGCGTCTGCGTGGAGCTGAAGTAGCCGTCGGAATCGTGCGTGGCAAGAAACCCCATGAGCCGGCGCTTGTCCTGCTCGCTGCCGGTGAGGGTCATCACGAAGCTGTGCGTCTCGATGCCGAGGCCGAACTGCGAGAGGAGCTGGCGTACCTGGGGCATGACGCTGCTGGCAAAGGTGCTCTCGCTGATGTGCAGGCGCTTGGCGGCCTCAAAGACCTCCACGCCGCTCGGCCGCACGATCAGGCGCGAGATCACGTAGTCGCGCCGCGCGATCGCGGAGCCGGGCGTCCCGGCGAACGAGAGGGGCGCAGGGCGAGAAGCGCCTCCGGCTGGCGCGGCATCGGTCGCGCCGGGCTTCTTCGCGCCCGCGTCCGCGAGCCGGTATCCCTCGTTGGGGGACTCGATGCGGCGGGCGCCTTCGTCGTTGATCTGGGCCACATAGTTGCGGATGGTGCGCTCGCTCGTGTCGAGCATCCTCGCGAGCGCGGCCGCGGGAACGGGCGCCGACGCGCCCTCGAGGACGTTGACCAGGCGTATCAAGCGTTCTCTCTTCTTGTTCGCCATGTACCCCGCCCCATCTGCGCGTTGTTTGAAAATAGATTCGTTTGCGATTCTACACAGCGGCGATGGCGGCCGTCTTCGTTCGCTTTCCGGGAGGCCGGAAAACCGCCGGCTTTTCCGGCGAGCGGAAAACTTTCCGCATTGCCGCCTGCGCGGAAAAATCTCGGTTCGCGGCGCCGGCGCCCCTACACGTATAGTGCAGGCAGCAAGAAGGGCGCCGGGTCGACACGTCGCCGCACACGAACGACACAAGGAAAGGAACCACGATGGCAGATGCGAACGGAACCACCCGCATCCTCCTGGCCTGCGGAATCGGCGCCTCGACCGGCTTCATGGCTGCCGGCATGCGCAAGGTCGCCAAGGCCCAGGGCCGCGACTGCACCATCAAGGCCGTGAGCAAGTCCGAGATCATGGACTACGCCGACAAGATCGATGTCCTTCTCCTCGGCCCGCACTTCGCGAGCGAGGTGCCCGAGATCTCGGCCCAGGTCGCGCCCTACGGCGTCAAGGTCATGGCGATCGACCCGGATTACTACGCGGCGCTCGACGGCGAGGGCATCCTCGAGGACGCCTACGACCTTCTCGACGAGTAGGGGGCTCCAGATGCTTCAGAAACTCATGACCTCGGTGCAGGACTGGATTACCACGCACATCGTCCCGCTCATGAACAAGCTGACCTCGACCTACTGGTTCGGCGTCATCTCGGACGCGGTCCTCTACATCGTCCCGTTCTCGATGGTCTCCGCCATCCCGAGCCTGTGGAACATCCTGCGCCGCTTCTTCGACTTCCTGCCCGACCTCTCGCCCCTGACCACCTACTCCTTCGGCCTCGTCGGCATGTTCATGGCGTTCATCATCCCTCACAACGTCGCCGTCAAGGAAGGCCGCAAGGACCGCTCGATGATCGCCGGCTTCACCGGCATCGGCGCCTTCATGCTCTGCATGAACCCCGACGTCACCGACGCAGGCTACGTCTTCACCATCAACAAGTTCGGCGCGGGCGGCATGTTCACCGCCATGGTCGTCGGCTTCGTGGTCGGCTTCATCTACAAGCGCATGGCCCGCATGAGCTTCTTCGGCGAGGACTCGGTGATTCCCGACTTCGTCAAGAACTGGTTCGACAACATCCTGGCCGTCCTGCTGTCCCTCTTCATCGCGTGGCTCGTCACCTTCATCGGCCAGGTCGACGTCTTCGGCGCCGTCTCCATCATCCTCTCGCCGGTGACCAACTTCGCCCAGACACTGCCCGGCACCATCGCCATCCCGTTCGTCATGGACACCTTCTACTTCTTCGGCATCTCCGGCTGGGTCTTCTCGCCCATCCAGCAGTCCATCCAGAAGTCCGCGCTCGCCGAGAACATGGCCGCCTACGCCGCCGGCCTCGCCCCGACGAACATCAACGCCTACGGCATCACCCGCTACATCATGATCGGCGGCGAGGGCGCGACGCTTCCGCTGGCCATCTACATGCTCTTCTCCAAGTCCAAGAAGAACAAGACCCTCGGCCGCGCCACCATCATCCCGTCGCTGTTCAACATCAACGAGCCGCTCGTCTTCTCCACCATCGTCGCGAACCCCTTCATGTTCATCCCGATGGTCCTGCAGTCCATCCTCCTTTCCGCGAACGCGTACCTTTGGATGAGCATGGGCTGGGCGAGCCTCCACGTCGAGAACTTCGACATGAACTTCCTACCCAACGCGGTCTCTGCCTTCTTCATGTCCGGCGGCGACGTCCGCAACATCGCCCTGGTCTGCGTCAACCTGCTGATCGCCGCGGTGCTCTGGTTCCCGTTCTTCAAGGCCGCCGACAACTACCAGCTCAAGCTTGAGCAGGAGAAGGCCGCCGAGTAGGCCGCGAAGAAGGCCGCCAAGGCCGCTGCCAAGGCCGAGGCCGCCGAGGCCGCCGAGTAAGGCAACACGGCACGTACCCGTTCGACTGAGCAAGAAACGCCCCGGCCCGCCCGCCGGGCCGGGGCCCACAGAGAGGAACACGACATGGCTGAGGAGACGTTTGATATCCCGACCATCGCAATGGGGGTCATCCTTAACGCCGGAGACGCGCGCGTCTTTATCGACAAGGCCATGGATGCCCTGGCTGAGCTCGACCTCGAGGCCGCCGAGAGCTTCCTCGACGAGGCCGACAAGAAGATCCTCGCCGCGCACCGGTCCCAGACCGACATGATCCAGCGCGAGGCCTCCGGCGAGACGATGGAGTTCTCGGTGCTCTTCGTCCACGCGCAGGACACCTTGATGACCATCGCCGCCGAGCTCCACATGGCAAAGAAGATGCTGCCTGTGGTAAAGGCGCTCGCCGCCCGCAAGTAAGCGGCGCCGCCGTCGGCGCGAACCCCCAATGCAAAGGCTCTACCGGCGCTTTTCTCCCCAAGGGATGGGCGCATGACCCCCTCTAGCAAAGCTTATACATAAAAGTAGAAAGGACCTGCCATGATTGACCTCACGACCTACGACTTCGGCGAGAAGTTCCCCGAGGGCTTCCTCTGGGGCGGCGCCACCGCGGCCAACCAGATCGAGGGCGCTTGGGACGAGGGCGGCCGCGGCCCGGCCGTGTCCGACTACGTCATCCTCCTGGACCGCGAGACCTGCGCCCGCGAGGGCATCGTCGAGGGCGGCCCGCTCAACTCCGTGACGCGCCAGTCGCTCGCCGCCCGCAAGGCCGACGAGGCCGCCTACGACTTCCCCAAGCGCCGCGGCATCGACTTCTACCACACCTATAAGGAGGACATCGCCCTTCTCGGCGAGATGGGCTTCGGGGTCTTCCGCATGTCCATCAGCTGGTCGCGCATCTTCCCCAACGGCGACGACGCCGAGCCCAACGAGGAGGGGCTGGCCTTCTACGACCGCGTCTTCGACGAGTGCCACAAGAACGGCATCGAGCCCATGGTCACGCTCAACCACTTCGACATGCCTCTGCACCTGGCCGAGGAGTACAACGGCTTCGCGAGCCGCCACGTGGTCGACGCCTTCGAACGCTACGCCGAGACCCTCTTTAAGCGCTACAAGGGCAAGGTCAAGTACTGGATGACCTTCAACGAGATCAACCACGTCTACGCCAACCCCTGCACCTGCTGCGGCGCCATCTGGGACGAGAACGAGGACGGCTCCAACCCCTACGCCGGCCGCTGGCCCGAGAAGTTCCAGATCGCCCACAACCAGCTCGTGGCGTCCGCCAAGGCCGTCATCAAGCTGCGCGAGATCGACCCCGAGGCCCACATCGGCAACATGCTCTGCCGCCTGGAGAACTACGCCGAGACCTCCAAGCCCGAGGATCAGCTCCAGGTGCTCTTCGAGGACCACTTCAACTGGTTCTTCACGGACATCCAGGCCAAGGGCGAGTACCCCTACTACGTCAAGCGCTTCTTCCGCGACTACGGCGTGGACATCCAGATGGAGGACGGCGACCTCGAGACCCTGAAGAAGGGCGTCGTCGACTACATCTCCATCAGCTACTACATGACCTACATCATGCGCTACAAGGGCAAGGTCTCCCCGGAGCCGTCCGGCAAGCTGCTGACCGAGATCAAGAACCAGTACCTCGAGCTCACCGAGTGGGGCTGGCCGATCGACCCCGTGGGCTTCCGCATCACGCTCAACCACATCTACGATCGCTACCACCTGCCCATCTTTATCGCGGAGAACGGCAACGGCATGACCGAGAACCGCGACGAGAACGGCTACTGCGACGACGACGCCCACATCGAGTACATGAAGGAGCACGTCGAGCAGATGCACCAGGCCATCCTGGACGGCGTCGACGTCTTCGGCTACGCCTGGTGGGGCCCGATCGACCTGATCAGCTCCGGCACCTCCGAGATGACCAAGCGCTACGGCCAGATCTCCGTCGATCAGGACGACAACGGCAAGGGCACCGGCAAGCGCGGCAAGAAGAAGAGCTTCTACTACTACAAGAAGCTCATCGCGAGCAACGGCTCCGACACCGCCACGGACAACATCGTCGTGGAGTAAAGGCGCGGGTGGGCTTAGGCTCGGGCTCGTGAAGCTTGACCGACTATGAAGGGGCGGCGTCCTGCGATCGGCGGGGCGCCGCCTTTACGGAAAGGGGCGTATCGATGGGCAACAAGGCGAAGAAGCTCGAGGCGGCGTACGCGCAGCTGCGCGGCAAGGCGCGCCGGTCGCTCGCGGCGGCGGGCGCGGCGATGGCCGGGGTGACGGCGGTCGAGCTGGTGTCCGAGGCGGTGGTGGCCGGCCTCTCCGGCGACGCGGCGAACGCCGCCGCCGTGGCCGCCCTGGCGCTCGTCGTCGTGCTCGTGGTGGTCATGGTCGTCTTCGAGGCACGCGCCTGGAAGGCCGTGGTCGCCGCAAGCCGCCGCGAGCCGACCGTCTCCGACAAGGTGATCCTCGCAGCGGCGCTCTGGTTCACGGGCGGCCTTCCGCTCTGCCTGGTCAACCTGGCAAGAAGCGCCGGCCAGCCGAGCCTGCTCGTGGAGCTCGGCGTCACGGTCGTGCTCGCCCTTCTTGCCGTCCAGCGCTTCCTTCCCGAGCTGCGGGAGCGGTGAGGGCCCTTAGTCCCACTCGCTGAAGTCCTCGGGATGGGCGAACTCGTCGTCGGCGTACATCCGCTCGCGCTCCTCGTCGGTGGCGTGCAGGTAGTCCGCGAAGCCGGTGAGGGCGGCGAAGGGCATGAACTGGCTCGCGCGCTCGGCCCGCGGTTTCGGCAGGCGAGAGGTGCGGGGCCGGCCCAGCGGCTCGTCTTCGGGGCGCCGGCGCGCGTCTTGGCCGGCTCGACTTGCTGCGTCCGGGTGCCGGGGCTGTTCGCCGCTATTCCGCACGGTGACCTCCTACCTGGTTGTTCCTCTCGCGCTGCGTGGCCTCCTCGCGTAGGCTCACGCCGCGGAGCAGGGCGTTCTTGCCGAACTTCTTCTGTACGGCGAGGGTCGCGGCGCTGAGGCTGTGCTCTTCCTCCTCGGCCGCCACGTCGTCGAAGAGCGTGTGCGTCGCGCACTTCTCGTCGGCCAGGCCGCCGAGGCTCACGGAAAGGCGCCTTACGGAACGGTCACGGTTCACGATCTCGTCGTAGATCTCCAGCACGCGGGCAAGGAGCTCGGAGCGTGAGTTCGTGAGCTTGCCGAGCTTGCGCGCCGCGCCGGCGCTCGGGGCGCCGAGGTCGTCCCAGGAATAACCCACATAGAGCGCGACCGAGTCGCAGACCAGGCGCTTCTCGACGAGGTCGAGTGCCGAGGCCGTGGCCATCTCGCGCAGCACGTTGCGCGCCTCGGCGACGCTGTAGTCGCGCATGAGCACCTGCCCGTTGGCCGTTGAGTGGCCGTGCGGGCGGTACGCGTGGATATCGGCCATGGTGCAGGGCTCGTATCCCCAGGCGTGGTCGATCAGGTACTCCGCGTTGACGCCGAACTCCTTGTGCAGGAACCGTTCGTCGATCTGCGTGATTCCGGCCAAGTCGCGCACGTTGTACTGCCGCAGGCGCCGCGCGATGCCGGGGCCGATCCCCCAGATGTCGGTGATGGGCTGGTGGTGCCAGATCTTTCGCCGGAACTGGCGCTCGTTAAGGAAGCCGATGTGGTCGTCCACGTGCTTGGCGGTCACGTCGAGCGCCACTTTTGCCAGGAAGAGGTTCGTGCCGATGCCCGCCGTGGCGCAGATATGGGTCTGGTCCTCGACGTCCTTCATAAGGAGCTTGGCCAAGCTGCGGGCGTCGGTGTTGTAGAGCTTGAGGTAGGGCGTCGCGTCGATGAAGCACTCGTCGATGGAGTAGACGTGGATGTCCTGCGCACTAATGCGCTGCAGATAGATGCCGTAGATCTGGGCCGAGACCTCCATGTAGCGCTTCATGCGCGGAGGGGCCTTGACGTACTCGATGTCCTTGGGGATCTCAAAGACCCGCGCACGGCTCGAGACGCCGAGCGCCTTGATCGCGGGGCTCGCGGCCAAGCAAATCGTGCCGTCGCCGCGGGTGGGGTCGGCCACCACGAGGTTCGTGGTAAAGGGGTCGAGGCCGCGGTCGGCGCACTCGACGGAGGCATAGAAGCTCTTGAGGTCGATGCACATATAGATGCGTCCGGTGTCCACCGGGTCGCGCCTGATGATCGGGTCAGGGCCCATCTCGCCTCCTCTTACGCGCGGTGTGTCGAACTATTGTGCGAGAAGCCTGGGACAGATCGCGCCGGGCGTTTTCCCCTCACAAAGTCAGCAACGTTTGTTCGCATTACAATGGTAGGCGGAAGTGGCCGTGTGCGGGACGGGGAGGTTGCCATGCGCGCATTCATTGCTTTTGAGATGCCCGAGGAGTTCGTCGACGACGTGGCGGCCTTGGCGCGCCGCCTCGCGCGTTCGGTCGACGGGAGGTTCGTGCCGGCGGAGAACTACCACCTGACGCTGGCGTTTCTCGGCGAGGTCGGCGAGGTTGGGGCCCGTGCGGCCATGGATGCGATGGACGAGGCGTGTCGCGCGGCGGGGCCGATGCCCATAGAGGTCGAGGGCCTGGGCGCCTTCGGCAAGCGCGCGGGCGGGGCAGGGCTCTGGCTCGACGTCGCTAAGGATGCTGAGCTCACGGCGCTCGCCGAGCGGATTCGCGCGGAGCTCGACGAGCGCGGCGTGGCGTACGACGGCTCGAGGTCCTTCTTGCCCCATGTGACATTGGCGCGGCGCGCAAAGCTGCCGGCAGGAACGGCGCTTCCCGAGCTGCCGTTCCCGTTGCCTTGCGAGGCCCGTTCGGTTACGTTGTTCCGCAGCTATCTGGAGAAGGACGGGGCACGTTACAAGCCTCTTTACACGATTGATCTTGGAGAATAAATGGCTAAGCAGGTTTGGGCCGGCGGAAACATGCTCTATCCGCTGCCGGCGGTCATGGTGAGCTGCGGCAACGAGGCCGGCCAGACAGACATCGTCACCATCGCGTGGACGGGGACCGTGTGCACGAACCCACCGATGCTCTACATCAGCGTCCGGCCCGAGCGCGCGAGTTACCCGATCATCCGCGAGTCGGGGGAGTTCGTGGTCAACCTCACGACGGCAAAGCTCCAGAGGGCCTGCGACTGGTGCGGTGCCCGTTCCGGCCGCGACTGGGACAAGTGGAAGGAATGCCGCCTTACGCCTGCGCCCGCGGCGACGCTCGAGCACGCGCCAATCATCGCCGAGAGCCCGGTGAACATCGAGTGCAAGGTCACCGAGGTCAAGGAGCTCGGTAGCCACCACATGTTCCTGGCGAGCGTTGAGGCGGTTCAGGCTGAGGAGAGCCTGCTTGACGACCGCGGCAGGCTCGACCTCGGCCGTGCTGGCCTTACCGCCTACAGCCACGGCGAGTACTTTGAGCTGGGCCGGCGTCTCGGCACCTTCGGCTACAGCGTCCGCAAGAAGAAGGGGCCGCAAAGGTAGCGCTTTGCAGGGTTCGCCGCTGCCGTCCGGGGCTGTGCCGGGTGCTCAATGGCGTCGCCGCAAAAGTGCGTTCCAGAACATATCGGCTGCGAAAATCCCGTCTGTGCCTGCATGATCGCCGTTTGATGGGGCGTCATGAACGGATGCCCGGGCCATCTCCAGTCGTCGTCACCCAGCGAGCGCGGCGAGGAAGACGTCGGCGTAGGCCTCGGCCTTCTTCGCGCCGACGCCGGAGACCTCGAGGAACTCTTCCTTGGTCGTGGGGTGCTTAGCGCACATGTCTGCCAGCGTCGCGTTGCTGAAGATGAAGTACGCCGGCACCTGCTGCTCCCGCGCAAGCTCGGCGCGCAGGTTGGCAAGGCGCTGGTAGAGGTTCTGGTCGACCTCGGACACGTCCGCGATCGCGGCGCTCCTCGTCGTGGCGCCGGAGCCGGTTGACCGTTCGGCCTTTTTCGGCCGCGGCTTGCCTTTGGCGACTTTGACGACCAGCGGCTCTCCGTTCACCGTGCGCGAGCGCATGAACGCAACGCCGTCGTCCGTGAGCGAGATCGTGGGGAACTTGCCGGCCGCGCGCGCCAGGAGCCCGCGGTAGACGAGCTCGTCGATGAGCGAACGGATGCGCGGCACGGGAACCTCGGCCATGATGCCGTAGGTGCTGAGCTGGTCGAACCCGGACGAGAGGATCTTCTCGGCGCGTGAGCCGCGCAGGATGTCCACGATGGTCGCCGCGCCGACGCTGCGTCGACGCTGGGCGAGGCGCGCCACGCAGCTCACGATCTTGAGCGCGTCAGTGGTCGCGTCGATCTCCTCGAACTCGGCGAGGCAGTTCCCGCAGTTGCCGCAGTAGGCCGGCGCCTCCTCGCCGAAGTAGCGCAGTATGAAGGAGCGCAGGCAGTCGGTGGTGGTGGCGTAGAAGACCATCTGGCGCAGGCGCTTCTCGTCCTGCTCGCGCAGCTCGTCGAGCTCCTCGGCGCTCAGGTCCTCGCGCGTCGTGCGCGAGATCAGGAACTCCTGTGTGTGGACGTCGCCGGGGGAGTAGAAGAGCACGCACTCGGCCTTGGTGCCGTCGCGCCCGGCGCGCCCCGCCTCCTGGTAGTAGTTCTCCAAGCAGCTCGGCAGGTTGTAGTGGGCCACGTAGCTCACGTTCGACTTGTCGATGCCCATGCCGAAAGCGTTCGTGGCGACCATGATGCGTGAGCGGTCGTAGAGAAAGTCGTCCTGGTTGCGGTCTCGCTCCTCGGCGGAAAGGCCGGCGTGGTAGCGCGTGGCAAGAAGCCCATGGCTGCACAGGTAATCGCAGACCTCCTCGACGGCGCGGCGGCTCGAGCAGTAGACGATGCCGCTGCGGTCCTCGCGTGCCTGGCAGAAGCGCAGCAGGTGGCGATCCTTATCGGCGCCGTTCTGCGGCCGCTCGACGCTGAAGGCGAGGTTCGGGCGGTCGAAGCTCGCGACCACGCAGAAGGGGTCGACGAGTCCGAGCGAGCCGGCGATGTCCTCGCGGACCCTGAGCGTGGCCGTGGCGGTGAGCGCCATGACGGGCGGGCGCGCCGGAAGCGCTCGGATGAACTCAATGATTCGCTGGTAAGAAGGCCTGAAGTCGTTGCCCCACTGGCTGATGCAGTGCGCCTCGTCGACGGCGAGAAGCGCTACGCCGCGCGCGGTCGCCACGTCGAGGAAACGGGGGTCGTCGAGGCGCTCCGGTGCCACGTAGACCAGGGTGAGCGCGCCGGAAGCGATGCCGTGGAGCACGTCGGCCTGCTCGCCGGCGGAAAGCGTCGAGTTCAGGCAACTCGCGGCCACGCCGCACTGGCGAAGCGCGCCCACCTGGTCGGCCATGAGGGAGATCAGGGGAGAGACGACCACCGTGAGCCCGACCGACGCCTGCGCAAGCGCGATGGCGGGGACCTGGTAGCAGATCGACTTGCCAGCTGAGGTCGGCATGACGCCGAGCACGTCTCGCCCCGCGAGAGCGGCGCCGACAATCTCCGCCTGGTGCGGGCGGAAGCTCTCGTAGCCGAAGGTCCGGCGGAGTATGTCGAGCGGTTGCGGCGTCGCTGCGGTCATGGGGCCCCTTTCTGCAGGCCTCCATTGTGCGCCATCTATGGGATAACAACCCGCGTTATTCGGCCTGCCGCCAATCGTGGGCATACACCTCTGCCTTGGCTTGGCAGCTGCGCGCTCCCCCGCATCATCGCGCCCACTGGGCTACGCGGGCCTGCATACCGGCGATGTCGAGGGTGCCCTCGGCGAAGCCCTTGCGGACGAGAAGCTCCGGCACGAGCTCGTCGTACTTCTCGAAGGTGGGGACCTCGCCGGGGTAGATGAGCTCCATCGGGTCGGTGAGCGCCTCGGCCTCGTTTGCCACTACGGTGTAGAAAGCCTTCTCGTCGACCTCCGGCGCCATGATGAAGGTCATGTAGTACGGCCGCGAGGAGTCGA
Source organism: Coriobacteriia bacterium (assembly GCA_030530145.1). Lineage (GTDB taxonomy): Bacteria > Actinomycetota > Coriobacteriia > Coriobacteriales > Atopobiaceae > Paratractidigestivibacter. Next base: position 20,035 of record JAUMVN010000024.1, on the reverse strand, counting down.
GACCCTTGAGGCCCAGCTCCTTGGCGCACTTGATCTTGAGCAGGCGCTCGAGCGCGAGGAACGCGTAGCTGCCGAGCCATGGCAAGAGGCACCACATGTTGCCGCCGAGGCTCACGAGAGGGGACTTCGTGAGCCCGCCGTTGGCCGCCACGTGCCGTGCCTGTGCGAGCCGTGCGCGTGCGTTTTCCTGCAGGTAGGGATAGGGGACATGCTCGTCCAGAGCCTGACGCATGCGCTCGAGGACGCGGGTGTTGATGTCTCCCGGGCACTCGCCGAAGTAGGCCGGCACGCGCCCTTTGACCTGCGTGACATAGAGCAGGTGGCGCTTGTGGTCCACCTCCTCCACGATCCAGACGTGCCCGGCGATGGCGACCTTCTCGCCCGGGGGCGGTGGCGCCACGAGCGTGCCTATCTCCTGCGAGTCGCAGCGCACGGTGTACTCGACGTTCTCCTGGAAGACGGCATAGAACTTGTAATTGTTCGTCACGCGCTCGCCGGCGAGCCCGACGATAAGGCCGCCCGTCTCGGTCTGCTCGATGTAGTCCTGCGCGAGCATGAAGCGCAGCAGCTCGCGGAAGTCGTCGATGCTCACCCGGTGGAAATACGTGAGCGTGAGCACGCGCGTGGCGAGCTGCGCCGCCGAAAGCTCTCCCTCGCTGGCAAGAATCGCCAGCGTCTGGTGGCAGAGCAGGCTGTACGGCAGGCGGTCCAGCCGCGGCGGCTCGACCCAGTGCTCTTCTCGGTAAAGCTGCACGAGGGCGATGCCCTGCAGCAGCTTCCAGGGGATGGTCTCCGGCGTGAGGGCGCGGGCCTCGGGCTGGTCCTCGCGCATGACGAACCACATCTCGGGCGGCTCGTCGCGCCGGCCCGTGCGGCCCATGCGCTGCAGGAAGCCCGACACGGTAAAGGGCGCGTCGATCTGGAACGCGCGGTTAAGGCGCCCGACGTCGATTCCGAGCTCGAGCGTAGCCGTGGCGACGATGGAGAGGTCGTTGGCCTCGTCGCGCATGAGCTCCTCGGCGGACTCGCGGATCGAAGCCGAGAGGTTGCCGTGGTGGATCAGGAACCGGTCGGGCTCGCCGTTCTTCTCGCAGTAGGCGCGCAGCACGGTGCAGACGTCCTCGGCCTCCTCGCGCGAGTTCGTGAACACGAGGCATTTCTTGCCGCGGGTGTGCTCGAAGATGTAGCCGATGCCGGGGTCGGCATTAACTGGCGCCGTATCGGTTTCGGGCTCGGAAGGGGCCCAAGGGCTTATCTCCACGCGCAGTTCCGCATGAGCCGAAGGCGACTTAATGTCGCCTTCGCGCGAGTCAGGATTGTTTGAGCATGGAAATAAGCCCTTGGGCCCCTCCTGCTGCACGGAAATGACCTGCGCTTCCACCCCTTCTCGCGACCTGAGCAGTGATTCCGGCGCCTGCGGGCCGGTGGTGTAGAAGTGCTCCATGCTCAAGCGCCACGTGCGCGGGGGCTCCTCGATGCGCGGGACGATCGTCTTGCGGCTGGTGCCGGCGGCAAGAAACGCGCCGACGCGCTCTGGGTCGCCGATGGTCGCGGAAAGGCCGATGCGGCGCGGCTCGACGCCCGCCATGCGGGAAAGGCGCTCGATAAGGCAGAGGCACTGCCCTCCGCGGTCGCCGCGCAGCAGGGAGTGGACCTCGTCGATGACGACGTAGCGCAGATCGCAGAACAGCTTGGCCACGGCCGAGTGCCGGCGCATGAGGATGGCCTCGAGCGACTCGGGCGTGAGCTGCAGCACGCCCGAGGGCTTCTTCATGAGCTTGGCCTTGTGCGAGGCTGAGACATCGCCGTGCCAGTGCCACACGGGGATGTGGGCCTCGTCGCAGAGGTCCGTGAGGCGGTAGAACTGGTCGTTGATCAGGGCCTTCGTGGGGCCGATGTAGATGGCGCCGACGCTGGCGGGCGGGTCTTCCCAGAACTCGGTGAGGATGGGGAAGAAGGCGGCCTCGGTCTTGCCCGACGCGGTCTGGGCGGTGAGAAGCACGTGGTCGTCTGTGTTGAAGATCGCCTCGCCGGCGGCCACCTGTACGCCGCGCAGGCTCTCCCACTCGTGGTCGTAAATGAAGTCCTGGATAAAGGGGGCGTATCGGCCGAAGACGCTCATGGCTGGCCTAGATTCCGAACGCGGGCAGCGCGTTGACGACGACGGTCGCCGCGACGGCGCAGGCGACGATGGCGGCGAAGGCCTTGTCCGCGGCGGAGGGGAGAAGCGCATCCTTGTGGCTGGCGCGCATGATCGCGTAGAGGATGGTCCCCGGCGCGATGGCGATGGCAACGACCGTGAGGCCCTTGAGACCGCTCGACCAGATGAGGAACAGCGTGTATAGGAGGGCGACGGTGCCGGCGATGCGCGCCGAGGCGAGGCCCGGGGCGAGCGGGCCCTCGATGCGATCGGCCTTCCAGGCGGCGCGCGCGTAGTAGGCGGCGGCGCAGGTGTAGGGGATGAGGATGGCGTAGACCGAGCAGGTGTAGAAGAACTGGTAGGTGCCCTGCGAGAAAAGCGAGAGCACGAGGAACGCCTGGGTGATGCCGGCCGAGACGAGAGTCGTCCTCACGGCGGTGCCGCTCGCGTCGGTTGCCGCCAGGGCGCTGGGAAGAAGCCCACGCGAGGCCGCCTGGTAGGAGGTCTCGGCGGCGAAGGTAAGGTAGCCGAGCATTGTCCCCATGAGCGAGACGACCACGCCCCCGTTGACGAGGACGGCGCCTGCAGGCCCGATGACCTGCTCGAACACGCCCGCGAGCGACGGCGTGGAGAGGGCGGCGAGCTGCTCGCGCGGGAGGATGCCGAGCGAGAGGACCGAGATAAGCACGTAGAAGACCACGACGAGCACGAAGCCGAACGTGGTGGCGCGGCTCACGTCGCGCGGGTCGCGGGCGCGGCCGGACACCACGACGGCGCCCTCGAGCCCCACGAAGAGCCACACGAGCGAGATCATCGTCGAGCGCAGCTGCTCCATGAAGGAGGGGCCGCCGGCCTCTCCCCAGAAGTTCTGGGCGAAGACGGCCGGGTCGAAGCGCGTGAGCAGCACGACGCAGAGGATGAAGAGCGCGAGCGGGACCAGCTTGGCGAGCGTAATCACCAGGTTGACGCCCGTGGCCAGACGAACGCCGCGGGTGAGGAGCCAAGCGATGAGCCAGAGGAAGCACGACGCCAGCGCGATGGACACGGGCGTGCTGCCTCCTCCGAGCTGCGGGAAGAAGTACGAGAGCGCGTTGAAGAGCATGATGGCGTAGCCGGCGTTGTTCAGGCACGCGCTCATCCAGTAGCCCCAGGCGGCGGAGAACCCCACGTACTCCCCGAAGCCGGCGTGCGCGTATGCGTAGATGCCGCCGGAGAGCTCGGGCCGCACGGCCGCCAAGCCGCTGAACGTCTTGGCCAGGGCGAAGGCGCCCACGAAGCAGATTGCCCAGCCGGCGAGCACCGCCGCGGTGTTCGCGCCGCCCGCGGCGAGGTCGCCCGCCAGCGAGAAGATGCCCGCGCCCACGCAGGTGGTCACGACGAGCGTGGTGAGACCGGTGAAGCCGAGGGTGTTCGCCTCGTTGCCGGTGGCCGCCTCGTCGCGTTTTATCTTCTCGCCCTTACCGATTGCGCTATGCCCGGTTGCCGCTTGCGCCATGCGCTTCTCCCCTAGATCGTAAACTCGGCGAACTGCGGGGCCACGTCGGGATTCGCGCTCCCGTTCGCGCCTGTGTTGTTCACGTTAGCCGCGCTGAGGGAGAAGTCCCCGGACTGTAGCAGCTTCGCAACGTCCGCGTCCGGGTTCTGGTAGAGGATGTCGAGCAGCTCGATGAAGTCGCGGATGACCTCGCGCGGCGTGAGGTGGGAGTCCGCGCCCACGCGGCCGAACTCGACTTGGAGGAAGCTCACGAGGTCGCCGGTCTCCAGGCGGCGTTCGTAGCCGAAATAGCCGGCGTGGATGTCGGCGAGCTTCTCGGTGAGGACAAGCAGCTCCTCGTAGGTGAGCGGGTTCAGGTTGATAACGGGCGCGAGCATGTCCGTCATGCCCTCGGAGGCAAAGCGCCCCTGCGTGAGGCGGCTGCGCAGGGCCTCGTAGCTGAACACGCCGCGGCGGCGGTCCTCGATGGACTGCGGCGTTCCGCCCATGATGATGCCCAGGTGGTGCGCCTTGCCCTGGAGCGTGTCGTTGTACATGGTGAGGATCTTCTCGTAGTTGTACTGGCGCGTGATGGAGTTCGGGATCTTGTAGAGGTTGACGAGCTCGTCCACGAGCACAATGAGCCCCTGGTAGCCGGCGCCGACGAGGAACTCCGCGAAGAGCTTGAGGTACTCGTACCAGTCGTCGTCGCCGATGCAGGCGTTGATGCCGAGCTCGGCCTTTGACTCGGTCTTGGTCCGGTACTCGCCGCGCAGCCACTTGGCGCAGCAGGCCTGGCGTTCCTCGTCGCCCTCCAGGTAGGCGGCGTAGTAAGCCTCGAGCACGCGACAGAAATCGAAGCCGTGGACGAGCTCGCGGATGGGGGAGAGCGCGGCCTTGAGCGGGACCATGGGGTCTGTGGCGCCCTCGGAGAGGTTGCGCGCCCAGCGCTCGAGCACGAGCGGCAGCGCGCCGCCCTCGGGGCGGGTCTTCGTGCTCAGGTTGCGGATAAGCTCCTTGTACGTGGCGAGGCCCTGGCCTTGGTTGCCCTGCAGGCGGCGCTCGGGCGAGAGGTCGGCATCGGCGACAACGAAGTCGCGCCCCATGGCGTGCGTGCGGATGGTCTGGAGGAGGAACGATTTACCCGCGCCGTAGCGGCCCACGAGAAAGCGGAAACTCGCGCCACCATCTGCCACGAGCGCCAGGTCGTGCAGCAGCGCCTCGATCTCGCGCTCGCGGCCGACGGTGATGTACGGCAGCCCAATGCGCGGCACGACGCCGCCCTTGAGCGAATTGATGATCACCGCGGCGATGCGCTTGGGCACGCGCGTCTTCTGTGCCGGCGTAGGTTCGGGCATGGGCGTTCCTCTCAGCTGATCTGTATGGGCCCATGCTAGCACGAAAATGTGACAAATAAAACACTTGTTCTAGTTCAAAGAGCCTTAATGTGCGCCTATCTTCTGAGCGCCCCGCGAACATCGTCGACGTAGTCCTCCACAACCCGTGGCGCCCCATCGCCGCCGAACTCTACCGCCGTATCCCCCAGCAGCTCGAAGAGCTTCTCATTGATCGAGTCAACCATCAGGTCAACCGATCCGCCCGTGGACGGCACCTCGCCGGCGAGCAGCGCCCCAAGCAGCTCAACCTCCTCTTGCGAGAGCCCGTAGGGGAATGATTCTTTGTCAGGCTTTGCGCTTGGAGCAGGGTCAGGGCTCGCCGGCGGAGCTATCTTCACGCGCAGTTCCGCATGAGCCGAACGTGACTTAATGTCACGTTCGTGCGAATCAGGACTGTTTGAGCATGAAGACAGCTCCGCCGGCGAGCCCTGACCCTGCTCCCGCTCCTCATCCACCAGCAGCGCCTCCTGCGTCACCGCCGCCGCCGACCGGATCCCCGCGAGCTTGGACAGGTCGATGTCGACGACGACCGGCTTATGCGCCTCTTTCCAGGCAAGAAGGTCCTCGATCTCCGCGTCGATCATCTTGGCGAGGTATTTTGGCTCGGCATGGTCCTTGAGCTGCGCCGGGAAGCCGGTCGCCGCCCGCAGCTGCCGGTCGACCGCGCGGCAGATATCGCCGAGCTTGGCGCTCTTCCCGCCGCCGTCGTGGAAACCCTCGCAGGACCACAGCCCGCTCTTGCAAATGTAGGTGCGCGTCGGCGAGAGCTCGTACACGCAATCGGGGTGGGGCGCGGGCTCGTAGTGGATGGCCGATGCGTACATAAGGTGGCGCACGCGGAATCTCGTTCCGAAGAGCGTCTCGACCAGGCCTTGGTTGTGCGTGCGGGCATAGTGGCGCGAGAGCCGGATGAACACCGCGCACAGGGCGACCCCGAAGTCCTCGGGTGCTTCCTTATAAAGGCGCGATTCGAGCACACGGTAAGACGAGAGCTCGGCCGCGGCTCCCATGAGCTTCTGGGCCGCTTCCCCGAGCGTTCCGAAGTCGAGCGCTGTCTTTCGCGAGCCCTTGGGCGGGGCGGAAAGAATCGCCGCGCGCTCGATGCCCGCGAGCAGCGCTATGGCATCATCGTGCGCCGCGTTCACATAGGGCGCCGCGAGCTTGGGGTCGAGACCGTGGTCGACCACGTAGTCGACGAGCCAGGGGCGGACATTGCGGTCCATGCTCGCCTGGTCGAAGGCACGGTAGGCCTTGTAGAACGCCTCGATGGCGGCAAAGCCCTTCTCTCCGGGCTCGACGCCCACGCCCATGAGCAGCTCGTAGAGGTACACGTAGGCAAACGACGTCGAGACATCCTCCACCTGCCCGCGCCGCACGTTCGTGCGCCAGGTAAAGTAGCCGCGGAGCTGGCGGTCGTTCATGGAGCGGTAGGTCGGGTAGTAGGAGAGGAACTGCCCCACGAAGGGGGCATGGTCCTCGAAATCCTCGAGGAGCCTGGCCTGTTCGAAGAAGAGCCGCGATTCCGACCACGTGCGGCCCGTCGGGGTCAGCTGCAGGGCGCGCAGCTGCTTGATCGGTTCGGGGACGAAGCCGTGCATCTGCGATCCGCGTCGGATGATGGGCTCGTCCGAGTAGGCTTTCGACGTCTGGAAGGCGCGGCCTCGCGTGAGGCGCGGGTCGGAGAGCAGCTGCTCGAGGATCTTGTCTATGTCGTGGAGGTCCGCCATCGGGCTTCTTGCCGGCTACATCACGAAGGCGAGCGCGGCGGCGATGAAGACGGCCGGCAGCATGTTCGCCGGCTTGAAGGTCTTGGGCCAGATGAGGTTCGCGCCGACGCAGAAGATGAGGATCGAGCCGACGAGGCCCAGGTTGTTCAGGGCAGCAGTGGTCATGAGCGGCTGGAGCGGGATGCACGCGACGGTGACGAGGCCCTGCCAGACGCCCACGGGGAGCGCAGCGAAGATGGCGCCCTTGCCCATCGAGGCTGCCATCGCGCAGATGATCACGGCGTCGATGGCGCCCTTGAGCATGAGGGTGGTGTAGTCGCCGGTGATGCCGTCCTGGATGGCGCCGACGATGGCCATCGCGCCGATGCATACGGTGAGGGTCGCCGTCACGAAGCCGTTGACGAACCCCGCGTCGCCCTCGCTGCCGGTTTTGGCGCGCAGCCACACCCCGAGCTGCTCGAAGCGAGCATCGAGGTCGATGGCCTCGCCGATGGCCGCGCCGAGCGCGAGGCTGATGAGGATCATCATGGTGCCGCCGGACGAGAGGACCGCGCCGCCGTCGGAGGCGGCGACCACGGCGAGCATCTTCTCCATAGCGCCGCCGATGCCGAGGAAGAGGACGGCCAGGCCGCACGCCTGGATAAGCGCGTCCTGCAGCTTTTGCGTGATAAGGCGTCGACCGAGCAGTCCGATGACGCCGCCGCCTACGATGCAGCACACGTTGATGATAGTTCCCAGGCCGTGCATGAGATTTGCCCCCTTCGTTTTCCGCGGCTATGGTAGCAGAGGTTTTGTGAGCGCTTGGGAGGTCGTGCGTGTTCGGTAACTTTGACCTGCATATTGTCCGTTTTGGCCTGCGTCCGACGCTGGTCTATACCGTGGAAGGCCCGGACGGCGGGCCCGTGCGCGTGTTGTCGAGCGGCGGCGTCTATCAGTCGGCGACCTACCTCGACGAGCGGCGGATGGAGCCGGTCTTCGAGTATTACCGCGCATTCGGGCGGGTGCTCGGGGGCGTTGCCGCGGAGGCCCCGCGCGTGCTGGTCGTGGGCGGCGGCGGGTTCGCCGTGCCGAAGCATGTGCGCGAACTGCGGCCGGACGCGCGCATCGACGTCGTGGAGATCGACGGTCGCGTGATCGACGCCGCTCGCCGCTGGTTCTTCGCCGACGACGCGGGTGCCCACGTGACCTGCGGCGACGGCTTCGACTTCGTCCGCGGGGCGGCCCTTCGCGGAGAGAAGTATGACTTCATCGCGCTCGACGCCTTTGCAGGCGCGGAGCCTGTGGCGAGCCTTTCCGGGCCTGAGGCGGCAAGTGCCTATGCGGCACTCCTTGCCCCGGGCGGAGCCCTGGCCGCGAACGTGGTCACGGTAGGCGGCGACGCGACTTTCCTGCGGGATTTCCAGTCGACGCTTGAGGCCGAATTCGGCCGCGTCGGCCTTGTCTGCTGCCCGGACGACGCCTGGGCCGCCGACGACAACTACTTGCTCGTCGCCCGCCGTTAGCGCCTTGCAAGGTTTTGCCCCTCGTGCGGCGTAACCGCCAGGGGCTTGCAAGGTTTTGCCCTTCGTGCGACGTTGAAGTTGTCTTTAGAGGCCGAATTGGGGGCGGTGCGGGCGAGAAAGCCCAGGTAAGCCGATGTCCCGGTTTCGCAACGTTCGATATCTACGTCGCACGAAGGGCAAAACCTTGCAACAAGGTCCGCCATACGTCGCACGAAGGGCAAAACCTCGCAGCATGTTCGTTGCGGTCGATTCGATGTGCGCCCCTTGCCATTATGTAATCGCAAATCTAAGCGCCACTGGCTAAAGTTTTCTGAGCGTCAACGTATATCGCTCAAAAGTCTCGGGTAGGAACACCTTTGTTGAATATCGCTCGAAGAAGGGAACGCGAACCTATGCGTAAATTCAAGACCGAAAGCAAGAAGCTCCTCGACCTCATGATCAACTCGATCTACACCAACCGCGAAATCTTCCTGCGCGAGCTCATCTCCAACGCCTCCGATGCCATCGACAAGCTCTACCTCAAGAGCCTGACGGACGCGTCTGCGCAGGTGGACCAGGAGAACCTTGCCATCACCCTCTCGTACGACAAGGACGCCCGCACCCTTACCGTCTCGGACAACGGCATCGGCATGACCGCCGACGAGCTCGAGAAGAACCTCGGCACCATCGCCCACTCCGGCTCCGAGGAGTTCAAGGCCGAGAACGCCGAGGCCCAAGGCGACGCTGTGGACATCATCGGCCGCTTCGGCGTTGGCTTCTACTCCGCTTTCATGGTGGCCAAGGAGGTCAGCGTCGTCACGCGCGCCTTCGGCTCCGACGAGTGCAACCGTTGGACCTCCGACGGCATTGAGGGCTACACCATTGAGGCCGTCCCCGCCGACGACCCTGCCTACCGCGAGACCTGCGGTACCGACGTGGTCATGACCCTCAAGGACAACACCGACGACGCCAGCTACGACGAGTACACCTCCGAGTACACCTTGAAGGACCTGGTCAAGCGCTACAGCAACTACGTGCGCTACCCCGTTCAGATGATGGTCACCAAGTCTCGCCAGAAGGAGAAGCCGGAGGACGCGGGCGACGACTACAAGCCCGAGTGGGAGTCCTACGAGGAGCTCGAGACCCTGAACTCCATGACCCCCATCTGGAAGAAGCGCGCCGCGGACGTCGAGCAGTCCGAGTACGACGAGTTCTACAAGTCCACCTTCCACGACTGGGAGGCGCCGGCCCGCACCTTCAGCCTGCACGCCGAGGGCAGCCTCGAGTACGACGCGCTCCTCTTCATCCCCGGCAAGGCCCCGTTCGACCTGTATAGCCGCGACTACGAGAAGGGCCTCGAGCTCTACAGCTCCAACGTCCTCATCATGGAGAAGTGCGCCGACCTCGTGCCCGATTACTACAACTTCGTGCGCGGCGTCGTCGACTCGTCCGACATCACGCTGAACATCTCGCGCGAGACCCTGCAGCAGAACCGTCAGCTCCAGGTCATGGGCCGTCGCATCGAGAAGAAGATTACCTCCGAGCTCGAGTCCATGCGAGACAACGACCGCGACGACTACATCAAGTTCTTCGAGAACTTCGGCCGCGGCCTCAAGTACGGGATTTACTCCAGCTACGGCATGAAGAAGGACGAGCTCGCAGGCCTCCTGCTCTTCTGGAGCGCTCGCGACGAGAAGTACGTCACCCTGCAGGAGTACGCCGAGGCCATGCCCGAGGGCCAGAAGGCCATCTACTACGCCGCCGGCGACGACCGCGATCGCCTGGCCAAGATGCCCGTGGTCAAGTCCGTGCTCGCTCGCGGCTACGACGTGCTTCTTTGCACCGCCGACGTCGACGAGTTCTGCTTCCAGTCCATGCGCGACTTCACGGCTACGGGCCTGGCCAAAGTCTATGCCGACGACGCCGCCCGCGAAGCTGCCGAGAAGGCCGTGGCCGACGGCGCCGACCCCGAGACCGAGGACCGCGCGCTCGAGCTCAAGAACGTGAGCTCCGGCGACCTCGACCTTGCCTCCGACGAGGAGAAGGAGGCCGCTGAGGAGACGACCAAGGCCAACGAGGGCTTGTTCGGCGCCATGAAGGAGGCGCTCGGCGACGCCGTGGCCAAGGTCACCGTCTCTGCGCACCTGACCTCTGCCGACGACGCGCCGTCGAGCGTCTCGGCCGAGGGCCCCGTCTCGCTCGAGATGGAGCAGGTGCTCGCCGCCGGCCCCGACGCCACCGGCGCGCCTAAGGCCACGCGCGTGCTCGAGGTCAACGCCGCCCACCCCGTGTTCGCCAAGCTGCAGGCCGCTCAGGAGGCCGGCGACACCGATAAGCTCGCGCTCTACACCTCGCTGCTCTACGACCAGGCGCTTCTCACCGAGGGCCTGCCCGTGGCCGACCCGGTCGCCTTCGCCCAGAACGTCTGCAAGCTGATGTAACGGCTCTGCCCCTCAGCGCGCCGGAAAAGGCCGCGCCCCGAACCTCACTGCTCAGCGCTCGCTTTGCTCGCTCGCTGCGCGATTCGCGTGAGATTCGGGGCGCGGCCTTTTCCGGCGCACTGAGGGGCGAAATCCAATAAAGAGAAGCGCCCCTGCCGGGAAGCGCGCCCGTCCCATCTCATGCGAATCGCGTAAGCGAGCGAGCGCAGCGAGCGCTGAGCAATGAGATGGGCCGGGAGGGCCTCTTGCCAGGGCACAGGCGAGGTGTGTTACGCGGTCTCGTGTACGTAGCCCTCTCCGGTCTCTTGCGGTTCCTTCTTCGCGAGGGACATGACGACCATCATCGCGACGATGCAGACGAGGCCGATGAGGTCGAAGGCCGTGATGGCCGTGCCGAGAAGCGCCGCGCTGGCGAGGGTGGCCACAATGGGGGTGAACACGAGCAGGAGGCTGCCCAGCATGGGGCCGGAGTCCTTGAGGCCCTGCATGGCGAGCAGGTAGCCGAGGATCGCGCCGAAGAGGGTCGTGGCGCCGAACGCGGCCCACCCGATGCCGTCGAAGGCCGGCGCGCCGGCCCAGGGCTGCGCGATCGGGATCAGGAGCAGGCCGCCGAGCGACATGCCCACAGCATTGACCGAGAGCGATCCGTAGCGGTCGAGCGCGTAGAGCGGCAGCGTGTTGTGGAGGAACCCGAGCATGCCGTCGAGCAGGCACCAGCCGAGGCCGGCGAGGCCGACGACGAGCGCGGCGGGGTCTCCCTTGGTGGCGATGCAGAAGACGCCGATGAGCGCCAGCGCGAGGCCGAAAAGCTCCGCGGCCATCGGGGCGCGCCGGTCGCGGGCGCAGGTATAGACCATGATGTAGATGAGGCTCAGCTGGGTGAGCAGGGCCTCGGTCGAGGCGTTCGTGCTGCCGATGGCCATGATGTAGCTGATCTGGTAGACGGCGATGCCGAGCACGGCGAAGAGCACGACGCCGACCATGGCGCGGCGGTCGCGCAGCATCGCGAGGAGCCTCTCTCTGCAGGTCGCGAGGCAGATCGCGATGAAGACGAGCCCGGCGACGAGCACGCGGAAGCAACCGATCCAAGAGGCTGCGACGCTGTAGTTATTAGTCAAGAAATTGATGAATACATTCGAGATGCCCCAGAAGCACGCGCCCGAAACGCCCGCAACGACTCCCCGTGCCCTCTTGCTCATGTGGTAGACCTCCCAGCCATCCTTCGCCTTTGTCTAGAAGGGATTCAACCACCCTGGTCGACTAAAGTACAATTCATAGATACGAAGATAAGCATCAAATTGATTGATGCAAACTAGAGAGAGGGCGCGCATTGGAGCTTCGCTGCATTCGCACGTTCTCGCGCATCGCCGAGGTCGGGAGCTTCACGAGGGTGGCGTCCGAGCTCGGCTACACCCAATCGGCCGTGACCATGCAGGTCAAGCAGCTGGAGCGGGAGCTCGGCTGCGACCTGTTCGAGCGCGTGGGGCGCAATATCCGCCTGACGCCGGAGGGTGAGCGGCTCGTGCCCGTGGCGCATACGATGCTGCAGGCGGCGGACGAGGCGGCGCGCATCGCCCGCGAGCCGGGCGAGGTCGTGGGCTCCTTGCGCATCGGGGCCCTCGACTCCCTGCTCATGAGCGTGCTGCCGGGGGTCCTCTCCGACCTCTCGCGGACCTACCCGAAGGTCTGCGTGAGCACCCACCAGGGGCTTCTCGACGAGGAGTTCGCCATGCTGCGTCGCAACGACATCGATATCCTGCTGTTCCTCGACGAGCGCGTGAATTATCCGGAGTGGGTCAAGGTCATGGAGAAGCCCGGCGCTGCTGGGTTCTACGCGGCGGCGGGAAACCCGATGGCCGCCGAGAAGGACGTGCCGCTTGAGCGCGCCCTGGCGGCCCCGCTGTACCTGACTGAGCGCAGCGTCGCGTATCGGAAGGCCCTCGAGCAGGCCGTCTGCGCCCGCGGGCTCGCGCTCGAGCCGCGTGTGGAGTGCGGCAACACGAGCCTGCTCATCCAGCTCGCGCAGAGCACGGAGGGCCTGACCTTCTTGCCCGCCATGGCGACCTCGGCCGCCGTGGCCGCCGGGAATCTTGCGCCTGTGGACGTGCGGCTGGAGCCGGTCGATATCTGGTATCAGATGGTCCATCACAAGAACAAGGCGGTGACCCCGCAGATGCGCCTCTTCATGACCTTGGTCGATGCGGTTCTCTGAGCGTATTTGGAGCGATGCACAGCAACCGTCCACCCGGTCGCTCGACGATGAGGGGGTGCGCCCGCGGCGGCATTGGTATCCTAAAGAGTCGCAAGGCCACTGACAGCTTGGGGGATGGCATGGTCAAGACACTGGTGCTCGTGCGTCACGGAAAGACGGAGACCGAGAGCGCGTCCGGCGGCGACATCGACCGCAAGTTGACGCCCGCAGGCGTACGCGCCCTCGAGATAGCGTATCCGCGGACCTTCTCGCTGCTCGGCGAGGACCCCGAGGTGAGCATCTGGTGCAGCCCCGCCGTGCGTGCGCTGCAGACGGCGGGCGTCGTCGCCGAGGCGGTGGACGCCTGCGGCATCGACGTGCACCGCTCGATCTACGACCAGGACGTCGACCAGTTCCTCGCCGAGCTGGCGTCGGCCGACGTCGATGCCGAGACGCTCGTCGTCGTGGGGCACGTCCCCTTCATGGACGAGCTCGCGGCGCACTTTACCGGCGCAGAGATTCGCTTCAACAAGGGCGCCGCCGCCGCGATCTCGCTGCCCGCGGGCCCCGGCGAGAAGGGGACGCTGCGCTGGTACGTGGCCGGGCCCGACGCCGTCGCCTGGGACGCCATGGCGGAGGTCGACAACCAGGTCGAGCTCATGACCGTCGAGATGGCCGACGCCCTCGACGCGTTTCTTGACGAGCCCGAGAGCGTCGAGGCACTGCGCGACTTCCGTGTCCGTCTGCGCCGGCTGCGCTCCCTCATCCTTTTCCTCGCGCCCTGGCAGTCGAAGAAGCAGAGCCACCGCACGGCGGACGACCTGCGCGCCCTGATCGACGCCACCTCGCCGCTGCGCGAGATCGATATCCTCTCGGATTCCGTCGACGCTCTGGTCGAGTCGGGCGAGCTCGGCGAGAACTGCCTACTGCCCGTCGCCTGCGCAAAGGAGCGTCAGCTCGAGCTCGAGAGCGTGCTCAGCCTCATGAAGAAGCGCCACGTCAAGCGACGTATGCACAACCTTGCCGATGAGCTGCCGAGCATCAAGTGGAAGAGCCGCGTGCTCAGCGAGGGCCTGCGCGCCGAGGATTTCCAGAAGCACTTCGACGAAGAACTCGCCGACCTCGACGATGTTCTGTTCGGGCTGAACCTGCGCGACGGCGAGGCTGTCCATAGAGCCCGGCGCGATGCGAAGGAGATGCACTTCGTCGCGAGCTGCCTGGGCGCGGTGCTCGGCGAGGAGCGCGCGTCGGCGAGCGGGTACATGGAGAGCATCCAGGGCGAGCTCGGTGCCTTGAACGACGCGTACCGCAACGAGCGCCTGGCCAATTACTATTCGACGAGCCCGCGCTTCCGCGGCGTGCGGGCCGATCTGGGCGTCGTGGCGCGCGACCAGGCCGAGGTGGCGAGCGCCATTCTCGCCGGCTCGAGCTTCTCGGGCCGCATGCGCGCCTCGGAGTAAGAGGGGGCGGCGCGCGGCCGTTGCCGACGGATTTCAGGTTGATGTAAAGGAGACGCCATGAGCGACGCCGACCTTGTGGGCTACCGCATCGAGCACGATTCGATGGGCGAGATGCGCGTGCCCGCCGATGCCCTTTGGGGTGCGCAGACCCAGCGCAGCCACGAGAACTTCCCCATCGGCGGGCAGACCATGCCGCCCGAGATCATCGCCGCGTTCGCGCAGCTCAAGAAGGCCGCGGCGCGTGCGAATGCTCAACTGGGCCGTATGGACGAAGCCTCCGCGGCCATGATCTGCGCGGCAGCCGATGAGGTCCTGGCAGGCAAGCTCGATGGCAATTTCCCGCTGGTCGTGTGGCAGACCGGATCGGGCACGCAGTCGAACATGAACATGAACGAGGTGCTCGCCAACCGCGGCAACCAGATCGCGGCCGAGCGCGGCGTCGCGCTGCCGAAGGCGCTGCACCCCAACGACTCGGCGAACATGAGCCAGAGCTCGAACGACACCTTCCCCACGGCGATGCACATCGCGGCGGCGGTCTCGGTGCGAGAGCGGCTGCTGCCCGCAGTTGAGCGGCTCGCGGCCACGTTCACGCGCCTTGAGGAGGAGAACGCTGGCGTGGTCAAGTGCGGGCGCACGCATCTCCAGGATGCCGTGCCCATCGCCTTCAGCCAGGAGATCTCGGGGTGGCGCGCATTGCTCGAGGGCGCGGCCGAGGAGCTCGAGGCGTCGCTTCCGGGCCTGTATCGCTTGGCGCTCGGCGGCACGGCGGTCGGCACGGGTCTCAACGCGCCCGAGGGCTTTGACGTGGCGGTCGCCGAGAAGATCGCCGAGCAGACGGGCCTGCCTTTTGTGACCGATCCGAACAAGTACCGCGCCCTGTCCGGAAAGGATGCCGTTGTCTTCGCGCACGGCGCCGTGAAGGCGCTGGCGGCGAACATGATGAAGATCGCCAACGATGTGCGTTGGCTCGCGAGCGGCCCGCGCCTGGGTCTGGGCGAGATCACGATTCCCGCAAACGAACCGGGCAGCTCTATCATGCCTGGCAAGGTCAACCCGACGCAGTGCGAGGCCGTCACGATGGTCGCCGTGCAGGTCATGGGAAACGACGCGACCATCGGCTTCGCCGCGAGCCAGGGCAACTTCGAGCTTAACGTTTTCATGCCCGTGATCGCGTACAACTTCCTGCAGTCCGTGGGGCTGCTCTCCGACGCGATCCTCTCGTTCGATGAGCGCTGCGCCTCTGGCATAAAGGCCAACCGTTCAAAAATGGATGCGAACCTGCACAACTCTCTCATGCTGGTCACGGCGCTGAACCCCCACATCGGCTACGAGAACGCCGCGAAGGTGGCCAAGAAGGCCTATGCGGAGGAGACGAGCCTCCGCGACGCCTGCGTGGCCCTCGGTTTTCTCACCGCCGCCGAGTTCGACGCCGTGTTCCACCCCGAGCAGATGGTTTAGGGTGCCTAAGTCCGACCCGGCGATCAGAAAATTGAGGTTCTGTTTGCTTTATTAAAGTCCTTATCTAATCTCAACTGGACAAACGCAAACGGCTCGGCCACGGATTTACGTGGACGAGCCGTTTTCGTTCTTGCATCAGCCAAAACGCCAAGCACAATCTAGAAAAACTGATCAAGAAGCCCGCTTTTAACCCCTTTCGGCCCTTAGACAAGGGCCTTAACGTGCAATGGTTGCCCTTGCTAGAGCGGTCAGACTTTAATTGTTGTCACATCTGCGGAATAGAATTGATTTACTCGCGGAGATTATTCAGCGCGACATTGTTCTACACCGTTGGAACCACAGTATTCGGGAGAAAGCTATGGCGCAGGAGACCTTGCCTTTTTATGCGCACATCAGTGATGACGGTCAACGCCGCGAGTTTGTGCTCGACCACTTGACTGAGGTTGCTCAGATGGCGGCGTTGTTCGCTACTTCGTTTGGTGCGTCAGGGTGGGCACGTACTGCTGGCCTTGCGCATGATATTGGGAAGTATTCCTATGAGTTCCAGAACCGCATTCTTCATGACGGTCCGAAGGTCGACCATTCAGCTGCGGGTGCCTTGCTTCTTGATGAGGTGCTGTGCCTTAGGCCGCTTGCATATTGTGTGGCTGGTCATCATGGTGGCTTACCAGATGCTGGTTCCCCAGTGGATGACGGTGTTACATTCTTGGGCCGCTTGAGGAAAGCGCGGTCGGGCGCTATTCCAGATTATGGGGCGTATAAGAATGAGTTGAAGTTTGTTGCGCCTGAACCCCCTTCGTTGTTTACTGACCTGTCGCTTGGCGGAAATCGCAGAGAGCAATCCTATGCCTTGCAGTTTTTGACACGTATGGTGTTCAGCTGTCTCGTGGATGCGGACTTTCTTTGTACCGAGCGTTTTATGAGCGACGGCGCGCGAGAGGCTCTCGCCTACGACAGTCTGCAAACACTGCGCGATCGTCTGGAAGCTTTTCTCAAGGGATTTCGCCCCCCGACAACGAGGCTGGATGTCCTGCGTTGTGAGGTTTCCGACGGCTGCCTTAGGTCGGCACAAGGGGCTAGAGGTCTCTATTCTCTTACTGCTCCGACCGGCAGCGGGAAGACCTACGCGCTGCTTCGTTTTGCTTTGCAACACGCTTGCCTTCAGGGCATGTCTCGCGTGATCTGCGCGGAACCGTACACCTCGATTATCGAGCAGAACGCTCAGGTGTATAGGGATGTTCTGGGGGACGAGAACGTCCTGGAACATCACTCCGGCTTCGACTTCGATTCAAGCGAGCTTACGGATGGCGGCTTAGGCGAGCGTCTGCGCCTCGCTGCGGAGAACTGGGATGCGCCGATTATCGTGACCACAAACGTCCAGCTCTTCGAATCCCTTTATTCAAACAAGACGTCCCGTTGCCGAAAGCTGCACAACATTGCGAACAGCGTCATCGTGCTCGACGAAGCCCAGATGATTCCAACGAAGTATCTTATCCCATGCGTTAAGGCCCTTGCCGAGCTTGTGAAGCACTATGGCTGCACCGTGCTGCTCTCAAGTGCCACTCAGCCTGCGTTGGAGGGTTTTTTCGAGGGCGAGGGCCTGGACTGTACAGAAATCGTTGCCGACGCCGGCTCGTTGTTCGCCGAGCTGGAGCGCGTGACGTATCGCTCGCTGGGACCGGTTTCTGATGATGATCTTGCCGGTCTTTTGTCGGAACATCACCAGGCGCTGTGTATCGTGAATAGCCGTAAGCAGGCACGCGCTCTATTCGACGCCGTGCGCGACCGGGTCCGTGACCCAACCACCGTCTTTCATTTGACCACGTTGATGTATCCGGAGCATCGTGTGTCTACCCTTGCTACTATTCGCAGGCGAGTTGCTGGTGGCGACCCCTGTATCGTTGTCGCGACGAGTCTTGTGGAGGCCGGCGTTGACCTTGACTTCCCGGTTGTTTACCGAAGCGTCGCGGGCATCGATTCTATGGTGCAGGCTGCCGGTCGCTGTAACCGTGAGGGGAAACGCCCTCGAGAGGAGAGCTTTGTCTACCTGTTTAGCAATGCCGACAATTACGCCCTCCCGCGCGAGACGAAGCAGCGTGCAGCGGTGTCTGGCGTGGCGTTGCCGGGGATTGATGTTAAGGGTGGAGACGTCTCAAAGGCTGATTCCCTTACAACGATTGAACGCTTCTTCATCATGCTGTACGAGGTTAAGGGCAATAAGAATCTTGATGGACGTGGAATCGTCGAGAGACTCTCCGATTGTGGGGAAGGCCTCCGATTCGATTTCGCTCAAATCGCACACGATTTTCAGCTTATCGAGGACGGCTCGCTCCCGATTGTTATACCAACGGAGGATATCGGCGAAGAGATACACCTCCTTGAGCTGGGCATAGTCACGCGCACCGCGATACGCAAGGTTTCTCGGCATGCTGTGAATCTGTACATGCACGACATCGAAGCCCTCCGCGACGAGGGCGCGATAAGCGAATTGGTCGAAGGGCTGTATATCTTGGACGATGTATCGCGCTATAGCGAGGCGACCGGCCTCGACCTCGGCGCTAAGAGTGGGGAGGCATTTTTCTGGTGAGCTTTTTTCAACTAGGCGTTATTGGGTTCAAGAGGGAAAGGAGTTGGTATGGCATACGGATTTAGAGTAAAGGCCTGGGGCGATATGGCGCTATTCACGCGTCCGGAGCTCAAGGTCGAACGTTACTCTTACGACGTTATAACGCCGAGCGCCGCACGTGGCATGCTTGAGTCGGTGTACTGGCACCCCGGCATGCGCTACGTCATAGATCGCATCCATGTGCTGAACCCCATCGAGTTCACGAGCGTGCGGAGAAACGAGGTCAAGTCAAAGGCATTGGCGTCGCTTCTTCGTTCTGCGGCTGAAGGTAAGAAGGGCTTGCCGCATATCTACGCGGCTGAGGATATCCAGCAGCGTGCGTCGGTCGTGCTCACCAACGTGTGCTACGTGATTGAGGCGCACTTCGAGATGACCGACGATGCGAGCAAGGCGGACAATCCCGGTAAGTTCTGCGACATTTTTCGTCGCAGGTTGGCGAAAGGGCAATGCTACTCCCAGCCTTATTTTGGGTGTCGCGAGTTTGCCGCGAACCTGGCTCCCTATGAGGGGCAATGGCCTCCGCAGGGCGCTTACTCGGATGTTGACGAGCGCGACCTTGGGTTCATGCTCTACGACATGGATTTCTCCGACCCCAATGACATTGAGCCGATGTTCTTTAAGGCCGTCATGCACAACGGAGTGATTGATGTGGCCGGCAGCGAGGTGCACCGATGATTATTTCTGCATTGGCCTCCTGCTACGAGCAACTGCTGAGGGAGCATCCGGACCAGGTTGCGCGTCTCGGCTGGACAACCTGTAAGGTCAAGTACCAGCTGGTTATTTCGGAGGATGGCAAACCAGTCAAGATAATTCCCGCTGCGGAGAAAAACGGCGTTACTCGAGTCGTGCCCACTCAGGTAAAAAGGACGGCGGGTGTTAAGGCCAATTTTCTGTGTGATACGGCATCCTACATCTTCGGCGTAGATGCTAAGGGAAAGCCAGACCGTGCTTTTCGATGTTTTGAGGCATCAAGGGTGATCCACGCTCAGATACTGAACAACGTTGGCTCTGTAGTGGCGCGTGCAATTCTTGCGTATTACTCTTCCTGGAATCCGGGGGACTCTTCCACACTGAAATGTCTTGAGCCCGAGTTTGAGAATGCGTGTGCTGGCGGTAACGTGACGTTTGCCGTGCTGTCGGACGGTGGTTCCCTGCTGCTTGCGGAAGAAGACGAGGCAATAGCGAGCGCATGGGACGAGCGTACTATCGACGTTTCTGCTGATGCCGGCACAATGGTTTGTTTGGCGACAGGCGAGAAGGGAACACCGGCCTTGTTGCATCCGTCAATCAAAGGTGTGTACGGCGCTCAGTCCGCAGGGGCTTCGCTTGTGAGTTTTAACGCGCCCGCCTTTGAGTCATACGGTCATGATGGCGAGCAAGGTCGCAATGCCCCGGTTGCCGAGAAAACCGCTCAGGCCTATGGCCTGGCCCTCAACTATCTCTTGTCCGACAGGTCACACCATATGAGGATGGGGGACACAACGGTTGTGTTCTGGGCAGAGCACGCCGATAGGAGAAATACAGATTTATTCTCGCTGTTGCTTGGCGGTAGGACTCAGAGCGCTGCCGCCGATGGCGCCATCGTTGATAAAAGCTTGGAGTCCGTTCTAAGGAGCTTGAGGTCCGGCAAATCCGCTGAT